>NZ_CP144017.1:0-1170184 GCF_051053925.1 Mycoplasma sp. 06067-C1-B144P-99-0482-3
ATGAACATAAACGATATTTTAAAAGAACTCAAACTAAGTTTAATAACAAATAAAAATATTGATGAATCTATATATAACGACTATATAAAAACAATTAATATTTATAAAAAAGATTTATCTGATTATGTTGTTGTTGTTAAATCACAATTTGGCTTATTAGCTATAAAACAATTTCGTCCAACTATTGAAAATGAGATAAAAAGAATTTTAAAAGAGCCAGTAAATATTAGTTTTACATATGAACAAGAATATAAAAAACAACTAGAAAAAACTGAATTAATAAATAAAGATCATTCAAGTATTATTAGTAGAAAAGTTAAAAAAATAAATGAAAATACATTTGAAAATTTTGTAATTGGTTCAAGTAACGAACAAGCTTTTATAGCAGTTCAAACAGTGAGTAAAAGTCCTGGAGTTTCTTATAATCCTCTATTTATTTATGGTGAATCTGGAATGGGAAAAACTCATTTATTAAAAGCTGCAAAAAACTATATTGAATCTAATTTTTCTGATTTAAAAGTTAGTTATATGAGTGGTGATGAGTTTGCTAGAAGAGCAGTTGATATATTACAAAAAACTCATAAAGAAATTGAACAATTTAAAAATGAAGTATGTCAAAATGATGTTTTAATTATTGATGATGTTCAATTTTTAAGTTACAAAGAAAAAACTAATGAAATATTTTTTACTATTTTTAATAACTTTATAGAAAATGATAAACAGCTGTTTTTTTCAAGTGATAAATCACCTGAATTATTAAATGGTTTTGATAATAGATTAATTACTAGATTTAATATGGGATTAAGTATTGCTATTCAAAAACTAGATAATAAAACAGCAATAGCTATTATTAAAAAAGAAATTAAAAATCAAAATATTAAATCAGAAGTTACTAGTGAAGCAATTAATTTTATTTCTAATTATTATTCAGATGATGTTAGAAAAATTAAGGGAAGTGTTTCAAGACTAAACTTTTGATCTCAACAAAATCCAGAAGAAAAAACTATTACTATAGAAATAATTTCTGATCTATTTAGAGATATACCTACTTCAAAATTAGGTATTTTAAATGTTAAAAAAATTAAAGAAGTTGTTAGTGAAAAATATGGTATTTCAGTTAATGCAATTGATGGAAAAGCTAGAAGTAAGTCAATTGTAACAGCAAGACATATAGCAATGTATTTAACAAAAGAGATTTTAAATCACACTTTAGCTCAAATTGGAGAAGAATTTGGTGGTAGAGACCACACAACAGTTATTAATGCTGAAAGAAAAATAGAAGCCATGTTAAAAAAAGATAAACAATTAAAAAAGACTGTTGATATTTTAAAGAATAAAATTTTAACAAAATAATAAAAATAACTATTTTAAATCTATGTTTTTATAAGTTGTTCACAAATTAACCTCATAATAAGAATAATATTTTAGAAATATAATAAAGAAATAGAAATAAAAAATACATCTTATTTTAATTTATTTTAAATTAAAATAAAAAAACATCTAAAAGGAGTAATTATGAATTTTTCAATAAATAGATTGGTTTTATTAGACAATTTATCAAAAGCTGCTAAAGTAATTGATTATAAAAATGTAAATCCAAGCTTATCAGGTATTTATTTAAATGTTTTAAATGATCAAATTAATGTTATTGCTACTAGTGGTATACTTTCTTTTAAAAGTATTTTAAATAATCAAAATTCAGATTTAGAAGTTAAGCAAGAAGGTAAAGTTTTATTAAAACCTAAATATGTTTTAGAAATGCTAAGAAGATTAGATGATCAATTTGTAGTATTTTCAATGGTTGAAGATAATGAATTAATTATTAAAACTGATAATTCAGATTTTAGTATTGGAGTTTTAAATTCAGAAGATTATCCTTTAATTGGATTTAGAGAAAAAGGAATTGAATTTAATTTAAATCCTAAAGAAGTTAAAAAAACTATTTATCAAGTTTCTGTTTCAATGAATGAAAATAATAAAAAATTAATTCTTACAGGTTTAAATTTAAAACTAACTAATAATCAAGCAATTTTTTCAACAACTGATTCATTTAGAATTAGTCAAAAGATTTTAGAAATTCAAAGTAATAATAATGAAGATATTGATATAACAATTCCTTTTAAAACTGCTTTAGAATTACCTAAATTATTAGATAATGCTGAAAATTTAAAAATTATAATTGTTGAAGGATATATTACATTTATAATTGATAATGTTATTTTTCAATCTAATTTAATTGATGGAAAATTCCCAAATGTTCAAATTGTTTTTCCAACAAAATTTGAAACTATTATTACAGTAAAACAAAAATCAATTTTAAAAGTTTTATCAAGATTTGATTTAGTAGCAGATGATGGTTTACCAGCAATTGTAAATATTAAAGTTAATGAAGATAAAATCGAATTTAAGAGTTTTATTTCAGAAGTTGGTAAGTATGAAGAAGATTTTGATAATTTTGTAATTGAAGGAAATAAAAGTTTATCAATTAGTTTTAATACAAGATTTTTAATTGATGCGATTAAAACTTTAAATGAAGATAGAATTGAACTAAAACTAATTAATTCAACTAAACCAATTGTGATTAATAATGTTTATGATGAATATTTAAAACAAGTAATTCTTCCAACCTTTTTATCAAATTAGTCCACTTAGTGGATTTTTATTTTTAAAATAAATATTATGAGTAAAATTAAACAAATTATAATTGTTGAAGGTAAAACTGATACTGACAAATTAAAAAGCATTTATGGAAATGATTTAAAAACTATTCAAACAAAAGGATTAAGTTTAAATAAAAAAACTTTAGAAATGATTAAAGAATTTAATAATAAAATGGGTGTGATTATTTTTACTGATCCAGATGGAGCTGGTAAAAAAATAAGACAAACTATTATAGATTATTTAGATAATAAAGTTTTAAATGCTTTTATTAAAAAAGATGATATAAATAAAACTAGTAAAAAAGTTGGAATTGCTGAAGCTAGTGATGATGCTATTAGAAAAGCTTTAGATAATTTAATTATTTATGATAAAAATAATGTTTCTTTAAGTTGAACTGATTATATAAATAATGATTTTTATTTAAAATCAAATAGAATAGTTATTTGTAAATATTTTAATTTTGATAATAATATTAGTTCTAAGACTTTGTTTAAATGATTAAATTGAATGAATATCTCAGTTGATGATATTAAAAAAATAATAGGTGAATAATGAAAGCTAAAAAATACTATGGACAAAACTTTATTTCTGATTTAAATTTAATTAATAGAATTGTTGATGTTTTAGATCAAAACAAAAACCAATTAATTATTGAAATTGGTCCAGGAAAGGGTGCTTTAACTAAAGAATTAGTTAAAAGATTTAATAAAGTTGTAGTTATTGAAATTGATCAAGATATGGTTGAAATTTTAAAAGCTAAATTTGATTATTCTAATTTAGAAATTATTCAAACGGATGTTTTAAAAATTGATTTAAAACAACTAATTAGTAAGTATGATTATGAAAAAATAAGTATTATTTCAAATACACCTTATTATATAACTAGTGAAATTTTATTTAAAACTTTACAAATCAGTGATTTACTTACAAAAGCTGTTTTTATGTTACAAAAAGAAGTTGCCTTAAGAATTTGTAGTAATAAAAATGAAAATAACTACAATAATCTTTCGATTGCTTGTCAGTTTTATAGTCAAAGAAACTTTGAGTTTGTAGTTAATAAGAAAATGTTTTATCCAATTCCTAAAGTTGATTCAGCAATTATTAGTTTAACTTTTAATGATATTTATAAAAAGCAAATTAATGATGATAAAAAGTTTATCGAATTTGTTAGAATTCTTTTTAATAATAAAAGAAAGACTATTTTAAATAACTTAAATAATATTATTCAAAATAAAAATAAAGCATTAGAATATTTAAAAATCTCAAATATTAGCAGTAATTTGAGACCAGAACAACTAGATATAGATGAATATATAAAATTATTTAACCTGATCTATACTAGTAATTTTTAAATTTATATAATCAAAATATAGACAAATATAGACAAAACTAAGTTAGAAACAAAAGGATTGAATTTATGATTAATGATTTTCAAGAAATAACCTTAGAAGATCTAGAGCAAAATAATTTTAAGTTAAAAGAAAATAAAGTTAAATTTCAATTTTTAATGAGATTTTCTCTAGTTTTTTCTAATATTTTTACTCATATTTTTTTATTTTTATTAATTATTATTAGTGGTTTATTTTTTGGGTTACGTTATACTTATTATAATTACAAAGTTGATTTAATTACTAATGTTGATAAGATAAAACCTTCTATTCCTAAATTAAAAGAAATATATAAAGAAGCTCTTGAAGTAGTTGATGAAGTTAAAAAAGAAACAGATAAAAACTCAAAAGATAGTTTAATTAATAAAATAGATGAAGTTAGAGGGATTGTAAAAGAAATTACTAGTATAGCTAGAGAGTTTGATGAAAAGAGTAAAGAAGTTAAACCTAAAGTAGATGAAGTTATTAAAGATGGTAATCAAGTAACTAAGCATTTAGATGAAGTAACTAAAGAAATTGAAAAATTACAAAAAAACGGTAGTGGAATAGTTGGGAGAATCAGCAGAAATGTTTCAGATGATTTAAATGTTCTTGGTACTATTGCAAATGAGTTTGTAGGAGATGTTGATTCTGTTAAAGATTCTGTAGAAAAAATTGCTGAATTAGCTAAAAAAATATCTGAGGAAGGTAAAAAAATAACTTCTAATGTTGAAGTTATTAAAAATGAAGTTGAATACTTTACAGGCAAGAGTAAAGAACCTTTAAAAGATATTGACAAAATAAAACAAATATATGATAAAAAATTTCCTATATTTGAAAAGAATAATAAAAAATTACAAGAAATTTGAAATAAATTAATGGGAATTTATAAGGAATTTACAGTAGAAGAAACTAAAAGTGACTATTACAATTATGTTATTTACATATTAATATTCTTGATAATTGATTCATTAGCCTTATTAGTAATTACTTATATGTCAATGATAAGTAAAACTATAAAAAAGGTATTATTATTTTACATATTTGGTCTTTTAAGTTTTAATCCTATTGTTTGAGTTTCAATAATAATAAGTTTATTTTCAAGACCAATAAAAAATAAAAAAAATAAGTTTAGTTAATTTTTTATTAATAATCCAACCTATAACTACTACTTAATTGAATAATCCAACCTATAACTACTACTTAATTGAATAATCCAACCTATAACTACTACTTAATTGAATAATAGATAAAAATATAATATAATTATAAGGCCGCGATAAGAATAACGTCTGAACGAGTTAGGACCGGAAGGTAGCAGCTATAAGGAAAAGTGTTCTGTATTGCGGTTTTTTATTTGGAGAAAATTATGGATGATTTTAATAATATATTAGATTTACTAATCAATGAATCTAAAAAAACAATAAAACATAATGATATACCAGTTAGTTGTTGTATTATTGATAGTAATAACAGTATTTTAAGTTTAGCTATTAATAGTAGATATAAAAATAAAGACATTTCTCAACATGCTGAAATTAATGTAATAAATAATTTAATTAATAAACTTAATAATTTTAATTTATCTAAATATAAGTTAATTACTACTTTAGAACCTTGTATGATGTGTTATTCAGCAATTAAACAAGTAAAAATAAATACTATTTATTATCTAGTTGAAAGTTATAAATTTGGCATTAAAAACAATTACAGTATAAATGATCAAAATCTTAATTTAATTCAAATAAAAAACCAAAAAAAGCAAACAGAATATATAAAATTACTTAATAATTTTTTTATTAATAAAAGATAAATATTTATCATTCCTACTAGTATTTGTTTATCTAATCAAGTATTAATATAAGATAAAATTATATTAGTTGGAGGCTAAAATGAATACAAATAAACAATCTTTATATAGAGCTTATAGACCAAAAGATTTTAGTAGCGTTGCTGGACATAACAATATAAAAGAAATTTTAGAAAAGCAAATTAAAGATAATAGAATTAACCATGCTTTATTGTTTTCTGGTCAAAGAGGAACTGGAAAAACAAGTGTTGCTAGAATTTTTGCAAAAACTATTAATTGTTTAAATTTAATTGGTTCAAAAGCTTGTGAACAATGTAATAATTGCAAATTAGCAAATGAAAATCAATTAATTGATATTATTGAAATCGATGCTGCTTCAAATAATGGTGTTGATGAAATTAGAGAAATTAAAAATTCAGTTTCAACTTTACCAATAAATAGTAAATATAAAGTTTATATTATTGATGAAGTTCATATGTTAACAAAACAAGCTTTTAATGCTTTGTTAAAAACTTTAGAAGAACCTCCAGTTTATGCAATTTTTATTTTAGCAACTACTGAATTTAATAAAATCCCTCAAACTATTTTGTCTAGATGTCAAATTTTTAATTTTACAAAAATTGAAAAAAACTCTTTAAAGAATCGTTTGCAATACATAGTAAATCAAGAAAATTATCAGATTGAAAAAGAAGTTTTAGATGAAATATTTTATCTTTCAGAAGGTTCTTTAAGAGATGCAATTAATATTTTAGAACAACTAATGTTAGCTACAGATAATCTAATTACTATAAAAAATTTAAAAGCATTTTTTTTAATTGCAACAAAACAAGAGCAATTGCAAGTGATTCATCAATCATTAAATAATGACACTAATTTTATTATTTCTTATTTTCAAAAAGCAAATGATCAAGGGATGAATTGAGATGTTTTTGCTTTAGGTTTAATTGAAATTTTAAAAGAAATTATTGAGTATAAATTAACTAATAATAATGAGTTTTTAAACATATTAGAAGAAGATGAAGTTAAACAATTTGTAAATATTGATGTTAATCATCTTTTTTTACTATCAGATAATTTAGCTGAAGCTTACTTTAAAACAAAAGCTGCAAACATTAGCTTTAACTACTTATTATTAAGTTTGTTAAAAACTATTAATTCAAACAATAAACAAGAAAATATACAAACAATTAATCAAAATACAAACAAAAAAGAATCTATTAATTCATTAGAAGAACAAGTTGCTATAAAACAAAATTATGTTGAAGAGTTTGTTGTTAATAATAAAAAAACAGATAAGTCTGTTGATGAAATTTTTATTAAACCAAATATTAAAAATGAATCAATAAATCAACAAGAAATCCAATCAGTAAAAAAAGAAGAGATTTTTAATAACGAAGTTGAACAAGAAAGTAATTTTAATGAGTTAATTAATAATTATGATGAACAAGATAGTGATTTTAAATTTGTAAATAGTAATCAAGAATTAGAACTAACTAGTGAGTTTTGTAAAACGTTTAGTGAATTAAAATCGAAATTTAATGTTTGTGTTTCTAATTCTATAGATAGTAAAGTTAAAATGCTTTCAAATGATGATTTAATTAGTATTTTTATTCAAACAAAATATTATAAAGACAATAAAAAAAATCTAGAAAATTTATTTGAAGAACTTTTTAAAGAACAAGATAATACTTTAATTAACCCTAGTCAAGCTACTGAATTGTTTATGTTAATAGATAGTAAAATTATTTCTTTTACTAATGAAGTAATTATTGTAAAAACTCAAACTAAAACCCAGTCTAATTTAATTAATGATTCAATGTTAGATGAACATGTTTTACAAGCAATTTTTAAATGATTTAAAAAACCTTATATAATTTTTGCTATTGATAAACTGAAATGAGATGAAATCAAAACTATCTTTATGGATTTAAAAAGTAAAAATAAACTATCTGAATATAATTTAATTGATCAAAAGCAATTAAAAGAAAAATATTTAACAATTAACAATAAGCTTGATGAAGATTTAATTAATAAAGCAAAAGATCTTTTTAATGATGATTTTATGATAGGTGATTAAAATGCCGGAAAGTATATTTAATGAAATTGTAGAATCAATTAGAACTAATGAGGGATTAACTAAAAAAACTTCAGAAAGATTATTAGTGAATTTGTTATTAAATAAAGATAAACTTAATGAATTTATTAATCAACTAAGTAAAGTTAGCCAACTAATTTCAACTTGTAAAATATGTGGATATTTAAGTGAAAATGAGAAATGTTTAGTATGTAGTTTAGATAATAGAAATCAAAATATAATTTGTATAGTTTCAACAATTTTAGATGCAAAAAACATAGAAACTGCAAATAAGTATAAAGGAGTTTATCATATTTTAAATGGTGAAATTAATCTAAATAAAAACATTACATTTGATAAGTTAAATATTAGTTCTATTTTTAAAAGAGTTAATGACAATACTGAAATTATTTTAGCTTTAAACTCTACTTTTGAAGGCGAACTAACTGCTAATTATTTATATAAACTACTAAGTACTAAAAATGTTAAAATCACAAGATTAGCCAAGGGAATGCCAATGGGTGCTAGTTTAGATTATATGGATGAATTTACTTTACAAAGTGCATTTATTAATAGAAAAAAATATGGAGAATAAAAATGTTTATTACATTTGAAGGAATGGATGGTAGTGGAAAAACTACTGCTTTACTAAAAGTAAAAGAAGAACTAGAAAGGTTAAATTACAAAGTTTTAATTACAAGAGAACCTGGTGGAGAAGTTATTGCTGAGCAAATTAGACAAATTATTTTAGACAATAAAAATAAAAATATGGATGTATGGACTGAAGCTTTACTTTTTATAGCTTCAAGAAATCAACATTTACAAAAAGTAATAAAACCAGCTTTAGAAAAAAATATTATTGTTATTTCAGATCGCTTTATTGATTCAACTAGTGCTTATCAAGGAAGTGCTAGAAATATTGGTGTTGATGTAGTTAATCAAGTTCAACAAATTGTTTTAAAAAATTGTTTACCTGATTTAACATTATTTTTTGATGTTTCTTTTAGTGAAGCTGAAAAAAGAATGCAACTAAGAGGAGAAAGTTCAAAAAATAGACTAGATAAAGAAGAAAATAATTTTAAGCAAAAAGTTTATCAAGGATATTTAGAACTAATTAAAAATAACCCTGAACGTATTAAAGTAATTGATGCTAATAAAGATATTGATCAAGTTTATAATCAAGCTATAAAAATAATTTTAGAAAAACTTAAAGAAAATGAAAAAAGAACAAGTAATTAGTAGATTAAAAAAACTAATTGATAATAATAATTTATTTTCTAATATTATTTTAAATTGTAAAAATGAAGAAATTAGTTTAGATGTAGTTGAACAAATTATTTATTATGCTTTTAGTAAAAATTTAGAAAATCTTGATTTTAATAAACTAAAAGAACAAATTAAAAATAATACACATATTGACATATTAACAATTGGAAATAATAATGTAGTAATAACAAATCAAGAAGTTTTAAATCTAATTAATAAAATGTCACTATCAGCAACAGGAAAACAAAACATTAAGTTTTTTATAATTAAAAATGCTCAAAATCTTAAATTAAGTGCTGCTAATTCTTTATTAAAATTTTTAGAAGAACCACCAGTTAATACTTATGGAATTTTACTAACTAATAATTATAGTGAAATTATTAATACTATTTGATCACGTTGTCAGTTAATTAATATAGATAATGAAACTCAATTAGATAACAAACTTAACAGATTTGAAGAATTATTAATATCTAAAAATAAAGATGAGATTTTGTTATTTAATAAAGAAATGAAAGCTATGAATAAAATTGAATTAGTTAAAATGATTGATGATGCATATAATAGAACTATTATTTATCAATTTGCTAATTTGATTAGTTGTACTTTAGAAATACTAGATGATTTAAAATTTTTACCACTTACAAACATAGCTATAGATAATTATTTAATTAGAATTGTAGAACAAATTTAATGAAAGTTTTAAATGATTTATTAGGATATAAAAATAGAAAATTATATCAAGATAGCAAGATGTTTAATTTTACTTTAGATAGTGTGTTAGTGGCTAGGTTTTGTAATTTAAATAGTAAGAAAAAGAAGATTTGTGATTTTGGAACTAATAATGCTGTTATTCCTTTAATTTTATCTAAATATACAAGAGCAAAAATTATTGGAGTTGAAATTCAACATAAAGCAGTTGAAATAGCAAAACAAAATATTAGATTAAATGATCTAGAAGAACAAATTGAAATTGTGCATACTGATATTAAAGAATTTAGTAAATTACATAATCAAGAATTTGATTTAGTTGTATGTAATCCTCCTTTTTTTAAAATGAATGGTAACCCAAAATTAAAAGAAATTTCTTTAGAAGTTGCTAATGCTAGACATGAATTATTAATTACTTTAGAAGATATTATTAAAAGTGCCTCTAGATGTTTAAAAAATGGTGGTAATTTTACTATAGTTCATAGAAGTGAAAGATTAAGTGAAATCATTAATTTATTTTATAAATACAATATTTATCCAAAAAGACTAAGATTAATTCAATCTAAAAAAACAGATAATGCAAAAATGATTTTACTTGATGGAACATATCAAGGAAATGAAGGAATGGAGATATTACCTACTTTAATTACACATAATGATGATGAAACTTATACTGATGAGTTATTAAAATACTTTCATGATTAATAATTATTTAAGTTTATTAAGTATTATAATTCAAATAGAAAGAATAACTATATGGATGCTAAAAAAGTAATATTTAAGCTTGATCAATTAGCAAAAGAACGTGGCACAACAATTGGAAATATTAGCAAAATTATTTTAAATAATTTAGAACTTATTACTAACTTAACAATTTATAAAGTTGCTAATCTTTGTTTTGTTTCTCCATCAACAATTACTAGAATTTGTCAAAAATATTTAGATATTTCTGGGTTTAGTGAATTACAAATTTTAATAAGAGTTTATTTAAATGAACAAGAAAAACAAAATAAAGATGAAAAAGAAAAGGGTAAAAAAATTTCTAAATTTACTGAAATTAGAGAGGCTATTAATGTTACTGATGCATTAATTGATATTGATGAAGTTGATAAAATAGTTGGAACTCTTTATAGCACTAAAACTGTTGCTTTAATTTCTTATGATAATAGTGTTAAACATGCTGTTGCTGAACTTGCTGAAAAAATGAATTTAATTGGAATTCCACCTGTAATTATTAATCAACAAACTGATTTAGATTATTTTACAAAGATTTCTGATTTTAATTGATTGTTTATTGTTATTTCACATTTTGCAGAAAATAGCTCTACATTTCAATCAATTTTACAATTGAAAAAAAATGGATCAAAAATAGCCTTAATTTCAATGAATAAACAAAACAAGTATTCTAGTGTTTGTGATTATTGAGTTAAATATGCTGTTAGTGATGATGACCCATTACAAAAGATCAAGCATTCTGCTAATTTTTCATTATTATATGTAGTTCAAGTTCTATTTAATAGAATCTTAAAAAATGATAAACAACGTTTTGCAAAAATAATTAAAACTTTAAAAATTGATTAATATTATGAATTTATTTAATGTAGATAAAGATAAAAAATATTTATTAGCAATATCAGGAGGCCCTGATAGTGTTTTTTTATTATGTAATATTGTTAAGATTATTGATTCTACTAATTTAATAGTTTGTCATGTTAACTATAACTTTAGATATGATTCAATCAATGATCAAAAAATAGTAAATAATCTTTGTAAAAAATTTAATTTAAAATTAGAAATCTTAAATATTAATAAAGACTATAGCTTGTTAAAAGAAAACTTTGAATCTTGAGCAAGATTTCAACGCTATGATTTTTTTAATAAAATAGCTAAAAAGTATCACATTTATAACTTATTAGTTGCTCATAACTTCAATGATTTAATTGAAACTTACTTATTACAATTACAAAGAAATAATTTAGTTGATTATTATGGGTTAAAAACTGTTAGTCACTATAAAGATCTTGTAGTTTATAGACCTTTATTAGATATTAAAAAATCTGAAATTCTTGATTATTTAAAAATGAACCAAATTAGTTATGCTATTGATTCAACTAATACTGATATTAAATATCAAAGAAATAAAATTAGATCTATTCTTGATGAATCTATTTTTATAAATATTAAAAATCAAATTGATATTGATAATAAAAAATTAGAAACAATAAAAAAAATAGTTAATAACTATTTAGAACATAATCTTATTAATAAAGAATTGATTTTAAATAAAGAACTTTTTTTATTAGAAAGTAATATTATTAAAAGAATTATTTATAAATATTTTAAGTTAATTAATAAAGAAAGATTATTAGTTAATAGAAGCAATAAAACAATTAGTGAAGTTGCTAAAAGACTAGTTGAGTCAAATAAAAGTTTTTGAAAAATTAACTTAAATGATCATAGTTTAATTAAAGATTATAAAAAACTATTTGTTATTAAAAATAGTTTATTAGAAGTTAAAACTATAATTATTAATAATTTAGATGATTTAGCTAATCAAACTAGTTTTAAAGATATTAAAGAAATTGAACAAATAATTATAAGAGAAAAAAACTTTAGTTATGTAATTAGTAATGATTATGAATTATATAAGTCAATTACTACAATTAGAAATAAAAAAACTAATAGATATTTTATTGATAGAAAAATTAGTTATAAAACAAGATTTTTAGCACCTGTTGTATATAACATTAAAGATAAAATTATTCTAAACAAAGTTAAAAAACACTATTAGTTTTTTGATTCTCTTATATGATTATGTTTTTGACATAAACTAATAATTTGTTCAATTATTTTTGATTGCTTAACAATAGTTTGACTGCAAGTACAAGGAACTTTTTTGTGCATTTGTTCAAAAATTAAATCAGCATTTTGATATCAAGATTTTTCTGAGTTATTTAAAAAATTACACATACTAGCAATGCTTCCTACAAAATAGTCTGCATATCTAATTAATGGATGAGAGATTGATTCAAATTGAATAACTTTAATTTGAATATCTTTAAAGTGCAAGTTTCAATAAAAATAAGTTTTTAAATAACCTTCTAAAGCTTTAAATTTTTGCTGTTTATTATTTTTGGTTTTTATACTAATTCTTCTTTGATCTATATAAACTTTAATATTTAAAATATCTCTATTTTTTATTATTTTTTTTATAGATAAAGATTTGATAGTTCTTTCAATTAAGTTTTTTACCATCATATTATAAATAGCTTCAAGATTAATTTGTTTGCTATATTTTGATTGTCAATCTTTTAAACTACTAATCATAGAAATATTAGTTTGATTATTAAATCTAATTTTTGATGACAATGCCTTTTTATTATTTAAAGATAAATTATTTCATTTAACTTCTTTTTTTATTTCATAAGGTTTTAGATCAGTTTCAAAATTATTTCTATAGTTTCTAATTGATTTTTCAGTTTTTAAAATATTAGATTTAATTTTAGATTCATAGACTTGAATATTTTGATAATCAGAGTCATTTAAATAAAATCCACCTACAACAAAAAAATCAGAAATAGCATTTCCACTTTCATCAAGATAAAAATTAAGATAATAAGTCATAAAATCACCACTTTAAAAAAGGAGGCATAGCCTCCTTTCAGCATAGGGGTGCCCGTACTTTACACTCTTAGTAGTGCATACGATTAAGATCTTCTTCAATCCCTACGTCTTACCACTATTATAATAACATAGAAAATAACAATTTGAAACTACATTGTTAAAGCCTTAATTATTTAATTAGCGATATGATATTATTAAATATTATGGACATTAAATAGACTGGAGAAACAGATGAATAAAAAGAAGAGAAAATCTACAATTTGATTTTGAATAATTCTAATAGTAGGTTTTATAATTTTACTATCAGTTATTAGTATAACTTCTAGAGGAACTGCTCAAAATTTAACTATCGATCAACTTCATAACCTGTTTAAAGAAAATAAAGCATTTAATAATGTTGTTTTACAACGTAATAACATTCAAGGTATTGATATAATCACTGGATGATATAACAATGGAACTGGTTGAACCAAATTTATTGTTAATACTAATCCAAATGCCATTAATAGTTTAGATAAAGCTTTTAGTGATTTTATATGACGTTCTAATACTACTCGTTATACTGAGTCATCTTGATTCTCATTACTTTCATCATTATTACCAATGTTTATTTTAATTTTATTCTACATTGGTTTATTTTACTTTATGGCTAAAAGCGGAGCTGCTGGAGCTGGGGCTAGTGGTTTATTTGGTATGGGTAAAAATAAAGCACGTAGAGAGAAATCTAATGTTAAATTTAGTGATGTTGCTGGTATTGAAGAAGAAAAATCAGAATTAGTAGAACTGGTTGATTATTTAAAACAACCTGCAAAATATGCATCAGCTGGTGCTAGAGCTCCAAAAGGAGTTTTAATGGAAGGCCCACCTGGAACAGGCAAAACTTTACTAGCAAAAGCTGTGGCTGGTGAAGCTAATGTTTCTTTCTTTTCTATAGCTGGTTCTGAATTTGAAGAAATGTTTGTTGGAGTTGGTGCAAGTAGAGTTAGAGAAATGTTTAATGAAGCTAAAAAATCTGCTCCTGCAATTATTTTTATTGATGAAATTGATGCTGTTGGTAGAAAACGTAATTCAGCAATTGGTACAGGAACAAATGAACAAACTCTAAATCAATTATTAGTTGAATTAGATGGATTTGAAACTAATTCAGGAATTATTGTAATGGCTGCAACTAACCGTGTAGATGTATTAGACCCTGCTTTATTAAGACCAGGTCGTTTTGATAGAGTTATTCAAGTTTCTTTACCAGACATTAAAGAACGTGAACAAATTTTAAAATTACATGCAAGAAATAAAAAAATTGATCCATCAATTGATTGACATAGAATTGCTGAGAGAACTCCAGGATTTTCAGGTGCACAACTTGAAAATGTTTTAAATGAAGCTGCTATATTAATGGTTAGAGAAGGTAAAACTGTAATTGGTGTTAATGAAATTGATGAAGCAATTGATAGAGTAGTTGGAGGACCTGCTAAAAAATCACGTGCAATGACAATGCACGATAAAGAAATCGTTTCTTATCATGAATCTGGTCACGCTTTAATTGGACTAAAATTAGAAAGTGCTTCAAAAGTACAAAAAGTTACAATTATTCCACGTGGTAATGCCGGTGGTTATACTATAATGACTCCAAAAGATGAAACACTATTTTCATCAAAAGCTGATCTATATGCTATGATTGCTGGATATCTAGGTGGTAGAGCCGCTGAAGAAATTAAATTTGGTAAAGATAATGTAACTACTGGAGCTCATGATGATTTTGATAAAGCTACTGCTATTGCTAGAAGAATGGTAATGCAATTTGGTATGTCAGAATTAGGTATTACTAAATTTTTAACTATGGCAGATGAAGCTTATGGAAAAACTGAAGGTAGTTATTCAGAAAAAACAGCTGCTAAAATTGATGCTGAAGTTGAAAGAATTTTAGAAGAATCATATAAATTAGCTATTAAAGTAATTAGTGAAAATATGGAAACTTTAGAATTATTGGCTGAATCATTAAGAATATTAGAAACTATTACATCTGAACAAATTGATTACATTAATAAAAACAAAAAACTTCCAGAAGCTGTAATTTATGAAAAAGAAAAATATAAACAAGAACAAGAAAAAATAAATTCTGGAAAAATTATTGATTTAGATATCAATGATGTTAAAGAAGATGATAAAGAAAATAATTAATATAAAGAACCAAGACTTATAAAATCTTGGTTTTTTTAATCTTTTAATGCATTGATCGGAATTACAATAATTCCATCTTCTTTTCTTTTATATACTAAATTACCAAATCCAACTATTATACATTTATTAATAGGTGGTTTATTTTTACTTCTAGTTATAGCATCAATTGCTTTGTTTAATCCTACGTTTCCCACTTAGTCGCGAAAACACTCAGTTTTCAGCGACTATATTTTTTTATAAAAAAATATAATTTATTATGCTTTTATGCTTAAATATGATATAATAAAGACGTGAAGAAGTCAAGAAATGATGTAAAAAGACAATGAAGAACATCAATAGCAAGAGTTAAAAAAGGCGAATACTTATCAATTGGAGTGCCAAGACCAGATAACAAAGGTTTTGTATATAGATTAGGATATGGATATTTACATGAATTAAAACAATATCATGATGATCCGCTAGCAATTATCAAAGCAATTATTGCAAACTTTCCATTGTCTTGAACAAAAGAACAAGCAAGAACTAAATTAGATGAAATTTTTAAAGAGAAAAAAGAAACCAAAAAAGAAGTTTTAGAAAGGTTTAAAGGTTACGAAGTAGTTGAAAAACTATTTGATTATTTCAATATTTTTAATGATTGTTCTCCCACAAAATCGACAACATTAAAAGATGTTGTTTTACAGTTGATTTATCAAAGAATTAAAAATCCAATAAGTGTTTTTAACACTTATAAGATAGCAAAAAAAAGAAAAAATAGACACTCATTCAAAAAATTCATTTTATAGATCATTAGACTATATAGCAAAAAACAAAGATGAAATTTTAAGAAATTTAAATGCAAAAATTTGTGCAAATACCAATAGAAAAATTGATGTATTATGATTTGACGCAACAACTACTTATTTTGAAACATTTTCTCGTGAAGGTTATAAAAAAACTGGTTATTCAAAAGATGGAAAATTTAAAGAAGACCAGATTGTTATAGGTATGGCAACTGATGAAAATGGAATACCGTTACACTACAAAATATTTCCAGGAAATGTTGCTGATTCAAATACTTTAATACCATTTATGCTTGAAATTGCAGATATTTATGAAGTTAACAGTGTAACTATAATTGCTGACAAAGGAATGAGTGTTAATAGAAATATTAGATTTTTAGAATCTAAGAATTGAAAATACATAATCTCATACAGAATGAAAGCTGGAAGCAAACAATTTAAAGAGTATATATTAGATGAAAAAGATTATATAAATGATGGTGGTTTGATATACAAAACTCGTGATATTGCATCTTCATACAATAAAAAAAGAATTAATGGACATTTTAGAAGACAAATAATTAGTTTTAGTCAAAAACGAGCAACTAAAGACAAAAACGATAGAGACATTTTAATTCAAAATTTCACTAAGAAAATGAATAAAGATAATCTTGTTTCTTGTGATGATTTAGCGGGATCTAAAAAATATAGATTCTTTAAACCTATAAACAAAGGTGCATTTTATGAACTTGACATAGAAAAAATACAAGAAGATCAAAAATATGATGGATACTATGTTTATGAAACAAACAGAACAGATTTATCAGTAAAAGAAGTTATTAATTTATATTCAAAACAATGACAAATTGAGTCTAATTTCAAGACATTAAAAGGTAAATTATCTCTTCGTCCAATGTATTTATCAACTTGAAACCATATTGTTGGTTACATTTGTTTATGTTTCATTTCATTAGTGTTTTTAAACTACATCATCTACATTCTAAATTCAAAATTAGGACTGACTGGAAAAAGCAAAATCACTGAGCATAAAGTGATTAATGTTATCAAAGAAGTTAAAGAAATTGAAGTATTTGTAAATAAACAAAAAATCGAAACTATACAAGTGTATAATGATGAGTTACAAGAAAGTTGGCAAACTTATCAAATATTATTAGAGCTTTTAACAAAAGAAAAAGTCACTTAGACATTACATTATAAAAAACATAACTTATGAGATCAAAAATTTACATAAGTATGTTTTTTTGTTTTATGCTTAAACTGGGAAACGTAGGAAAAACAAAAAACTTCCAGAAGCTGTAATTTATGAAAAAGAAAAATATAAACAAGAACAAGAAAAAATAAATTCTGGAAAAATTATTGATCTAGATATCAATGATGTTAAAGAAGATGATAAAGAAAATAATTAATATAAAGAACCAAGACTTATAAAATCTTGGTTTTTTTAATCTTTTAATACATTGATCGGAATTACAATAATTCCATCTTCTTTTCTTTTATATACTAAATTACCAAATCCAACTATTATACATTTATTAATAGGTGGTTTATTTTTACTTCTAGTTATAACATCAATTGCTTTGTTTAATTGTTTTGCTGCTTGCTCTACTTGATTAAGTCCCAGTTTTATTTCAATAGCACATCATTCACCGTTTTTAAATTCAACAACAGCATCTAATTCATTATCTAAATAATCTTGATAATGATAAACTTTAGCTTCATTTGCTTGAGCATAAACTTTTAAATCTCTTATTACTAATCCTTCAAATAATAAACCATATAAATTCAAATCACTCATTATTTTATTAGGTGTTAAATCTAATAAAGCACAAACTAAAGATGGGTCACAAAAGTATTTTTTTTCTTGTTGTTTCACTCTTAAAGAAGATCTTGGATTTAAAGAGTAAGATTCTAAATTGCTAAATAAGAACATATTATTTAAAAAATCCAAATATTTAGATAGAGTAGGACGCGAAATTGAATCAACTTCATTTTGAGAAATATCGTTGATTATTGAACGCTCACTAACAGTAGTAGATACATTTCTTGCTAGGGATTTTAAAATCAATTTAATATAGTTTGAATTGTATGCATTATTATTTTCATCTAATAATTTACTTTCTAAAATAGAGTCAATGTATGACCTTGGTAACACTTCACAATCATCAAAGCTAGTTTTTATATTTTTAGGTCATCCACCTCTAACAATAAGATAAGCTAATTTCTTAAAATCTAATTTATCAACATATTCAGTTTTAATCTCATCTAATAAAAGATCTTTAAGAGATAGTATGCCAGTAGAATCTCCCGACTCAAATAATGTCATGGTGTTCATTCTAAGTCTTACAATTCTTCCGGCTCCACTATGTAAAACGCCTTTATGAGTTGGAGTTGATGAACCAGTTAAAATGAAAAGGCCATTTTGACTATATTTATCTACTTCTTCTCTTGTAGCATCTCATAAACTAGGAACTTCTTGTCATTCATCTATCATTCTTGGGAACTCTCCTTTTAACACATATTCAGGATTAAGAATAGCTAATTGTCTATTAGAAAAAACATTAGCTGCACTACCAACAAGAAATTCACTATTTGAGTTTTGTCTCGATGTTCATGTTTTACCGCATCACTTAGGCCCTTCAACACAAATTGCACCTGCTATTTTGAGATGTTTTTGTATAATTTTATCCATTATTCTAGGAATATAATTATCATTGTTTATTTTCATCATAACCCCTCTTTTTTATCGAATCTTATTTAAGTTTCACATAAATATTTGTAGAAATAACTGAAATTATTTTATCAAATTAGTTAATAAAAGTTTACCAAATTTGCCGTTAAAAATTTACCAAATTAGTCAAAATTTATAAAAAAAGTTTACTAAATTTGCCGAATTTAATGTAAAAAATATTTTAAATTCTCTAGCATTTTTGTTACATATCTTTTTTAAATATGTTTAATAACTATGGTTTTAAGTCAATTTTGATTCTTTGATTTTTCATAAAAAAATCACATTACTAAAGCACATTTTAAAACAATAAAAAAGTGAAGTCTTTAACTTCACTCCGTTATAAAATTTTTATTTTATACAAAAGCTATACTGCTAATTACAACTCATAAAGGTAACATTATAACTGCTAATAAAGTTGTTAGTGTTGAACATTGAGCCGCAAATTCATCACGCATTTTATATTGAATAGCATATAATACTACAACTGTTGCTGGTGGAGTTGCAGCAAGTATTACCATTGAAACTGCTACTTCTTTTGAAACTACTCCAGTTTTGTTTAAAGCTAGGAAAATTAAAAATACAAATAAAGGTAATAAAACTAGTTTTTGAATACTAAATATTCATACTCATTTATCTTTAACTGCTTTTTTAATATCAGAGCTTGCTAAAGTAATACCAATTGCAATTCAAGTAATAGGAGCTGCTAAGGCACCTAGTTTTTGAAGTGGTGTATGAATTATTGGTAAAGTTTTACCAAACTCAAATCAAGCAACACCACCTTTTTCAACTGTTTTAAAGTTTTCTCCAAAACTTTGACCTGGAATTAAAGTTGTTAATCATAAGATTAATCCTAAAAAAGTACAAATAACTATAGGATTAACAAATGTCTTTTTCATAGCATCCTTAAAGTTTTTCTTTGATCATTTAACACCTGAAATCATCATAAAACAAAATGAATATAAAAATACTCTATAAGCAATATTTCAAATGTTAGCAGCTACGAACCCAGAATTTGGATAAATAGCTTGGATAATTGGAAATCCAAAAAATGTAGTTGAACCAAAAATAATCATCATTCACATAATTAAGGCACGACTTTGACTCATTGAACCATCAGAATTTAATGCTTTATTATCTTGAATCATTTCTGCTGATTTTTTAGCAAAATTTGGTGCAAATTTACTTCATAAAAATGCAATAATATTTAAAAGAATATAAAATGCAAATGAAACTCCTAAAACAACACCTTGTTCTTTTAATTGTTGAATGTTTGCAGTTTTCATAAATCCAGTTAAAACAAGTGCTGGAACTGCAATTGTCATAACTACTTTAACTAATCCTGCTTTTCATTCCTTTTTTAATATGTTTGCTTTTGTTAAACCATAACTTAATAAAATAGTAACTATTGTAGCAACAATTGCTCCTCATAGTTTTTGATTAGTCATGGTCTGAATAAAAGCTTCTTTAACCCCGTTCATATATCTCCTTAACTCATCTTATAATTTATTTTTGCAATCCCCAGTTGTTAAATATTCATTTAAATTATCTAATGAGTATTCGATCATATTTGAGGCTGCTTCATCTGTATATGAACCAATGTGTGGTGTTAATAAAACTTTTGGATATAAATCTAATAATCCTTTAATAACTGGATCATCTATACTATCTAAAGTTTTAAATAAATAATCTTTTTCTGTATTTCAAACATCTAATCCAGCTCCAGCTAATTTATTAGATTTAATAGCATCTAAAATAGCTTGTTCATCTTGGATTTGACCACGTGAAGTATTAATTAAAATAGCTCCATCTTTCATTTTACTAATCAATTCTTTATTGATCAGTTTATCGTTTTGTCCTTTAATATAAGGCATATGAAAACTTAAAATATCAGCATTAGATAACGCATAATCTAAATCAACATATTTAATTACATCTTCAAAATTACTATTTGGTTTAATATCATAACCTAAAACTTCACAACCAAAAGCTTTAAACATTTTAGCTGCTTCATAACCAATACGTCCAGTTCCAATAATACCAACAACACTATTTTTTAATTCTTTAGAAAATCCATATTGATCCATTTTAAAGTTTTTATTAACTGATTGATATGCTCAATAAGCTGATTTTCTAGATAAACTATGAGCTAAACTAAATGCCAATTCAGCAATAGCAGTTGGTGAATAAGAAGCCACTCTAGCCATTTTAAATCCAAGTTCGTGTCCTGTTGAAATATCAATATGATCAAATCCAACTGTTCTAGTAAATACATATTCAATACCTTGGTCTTTAATAGCTTGTAATAAAGTTTTATCTAATTTATCAGCACCTCTAACAATAACACAATTATGATCTTTAATTAGATCAATTCTATCTAGTGTTAAAACCCCTTGGGCTAATGTTAATTCATAGTTGTATTTCTTTTTTAGTTTTTCAAAAAATTGAACCTCTGAATCTCTTACCCCAAAAAATATAACTTTCATATATTCTCCTGTTTATTTAGGTATTTTAAATTTAGACATAAAATATCTAATAAATAATTTTCAAAGACTATACTTACCTTTAATAAAATTTCTAAAATTTATATTCAAATTTATCTGATACATCATGCTCTTAATTTAACTATTTACCATACAATAAAATTATATAATTTCGTAAATTTAAATTTTTATTAGCACCAAAAATTAGAAAGTAATATTCTTTTATTCATAATAATTTGATATTGTTTAATACTTAAAATAAAAATTTAATAATCTAGAACACAAAAAAATACAAGATTTTCTTGTATTTTTATTTAGATTTAAATATCTTATTTTTGGTTTTCAAATAAAAGTCTTTTAAGTTTTTACGATAATAATAACTAACTCCAGAACCTACTCCTAAAATTGTAGCAGAACCTAAAACACCCATTGTTATAGCTAATGTTTTAGATGATTTTTGTTTAGAAGAATTTATAGTACTTGGCTTAGATGGAATTGTATAAATACCATTTTTTAAATCACTTGAACTATCATTAGTGGTTTTTTCAGTTTCTGTAGTCTCATTTTCAGTTGTAGGTGTTGTAGAATGATTATTATCTTCATCATTTAAAGGTTAGTTATTTATTTCATTTTTAATATCTTCATTAACTTTAGGTGCTATATTATTTGTTTCAGATTCGGGATTTGATATCAAATTATTTTCTGCAGTTTCATCATTTCTTGGTGAAATACTTTCATTAGGTTGTGATATATTTATTTCATTATTTATTGATCTTGGTTCTTCTACTTTTCATATAGGTTGTTTTGTTTTTTTCTAAACCGAAATCTTTGTTTTCAACTACATTAGGCATAACTCAATCACTTAAACTATGATTAAATTTCTTGGCATTATTAAACATTTTTTCCATAGTTTTAACGTTTTGAAGTTTTTTACCTCAATCTAGTTTTTCTTCATTGTTATTAAATTTAGTAGCCCCTTCAAACATACTTATCATATTTTTTACTTTTGAAGCATCTCAATTTGAGATATTCTGATCAAAACCTTTGCTAAGTCCGAATATCGCTTCCATATTAGTTACGTTTGATGTATTATTTCATTTTGATATACTTTTATCATTAATATAATTAGTATTATAAAAAGCATAACTCATATCAGTTATATGAGAAGTATCTCATTCAACTTCTCATTTTATGTTATTATTATTTGTTTGAAATGCACCTTTTAAACTTTTTATTTCTTTTGGTAATTCTGCTGCTATTACACGAACTTTATAATTTATTCCTTTAATTCTAATAACACCGTTATCTAAATAATATCCAACCTCTTTTAAAACTCCATCTTCTATTTTGTGTTCTTTTGAAATAATTTGCTGATTAAAATTTAAATAATTATTATTATGATAATTACTTATTGCTAAAGTAGTTGTTGTTATTAAAAAAATAGAACTACTAATACTTAATATAGTCAATAACTTTTTCATTAAATTTACTCCTAATTATTTATTTAAAAACAATTTTTTTACAGTATAGAGATTATATTATTTTTTTCAATAATAAATAAAAAACCAAATACATTTAGTATTTGGTTTGACATTTTATTAGTCATCAACTTCACTTAGCATTTTGCTTGGTTCAGCATTTCTTACTCTTTTTGTTGAAACTCATAAAGAAGTAAAGAAAGATACTAGAATTAGTAAAATACAAAATACTACTGATATTCAATAAACATTAATTGGAATTGAAAAGCCATTTGCTGAAAACGCTTTATCAATTATTGTTGTACTACTAAATACAATAATTGTTGTAATAAATGAAATTAATAAACTAAATATAGTAGCTACTCCAAGTGTGTAAAACATTACTTGAGTATTTGTATAACCCATTGATCTTAACATTATCATAAATGATTTATATTGAGAAATATAAATATCAGTTATTAGCATAATTAATAATGAAGCACATAACATAATTGCTGTAATTATAATTATTGCTATATAAATAGCGGTTTTAGCTATTTGATTTAATAACTGTTTAGTTTCAAAGGTAAAATCAACATCAACTATACCCGCTTTATAATCACTTAAGTTCATTAGATCTAAAATTGCAATACCTAATCTTTGTTCTGAAATTAATGAAACTGAACTAGTAATAATTAAAGGTTCACTAGAATTTGAAAAGATTGTATTGTAATAGTAATGTGGTGAATAACTAAATGTATCTTTTTGGCTAATAAAAGCTTGTTTTCAAGGATCTTTATTATTTACTTTTAATCAATTTGTAGTTTTATAAGTATTAAATAATTCACCTTTTTTAATGATTTTAGAAGTATCAAATGGACGATAATCATAGTTAGTTGATCTACTAATATCAAATCCATATAACATATTAGCTAAATCAGAATCAACTAAGGCATAAGCTTTTCCATAAATATCAATATCATCAACTTTTTGTAGTTTAATTTTTAAATCTTTATTTACATAGCTAACATTTTTATCTTGTAGTTTTAAAATTGCTGGAACACTTTTTCTTTTTCCAACAGCTCTTCTATAAAAATGAGGCACTGAATTTAATAAAATATTTGGAATAGATTTATCAGCTGAAGGTGGATTAACTCCAAGAATTTTTTTAGTATTATTATCTAAAATAAAATACTCATAATGATTATTTGCTCATTTTTCTTGTTGAATAGAAAAATCATAAGGTCTAATAGCTAAATAAGCTGTATCAGATTTAAGATCTTTAATTACTGATTGTCAACCATTTTTAACTGATTGTGGAACTAAACTAGCATTTAGTTTTTTAATAGCTGGGTATTTATAGTTTCTTGTATGATCATCAGTTTTATCTAAATCACTAATAACTTTTTTAATATCTAATCCGTGTTCTGTACTTTTACTTCATCCACTTGCATATAAAACAAAGTCTTCTCAACTAACTTGATCAGTTATTGGAACAAATAATAATAAGTTTCTTAACTGATAATATGGTCTTATAAATGATTTTGTAATTTGTCCATTATTATTAATTACAAAATCACCAAATAAAGGAGACTCATCAACAATATTTTCATGTTGTTTTGCAACTAAAGAACTATTTGAATTATTAGATCAAACATCTATAACTTGTCTTTGAGTAAATTTATTGACATCTAAATTATAAGGATTTAAATAGTAGTATTTTTCATTATTATTTTCAACTACTTCATATCCATAAGAAGAACTGTTGTTTTTATTATTAATAATTTGAATTGGTTGATCTTCTCATTTAGTATGTTTATTTACATATTCAGTTTTTAAATAATCTGAATCATCATATATTCAAGCTTGCTTTGGTAAAACATTAAAATCATTATTTCTTGTTTTATATGATAATTGAATGTTATTTGCAGATAAATTTGAAATGATATTATTACCAAATTTGTTTAATTTATAATTTAAGTTTTTATTAACAATAGTTGGAATAGTTAAAGTATTTGTTTTATGATCATAAACTTTAATATTATTTAAATAAATATCGTTGTTTTGATTTTTATCATAAGGATTATTAATAATTTGATAAAGTTTTTGAACTTGGTTATTTGATAAAAATAGTTGATTTTTTTGTTTATCATTTAACTTATAAGTTTGTTGATTTTTATCTAATCCTAAAATACTATAATTAGTTTCAACATTATTTGATTTAGGTTTAAAAATAGTTGCTAATTGATCTTTTTGTGAAATTATAGTTTGTTTTTGTCAACCAAAAGAAAATTGAGCTCTTCGAGATTCACTTGTTAAATAAGATTTAATAAATGAAGGAGAATAACCTAAAATTAAATTTAAAATTTTTTCTTTTCATTCACCTGTAGTTTGCACTTTATCTTTAAAAATAGTTTTTAAAAGTTCTCCAACAAACTGAGTTAAAGGTTGAGTAACATTATTAGTTTCTTTAACTTTATCTATGTCATTTTTAAAACGTTCATTTAAATCGGCATCATTTAAAATATAAGCATAAAGTTGTTCTATTGTACCAATTGAAATACTTTTACCATTTGAAATACTAATTTGATATGAAGCTCAATCTAATAAGTTTTTATATAAATTAGAGACTCCAGTTTTTAAATATTCTTTAATAATTGATTTATATGGAGTAAGGATTTCAGCATTATTAGAATCATTATCTTTATTAGTATTAATTTTATAAATTAGTTGAGGTAGAACTGAAGAGTTTTGATTTGATAAAGTATAACTATTTGGATCTTCATAATAATTAATAGTTCCACTAGGATCTTTAATTTCTTTATAAGTATTATCAATTTGTTCATGACCATTTCAAAAGTTAAATACATCTTTTCCTAATGGACTATTTGACAAACTATTATAAATTTCATACTGATTGTCATAATTAACTTTTTTAAAGTAATTATCTTTAGCATATTTAGCAACACTAGGAATAGCTACACCAGCTGAAACAAATAAAGTTCCAACAAACACTAATACTAATAACAAACTAAATGGTTTTTTACCAGATTCAGTTAGTTTTAACATTAATAAAGTAGCAAATCTAGGTTTTTTAAAAATACGTTTATGTAATCAATCTGTAATTTTTGGTTTAGATCATTTTTTAGAACTTTTTATAATATCTAATACTGGTTTTTTAATATGAAATAAAGCAATAAAAAATGAAAAGACTCCAATTAAAACTCCAAAAATAATAATAGATATTAAAGGCGCTAGTCAATCATAAATTAATACATTTGTTTGAAAACTAAAATAATCTTTAAAAATAGCAACAAATGGAACTTGTAACATTGTACCAGCCATTCAACCTAAAGGTATTGCTATAAAAACTAAAATCACAGCATATGAAACATATGATCAAGAAATAGTTGCACTTGATGCTCCATTTGCTTTTAAAATACCGATTTGTTTTGAGTTTGCTTGAATTGATTTAATAATTCCAACAAATACAGCTAATGCTGAAACAAGAGCGATTAAACTAGCTGTTAGAAATGTTGTTAGTGAATATCAAAATGTAATTTTTTGATATAAAGTTCAATTTAAAGAATATCAAGAATTACTAAATTCATGTTCTTGATAAAATGTTTGAATTTCTTCACCTTTTTGTTTAGCTAAAATGTTATCTCTAATTTTATTTGCTACTGAAAAATGATCAAAATATACATTTTTAATATTTGAAGAATTATTTTTTTTAATTAAAAAGAAATTAAATGTTGAAGTTTGATCATTTGCTGTTGCTGAATTTTCATCACCTAAAATTTGATTAATAGTTGCAAAATCAGCATAAATTAAACCACCAGAACCAGATTTTGGTAAAGGTACATTTGGATCTGAAGTTGGGAAAAATGAATAAGTATCAACCGCATAACCTGTAACAATTAAACCTTTAGCATTACCTAAAGTTAAACGATCACCTATTTTAATTTTATTAGCTTTTGCAAATTGCTTACTTATTGTTATTTCACTAGCACTACTTGGAGTTTGTCCATCTAAAATTATGTAGTTAGTGTAGTTTTTATTAGTAATATCAACAATTCTAAATGTTTTTTTAGTAATTGGGTCATTAAATATAGTTTCAGGTCTAATGTATAAATCATAACCATTAGCTAAAGCAGTTAGTTTATGATGAGTTAAAAATGCAGCTGTAATTGGAAAATCTGAAGCAACTGTAGTTTCAAGATCATTTGTTTTACTAGTATAAAAATTAATAGATTTTTCACCAATATTAGCAAATGGATCAGCATTCATAGCTAATATATCTACAAAACTATTATTTTTAAATATTTCAGGTAATTCTTTTACATCTTGAGAATAAGTATTTGAGTTTGAAATAAAACCTCTTAATTCTTGAGTTTCACTATACTGAATTACATTAGTAATATCAGTTTCATTACCAGTATTATGATAAGTAATTTGAAGTGGTCTTAAAATACCTTTAAAACCTTGTTTAACTAATTGTGTGAAGAAATTTTGATCTTGTTGTTTATGGTCGTCTTTATTTTCTGATTTAATTAAGAATTTCATTTTTTGAAATTCACTAGTTGGCACACTTGAATGAAAAGTTAGAGTATAAAGGTTGTCTTTAGTTGCAATATAGTCATATTTATAGCTTGGTTTTTTGTTATTTTCATCAAAATATTTACCAAATAAAAATTCATAGAAATATTTGTATGCATCTTCTTGGTGTGTAAAAGTTTGCTGACTTAATTCATTTTTATCATCTTGTAAAAATGTTTGAATAGTCTTAAAGAAATATTGAGAAAGTGATTCAAAAGCATAATATGAGTAAAAGTAAGTTTTTAAATCATCTGGATTAGTATTTTTTAAACTTTGAATTTTAGCTTTATTTTTAATAAAATTAGATCAGTTACTTTTAATATTCTTTTCTTTATTATAAAAATGCTTATATCAATTTGGATTGGATTGAGTATATCTACCAATTACAGTATTTTTAATAGCTGAATCATTTTTTGAAAGCAAATCAGCCATTGTATTAAAAAACGCATCATTTATAGCAAAGTCAAAATCTTGTTGTTGATTTGCTATTTGCTTTTTATCATCACTATTTTTGTTATATACAAAAATATCTTTTTTACTTGCTCAAGCATCTTTAAATTCCTTTGAACTTGTTGTAATTGTTAAAAGGTTTTTTTCACCATAAATATCATTAAAAGTTAGATTGAAGTTATTATAACCTTCATCTTTAAATCCGGTGTATTGTTTATTTACAAAATCAAAAATAGGAACAAATAAAGGGTCATCTTTTTTAGGTTTAGCTTTACTTCCAACTGTTATTTGATAAGTTGAATCGAATTTAGGAGAGTTTTGGTTATTGACAACTTGATCATAAGCTGAACTTAATCTTTTATTAGTGGTAAAAGAAATTGTTAAAATAATTGAAGCAATAAAAGTCAAAACTATAATAACAACTAGTTGAAGCTTGAATTTTAAAATTCATTTTATTCCCTGTTTTAGCATTAAATATAAATTTTTCATAACAACTTCTTTTCTATTGCTAATTATTAAAAGTCAAAAACTATGCCATATTGAGCATAGTGAACCATAATAATATAATATAATAATAAAACGTGTTTTAATATGACAACTAAATTTTTTAGTTAATTTAATAGGTATCATTATGTTAAAGTTTATTAAAAATAATAAGTGATGAGTAACTATAATCTCTATTTTTGCTATCTTTTTTAGTAGTTTTGGAATTTTTGCAAAAAGTTATGTAGATTCAAACAAACAAAAAGTAGTTAATAAGATTCAAAATTATGTTCAAGCTAGCTCATATGCAGTTCAATCTAGAATTTTAAAAGAAACAGAAAATCTTAATGAAGATTATCTTAATGAAAAAATCGGAAAAAAATCATTGTTAAATGAGTTTAACAGTGATTTTATTTGACGACCAAATAATAGTAAAACTACTTCTTCTGGTACTATTTCAGATCTTTGAAAAACTTATTTTGGTTCATCTAATAATGTATTAAATAAGAATCTACAAATTCAATATAAAAATAATAATGAGTATAAAAATATAGAGAGTTCAAAAGGAGAAATAACTCCAAAAAATATTGATTTTTTATTAAGTATAAGTAAATCAGCTGAAAAATTTTTAAATGGTTTTGCTCCTTCTTTAGCTTCTTTAGGTTTATCTTTTTTACAAAATAAAGTTTTGAATAATAGAGATGATTCTAAACTTCAAAGTTATAAAGATGGAATAAATAAATTTGCTGATGTTATTGAAAATAACAAAGATCTTTTTAGTTATTTAGGTAAATTATTTACTCCTGAACCATTAGAAAAAGATTATTATAAAGACCTTACTGTCCAACAAGCTTTAGTTAAAAATATTAATCAAATAGCAGCAGCAATTGCTGATAATAAGGAATTTGCTAAAGAAACTGAAGTTGATAAAATTCCTGAAGCATTAGATAAAATTTTAGCAGAATTAGGTTTAGATTCTTTAGGTGAAATTATTGGTGAACTAATTAGTAGTAAAAATGGTTTTCAAAATTTAGGAAAAATTTTTAGCAAAATTAAAAATATTTTTACATCACAAAACTTTCAAAAATTAAAAACAAAAGGTTTAGAATTAATAAATAAAATTACACCATATTTAGCTACTTATTTATATTCAGAAATCTTTTTTGGTTTATATTATGTCACTCATGAAGAATTTAAAAACCCTAATGATCTATTATTTCAAAAAACCGATGACAGTAACTTTTTAGCATTAATTAATAATAAATTAGATTTTAAGGTTTTATTAAATGGAATAGAAATAATATTAAAAGATAAAAAGGGGTTTGAAAGATTTTATAATTTTATTTTTAAAAGATTTGATAAAAATAAAATTTTTAATAATTTAAACAATATAAGTTCAAACAAAGGAACTGGAAGTTTAATTTATGATTTAATTAATTGATTAGAAGAAAAAATAAATAGTTTTTCAAGCAAACTTAATATATTAATTAGATTTGCTGAAATAGCTTTAAATGATCCTAATATTATAAAAATTGTACAAGATAAAATTGTTAGTTTTATAAAGGATAAATTACCAAAACCACCAATGGGACAATGAGCGGTAAAATTCAAAGATAATGCATTAGAAATATCTCTTATTGTTTTGGTTAGAATCCCATTACATGTAAAACTAAATCTTTTTGGACAGACCGGATTATTTAATAAACTAATTACTATATTAAAATCTTTTGATAAATCGACTAAATATTTAGTTGATGAATTTTTTAAATACACTAAAAATGTATTGTATTTAAATAATAATAAAAATTTTAATTTTTCTTTTTTTCAAGAACTAATAAATAATGTAAGTGATTTATTAAAAGATGATAAAAACATATATATAACAATTGCTAAAACTGAGATTCCATTTTGACCTTTTGGAGAACCAGATATGGAAGTTAAAACTATATATGACATTTTAACTCTTCCTTATAATAATGAGTTTTTAAATGGTTTAGTTTATAAAAAAGCTGGAAAAGATTTAGATCCTATATTAAATAAGATTAAAACTTTTTTAGAGTCATTAAAAAAATATAAATTTATAACTGAACCAATTAAATTAAAAGATGATTTTTCAAAATATTTGGAAAATCTTTCAAAACATTTAATTACTTATGAAAATGGCGATCTAATTAATTTTAATTTATTAAATAGTCTTTATGATGGAAATATAATTTCTGATTTTGTCTATAAATGGATTGATTTTCTAACAAAAGATATTAGTAAAGATAATAATCCAATATTACCTATTTTAAAAGCTATTAGTAAAGATGAAAAATTAGAAAATTTAAAACAAATTAAAGATCGATGAACCGCTAAAATATCTGAACTTTCAAAAAAAATTCAAAACTTTAAAAATATTACAAAAATTAAAAATATTAAAATTAACTTACCTGAAAAATTGTTAAAACAATTTGGATTAGAAAGTTTAAATATTCAAACAATTTATGAGCTTATAAAAACATTAAATAAATATTTTAATGATTATTTATCTAAAAACCCTAATAAAGTAGTTGGAGTTAATATTTCAAGTTTTGGAAAAGTTCTTACTGCTTTAACTATAAAAGTTGGTGTTGAATATAGACCAGAAAACAAAGATAAAAATTTCTTGTATAGCAAAGATATTAAAGAAAATAAAACTAAAACTATTCTTAAAGCTCTGGTTTATGGATTTGATACTCATGATAATAGTAGTGATGTAGGTTCTGATTCTATTAAAAATAGAAAGCCAGAATCTTATTATAATTGAGATAAAATTCATTTTTATATTAATGGATCTAGTCAAGCTATTACTTTAGATAGAACCAAATTAAAAGATGATTCATCTTATTCTCCTTTACATATGCTATTAGGAATAAATCCTGATAAAAGTTCATATTTAAAAGATTCACTGGGTTATGTATTTGGTACTTTATTTGGTGGATTACCAGCAAGCGATTCAAATTATCAACTTTCAATTGAAAACAAAACTGATGTAACTTCAATTCTTAATGTATTTAATTATGTTTTAGATAAAAAAGACAAAGAACTTAAAAAGCAAGAAGAACAAATTGCTACTAAATATTATGATAAAAACGCTTGATCAACTAAAATATTAAGTAGTAATGAAAATGAAATTATTTATCAATTAATTAGATTAAAATCTTCAGATACTAAAGAATCTAAAAGATTAGGTACTAGATTTGAAGTTAGATTATTAAAAAATAAAAATAATTCTTATTGATCAATTAATAGAGTTATAGCTCTAGATTATAAAGTAGCATAAGCTACTTTTTTATTAACTTTTAAAAAGTAAAAATTATGTTATAGTAAACATAGTAATGTTAATGGATAAATAAAATATTGTCTGCATATATATTTGTTGGTTGTAGTTAGTTTTAAGGTGAATTAAATGTTAAAGTTTATTAAAAATAATAAGTGATGAGTAACTATAATCTCTATTTTTGCTATCTTTTTTAGTAGTTTTGGAATTTTTGCAAAAAGTTATGTAGATTCAAACAAACAAAAAGTAGTTAATAAGATTCAAAATTATGTTCAAGCTAGCTCATATGCAGTTCAATCTAGAATTTTAAAAGAAACAGAAAATCTTAATGAAGATTATCTTAATGAAAAAATCGGAAAAAAATCATTGTTAAATGAGTTTAACAGTGATTTTATTTGACGACCAAATAATAGTAAAACTACTTCTTCTGATACTATTTCAGATCTTTGAAAAACTTATTTTGGTTCATCTAATAATGTATTAAATAAGAATCTACAAATTCAATATAAAAATAATAATGAGTATAAAAATATAGAGAGTTCAAAAGGAGAAATAACTCCAAAAAATATTGATTTTTTATTAAGTATAAGTAAATCAGCTGAAAAATTTTTAAATGGTTTTGCTCCTTCTTTAGCTTCTTTAGGTTTATCTTTTTTACAAAATAAAGTTTTGAATAATAGAGATGATTCTAAACTTCAAAGTTATAAAGATGGAATAAATAAATTTGCTGATGTTATTGAAAATAACAAAGATCTTTTTAGTTATTTAGGTAAATTATTTACTCCTGAACCATTAGAAAAAGATTATTATAAAGACCTTACTGTCCAACAAGCTTTAGTTAAAAATATTAATCAAATAGCAGCAGCAATTGCTGATAATAAGGAATTTGCTAAAGAAACTGAAGTTGATAAAATTCCTGAAGCATTAGATAAAATTTTAGCAGAATTAGGTTTAGATTCTTTAGGTGAAATTATTGGTGAACTAATTAGTAGTAAAAATGGTTTTCAAAATTTAGGAAAAATTTTTAGCAAAATTAAAAGTATTTTTACATCACAAAACTTTCAAAAAATAAAAACAAAAGGTTTAGAATTAATAAATAAAATTACACCATATTTAGCTACTTATTTATATTCAGAAATCTTTTTTGGTTTATATTATGTCACTCATGAAGAATTTAAAAACCCAAGTGATTTAACAAAGCAAAAAGTTAATGTTAGTGATTTTTCAGCCTTAGTTAATAATAAAATTGATTTAAATGTATTAATAAACGGTTTTCTAAAAGTATTAAAGGATAAAAAAAGTTTTGATAGATTTTATAATTTTATTTTTAAGCGTTTTAATGAAAATGAAATATTTAATAGCAAAAATAATATAGGCTCAAATAATGGTGTTGGAAATTTAATATTTGATTTAATTAATTGAGTAGAAAAAAAATTACATAATTTTTCTAATTTATTAGAAACATTAATAAAATTTGCTGATTTTGCTATGTCTGATGAAAAAATTAAGAAAACATTTGAAGAAAACATTAAAAATTTTATTACAAAAAAATTAAATGAATTAGGAACACCATTAGGCAAATGGCATGTAGAAATTAAAAATGGGATACTAAATATTTCTGCTGGTTCTTTATGATTAGCGAGTTTAACAGCTAAAATAGAAGTTTTTAGCAAAGATGGTATAATACCTAAGATAATTGATGTTCTTAAAAAAATTCATGGCATTATCAATAATTCATCTGAAACAATAATAAAACATATAAAAGAAATTTTTTATCTAGCAAAGGATAATATTTTAGATTTTTCTATGACATCAAAAAATATATCTGAAATTATAATGACATTTAAAGAATTGCTTATAAATAATAAAATATTAAATGTTAATGTTAAAGCTTTTTTTATAAAATTGTTGGATATAAGTTCAATATATGACATATTAGAATTACCATATTCAAATAGTGCATTAAAGTGAATTCTTGAAAGATTTGCAAACGATAAAATTGAACCACATTTAAAAAAAATTAAATCTATTTCTGAAACATTGCAAAAAAATAAATTTATACAAAATGCAGATAAGATAAAAGAACAACTTCCTAAATATTTAGATTTATTTTCTAGTCATTTTAAAAAATATGAAAAATCTAGTGACTTAAAATTTAATCTAAATATTAGTTTATATAAAGGGAATATAATTGAAGACTTCATTCTAAAATGAATTAATTTCTTATTACAAGATGCAGAAAATAAGGAAAATCCATTACTTCCTATAATAAGATTAATTACTAAAAAGAATAGTTTAGAAACTTTAGATGATATTAAAAATGAATGAGTATCTAAAATAACTAATATTTCTAAAAAAATAGAAAGTTTTCAAAATATATCAAAAATTAGAGATACAAAAATTGATATTCCAAAAGAATTATTAAAATACTTTGGATTAGAAAGTATAAATAACCAAACTATTTTACAGCTTCTAGAAATTTTAGGTAAATACTTTGATGATTATTTATCTAAAAACCCTAATAAAGTAGTTGGTATTAATATTTCAAGTCTTGGAAAAGTTCTTACTGCTTTAACTATAAAAGTTGGTGTTGAATATAGACCAGAAAACAAAGATAAAAATTTCTTGTATAGCAAAGATATTAAAGAAAATAAAACTAAAACTATTCTTAAAGCTCTGGTTTATGGATTTGATACTCATGATAATAGTAGTGATGTAGGTTCTGATTCTATTAAAAATAGAAAGCCAGAGTCTTATTATAATTGAGATAAAATTCATTTTTATATTAATGGATCTAGTCAAGCTATTACTTTAGATAGAACCAAATTAAAAGATGATTCATCTTATTCTCCTTTACATATGCTATTAGGAATAAATCCCGATAAAAGTTCATATTTAAAAGATTCACTGGGTTATGTATTTGGTACTTTATTTGGTGGATTACCAGCAAGCGATTCAAATTATCAACTTTCAATTGAAAACAAAACTGATGTAACTTCAATTCTTAATGTATTTAATTATGTTTTAGATAAAAAAGATAAAGAACTTAAAAAGCAAGAAGAACAAATTGCTACTAAATATTATGATAAAAACGCTTGATCAACTAAAATATTAAATAGTAATGAAAATGAAATTATTTATCAATTAATTAGATTAAAATCTTCAGATACTAAAGAATCTAAAAGATTAGGTACTAGATTTGAAGTTAGATTATTAAAAAATAAAAATAATCCTTATTGATCAATTAATAGAGTTATAGCTCTAGATTATAAAGCAGTTTAAAACTGCTTTTTATTTAACATATAATAAATATCAACTAATCCTTATAGATATATATTAAAAATAAGGTTATGAACAATTTGAAATTTTATATACAATAGCTTTTATAGTTAATAAACATTTTTATATACAAGTCAATACGCTGATTTTGGTATAATTCATTAGTTAGAAGGTATTTTATGGATCTAAAAATAAGAGCAATTAGTAACAAATATAATTTAAGAATTTCAATAGTTGATGCTTCTGAAACTATAAAAGAAATTACAGATTTACAACAATCAAATGTATTAGCTAATATGGTTTTTTCTAAGTTTATTTGTTGTTCAACTTTAATTGGAATGCAATTTAAAAATAAAGAAAAGACTTATGTTAATTGAAATGCACCAAATTCTTTAACTAAAACTATGATAGCTGAGTATCATGATAGTAAAATTAGAGCTTATATACAAAATAAAAATGTAAATATTGATAATTTTAATAATAAAGATCTTAATGAAATTATTTGTTTAATTGCTTCTAATACAGGTGATTTAATAGTAAGTAGAGATTTGAATTTAAAAGAACCATATGTTTCAAATATAGAAATTGAATATGGAAATATTGATTATGATTTTATGAAGTATTTTAATCAATCAAATCAAACTAAATCATTTATAACAACTGAAGTTAAATTTGATGATAATTTAGAAATTAAAAAAGTAGTTGGAATTTTAGTTGAAATGCTTCCAAATCATACAAAAGAAGATTTAGACTATATTTCAGAAAAGCTAGGTAATACAAATTATGTAAAAGATGTACTAGTTAAATCAACTAATTATTATGCTATTGTTAAAGAAATTGATAATGATGCTACTATTTTAGATCAATCAACAATTAGTTTTGAATGTACTTGTTCTTATCAAAAAGTTTTATCAACACTAAATCTTTTAAACCCAAATGATTTAAAAGATATTATTAAAGATGATAAACCTGTAGAAGTTGTATGCGATTTTTGTAATCAAAAATACAATATTCAGATACAAGACGTCCTAACATTATTAAATTAAATTGTGTTAAAATCTATTATAATCATTGTTTTATAAAGAGGGTAATTATGGCTAAAGACAAGAAAAAAACTGAGGTCTCTGAGGTTTCTATTAATATTCAACAAATTCAACCAATTAGTAAATCTAAAAAAGATGACCTTGAAATAGTTGAAAAAAAGAAAAAAATAAAATCAGTTAAAACTGAGTCTTTTTCATCAACTCAAGCAGATCAAAGAGAATATATAATTATTCCAAATGAACAAAATTTTGAACCAGGAATTAAAGGGTTAAAACAAAAACAAAAGCTTCAAAAGCAATTAACTAGTAAATATTCAAAAGATATTTTAAATAAAGAGCATATAATCACTACTCAAAACTACAAACCAGATTTAAATAAACATATTATTGAATTAAAAAATGTTAAAAAATCTTATATTACTGGTGATTTAGAAACCCCTGTTTTAAAAGGTATTGATATTAAATTAGATAAATCAGATTTTATTGTTATTTTGGGACCTTCTGGATCAGGAAAAACTACTTTTTTAAATATTATTTCAGGTTTAGATAAAGCTAGTGAAGGTGATGTTTTTGTTTTAGGATCTAATCTTTCTTTATTAAAAGACTCTCACATGACTAAGTTTAGAAGAAAAACTGTTGGGTTTGTTTTTCAACAATATAACTTATTGACCAATTTAACTGCTAAAGAAAATGCTGAAGTTGGAGAAAATCTTTCAAGTAAAAAAAATGGAATGTCAATTGATGAAATTTTTGAAACAATTGGAATGAAAGATCAAATGAACAAATATCCTCATCAAATGTCAGGAGGACAACAGCAACGTGTTTCAATAGCAAGAGCATTAGCTAAAAATCCAGATATTTTATTTGCTGATGAGCCAACTGGAGCACTAGATGAAAAAATGGGACGTAAAGTTCTAGAAATTTTAGTTAAAGTTAATAAAGAGTATAAAACTACTGTTATTGTAGTTACTCACAACCCAAATATTGCTAAAATTGCAAACACTGTAATTCATATTAAAAATGGAATTATTGATAATTTAGAACATAACGCACACCCAGCCGATCCACAAACCATAGAATGAGCTTAGTTTAAAATTTAGTAATAAAAAATGCACTTAGGTGCATTTTATTTTGCTATTTAAAAAGTTTTAGCTGCTTGTATAACTTCATCAATAATTGTTTCTACTCTTTGTTCTGGAGTTAGTTGTAGTAATGGTGCTACTTTTACTCCTGCTAGTAAAACAGTTTTGTTAAAATCGATTCCTAAAAATCTCATAGCTCCTTCAACATATTGAGTGTGTTGTCCTCAAGGATATCATCCTAATGGTGCTCCTTGAACTCCTAAAATTTGAGCTTTTAAATTAGTAATTAAACCAATTGCATCTCCTTTTTTAGAATATTTATATGAAAATGTTTCATTAGCAACTGAAACATGATCAATAAATGATTTTAATGTTACTGGAGTTGAAAAATTATACATTGGACAAGAAATTACTAATTTATCTACACTTTTTAATAAATTAATATATTTTTTAGTAACTTCTTGTTGATAAAATGTTGGGAATGTTTCTGAAGTTAAAATACTAGTTCCAACTTCATCTTTATTTAAATCAACAATAATAATTTCATCATCTGGGTTGAATTTTTTATATTCTTCTAAAAATCTGTTAGTTAAAGCAACAGAATTAGATACTTCATCTGCTTGAGCGGTTGTTTTTAAAACAAGAACTTTACTCATATTCTACCTCCTATTGTTATTTTATAGTTAATATTAATAATTTGTTTATTAATTTTATTAATAATCTAATTTATATTTTACTTACTAGCATAATTTTCGTGGGTTATTATACAAAATGGTACTATAAGTTATAATTATATTATCAAAGAAATTAGAGAATAATAGATCTATTCTAACAAGCCTAATTTATCTTTGAGTTCATGGGAAAACCTTGAACAATCACTTTTAACCCTCAATACGATTCCTGAGATCTCGTCAACTAACTCACTAGGTAATCCATTGGGGTATTTTTTTATGTATAAGAGTGTTTTGTCTAATCCACTATGAATTCTTCTTGTTTGGTTTATCATTGTTAGTATTTTTAAATCTTCTTTTCTACTTTCATCTAATTGTTTTCTTCTAACAAAATCAACTTCAACTCAATCAGTTGAACCAATTTCTAATGGCTTTGCAATATAGCGTTTAGTATCTGTTCTAAAGTAAAGTTGTTCATCTGAACCAATTACAAGTTGAATATTTTCTTTTTTATAAAATCTAAAACGTTTACCAAATTCATCGTATGGAGCATAAATTTTAGTTTTATACTCTGCTACACCATTTGCAAATTTTCTAGGTATAGGTAGGTCAAAGAATTTTTCAACTTCATTTTCACCTAGTTGTCTAAATGCATTATCTCTTTTTCTTTTTTTACATTTACTATTAACAAAATCTATTAATTTGTGTTTTATTTGATTTGCTTGTTCAATTGTTTTTATATCATTTTGTTTAAAGAAGAAAGGTGCATTTTTTTGGACTGTATCTCACATTCTTTCAACATGTGGTTTTGCATTAGCATTAGATGAAGAAATCACCCCTATACCCCTATTTTCAAGCTCTAAACGCGTTCTAGCGTTATTTCTTTCATCTTTTTTAAAATTAGCTCTATTATCAGTAATAATTCTTTGAGGATAGCCATAAGTTCTAAATATTGTTTCAAAAATTTTTTGATAAGAATTTAAAGATTCTTCGTATTCTTCAAAACACATATCAAGTATTTGATTAGTTCCAACATCAACAGCCATAACACATGTTGCTATTGTGTTATTTTGAAAATAATAATGAGTACATCCATCTACTTCTATTACCTGTCCAAATTTATAATTGTTTGCTACTGCTAGTCTGTGTTTTTCTACGTTTTTAGGCACATAAAAAACTAGCTCATTGCTATACCTAATTAATTTTCCTTCTTCTTGTTGTCTTCTTATTTTTTTAACTTCTTTTTTGGTTTTACGTTTGCAATAAGGGCTTGCATAACCTTGTTGTATTAGTCTCCTATTTAAAGTTGAATAAGAAATTTTATTTTTAGTGTTAGTTGACATAAGAGTGCTGTGATAGTTTTCTAAAGTTAAATAAGAACAACTAGCATTATTTACATCTCCACCAGTTATTTTTACTTGTTCTTGGTATTTTTCACCTAAATTATGTATTATCTCATCACTATATTTTTGAGCATTTTTATTATTAGTGTTTTTATGTGAAAGAATTAGCTCTGCTTCCTTGCTCTTTCATTTAATATATTCACTTTTATATTTTTTTACAGTAGAAAGTGATTTTTGAAACTGTATAGCGATTGATAACAACTTTCTGTTAGGCTCTTTTTCAAAAGTATCTATTATAAGTTTCTTTTTTTCATTAAACTTTTTATTTTCTTGGATAACAAACATTAGACCTCCTGTTCAATTATAAGACCACAGATCTGTGGTCTTATAATTGGTCTGGTACCATTTTGTTTAATAATCCAACCTATCTGGTTATAAACTTGACATTATATATATATATATATATAATGGAATTAACTATATACACTAGGTATATAGCCGATTAACTTCAAAAAGTTAATCAATTTTTTATAAGACATGAGTATCAAATCATTACTAACAATATTAAGCTCTCTAATGATTAGTGCAAGTGGAGTTGGTTTAGTAGTTGCATGTACTAAAACTGATTCTACACAAGCACCAAGTACTAATCAAAATAAAGACAAAGATAAAAAAGATGGTAATGGAAAAAGTGAAGAAAAACCAAAAGTTATTTCAAAAAGTCAATGAAGCAATGCCCTTAGAGATAGCATAACTGGTTGAGATATAGAAAATTATGATTTTTCAAAACCAAACAATAATCAAAATCTACCAAAATTATCTAAACAAAATATTGAAGTAGGGACTTATTCTAAAAAACAAGTAACTAGATAATAGTGCTTTACATTCATCAATTAAAAAGAAAATTGCTAAAATACTAAAAATAGAAGAAAAATCATTAAAAGTTGAAAACGTTTATTTTGATGATGAATCTGGAGAAGTAATTGTTAAATCAACAAAATTCTCTGATACTTTAAAAGTTACATTTTTAGTAAAAGAAAATCTAGAATTAGGTGCTTATACTAAAGACCGAATCCTAGATAATTCAAAATTTCATTCAACAATTAAAAAGAAAATAGCAGAAATATTGAAAGTAGATGAATCTACACTAACAGTTTTAGATGTGTACTATGAAGATAAAACTGGTGGTGGAGTTGTTAAATCTACAAAACTTCCTAATGAAATAAAATTTATATTCTCTGTTAAAGAAAAATAATTATTTACCAATAATTCCATTATAAGGTTAATAATAAATATTAATTTTTAAAAATCAAGTAGTTTTTTAAACTAAACATAACCATCCTACTACTTAAAAAATTAGATTACAAGTTTAATAAATCTGTTTTACAAAATATTAAGTAAAACATTTTAAAAGTAACTGATACAGTATTTTTTCATTCTACCAAATCATTAATTAAAAACTTAAATAGTTTATTACGCCCTAAAAAATAAATTTCTAAAAAAATTAAATATTACCAACAAATAATTTATCAATTGCGATTATCTTAAATTCTGATTATGTAGAAAGGGAATATGAATAATAAGATCCAACAGTGATCACAAAAAAATAAAGTACTTTACGGCTTTATTTTATGATCATTTATTTCATTTGCATATATGCTATTTATCGCTAACTGAGGTTTTTCAGTTACACTAGCAGGTAGTGGTGTAAGTAATGGAACAGTTTATCCGGGATTTCTAGGTTACTTTGGTATTGAAAGCAACCGTAGTTTTCAAGTTTTAAACCAAATTTCAAACTGATCAATTACATTAGGTCGTGCTATAGGTTCAGTGCTTATTGCATTATTATTAGCAAAATTTGCTCATAAATACACAACTATTATTGCGCTTGGTATGACATTAGCTGGTATTCCGGCTGCATTTATGCCAGCAACTAGATCTGGATATGCATTGTTTTTAATTTTAAGAACAATTATGGCTATTGGAGGAACAACGCTAGTTATTTTAACCCAACCAGTTGTTGCTAACTTCTTTGGTGCTAAACAAAAATCAATTGTTTCACAATTTGGTATTTGATTTTATCCACTAGGTACAATTGTTTCAATCTTACCTGCATTTTTAGTTAGCATACCAGACTCAGTTAGAAATCAATGACAACTAATAATTACTTTACTTGCTGCATTAAATATTATTCCTTTAATATTATTTATTCTTATAGGTACAAAATTTGACATTAAAAAAGATGAACCAAAAGTAAAAGTAAATGGTTGAAAAATTCTTGGTTCATACATTAAGAAAAAACAAACTTATGCATGAGTTCTACTATATGGTGGATGATTATGTATAGCTGTTTTTCTAACAAGTTTAACAATACCAATCTTTAACGGACTAAGTAATGCTAATGGATCATTTAACAAATTTATTCAAGGTTGACAGATTGCATTTTTAGCAGCTGTGTTTGTAGGTCCTATTAGTCTTGGTTTGTGATCAAGAAAACAAGCAAAAAGAAGATGATTCATTGCTTGTGCAATTACAATGGGAATAGTTTTATTTGTATTATCAACTTTAACTTTTGTATTTGGTGTTGCTAAATATGGAAAAAGTCAAAATAATTCTATGTTTGTATTTTCAGCTATAATGTTTGTTATTTTAGGTTTTTTAACTGGATTATGTGTTTGAGGTATTCAAGGAGTTATGTTAAACATGCCTCACGAATACAAAGAAGCAGATCCAAAAACTATTGGTTGAATGTTTAGTTTAATTTGAGGATTTGGATACATGTTCTTTACTGTTGTATTAATTATAATTTCTGGTGTAACACTTTTACAAGGACTAGACAAAGTATTAGTAAGTTCAATTCAACTAGTAATTATTATTGTTGCTACATTAATATCATTAATTGGTATATTAATGTTAAAAGAACCACATCCTGAATATCCAATGTTTCCAACTAAAAAAGATTCAACTAAAAACGTATCAATAAAATAAGAAAAAAATACAAATAATTAATGTAAATCACAATTTTTAAAATTGTGATTTTTTTATTTTTTAGTAATTAGAAATAGTGATTAGAATAATCAAAAGTTTATCGCATAAATTAACTATATAGGAGGTTAACATAGGAGTACCATTAGAGATACGACAAGTTCCAGGACCAAAGAATACTGTAATTAAAAAATCTGGTTCGAAATGAGCGGCAATTGAAAGGGTTGGCTGTGTAAGAAAAAATGGTTCTAACCAACCAAAAGAAGGTAAAGTGATAGAACACATCATTGATGGTGAGTTTATTAAAAAAGAAGAAATTAAAAAGGAGATTAGCTTTAAATATTATGGTGATTATGAATTGGCTAAATCAGTTTCACAAGATATTTGAAATGACTCAAAAGAAGTATCTCATATAGCAGCTTAGAAGAAACATACGAAGAATCTCATATAGCAGCTTAGAAGAAACATACGAAGTATCTCATATAGCAGCTTAGAAGAAACATACGAAGAATCTTTTATTTCTAATGAATTTCAAAACTTAAAACTAAGTAAAAATAATATTTCTAAATTTCTAAGATCAGTTGGTCTTGATTATGGAAAAGCGCTTTTATTTATTAGAAACAGAGTTAAAAAAATTGATTATGATAACAGAATTGCTATTGATGGGATGTTAAAAAATAATAATAGTAGAATTAATTCTTTAAATGACTTTTCTTTCAAATCAAAGTTAAAAAATAGCAAAAACATATCTATATTAATTGCTTTTAATGTTACGACTAGAGATGTAATTTGTTCACTTCCATACTCAGGAAATTGTGTGGATGTCACTAGTTTTCCTGACTTTTTGGAGAAAACAGGAATAAATAATGGAATAACTATAGGTGACAAAGGCATAAATAGCAGTGCACTAATGTCCAATGTTGGCTTTATACATCCGCTCAAAAGATCACTAAAACTTTTAGAAGAAATTGATGCATACAATATGAAAGATAAAATAAACAGGGAAGCGATACCCAATAAGTAGACACTTAAAATATCCACTTTATTTTAAATTGGTATCTTTGAGATTTAGAAAAAGTGGATTTTTTGTGTAGTTTCAAAAGTGTTAAAGGGCTTGAAAAAGGTAATTAATTTTTCGATGATACCTTTCAGAAAAAAACCCGAGAACACAAAACTATAAAAATCTAAAAAGAAAGGATAATATTATGGAATTTCAAGATATTAAAAGTGACTATGTAAAAAGTATTTGAGATTCCTTAAATGATGAATTTAAAGGTAGTGAAGAAAGCGAATTAGCAACAGCTAGAACTTTAACTAGTAATTATTTAATGGAAGCGCATGGTACTGATTTTATAGTTCAAGCAATAGCAATTCCTAGAGAATGTATTGTTCCAGCAGAAACAGGAACTGGAATCTGAATAGCTAATATAAAAAATACTGCTAAGATTTTTATTCCTAGCAATTTTGTTTATGACCAAGATAAAACAAAACCTACAGTTTTAATTGCTTTACCATTAAAAGTAAATGGTAAATTTTTCACTACTTTTTATAGAGAAAAAGGAGCTCAACGATCAAGTTATTACAATTTGATTAGAGCTTATTTTTTCTTGCTTAAGGTTAACATTTTTTACTACATAGCAAAAGGTAAAGAAAAAATGAAGCAACAAGCAGAAAAAGCAAAAGAAATTTGAAATAAAACAGAAAATTGAGTTAAAAAACTATTTAAAAAAGAAAAACCTAAAGATGATGAAAAAGTTGAGCAAATTAAACAATCACTAAACAAACCAGTTGATCAAAATGTTTTTAAATATCAAACTCAACCAGAAGAATGAGAAGAACCAGAAATGATATTTAATTCAGAAAAAGAAGAAAATGACTACCATTATTATGAGCTTGTAGAAAAAATTAAAACATTTGTAAAAAATGATGAACTAACTAAAACAAATGAATTCTTTTTAGAAGTAAAACAAATATATGATATTGAAAGAAAAGAAAAAGGATGAGAAATTAAAAATATTAATGATATTCTTCCTGAACCTTTCAATTCTAAATATTCTTAAGAAGTAAATTATTTAATATTTTAAAAAATACAAATGTTGTTTAGGATTTTTATCCTAAACCTTTTTTGCGTGGTTTAATTTTGCTTTTGTTAGGTTTTTACTTGAATTTATTCTTAAAAATTTATAAAAATGATTAACTTAGCTTTATTTAGATTTTTTATAAAATAGCAAAGGTATAGCAAGGTATATACAGTGATATATTCTGATATACAACCAAGTTTTAAATTTTATAATAAAGAATAATAATTAAGTTTTGTCTATTGTCTAATTAAAGAATAATATAATAAAAGAATAATTAAATTAAAGAATAATTAAATAAAAGAATAATATAGAACTTCCCTTAGAGAAGTTCTATATTATTATTAAAGAAAGAGAAAAAACATCATTTTTTGTTTTTCTACTCTTATTTTTTAAATAACAAAACTCAAAGGCTCCACTTAAAGGTTATGCCTTTGGTTTTGGTTATATTTGTTTTTTTGGGGGGCACATCCCCCTTTCCCCCTGTTTGGTAGGAATTCCGCTCATACTTCGCTCGGTATTCTTTTAGTTAGTTTATCTCTACAGGTGAAAATGAATTTAAGTTGGTTTTGAGTACAATTATCTTTGTACTTAAATTTAATGTATTTAAAATAAGTAAATATGTAATTCATTTTAATTAATAATTTAACTAATATTTTTTAAATATTGTATATATATATAATTTTTATCAAAAAGTACTTGAAATTTAAAAATAAAATAGTTAGAATAAAGCTAACAATCATTTTAATTTAAATGATATTTCTTGTGTTTACTTTTAGGGTAGCAGTCCCATGCATATAAAAATGAATTTGAGAAATATATAGATAGTTTTAATAAAAAAAATGCATCATCAACTGAGTTTGCTAAAAAACTTGATTTATCATGAAGTTTTCAGGAATTCTTTAGCCCATCAAAAGATTTGAGAAGAATGAAAATTATTTCTAATCTAACAACAGATACATTTAATTTCTTCTCACCAGTTATTTTTACTAAAAATATTAATATTATTGGTCTAGATAAAGATGACTGAAAAGAAAATACACGTCTAAAATTTGATGCAAGATTAATAGCACTTTCAACACACACCGAAAAATTTGGCAATAAAAAGATTCAATATGGTATTTATATTGAAACTAACGCAGATGAAAGTACGATTGAATTTAATGCACCGCTGGTGTTTAAAAAACTACCACAATAAAAGATTAAAAAATTAGGCTTATACATTCTAAAGCCCAATTTTTTTAATATCATAGTTTTAGTTAAGTAAAGAATTTTAAAATACATACTATATTTTGTATAAAAAAGTAAATATCTTTAAAAAGAGTTTATTTTTTGATGAAAATTTTGGAAAAATATTCAAAAAAAGACGAGATAATGGTTCTATCCCGTCTTCTATAGTACATATTTCTGGAACTTTTTATTTAATTCTTTTCTCAGGCTTTTAATACTTGTTCTCTGAATTTATATGTATGATCGAATATACTACTTGCTTTTTTTGCTACATTATTTTTAATTTTTCATTTTGACAAGTCTTGTGAAAATTTAGTCGCACGAAGGAACATTTCACCTAATTTCTCAACTTTCCATTAAAAGATTTTGCATCTTGAAACATTGATTCCATATCTGTTACATTAGAAACATCTCAATCATTTAAATCTTGGTTAAAATTAATTGCCTCACGGAACATTTCAGACATTTGTCTTACATTAGACACATTTCACGAATTAAGTGGTTGGTTAAAGTTTTTTGCACCAATAAATAAACTTGTCATTATTTTTACATTTTTAGTATTTCATTTTGAAATATTTTGATTGAATTTTTCTGCTTCATAAAACATTGATTCCATATCTGTTACATTAGAAACATTTCAGTTATCTAAATTTAAAACTTTTTCAAATTTAAAGTTTTGAAAAGCATTTTCTAGACTTTTAATTTTCAAAGGAAGATGTTTTGGAACTTTTTTTGTATTTTTTGGCATTTTATATATTCGTATTGTCTCTCCAAAACCATGATCAAGATATCTTTTTTTCAATGAATAACCTATTTGAGTAATAACTACATTTTGCTCTTCATTATTTAGTTCTGGAAACTTGTCATCTGGAACTGTAATGATCTTTTTTTCATTATTTTCAATATAATATTTTGTAGCCACTTTATCCTTTAAAACACTTCCCAAGCGTACATCGAATTCATAAGTCCCTAAACGTAATTTAACCTTATTTTCTGGGTTATTATTACCTTCTACAAAAGTTGTATTTTCATCTCCATTAGCCAGTTTTAAGTTTTCAATTCCTTTTTCTTTAGCAAAAACTTTTATTTGGTCTAAGAAGTCTTTATGAGTGTGAAACGTTGCAAATGCGTCTTCTTGTTCTTTTACAATAGCTTTTATGAGCTCAGAATTTTTTTTTATCATTTTCAGTATTTATTGGTTTTGGTTCATTTTTTTGCTTTTCTTCATTATTTTTATCTTCTTCTTTTTTAGGTGCTTCAGAAGGTTTTGTCTTTTCTTTTTCTTCTTTATTCTCTTCAGTAGGCTTAACTTCTTCTTTTTTATCTGGAGTTTTTTGCGAAGTTTTATTACCACAAGCAATTACTGCAGCACTAGTTGTGGCAACTAAACCAACAGATCCTAATATTGTTAATAATTTTTTCATATAATGTCATTTCCAATTGTTTGTTTATCTTTTGATAAGACACATTATATATATATATATATATATATAATGATATAATGTCAAGTGATAAGTTGGTAAGGAATAGCGTTATATGAAATGTAATAAATATTTATTTAAATATTTCTGTTGTTTAGACTTAAAAATCCTAATAAAAAATCTCTAGTTTCCTGGATTTTTAGTCCGGAATATGGGGTTCGGGGGGGGTTTTTTATACTATGAACTAGTTTGAAAAACAATAAAATTTTAATTTATGCAAAATTAAATTTTCTGTTAAAAGATTTTAAGTATATAAAGTTTGATAATTACTAATTAATTGTTATTATTTTATAATCAGAAGCTAGTGAATTTTTTTGAGGTTTCACCCTTATTTCATAACTTCCACGAGATGGTTTTTCTATTTTAATTCCTATAATGTCTACTCAGTTATTAGTACCCACTATACGATACTGCATTGATGGATCCACACCAATAATATCTCCATTATAATATTTAACTTTTATATCTAAATCTGCTGGTTTAGTTGTGTGAATAACTTGAACTTCAGAAGCTTCTTTTGCATCTGTTGGTTTAACACGTACTGATATAAATTTTGCACCAACATTATCTAATTTAATTTCTGTTCTATCTCCAACATCTTTTCATTCATCATATAATGAACGATATTGCATTATATTATTTACACCTTTTAGAACCACTGATTCATTATCGACACCTTCTAAGTATGCATTTGGTTTGTTGTTTCTAGATACATTAAAATTAAATTCTTTTTCTTTTATATCAAAGTTATGTCCGTTTTTGAATATAGATACTTTAACTTTAGCAATACCTATTTCATTAAAGTTTCCTAATTGAACGTATGTAGCATTTGAATTATTTTCAATTTTTCTAATAGAAGCACCAGCTATATCAAAATTATTAGCATCTAATGTTACACCATCTTTAAGACCTTCTATTTTTAATCTATTTTGTTCAGCTGTAACAGTTAGTTGCATTTGGTTTTGACTAATTGGTTTTATATTATTTTTAAATTCAAAAGTAGCTCTATTTAAATTACGATTAATTTCTGTTTTATCTCGTTGAATTTGCAAATTTAAATTATCTGTAATAAATTTTTTAAGTTCTTCTATTTTAATAGAGTTGCCATAATATTGGAATGATATAACCTTTGAATCTGGATTCTCAAGTCTAGATTTTTCAATAATTTTCTCAACGTTTTTTAAACTAGTGATAAAATTTCTGGCTTTACTAAAACGATATTTAGTTCCCATATTTTGGGTTGGATGAATAAATTCTCTTCCAGATCCAAAATCATCATTATTTAATAAGAATCAATTGTAATTAGTTAAGCCAATTTTGTCTTTTCCTTGCATTCTTCCTCATGTTGAATCAATATGGTATCAACCATCATCTAACTCAACAAGGTTTCAAATATGCTTAACACCTCCGACAACACCTTCAATTGCCTTATTAGGAATTCCTAAGTGATCCATAAACATCTTAAATGACATAGTATAACCTGTACATACTGCTTCTTTTTCAATAATTCCTGCATAAGCAGTTTGGTCAGCAGCAAAAGAATCAAATCGTTCTACATAATTAATATTTTTAGTAATCCATTGATAAGTTTTTAGTATTTTTTCATAATCAGAATATTTTTCCCAACCTTGTGTAATTTTTTTAACTTCATCTAAAGCTCCTTGTTCTTGTTCTTTTGCTGTTGAAGTAAATTCACTTAAAACAGTAACTACATTTCTAAATAAATAACCCTTGTGTTCAGCTCATATCTCAATATTTTTAGTATCAGGTGAGTTAAATTTAAGACCAGTTAGTGTTCCGTCATCATCTAGTTGGAGCACTCTACCTTCATAGTCAGTGTTGGATTTATAAACTTCTTGTGGTGAATAGTTGTCTTTAAGATATCAATTAACACCCTGAACTACTTCATTGTTTTGATCAACAAGTTTTAAATTTAATTTATTTTGAGTCTTAGAGTTTAGTGGTGCGTCATTACCTATAATTTTGAAATTAGGATGTGAGTAGTAATTATAAGTAGTTTTTTTAGTATCTAGAATCTTGTCCTTAATTGTTTGAAAATCATTATTTGAAGGTAAAAATGGCTCTACATGTTGTTGTGGATGAATTACATTAATTAGTGGTTGGTTATATGTTGGTTTATTAATACCATCACTAAATGGTGTTGCTTGAGTATCATTTTTAGAATCGTTATCTATTAAATCTTGATGATTTATATTATTAGATTCATCATATTTATTTTTATCTGAAGCATTATTAGTTGGTATATTTGTATTATTTGATGAGAAATTAGCATTATTTTGTTTTCAAATATAATTTGTTGATAAAGTTGTAAGACCAAGTGAACTAGATCCAACAATTGATAATAATTTCAATAAGAATTTCATAGTATCACGCCCTTAGATTTTTTATACATTTGTAAATCACAAAAATTATATAGCTAATAAAAAAGTAAAGAAAAACATTATAAGTATTTCATAAAAATATTAAGAAAACTTAATAATAGATTAATTAAACACTTATAAGATCTATAGAAAGTTATATAGCTAAATAATATAAGTAAAAATAATACTAGATTATTTTATTTAGATAAATCTTGATTAAACGAAATTGTTTATCTAAATATACTAGATACATTAGTTATATTTAAAACACACCCTTATAAAATCCCCCGAACCCCATATTCCGGACTAAAAATCCAGGAAATGGGGTTTTTATATGTCCAAATTAGATTTAGAAAAAAAGTTAAAAATTGTTAAAGAAGCTAAAAAACTTAATGTAAAAAGGAGCACTTATTTAGCAAATAAGTATAATATTTCAGATTCAACTGTAAAAAATTTAATTAATAGATTTGAAGCATTCGGAATTGAAGGACTTATTAATAAGGATAAAAAACCTTATTATAGTCCAAAATTAAAACTCAAAATTGTATTATATAAACTTAAAACTAATCAGTCTTATGATGAAATTGCAAGAAAATTTAATATTGTTTATTCATCAACTATAGCTGGATGATTTAAAAAGTATAAAGAATATGGATTTTTAGGGTTAAATAATAATATAGGGAGACCTAAGAAAAATATGAAAAACCCTAATAAAAAACCAACTAAAATAAAGAAATCTCAAGTAGAAATTAACAATGAACAACAGATTAAGGAATTAAAAGAACAAGTTGAATACTATAAGTTGGAGGCTGAATTCTGAAAAAAGTTCCACACCTTGTTGACAAAACAAAAATCAACAAGGAAAAAACAAAAGTAGTTTTAGAATTACTAAAAACACACAAAAAAGTTAAAATTTCTATTCTCTTAAAAATAGCCAAGCTGCCTAAATCTTCTTTTTATGAATGAAAACATAAGTTAGAAAATACAATAGATAAAAACAAAGAATTAAAGGAAATGATTGTTGATATTTTTAACAAATCATTTGAAACATATGGGTATAGAAGGCTAAAAATAGCTTTAGAATCAAAAGGATATATTGTTAATCACAAAAAAATTTTAAGGTTAACTAAAGAGCTTGGTGTTCAGTGTATCAAATTTAGAACAAAAAATGGAAGATATAGTTCTTATAAAGGAACTGTTGGAAAAATTGCAGATAATGTTTTAAAAAGAAATTTTCATTCTTTACAAGAAAACAAAGTTTGATGCACTGATGTAACAGAGTTTAAAGTTAATGGTCAAAAGTTATATTTATCACCAATTATTGATCTTTACAATGATGAAATTATTTCGTATTCGATTCAAACTAATCCTAACTTAAACTTAACAAATTCAATGCTAGAAAAAGCACTTAAAAAGGTTAAAAATACAAATGGTTTGTTAATTCACTCTGATCAGGGATTTCATTATCAACACATTAGCTGAGTTAAAAAACTAGAAGAAAATAACATAACACAAAGTATGTCTAGAAAAGGTAATTGCTTAGATAATGCTATTATAGAAAACTTCTTTGGTTTATTAAAACAAGAAATTTATTATGGTGAAAAATATAATTCAGTAGAAGAGTTAACTAAAAGGATTCATAAATATATTTATTGATATAACAACATAAGAATAAAAGAAAAATTAAAAGGATTGTCTCCTGTACAATCCAACAAAAGGATTGTCTCCTGTACAATTCAGAAAACAATCCTGTTATAATATTGAAAAATTTTAGTCCGTGTTTATGGTAGCGGGGGGAAACTAGGACAAAATATTTGAGCAAACATAATTATTTGTCCAAATATTTTTTCCTAGTTTACATATATGAGTTGTTTTATTATTAAAATTGAACTTTGATACCAGGACCCATTGTTGTTGATAAAGTTATGCTTTTAATGTAATCACCTTTTACAGTTTGAGGTTTAACTCTTCTAATTTCATCAATAACAGCTTTAAAATTTTCTTCTAATTTTTCAGATTCAAATGAAACCTTACCAATAATCAAATGAATATTTCCTTCTTTATCAGCACGATATTCAACTTTTCCCTTTTTAATATCATCAACTGCTTTAGCAACATCAATAGTTACAGTTCCAGTTTTTGGATTTGGCATTAATCCTTTAGGACCTAAAATTTTACCAATTGCTCCTAATTTTGCCATCATTTCTGGAGTAGCAACAATAATATCAAAATCAAATCAATTTTCATTTTTAATTCTGTTAATTAATTCTTCTCCACCAACAATATCAGCTTTTGCTTGTTCAGCTTCTTTAGTTTTAGTATTAGTTAAAACTAAAACTCTTTGAGTTTTTCCAGTTCCTGCAGGTAAAACCACAGCACCACGAATTTGTTGATCAGCTTTTCTTGGGTCAATATTTAGATTAAATGCAACTTCAACTGTTGAATCAAATTTAGTTGTAGAAGTTTGTTTTGCTAAATCTAAAGCTTCATTCAATGGGTAAACTTTATTTTTTTCAACTTTACTTAAAGCTTCTTTGAATCTTTTACTGATTTTAGCCATTATTTAAAGTCCTCCATACCTGTAACTTTAATCCCCATATTTTTAGCTGTTCCTATAATTTGTTTCATAGCTGCTTCAATATTATTTGCGTTTAAATCAGGCATTTTATATTCAGCAATAGATCTAATATCATCTAATGTAACAGTTGCAACAGTTTGAGTTTTAGAATTACTTGCTCCTTTTTCAATCTTTGCAACTTTTTTTAACATATATGCAGCTGGAGTAGTTTTTAAAACAAAATCAAATGATTTGTCATCATATGCAGTAATAACAACAGGAACTACATCTCCTGCTCTATCTTTAGTAGCATCATTAAATTCTCTTGTAAATGCAGGCATATTAATTCCTAGTGAAGCTAACTCTGCACCGGGTTTTGCTTGCATAGCCATGAATTCTAATTTAGCTATACGTGTGATTTTTTTAGCCACGAATTTGTTCTCCTTATTTTTTTAAGGTCGTTTTTTATCCGCTGTGGTTCATATGAATTATAAAAATAAAGTTCTCCCACAATAAAAATCGCCTAAAAATTATTATACATTTTTTATGTAAAAAATGATTAATTAAATTACTAATTAATATTAATAAAGAAAAAAGGTACTTAAATAAGCACCTAAATTAGTTTAGTATAACTAGTTGTTTGATGATGTTTTTTCAACTTTAGTTTTTATTAAATCTAAAAACTCTTCTTTCAAATCTTCTCTTTCTAAACCAAAATCTAAAATAGCATCAAGATAACCTAGTTTATTTCCAATATCATATCTTGAACCATCAATTATCTTAGCATAACATTCAGATTCATCCATTGTTTTTAAAATTGAATCAGTTAGTTGGATTTCACCACTTTTATCTTTTATTTTCATATCTAAATATTTAAATATTTCAGGTAATAAAACATATCTACCACCAATTGCAATATTACTTGGAGAATTTTCTGGTTCTGGCTTTTCAACAACTAAATCAACTTTATAAACATCTTCTGAAATTTGATTACCTTGACAAATTCCATATTTTTTACTATTTTGTTTATCAATATAAATAGTACCAAGAACATTTTGATGATACCTATCATAAATATCTATTAATTGTTTAATAGCTGGGGTTTTACATTTAAATAAATCATCACCTAACAACACAGCAAATGGTTCATCTTTTATAAAATCTTTTGCTAAAGAAATAGCGTGTCCTAAACCAAGTTGTTCTTCTTGAATTAGATAATAAATTGTTGCATTATATTTTTCACTTATTAGTTGCAATTCACTTATCTTATTTTTTTCTGTTAAAAAGTATTCTAATTCAATATTTCTACTAAAGTGGTTGACTATGTGATTTTTTCCAGCACGTATTATAATTAAAATTTCTTCAATTCCACTATTTATTGCTTCTTGAACAATAAATTCTATAGCAGGTTTATCTATTATAGGCAGCATTTCTTTTGCTTGTGATTTAGTAAAAGGTAAAAATCTAGTACCAAATCCAGCACAAGGAATGATGGCTTTTCTTATTTTCATAGTCAAAAGCTCCTTTTAGTTTTACTTAATTTTTCTTCTTTATCATTCATTTTAAAATTAGATAAAACAATAATAAATGGTGTTAATGCTAAAGGAACAGTAATTATTAAAGTAGGTACAACCGTTCCTCATGAAAAGTAAATTAAAAGTGATATACAAAATGAAAATATCAATGGTTCAATTGAATGCAATATCACATATCTTAGTGGTATTTTATTTTTATCTTTTGGTGTTACTAAAAACACTGCTTTTTTATTAAAAAAACCAAGAATAACAGTTCTTATCATCATAGGTGTTAGACTAGTGTAGTTAATAATTGAAGCAATAAAAAAAGGAATTACAAAAAAGATTTTTTTAGATTTTGCATAAACAAAGAAATTTGGAATAACTGGAGATATTAAAAATAATAAAGACATTGATAATAAAGCGATTCTGTATGGATCTATTCTATATTCTAAAAATCCTAACAATGATGTATTGATAATTAGTATCAAACTAAGCATAGGAATAATAGGTAAAGAATAGTGAGATAATTTAATATCTAATTTTTCATATCATTTATATGATGATTTTTTAATATTTTTAGAATATTTTTTCATATACTCAACATTACCTTGAGTTCACTTGCACTGTCTTTTTTTTAAAGAAATATAATCATTTGGAAATTCTTCTTTACAAAATATATTAAAAGCATATGCTATTTTATAACCAGCATCTTTTACTTCAATAGCAAAAGCAATATCTTCAGCTACAATATGTGGAAATCCATTAGTTTTTTTATAACATTCTTTACTAATCATCATCCCATGTCCTAGTAATGAATTTGAACCATAAAAATTTTTCATTACTTGAGTCACTAAAGAATTACTATCGATTGATAATCCTAATAAATATTGGTAAAAATTGTTTGGCTTTGCAGCTAAATGTACTGCTTGTACAACACCAATATTTTGATCATATTGAAAGTATTTTAAAGATTCAGAAATAAAGTTATTTGGTAATATTTCATCACTATCTAAAACAACAAAATAATCATAATCATTATTTTTTAAATAGTTATTTAGATTACCTGCTTTAAAACCTTCTCTGTTTTTTCTTCTTATTACTTTTATATTATGTTTTTTACTAAACTCATCTATTTTAGAAATATATTCTAGCTTAGTACTATCATCTAACATTACAATTTCATAATTTATATGATCTTGAAACATAGATTTTTTTAAAGCATTTGGGTCAAAATCATCACAAGTACAATATAAAAACACAACTTTTTTATTTTTAAATTCCTCAGTTAAAACAGATTTAACTATAGGATCATATTTTTTTAATATTGATTTTTTTCTAATTATAAAAATTAAAGAATACACGAAATCTTTAATACTATTTAATCAAAAATAAGAAAGAATTATCGAGTTAATTCACAAAACAATTATTATAAGAATCTTATTGTATAGCTTTAAATCGCTTTGTCTTATAAAAAGCATTACTGAACTAGTTGCTACAGAAGCAATAATAAGACAATTACATATTGTTCAAAAACCAATAATCAAACTATAAACGCTTGAATTCTTTTTCATATATTTATTCTCATTTCTTTTTTGTCTCTGGTCTATACAACTACAAAAATAATTTTAATTGATTTACAATATATTTTTTAAAAAATCAATACTAATTTTTTTAGTTTTATTTTCAAAATTCTCTACGCTAAAAAAAAAAAAAAAAAAACAAGAAAAACTTAATAGTTCTAAAATCCCATAAAATAGGGGTTTTGATAATAAAAAAAGATCAATTTATAAAAAGTTTTTTATTTTTAAAAAAAATAAATATCTTAAATTATTTTTTTACATTACTTACTATTTGCATTTTAAAGTCTGAATTAAATAAAAACAAATTGACTAATAAATTAGTATAAAAACAAAACTAATTGTTTTTAATTAAAATTATATTTTAAAAATGTATTATATAATTTAGTTATATGTCTGATTAGCGCAACTGGCAGAGCAACTGACTCTTAATCAGTGGGTTGTGGGTTCGATTCCCACATCAGGCACCATTTTTGATAACACAAAAAAAGACTTTTAAGTCTTTTTTATTTTATACTTTAAAATTATAAATAGGAGATAAAAAATGAATAGTCAGTTTATCGCTTTGTTTTGTGATTTTAAGTATTTAACTGCTAAACTTTTAAATAAATTTAATAAAAATCAACTAATTATTTTTGGATATAGTTTAAATAAAAATGATTTTGATTATATTTGTTCAGATTATCAATTAAAAATATTTAAAGATCAAAAATATCAGTTTATTGATTTAAATAATTGAGATTTTACTCGATTAATTAATAAATATCAATTCACAAAAGTTTATATTACAAAAAGTTTTAAAAAAATGAATAATATTGAAAATATTTTTCCTAATACTTATATAGAAGATGATTTAACAGATATTAATAATGCAAAACAAGCTTTAATTAATGCTGATATAAGTAGTTTTTATAGCATAGCGGGTTTTAATTATACATTTAGTGGAATTGTAACTCATTGTAATCATTTAGGAAGAACTATTAATTTTCCAACAGCAAACATTTTAACTAATGACAGTTTAGTAATTAAAAATGGTGTTTATTTAGTAAAAGTAATAATAGATGATAAAAATATACAATTTGGTATGGGTGATCATTGAATAAATAGAAATAATTTAAAAGTTTTTGAAACTTATATATTTAACTTTAGTAATGATATTTACAATAGTAAAATTACTTTTGAATTACTAGATTATATAAGAGACAATCAAAAAATAAATAGTTTAGAGCAATTAAAAACATTATTAAATAATGACAAAAAAAAGTGTTTAAAAAGATTGGAGAAATATAATGGATAAAATTTTACTAGGTTGTCATGTTAGTATGAATAAACAAAATAATTATTTAGTTGGAAGTGTTAATGAAGCTATTAGTTATAAAGCAAATACTTTTATGATCTTTACAGGTCCTCCACAAAGCACACTAAGAACTAATACTAATCATTTATATATTAATCAAATGCATGAATTAATGAATAGTTATAAAATTGATGCAAAAGATCTATTAGTACATTCTCCTTATATTATTAATATTGCAAATAGTGTTGATCAAAACAAGTGAAAATTTGCTGTAGATTTTTTAATTCAAGAAATTAAAAGATGTGAAGAAATTAAAATACCAACTTTAGTATTACACCCTGGTTCTCATACTACTGGAAATTATAAAGATTCATTAAATCAAATCATTAAAGCTTTAGATATAGTAAGTAATTATCAAGTTAATGTAAAAATTGCTTTAGAAACTATGAGTGGTAAAGGTACTGAAGTTTGTTCTAGATTAGAAGATTTTAAATACATTTTAGATAATGTTAAAAATAAAGATAAGGTTGGAGTTTGTTTAGATACTTGTCACTTACATGATGCTGGTTATGATTTAAGTAAATGAACTGAGTTTAAAGAACAAATCAAACAAAATTTTAGTTTAGATAAAGTTTTATGTATTCACTTAAATGATTCAAAAAATATGATTAGCTCACATAAAGATAGACATGCAAATATTGGTTATGGTTATGTTGGTTTTGATACATTAGTTAACGTGGTTTTTGATAAAGATTTTTCTAATATTTCAAAAATATTAGAAACACCTTATATAGACAAAAAAGCTCCTTATAAAATAGAAATTGAAGATTTATTAAATAAAACATTTACAAATAGGTTATAGTTCTAATTTAATTAGAAAGGAATTATATGAAGAAATTACTATCAATAATAACAGGTTTTTCATTAGTTATTAGTCCTAGTTTATTTGCTATAAGTTGTTCACCAAAAGTTCAAATTAATAATAGTTTTTCTGACATAACATCAATAAAAAATGTTAAAGCCTTTAAAAACAATCAAGCGTTTATAAGTAGAAACGAACTAAAGGAAATAATTAGTGAGACTACAACAACAAATGGAGTAAATAATAGTGAAACAATTACAAGTGGGGCTCAAACTAATCATAAAAACTATGCAACCAATAGACTAAAAGCTTTAGCTGCTGATAGCTTTACTAAAAACAAACAACAAGCTTGAGAGAGTTTAAAAAAAGTTAGAATGACTTTTTATAAAAAAGTTGAACCTACTGCTATAAATGTTTTAGGATATGAAGAAATTAAAAAAGAAACAGTTGATAAATTAGAAAAAGATCTTAAAACTATATTTTTAGTATTTAAAGATAATAATAAAGAAAGTGAAAAACTAGAAGTTGAATTATTATCTGAGATTAATAGCAATAATCAAATTGTAAAAGATGGTGTTCTTTATTTAAAACACTTAGAAAAACCAGAAAATCTTAAGTTAGCAAATCAAAAAAGCATTGTTGAAGTTTTAAGAAAATATTTTTATCTTATTCCTAACCTTTTAAACAATTCTAAAGAAAATACTGTTCAAAAGAACAATAGTTTAAAAGAAACTGAATTTTTTAACAATATAATAAAAGATCTATCATCATATTTAGCTAATGCAGTTAAATATTTTAATTCTGAGTCTGGTGTAGTTTTAACAAATCCTAATTTTTCATATAAAACTAGAAGCAAGCAAATTTATGAATATATAACTAAAAATAAAAAAGACGATTTATACACAAGATTATCAAAAGTATTTTCATCAGAATTTAACAAAATAGACTTTATAGATGTTTTTAAGGATTTTGAATTTGATAAAGATGATATTAAAAACAATAGTAATGATAAAAAAATAATTACAAAAATAATCAAATCTTCACCAACAAATTCATCATCTTCATCAACTACTACAAGTTCAGCTACCACTAGATAAAAGGAGAAAATATGGAAACTAAAATAAGTTTTTCTAAAAAAAGAAAACTACTGATCCAAGCCTTTTATAAATATCAATTATTAAATGCTAGTATAGATTATATTTATCAAGATGTATTAGATGATGTTCAAAATTTCAATAATAAAAAATTACTTTTTGAAATTAATCTTATTGCTGAAAAGCAAGTTGATCTTATTAATCATATAAACATAAATATTTCTTTAAATTGAAAATGAGATAGAATTCCTGCTGTTATTAGAGCTATTTTGATAGTTGGAACATATGAAATTTTATATACAGATATTCCAAAACCAGTTACTATTAATGAAATGGTTAATTATGTAAAAGAAATTGAACCTGATTTTGATTACAAGTTTGTTAATGCAGTATTAGATAAAATAATTAAATAAAATGAAAACGATTTTATCAGTTCAGCAGCTAAATGAAAGCTTAAAAACTTTTATAGAAGAACCAGATTATTTTAAAAATATTTATGTAAAAGGTGAATTGTCTAATTTAACTTTTAATAAATCAGGACATGTATATTTTTCAATAAAAGATCAAAATGCTGCAATTAATTGTATGATGTGAAAATCTAATACACAAAAATTAGAATCTTTGAATTTAGAAGATGGTATGCAAATAATTTGTCATGGAAGATTAACTTATTATATACCAACAGGAAGAGTTAGTTTTGAAGTAAAAGATATTCAAATTTATGGCATTGGTGATCTACAAAAAATTTATGAACAAAGATATAAAGATCTAAAACAAGCAGGATGATTTGATCAAAGTCTAAAAAAATCACTTCCTGAATTTATAAAAAATGTTGGAATTATTACAGCTAGTTCTGGAGCTGCAATTCATGACTTAATTACAACAATTCATAGAAGACTACCTTTAATTAATATTTATTTATTTCCAGCTCAAGTTCAAGGTGCTCAATCTGAAATAGATATTGCAAATAAAATAAAACAAGCTAATGATTTTAAAGTTAAATTAGATGTTTTAATAGTTGGAAGAGGCGGAGGAAGTTATGAAGATCTTTGAGCTTTTAACGAACTTGTGCTATTACAAGCGATTAAAGATAGTAAAATTCCTATAATTAGTGCTGTAGGTCATGAACCTGATGTTGTTCTATCAGATTTTGTAGCTGACATTAGAGCAGCAACTCCTACTGCTGCAGGAGAACTTGTAAGTAAAGATATTAATGAAATTAAAAATAGATTAAAACATTATTATCAAACAAGTAAAACTTTAATATGAAATAAATTAAAATTAACCAATCAAAAGTTAATTAATTTTAAAGAAAATCAAATTAAATTTATAAATAATTATTTATCTAATCAATATTTAGAACTTAAACAATTAAGTATTTATAATCCAAACTTAGTTAAAAATAAAATAACTTCATTAATTGATAAATTAGATGATAATAAGCATTTTGTTTTTGAATCAATTAAAAAAATTATAATTTTACAAAATAAAGAAATTAATAGTTATTTAAGTATAAGTAAGCAAAAAATATCTGATTATTTAAAAAAACAAATTACTGATTTTAATTTTGCAATATTTAGTTTTAAAGGTTTAATTAGCCAAAAAATAAAATTTGAAGAATTAAGTTTTATTTCACTTGAAAAGCAAGTTAATTTACTAAACCCTTTAAAACCTTTAAAAAATGGTTTTAGTATAATTACTAATTTAAATGATCAAAAAATAACATCATACAAACAAGTAAAAATAAATGAAGATCTAAAAGTTTTTCTATCTGATAGTAAACTAGTAGTAACTATAAAAGAGGTAAAGATTAATGAATAATGAAAATAAGAGTTATGATGAACTAATTTCTGAAATTAAAGAAGATACTAAAAAACTATCAAGTAATGAAATTTCAGTTGAACAAGCTATGGAAATTTTTGAACAAAACATTAAAAAAATTAAACTAGCAAAAGAAAAATTAACTCAATATAAAGGTCAAATTAATAAAGTAATGCAAGATGATGAGTTAGAAGAATTTAAAGACTAATGAAATTAAGATTAGATGAATATATTTATAAAAACAATTTAACACAATCAAGAAGTAAAGCAAAAGAACATATTGTTAACAAAAGGGATGTTTATGTTAATAATATAAATATTATAAAACCTAGTTTTTTAGTTGATAATAATGATGTTGTTGAAATTAGAACAACAAAATTAGAATATGTTTCAAGAGCTTATGAAAAACTAGAAAAAGCTATAAATAAATGAAATATCGATCTGACTAATAAAGTTTGTTTAGACATCGGAGCTTCAACTGGTGGGTTTACTCAATGTTGTTTAGAAAATAATGCTAAATTAGTTTATGCAGTTGATGTTGGAACAGATCAATTACATCCATCACTTTTAAATAACAAAAAAGTTATTAATATGAGTCAATATAATTTTAAAAACGCTAAAAAACAAGAATTTTTAGAAAATATTAATTTTATTTGTTGTGATGTAAGTTTTATTTCTTTAGAAAAAATTTTTATACCTTTAAAAGATATAGTTGAATTTAATACAATTGGAGTATTTTTAATAAAACCTCAATTTGAATCTCAACCACAAAATATTAAAAATGGAAGAATTAATTCTAAATTAGATCATAAACAAGCAATTTGAAAAGTAATTAGTTATGCAAATAACAACAGTTTTGATGTAATTAATTTAGATTATTCTCCAATTTTAGGAAATAAAAAACAAAACATTGAATATTTAGCTTATACTATTAAAAAAGAAAATAATTATAAAATCTGAAAAGAAGAACAAATTAATCAACTAGTAAATATAGCTTGAAAAGAATTAAAAAAATAGGTTATTCTAATAACCTATTTTTTTGTATATAAAACTCTAATTGATAAAAATCACTAATAGCTAAATCGGGTTTTTTTCTTTTAATTGATTTATTTTGACTTCTTCTAATTCTTAAAATATCTCTTATATTAGTTTTATCTCTTTTTAAAACTCTAAAAATAGATTTTAATAAACTAGATTTAACTTTAACAATTAAATCTAAATTAGTTAAGTTTAATTCAAATAATAAAGCAGCTTCAATAATGTAATTAGTATTTGGATTGTTTTTGATTTCTTTTTGGATTTGTTTACTAATTAGTGGTCATAATAAACTATCAACTTGTTGCTTTAATTTTTTATTTGTAAATAGTGTTTTTCTTAAATATTTTTTATCTACTTTATCATCTCTAATGATGTTATTATCAATTTCAAATAATTTAGATTTAATTTCTTGATTTTCTAATATTTTTTTACTTACATCATCTGCATTAATTATTTTAAATTCAGGATGAAAATTTATAAATTTATTTGAAATATAAGTTTTACCAGATCCAATTTTTCCATAAATACCAATTATCATTTTATACACCATGCATTCTAAGCTGTTTTTCAGCTGAAATTTCAGTTACTGTTATAATTAAGTTATTTTGTTTATTAACTACAAAAAAGATATTAGTATTAGAAGCTGAAATATAAATTTCGTTACCTGACATAAAACTTTTAGTTGAATTTCTAATATGTTCTAAACAGATTTCTTTTACTTCATAATCTTTTTTACCTTTTAGTTTAAGCCTTTCTTTAGCTCTTTGCAAGCCATGATAACTAAAACTAAAATTATGTCTATAATAATAACTCATAACAGCTCCACTAATAATATAAAATTCAGATATTCACCTATATTATTGTACTTATTTAGAACTATATTTTTATCTAAATTAATTATTAATAAATAATTTGTTTAACTTTTTAACAAAAAGGGTAATTTTGCCGTTAATTTTAAAAAGTTTATCAGAAAGTAGCAAGTTATAATATTTTTTATAAATTTGAGCTATAAAATAATAGTTTTATGATTAGTATTTTTAAAAATGATGTTGATTTTTTACAAGATTTATTACACTTTCTAGACTAAAATTTAACAAAAAAGGTAATTTTGCCGTTAATTTTAAAAAGTTTATTGAAAAACAATAGAAAGAAACTCTGAAGAGGTGTTTATGGAAATAAAAAGAGATTTTTATTTAAATATGCTTATAGAAAAAATGAACAATAAAAAAGTAAAAATTATTACAGGGATAAGAAGATCGGGTAAATCATATATACTTTTCAAATTATTTTATAATTACTTACTTTCTAAACAAGTAGAAAAAGATCAAATTATTACTATTGCACTATAAACATATAAATTAACAACTAAAGTATTTAACCATATTTAAATATTGTACTTATTTTAAACTATATTTTTATACTTTAAGATTAAAACTAAAATAGTTATTAATAAATAATTTGTTTAACTTTTTAACAAAAAAGGTAATTTTGCCCTTAATTTTAAAAAGTTTATTGGAAAGTAATGAAAATACGCATCTTTTTTATATTAAAAAGAAGGGACTGCTAAAAGCAGTTCTATAAGTTCAATGCTTCAGGATTTAGTAAGAATTTTTAGATCAATGTACAAAATACACAATATCAAATCTTTCTACAAAAAATTTATATGGAATTCCGGTGTTTTTCTTCATAAAATAATTATTTTATAAGCTCTTATAGAAAATTTAGTCGGAATTCCGACTTTTTTTACACCAAATCGTCGATACATAACTAGAATGATGATTCTAAACATTAAAAAAACTACCAAATGTAGTTCTATAAGTTCAATGCTTCAGGATTTAGTAAGAATTTTTTTAATCCAATATATAAAATACCATTATTATCATAGTGTTCAAAAATATCATCATAAACTATGACAATCTTTTTATAATTGTCGTTCACTTTTAATAAAGGTCTGATTTCTTGTTCTTTTTTATCAGGTTCATCAATGTTTAAAGCTACTTGAATATAATATTTAAGATCAATTAGATTAGCTATAAAATCTATTTCTAAATTATGAATATTTCTTGAGTCACTAGATTTTTGATCATATAAAAGATAACCTACATCAACATTAAAACCTCTAATTTTTAATTCATTATAAACAATATTTTCTAATATATGACTACGATCTAACTCACTAAAATTTAATCACGCATTTCTTAAACCAATATCAGTAAAATAGTATTTTAAAGGCGTAGTAAAATACTTAGCACCTTTAACATCATATCTTTTTGCTTTACTTATAATAAATGATTCTTCAAAATATTTAATATATTTTGAAATAGTATTAGAACTAATTTTTGTTTTTTGTTCTAATAAAAACCTATCTGCTAATTTTAAAGGATTTGTTAAAGAACCTATATTAGATGAAATAAAATTTTTAGTGGCGGTGTCAATATTAATTGATCATTATTAACATTATATCTTTCTAAAATATCTCTAATATAAGTAGTTTTAAATAAATTTTTTAAATATATTGCTCTTTCATTAGTTGAATCAATTTTATAAAAAAAAGGCATCCCGCCATAAATAAAATAAGTTTTTAAATCAAAGTCTTTAACTTGTTTGCTTTCATAAATTTCTTTAAAAGTAAGTGGATAAACTTTGATTTCATCTCCTCTGTCTCTAAATTCAGTAACAATTTCACTTGATAACATTTTTGAATTACTACTAGTTACATAAATATCAATATTATCATGTAACATTAATCCAATTAATACACCTGTAAAAACAATTAGTTTACTATCTTCTTTAAAATAAGGATTCTTAATTGCCTGACAGTTTTGAATTTCATCTATAAATACATAATATTGAATATCTTTATTAGTGGTTTTATTTAAAAAGTAATTATAAAGTTCTAGTGGGTTGTGATATTTTGCGTTTAATGGATCATCCAAATTCATTGTTATAATTTGGCTCTGATCAACACCATTGTCTAATAAATGATCTTTAAATAAATTAAATAATAAGTATGATTTTCCACACCTTCTAATACCAGTAATGATTTTTACTCTACCATTATGTCTTTTTGAAATTAACTTATCTAAATATTGATCTCTTTTAATAACCATATTAATCCTTTATTAACTTGTTATCTAAATTCTAACATATATAAGGCTATTCAAATTTGTGGCACAAAAAAAATTTATATGGAATTCCAGTGTTTTTATTCATAAAAAGATTTTTGATATTTTAAAAAAATATATGGGGGCTCCCAGTATTTTTTTAACTTGTTTTTATAAATTCATATTCCAGAACTATATAAATGTTTAAAACCTATTTTACTGTATTTTATAATTAAAATAATTATTAATATTTATTGGAGGAATAATGAAAGTTTTAGTTATTGGTGGAGTTAATTATGATTTATATGCACAATTACAAAATGATATGAAATTAAACGATTCAAATATTTCATCTTTCTTTAGTGTTGTAGGTGGAGTTGGTCAAAATATAGCTGTTAATTTATTAAAAACTGATATTGATGTTGGTTTTATTTCTTGTGTTGGTGATGATTTAGAAGGACAATGAATTAAAAACCAATTAAATTCATTGTCTTTAAAATATTTTTTAATAACTAAAAAAGAATATAAAACAGGTAAATATATAGCTATACTAAATAAAGAAAATGATATGCAATTAGCAATAAGTGATACAGAAATTATTCAATCTTTACAATTATCTGATATTGACCATTTACAAAATATAATTAATGAATCTGAAATTATTTGTTTAGATGCTAATTTATCTGAACAATTTATTATAGATTTTACTAATAAATATAAAGATAAATTCATAATAGGTGAAGGTGTATCTTGTAGTAAAATTATGAAATTTAAATCTATTTTAAATAATATTTCACTTTTAAAAGCAAATAAAAAAGAAATCCAAAGCTTATTAAATACAGATGAAAATAACTTAACAACACTAGCAGAAAAAGTTATTGATCATAATGTTAAATCAGTGGTTATAACTGATAGTAAAAATGGATCAGTTTATAAATCTAAAAACAAACAAATACAAATCTATAATAATCAAATAGAAAATATCGTTTCTGCTTCAGGAGCTGGTGATGCATTTTGTGCTGGAATAATTTATAGTTTAATTAACAAACTAGATATGTTAAAAACAGCTTTTATTTTTAGTAAATATGCATTACTATCTAAAAATACAGTAAGTGAAATTCTAACTAAAGATATAATATTAAAAGAGTATAAGGAGATTAAATAATATGAAAATAGTTTACAGTAAAGAAGTAGAAACTGCTTTAAAAAATAATAAACCAGTTGTTGCTTTAGAATCAACAATTATAACTCATGGAATGCCTTATCCTAAAAATGTTGAAATGGCTAAAAATGTTGAACAAATAGTTAGAGATAATGGTTCAACTCCTGCAACTATTGCAATAATAAATGGAGTTATTCACGTTGGTTTAGAACAAGAACAAATTGAACAATTAGCACAATTAAAAGATGTAATCAAAACAAGTAAAAGAGATTTTGGTTATGTATTAGCTAATAAAAAAAGTGGAGGAACAACAGTAAGTGGTACTATTTTAGTTGCTAAAAAAGTAGGTATTAATGTTTTTGCAACTGGTGGAATTGGTGGAGTTCACCGTGAAGCTGAAATTACAATGGATATTTCAAGAGATCTTGATGAACTGGCAGATAATAACATTTTAGTAGTTTGTGCTGGAGCTAAATTAATTCTAGATTTAAACTTAACTAGTGAATATTTAGAAACTAAAGGAGTAGAAGTTTTAGGATTTAATACTGACAAACTTCCTGGCTTTTATTCAAATACTAGTGAAGTTGATGTCGCTTATAATGTAAAAACTGTAAATGAAGTTGCAAATATTATGCAATCAAAATGAGAGTTTACTAATGGTGGAATTGTTTTAACAAACCCAATCCCTGAACAATATAGTTTAGAATATAACTACATTATTAAAGAAGTAAACAAAGCATTAGAAGATGCTAAAAAAGCACACATTACTGGTAAAAAAACTACACCATTTTTACTTGCTAGAATTTTAGAATTAACTAAAGGAGAAAGTTTGCAAGCAAACATTCAATTAGTTTATAATAATGCTAAAATTGCTTCTCAGATTGCAGTTGAATATAATAAATTAACACAAAAATAAAACTAAATAATATAAAAAAACCTCATAAAATATGTCACGTTTAAATGTTGAACAAGTAGAATATTTTGATTTTTTTGCTGATAAAAATAAAGTTAAATTACCAAATTTCCCACCCTTCCAACCTAAAAAACTTGGAGATATTTTAAGACAATCATTAAGTATAAATTTTCCAGCAGGAAGTTGACCAAATGAAAGATATAAGTTTAGAAATAATATATTTCAATTTTTTTAGGAAACAAGTTTTGGAGAACCTACCATCGATAAAACAGAAAAATCTAATCTAGCAACAATAATTGTAAGTTCACTTGGAGGAACTGTAGGGATCTGTTCAATTATTGGAACAACTTTTTCAATATTAAAAAGACGTAAAGGAGAAAAGAAATTATAAAAAGATATTCCAGAGTTTTTATAAATTCATATTATTATCAGATTTACTAATATAAAATTACAATAATCAAAGGTTTAGACTCTATAACATAAGAATTTATTAATAATTAGACTAGCGTTGCTCATAAAAGTGAAGCAGGTTTTATTTTTTTAAATTTAAAAAGAAACATAAATTAAAGACCGAATTCACAGTTTCTTCAAGCTTAAATAAATGGAATAATTATAATAAAAAACTATCCATAAAATATTAGGTCGGAATTCTAACCTAATTATTTTTATCTATTACAATTTTGATTTAATTTTGTAGTTAAAAATGATTTTTAAATATTTCACTTATAAAAATACACTTATAATTGTAAGAATCATAGGTAAAAAATATTATTCTTAAAAAACGATAGTTACATGCTTTCAATTAATAAATTATATGCACATGTATAACAAAAAGCATACTAAAAATAAAAGACAATTAATGTAATTTTATATTAAATTATATCTTCTTGACTTAATGTTAAAAAGTTGGTGATGATATACATCATATAAAAATTATTAATGAAACACAATTATTAGCTAATAAGAGTTTAAAGATTTGTTCTAATAAAAGCTAAATTTTAGTCATTAAGTCTTTTTTTAGTATTGGAGAACAAAAGAAAATAACAATATTATTTTCTATCCTAAACTCTCTAATTACCATTAATCAATATAAATCAGTTTTATAGAAGAAAAATAAAAACTTGAATAAGAGAGTAAAATTACCTTAAATTTTTTTAGATAGTTATCAATATTAAACGAAGGACTTTATTTGAAATGAAACAAATTATAAATTAGATGTAGAATGGACTTGTAAAAATAATTACAAGAATTACAGGAATTGGTTCTATATTTATAAAAATGATACAAATAAGTAGATACTTAATTTTCAATCTTATTATTCTTTATATAAAAAAGTACTGGATAACTAATTCAATTGATCCTAAACATCAAAAAAGATATCTATTTTAAACTATAGATATCTTTTTTTATAATTGTTCAAGTTCTTTAATCATTGAATTAATTTTTTTTAATTTTTTTGTTTTTGTTTTTGATGAAGAATTTTATGTTTTTTTATTATTAAAAAAGTTTACTCTTTTATATGAAAATAATAATTAATTAAGTACATTTCAAATATTTATAATAAAAAAGGTTAATTTACAAAATTATGTTTTTACATGTAAAAAAATTTAATATAAACATTTTTTGCAAATAAACAATGTAAGTTATAGAAAATTAGGTTGGGATTCCGACCTAATTTACAAATAGTATTTTTTAATCCATTACAAATTTAATTCAATTGTATAGTAAAAACGATTCTTCAATATAACATTTATAAAAATATACTTATAATCAAGAACAGGACTATTTAAAAAAATATTTAATAGAGATAGCTCTAATAGAATTATAATTACTTCTAATCCTAAATATTGCAATACACAAATATCATTTATATCAATGTTTGATTTAACTAAAAGAAATGGGCATATATACTCAATACAACAAAAAATATAAAAGAATAAATCTTAAATTTACTCATTTATATTAAAACGATTAGTTAATAATATTTATAGTTTGTACCGAGTCTATAAAATAAAATACAAGAGATTAATAATTTACTAAATTATTTTCCTTTCTTTTTTGCTGCTTGTTCTATTCATTTCCCCATATTTGAATAGCCATCATCTAGAACATAATCATAAAAACCGTCACAGATATCAATAAACCTATATCCATTCACTATTGTATATGGACTTTGAGAAATACTTGTAAGTCTATTTTGGTTTTTTATTCTACCAATACTAATTTCGATAATACCATTTTTTCTCTTTATACTTTCTTGTATTTCATATTGTACAAATTTTCTATTTAATGTTTCACTACCAATGAGAACAACTGTAACACTAGTTCCCATTAACTGTTTATCAATTCATTTTTTAATTGCTAACTCATTTTCAAGTTTGGTTTTTTCAAATTCAGCCTTATCTATAAACCCCGCTTTTTTCTTACCTCTAATAACTCAGCTATTTCTAACTACATTTACCCTTCAAACATCATTATCATAGTGAAAGCTGAAAAAACTTTTCTCGCCATTTTAGTTAAGATCCTTATTATTTAATAAATTAATTGACTCTAGAATATTTTCTACAATTTTGTCTATGTTATCTGTAGTTTCGCTATTTGCTTTCTCAATAGCATTTTTAATTTCATCAATATCATTTGAATATTCTAAATCAAAAATTTGCTTTGCACTACCGCCTGTAATTTTTATAGGAATTGGAATTAACTTTTTTTGATTTGTTAATTGATATTCTTTTATTATTCCTTCTGCGTTATTGTTATCTTTATTTCCAAAAACAAAAATAGCAATACCACATTTTTCTATCATTTGTTCTCTATTTTTCATATAAAGTTCATCTATATTTGCTTTTGAAATTTTATTTTGTGGAAATGGAGCTATAGTTAAATGATCTGAGATTTTCTTATTATTTTTCAAACAAAACTCTGTTATTCCAGAAAGTAAGAAATCGCCAATTCCTTTACCATATCCATTAACTATGTGATAGTTATTTTCTGCTAACTTGTATGCTAATGTATGAAGAAATAATTTGGCATCATTTTCATTTTTAAAACCATCATATTTATCAGCACTACCAGAAATAAAAATTGTTTTTCTTTTGTACATGTCTACAAGAGTTTGTAAAATTTCTGTTATTTCATCATACTCATCAACAAGACAAGTAGATATCCCATAGCGCGCCAAATCTTGAATTTGTAATTTCTGTTTTAAAAGTCTATATTCAAAATCCTTATCTGTTTCATTTTCTTGCTTATTTACTCGTTTCATTATAGAATAGTGTGATCTTGTATTAGATTCTTGCAACAATACTCTAAGCCTAGCAATAACATAATTAAAATTAGGATCGTTAAAACTAAAACCAAGAAAGATAAATGTTTTAGTTAATAAGTCGTCTTCAAGAACTTGTCTGAAAAATTTTCTATTATAATATCCAAATTCTTCATAGTCATTTCTAGTTATGACAGCTTCTTCTGGTTTATCGACATCTCCATGCAATTTATATACTATTGCATCAAAACTTCCATTTGTGATACGCAAATGTTAATCAGTAGTTTTTACAAACGGATTTTTATTTTGACTTTCCAATCCTTTTTCAATTAATTTATCATAGTTAGTTGTTCAAAATGTAGTTATTGGTAATTGAGCAAGTAGTATATGGTTTTTTGTTGGTATATTCATTTTTGCAAAATTTTCTTTAATTAGTTCATCTATTGAACTTCTAAGCTTTATATTAGAATAATACTGGGCTAAATTTACTAAATCATTCTCTTTTTCAATATTAAGACCTATATCTGAAGCAGGCTCTTTAAGTAGATTTGATCACGTCATAAATCCAGAATCAGCAGAGATTCCAGCACCAATAAAAGCCGCTAACTCTTTGGATTGAATAGATTTTTTTAATTTTTTTATAAGTCCTTTTTTGTCAATTTCTCCATTAAACATAATAGTTTTACACCTCTTAAATTTATAAAATATCTAATAATAATTTTATATACTAAAGTCGTTTTACTTAAAAGTTATATTTTTATAATTTAAAAAATCAAAAAACAATAATAAGTTATTTTAAAAATTTTATAAATCAAACAAATGATATTAGAATTATACTCATTAATAAACAAGATATTTACAAATACATAATTTCAATATCTTTATTAGTTGTTTTATTTAATAGGTAATTATAAAGTTCTAATAGGTTATAATATTTTCCATTTAATGGATTATTTAAATTCATTTTTATAATTTCATTTCAACCAATGCCATTATCTAGTGTCGATTTTTAAGCAAATTAATAATAAATAGATTTTTTTACATCTTCTAATACCAGTAATATTTTTTACTTGCTAATTACATTTTTTTGAAATTAACTTGTTTAAATATCGATCTCTTTTAATAACCATACTGATCTTTTAATAGTAATTTATTATTTAAATTCCAACATATAAAGAGTTATCAAAATACATTAGCATAAAAAAATATATGAAACTTTATTGATTTTTTTATGTCATGTTATTGTCTTTCTCAGTCAATATTTCCATTACTAGATCTACCTAAAACAAAAGATGAAGCACTAGACAAAGATTTAAATTCAACATCATCTAAAAGTTTATAATCAAATATAATTTTGTTTTTTATACATTCTTTTCTTAAATTATGAATATGTAAAAGTTTTGTTTTAAAGTGATTAGCTTCAATCATTTCAATATTTGAGTTTTTTAGTACAACAAATTTATTTTCATTAGTTTTTTTACAATAAGCAATTATTTTTTTATTCTTATCATTTCTTCTATTCTTACAAATTCTATATAAAATTTCTTTATCTGTACTATTTAAATTACTCAAGTCTGGTATTTTATTACAAGATTTTCATTCTTGTTTACCATTACTAGATCTACCTAAAACAAAAACTGAAGCATAAGAACTTGAACTAAATTCCTGATCTTGTGATCTTGTTGTAATATTCCATTAATTATTTTTTGCTTAGAAGTTAAATCATCTCTTTTTTCTTTAATTGATTTGAACATATTTTTAAAATAATCAAAATGACTATTATTTAATCTTATTTAAGAACCTGTTAGAACAACTCATTTATCATCTATTTTTATACAATAAGCAGTTAAGATTTGTTTTGTATGCTTATCTTTTTTTTACCATTTTAAAATAATTATTTTTATTAGTTGGGACTGCTACCCTAATACTTATAACTAAAAACAGTGAACTTATTTGTTCACTGTTTTTTTATTAGTTCTTTCTACATATTTTCTAATAGGTCTTATAAAAGCATACATTTCTTGTTCTTTTAAAAATCTAATTAGTTTATAATAAGTAACTTTATTTGGTTTAAAATTTATTCTTCCTAGCTTAACATTAATTAATATTTTAGTAATCTTTTTATTATCAATAATTAGTTGTTTGTTTTCAGAAATAATAGTCTTTAAAGGTTCATTTAATTCATTAATATGATCTAAAATATTTTCAACATTTTCATACTTATTAATTAAAGCTTCAGCTTGTTTTCTTTTTATATATTTAATTCCTTTAATATTATCTGATTGATCTCCTAAAATAGCTTTAATGTCAGCTACTTGATTTGGTTTACATAAAAAATGTTCATAAACTTCTTTTTCTCTAATAATTTTAGTTTTTTCTTTTTTACTAACATTTGTAATTATAGAAGTTTTTTGATTTACTAATTGGTAAATATCTTTATCGTTTGTTAAAATTTGAACTTCATATCCTAATTTATTAGCTATTTTGCAAATAGAACCAATAATATCATCACCTTCATAATTAGATTTTTCATATCAAGTAATATTTGATGCAATTAAAAAATCTCTAGCAATTTGTAATTGAGGTATTAGATCGTTTGGAGTTGGTTTTCTTTTTGCTTTATATTCAGGATATATTTGTTTTCTTCAGCAATTATCATCAACATCAAAAGCAACTATAACTGAATGATATTGATTAGAATTAATGAATTTTAAAATATTTGCTACAAAAGAATAAATGGCATTAATAATAATTCCATCTTTATTTTTAGATACTTTTTTTCTTTTTAAAGTACCATAATATCCTTTATGTAGTAAATGATAACCATCAATTAGTAAAATTGGTTTGGTTTCATTTGTAATCATTGTTATTCAATCCTTACTTTTTAATAATATCACTATAATCAAAAAGTTATACTATTATAACTAAATAGAAATTTTATGAAATTGTAAAATAAAAACTACTTTTTAATTATTTTGAAATCAATAATCTTAAAGAAATTTTGTTCACTTATTTTATTATTAGCTTGAAGTTTATAAACTACATTTAAATTAAATTCTTTGCTAATAATTTCTAAATTATTTAAATTAATTCAATGATTAACTAATTTAATATTTTTAATATCAAAACTAATTTGATAAATATAATATGTTTTAATTTCTAAAAACTTAATATTTTTTAAGATCATACTAGCTGCATTATTATAAGTTCTACTTAATACACTAGCTCCTAGTTTTATTCCACCAAAATATCTAGTTACTAAAATTACAATATTAACTAATTCATTTTTATTAATTACACTAAAAATTGGTTTACCTGCTGTATTTTTTGGCTCATGATCATCATAATAACCACCAATCAGTTTTTGATCATAAATAACATAAGCATAACAATTATGACTAGCATTTAAATCAGAATATTTATTTAAAAATTCTTCTAGTTCTTTTTTTGAATTAATATTTGTAGCTATTGTTTTAAATTTAGAATTTTTAATAATAAATTCATTTTGATAAATTTCTTTGTTAATAGTTTTCATGCTTTATTTTTATAATCTATATAATTAGTTTGCTATATAATTATTATATTCTACAATCTTATTTTCTTGGGAGGATCTAATGGTTTCTGATAGAAGACTGTTAAAAAAATTTGGAAAAATTGCTGATAGAATCATCGCTTTAGAACCGCAAATGCGCCAATTAAAAGATGAAGATTTTTTATTAAAAACACAAGAATTTAAACAAATGTTAGAAAATGGAAAATCATTAGATGATATTTTAATTGAAGTTTATGCAGTAGCTAGAGAAGCAGCTAGAAGAGTTTTAGGTTTAAATGCTTATAAAGTGCAATTAATTGGTGGAATTATTTTAAATTCTGGTGATATTGCTGAAATGAGAACTGGTGAAGGTAAAACTTTAACAGGAATCTTTCCTGCTTATTTAAATGCTTTAACTCAAAAAGGTGTTCACATTGTTACAGTTAATGAATATTTATCAAGAAGAGATAGTGAAATTAATGGTAAAGTTTTTGATCTATTAGGAATTAGTGTTGGATTAAATGGATCATCACTATCAAAAGCAGAAAAAAGAGAAGCTTATAGTAAAGATATTACTTATACAACTAATGCTGAACTTGGATTTGATTATCTAAGAGATAATATGGTTAGTGATTATAGTTTAAAAGTACAAAGAAAATTAAATTATTGTATTATAGATGAAGCTGATTCAGTTTTAATAGATGAAGCAAGAACTCCTTTAATTATTTCTGGAGGAACATCAACAAGAATTAATTTATATAAGGCTGCTAATAATTTTGCTTTAAGTTTAAAAGAACATGATGATTTAGACATTGATTTAGAATCAAAACAAGTTTATTTAAATGAACAAGGAATGAAAAAAGCTAATGAATTCTTTTCTTTAAAAAACTTATTTGCTATTGAAAATACTGAGATTTTTCACTTAATTATGAACGCTTTAAAGGCTCAATTTGCATTTAAAGAAGGTGTTGAATATACAGTTAGAGATAATGAAATTTTATTAATTGATCAATTTACTGGTCGTATAATGCATGGAAGAAGTTATTCAGATGGACTACAGCAAGCTTTACAAGCAAAAGAAAATGTTGATATTGAAGAAGAGACTGTAACTTTAGCAACAATTACTTATCAAAATTTTTATAGATTGTATTCAAAAATTGCTGGAATGACTGGAACTGCAAAAACTGAAGAAGAAGAATTTATTAAAATTTATAATACAAGAGTTATTCAAACCCCAACTAACAAGCCAGTAATTAGAAAAGATGAACCAGATCTAACATTTGGATCTAAAAATGCTGCTTTAAAAAAACTAGTTGAAGATGTTAAAGAAACTCATCAAAAAGGTGCACCAATTCTAATTGGAACTACTAGTGTTGAATCAAGTGAACAAATTGCAAGATATTTAAAAAAAGCTAATTTAAAATTTGAAACTATTAATGCTAAGAACCATGATAGAGAAGCTGAAATTGTTGCAAAAGCTGGAGAAATTGGAGCAATTACTTTAGCTACTAATATGGCTGGAAGAGGAACTGATATTAAACTTGCAAAAGGTGTATCTGAACTTGGTGGATTACGTGTATTTGGTGTTGAAAGAAATGAAGCTAGAAGAATTGATAATCAGTTAAGGGGTAGATCTGGAAGACAAGGTGATCCAGGATTATCAAGATTTTATATTTCTATGGATGACGATCTAATGATGAGATTTACAGCACCAAAAACAAGACAACGCTTTAAAGCTTTAGGTGATGATTATATTAAATCTAAAATGTTTACAAGAGCTGTTACAAATGCTCAAAAAAAACTTGAGGGAATGAATTTTGATCAACGTAAAAATGTATTAGATTATGATAATATTCTAGCTCAACAACGTGAAATTATTTATGCTCAAAGAGATGATATTTTAGAAGCAAATGATTTAAGTATTGTTATTGAAAAAATGCAAATTACTGCAGCTTATGAATTAATTGAAAAACACTCAACTTTAGTTCATGGTGAAAAAACTATTAATAAAAAAGAATTATTAGAAGTAATTGATGGTGTTTTAGTTCCTAAAAATAAATTTAGAATTGATGATTTTAACAATAAAGAAAAAATGGATCTTGCTGTTGAAATTGCTGAAGCTATGATGCAACTATATAAAGCAAGAATTTCAGATATACCTGAAGATGTTGTTATTGGTATGGAAAGAAAGATAATTTTAGATGCTTTTGATAAATATTGAACTAAACATCTAGATATTGCCGGTAAATTAAAAAGTGGAATTTATTTACAACAATATGCTCAAAATAATCCATTAGCTATTTATGTTGAACAAGCAACTGATTTATTTAATAAAATGAAAATTAATATTGCAAATGATGTTGTTGAAAACTTATCAAATGTTATTTTAAAAGTTGTTGAAGATGAAGAAAAACGTGAAGAACGTATTGAAGTTACAGATAAAGATATAGAAGAAATTCTATTAGAAACTGGATTAGAAACTAGTGATATTAATAATAAAGCAATTAATAAACGCTTTGATGAACTAGAAGAAAAATTTAAAGACGATAAACAAAAACTAAAACGTTTAAGAATCCAAAGAGATGTAATGTTAGGTTTAGTTTTAGAATTAGAAAGAAGAGCAGAGATGATAGTTAGTCCTGAAAATGACCAACTAGCTATTACTCAACTAATTAAAGAGTTACAAAATGATATTGATATTGCATCAATTACTGTTGAACAAATTCATCAAAATTTTAATAATATGGTTGAAAAAATAAACGATCCAGAAAAACTAAAACATTTAGTTATAGCAAAAGATGTTTTATTACAACTTGTTGCTAGAATGGATGATATTAAAGAACAAGAAAAACAAACCAAAAAAAAGAAAAAGAAAAAACCTCACGATGATGAAACAACTAAAGTTAAAATAGGTTAATAAAAGTGTTATAAATTTTTGTAACACTTCTTTTTATTAATAAGCATATAATTTTGTTATTTTCTTTTTTTATAATATTTGATAGTATATTGATATGAACCGCTACCTTAAGCGAAAACAAGTAAAATATCAATTAAATATTGATTAGTTATCTTTAATTTAACATATTTTTTAAAAAATTAGAAGCCCAAATTCAAAAAAAAATTAAAAATTTTGCAAAACAAAAACTATGCTCTTATTTTATAAGCACTTTTTTAGATTTTATAATTTTTAATTTATTAAAATTTTATTAAACCTATAACTATTAAAGTTCATATAAGATATTTAAAAATATTAACAGATTAGTAATTTTCTTTTGTTTAACTTAATGCTTGAGTTCTTAGACTTGTTATATCACTTACACCAAATATCAATATTTTTTAAATAATCAAATATTGATTTATAAAACTTTTTATTTGAGTGAATTGTTCCCTTTTTAAGTTGTCCATGAAAACTCTCAATTACAGCATTATCTAAACAAGAATAATTAACCCCCATTGATTGTCTAATGTTGTATTTTAAACAAAGTTTTCTAAACTGTTTTGATTCATAAACTAATGCATGATCTGAGTGAATGATTAAACCTGATATATCAATATTTAATTGTTGATATTTTTTAATTGTGTGTTTTAGGTTTTTAACAACTAAATGAGTGTCATTTTTATTACTTATTCTATAATCTATAATTTCTTTTGAAAAACCATCAATAGTAGTAGAAAGATAGTATTTTTGCTTATTTAAAGTTATATATGTAACATCTGTATAAACTACTTGTCCTTGTTGTTTAAATTGATTAAAATTACGATTAACTAAATCTGGTATATTAAATTTATTTTTACCTGATTTATGATGTGGTGTTTTTGATTTGTTTTTCAACCAACCAACTACTAGGTTTCACTTTCTCATTATTTTTAAAATAACTTTATGATTAACAACTAGGTTATATAATTCAAAAAGTTTTTGTTTTATTTTTCTATAACCTATTAAATTATGATTATTAACAAATATTTTAATAATTAATTGTTCTAATTTACTAGGTTTATTTATATTTACTTCAACTTGTTTTAATCTTTTGTAATATAAACTCTTTGAAACACTAATAGTGTTTAATATTTTATTTATTGGAATATCAAATTCTTTTTGAATTTGATATATTTGGTGAAAAACAGAAATGCTTTTTTTGTTATGTTTTTGTCAAATCTCTTTTATTTTTAATAAACCATTCAAATTCTGTTGGTGTTTAAATAAAACTTTTGCTTGATGATTAATTTTCTTTAATAATATTTTTTGTGTTTGATATTTTCAATATTTAAGTGTGTTGTAGTTTATATTGTAAATACTAGATAATTCTTTTAATGATTTAAATTTAAATTCATTAAATACCTTGTGTTTAAATTCTAAGCTATATTTCATTAACATCACCTATTTGTACTATTTTTGACTAATTATAATATTTGAATATAAGTTTTCACTTATTCTAAATACATAAAATAACAACTTTAATCACAAGGTATATCAAGGTATATATTTAGTTATAATAAAGTACTTTAGAATAAAAGGAATTTAATTTAGTTATTTAGACTTTTTTATATTTAGCAAAATGAGTAGAGTAAGATACTTTTAGTTTCTAATTATTAAAATGTGTTTTAAGGGGTTTAATAATCAAAATAAGGAGGTTTATTGATATGGCAGGTGGTTTACATCAACTCATAGTAAAATACCTTGTAAAATTAGTTTTTAAAGTATAAACAAAATGATAATTAAAAAAAAACACCTAACTTTTAATTAGGTGTTCAATTAATATTATTGATTAATTTTTTTACGTTTATATAGATAAATTGTAGAAGCTAATACACTTATACCTACAACACCACCAACAATTCCTAAAGCAATTGATAGTGTTTTTGTATTGTTTGGATTATAATTTCTAAACTTAGGTGGGATTTGGTGAGGACGATAATAATTTCCATAGTTTCAATTAAAATGACTTCATTTAGTTACATTATTAACATTTCAATTAGAAATATCTTGATTAAAAGCATCTGCTCCATAAAACATAAATTCCATATTAGTTACATTTGAAGTATTTCAGTTTGAAATGTCTTGATTAAATTTATCTGCATAAATAAACATATAACGCATATTTTTTACATTTGATGTGTCTCATTTATCAAGATTTTTTACACTGCTAGATTTAAGCTGTGAAAATGCACCACTTAAATTGGTTATAAATGGTGGTAGATAAGCAGGGACTTCAGTTGTTCATTTATTAAAAGTTGGAATTTGAACTGTACCATCATCAAGAGTTATTCAACCTATTTCAATAACTTTTGTACCATCATATTTGTGGAGTTGTCCTTTTAATTGAGGGTTTGTCTCTTTTTGTTTTTGTTGCTGATAATTGTTTGTTGATAAAACTTGATTAGGATTATTGGTCAGTAAATAACTCCCCCCCGCAACAATTCCAGACAATGTTAATGTTGAAATTGTCAGTAGTGTTAATAATTTTTTCATTATATATAATCCTTTCATTTTTATTATATATATTTTTTGAAAATTTATTATTTATTATATTTTTCTCTAATTTAAGATGGGGTTAACACTATCTAAATTTTTCTGGGATTTGTCATTTTCTGTAATAATTTCCATAGTTTCAATTAAAATGACTTCATTTAGTTACATTATTAACATTTCAATTAGAAATATCTTGATTAAAAGCATCTGCTCCATAAAACATAAATTCCATATTAGTTACATTTGAAGTATTTCAGTTTGAAATGTCTTGATTAAATTTATCTGCATAAATAAACATATAACGCATATTTTTTACATTTGATGTGTCTCATTTATCAAGATTTTTTACACTGCTAGATTTAAGCTGTGAAAATGCACCACTTAAATTGGTTATAAATGGTGGTAGATAAGCAGGGACTTCAGTTGTTCATTTATTAAAAGTTGGAATTTGAACTGTACCATCATCAAGAGTTATTCAACCTATTTCAATAACTTTTGTACCATCATATTTGTGGAGTTGTCCTTTTAATTGAGGGTTTGTCTCTTTTTGTTTTTGTTGCTGATAATTGTTTGTTGATAAAACTTGATTAGGATTATTGGTCAGTAAATAACTCCCCCCCGCAACAATTCCAGACAATGTTAATGTTGAAATTGTCAGTAGTGTTAATAATTTTTTCATTATATATAATCCTTTCATTTTTATTATATATATTTTTTGAAAATTTATTATTTATTATATTTTTCTCTAATTTAAGATGGGGTTAACACTATCTAAATTTTTCTGGGATTTGTCATTTTCTGTAATAATTTCCATAGTTTCAATTAAAATGACTTCATTTAGTTACATTATTAACATTTCAATTAGAAATATCTTGATTAAAAGCATCTGCTCCATAAAACATATGCTCCATATTAGTTACATTTGAAGTATTTCAGTTTGAAATGTCTTGATTAAATTTATCTGCATAAATAAACATATAACGCATATTTTTTACATTTGATGTGTCTCATTTATCAAGATTTTTTACACTGCTAGATTTAAGCTGTGAAAATGCACCACTTAAATTGGTTATAAATGGTGGTAGATAAGCAGGGACTTCAGTTGTTCATTTATTAAAAGTTGGAATTTGAACTGTACCATCATCAAGAGTTATTCAACCTATTTCAATAACTTTTGTACCATCATATTTGTGGAGTTGTCTTTTTCATGGAGCTTTAGTATTAAATGTAACTATAACTTTTCCTTGATATTTGTTAGATGGTTTTCACTGGCTATTTGTTTCTGGGTATATTTCAACTTGTTGACCTCTTTGTAGTGATCTTCATGCTATATCAGAGCTAGTTAAATTAATTCCAGGATTTTTTTCATTAATTGCTTTTAAGATAGAATTAAAGTTTTTTTCTTTTATATAACCTAAATCTGTGTTTTTAATAATATCTTGAAGTTTAGTTTTAATGGTGAAGTTAACTATAACTTGTCCTTGGTATTTGTTAGATGGTTTTCACTGGCTATTTGTTTCTGGGTATATTTCAACTTGTTGACCTCTTTGTAGTAATCTTCATGCTATATCAGAGCTAGTTAAATTAATTCCAGGATTTTTTTCATTAATTGCTTTTAAGATAGAATTAAAGTTTTTTTCTTTTATATAACCTAAATCTGTGTTTTTAATAATATCTTGAAGTTTAGTTTTAATGGTGAAGTTAACTATAACTTCTCCTTGATATTTGTTAGATGGTTTTCACTGGCTATTTGTTTCTGGGTATATTTCAACTTGTTGACCTCTTTGTAGTGATCTTCATGCTATATCAGAGCTAGTTAAATTAATTCCAGGATTTTTTTCATTAATTGCTTTTAAGATAGAATTAAAGTTTTTTTCTTTTATATAACCTAAATCTGTGTTTTTAATAATATCTTGAAGTTTAGTTTTAATGGTGAAGTTAACTATAACTTGTCCTTGATATTTATTTTCTGAACCATTTGACTTAGGTGTTATAGTTGCAGAAGTATTAGTTATATTATTAAGTTTTATATGATTTTCATTCATTGATCAATCATTTTTAGAATTGATTAGGTCAAGTAAGGTTCTTGATGTATTGTCTTTTATATAACCTAAATTTGTATTTCTAATAATGTTTTGAAGTTTTGTTTTAATGGTGAAATTAACCGTAACTTCACCTTGGTAGTTATTGTTTGGTTTTGCTTTAACAATTGCACTAGTTGGGGTTACATCAATAATATCAACTTGGTCTAAGGTTAACTCAATGCCATTTGCTTTATTTATAGCATTAAGAATTGAATTTTTATCTTTATCTAGTAAAGCACCTAAACTAGTTGAATTAATTGTTGAAGCAATTGTAGGTCTAATGTTAAATGTAACTTCAACTTGTCCTTGGTATTTAGAACTACTATCTTTTGCTTTGATAATTGCTTTGTTTTCATCAGTTTTTATTTCAACTTCAACATCAGTATTAGTTAATTCTAAACCTTGGTTAAGTTCATTAACCTTAGTGATGATTTGTTGTTCATCTGGATTATCAAACTTGTCTAAATGAAGTTTTGTTATAACTGTATTTAGTTTTGTTTTAATTGTAAATGTAACTTCAACTTGACCTTGGTATTTATCATTCTGATTTTTAACAGTGATAGTTGCTTTGTTATGTTGGACATTAATATCAACATCTTTTTGTTCTAAATTAACACTATTGTTTAATTTTTTAAATGTTTCAAAGATTGATTGTTCATTTTTGTCTAGTAAAGCACCTAGATTTAGTTGTTTTGCTACATCACCAAGCTTAGTTTTAATTGTAAAGTTAACTGTAACTTCACCTTGGTAGTTATTGTTTGGTTTTGCTTTAACAATTGCACTAGTTGGGGTTACATCAATAATATCAACTTGGTCTAAGGTTAACTCAATGCCATTTGCTTTATTTATAGCATTAAGAATTGAATTTTTATCTTTATCTAGTAAAGCACCTAAACTAGTTGAATTAATTGTTGAAGCAATTGTAGGTCTAATGTTAAATGTAACTTCAACTTGTCCTTGGTATTTAGAACTACTATCTTTTGCTTTGATAATTGCTTTGTTTTCATCAGTTTTTATTTCAACTTCAACATCAGTATTAGTTAATTCTAAACCTTGGTTAAGTTCATTAACCTTAGTGATGATTTGTTGTTCATCTGGATTATCAAACTTGTCTAAATGAAGTTTTGTTATAACTGTATTTAGTTTTGTTTTAACTGTAAAGTTAACTGTAACTTCACCTTGGTAGTTATTGTTTGGTTTTGCTTTAACAATTGCACTAGTTGGGGTTACATCAATAATATCAACTTGGTCTAAGGTTAACTCAATGCCATTTGCTTTATTTATAGCATTAAGAATTGAATTTTTATCTTTATCTAGTAAAGCACCTAAACTAGTTGAATTAATTGTTGAAGCAATTGTAGGTCTAATGTTAAATGTAACTTCAACTTGTCCTTGGTATTTAGAACTACTATCTTTTGCTTTGATAATTGCTTTGTTTTCATCAGTTTTTATTTCAACTTCAACATCAGTATTAGTTAATTCTAAACCTTGGTTAAGTTCATTAACCTTAGTGATGATTTGTTGTTCATCTGGATTATCAAACTTGTCTAAATGAAGTTTTGTTATAACTGTATCAAGTTTTGTTTTAACTGTAAAGTTAACTGTAACTTCACCGTTATATTTGCTGTTTTTAATAGGAATAATTCTTGCATATTCTTTTGTTTTAAAAGTTTCATCAACTCTAATTTGACCTTTAACTTGTTCAAATTTATTTTCAAGTATTGAAATAATTGTTTTGTCTTGATTATCATTTATAGCACCTAAATCAAAGTCGTTAATAAACTTAACTAAATGTCTTGAAGCGTATTCTAATCGTTTTTCTTTTTCAAGTTTAAGTTGTTTTTCATACTCTTTTGCTTGTTTTAAAAACTCTTCACGTTGTTTTCTTTGTTGGGGAGTTAATCACTTTTCAAGTTCTCTATAGTATTGTTCTTCATAACCTTTTCTTAGTACAGGAACTGATTTTTGATGATTATAATAATATAAAAATCAACCAAATCCTGCACCAGCTCAAAGTGAAGCTAACATAATATAAGAAATTGCTTTTTTGTTTAGTTTCTTGTTTGGTGTAGATTTTGATTTTTGCTTTATTTTAGAATTATTTTCAATTTCTTGGTTAGTTTTAGATTTTTTATCCACTTTTCCTTTCTCCTTTCAATTTTATAAAAAATAAGTTTGGTTTTCTATTTATTAAATTAATAATTAAATTAATTAATTAAACTTTTTTCTAGTTTTGTTTAAGGTATATCAAGGTATATACCTAGATATACCTAAATATAGTTATTCAGTTATGATTTCTTTTTAAAACTAGATAATAAATTTATTTTTCTTCTCTCAACTTTAAAAAAGATAAATAATAAGAAAAATATTGTTAGATTTATAGCTGAAATTGTAAAAAAGATAATATAATTCAATAATCTATCAAGTTATTTAAATAAATTAGTGTCATATTATGTCACTCTTTAGAATAAAATAAATAATCATTTATATTTTTATTTATACTAATCACCAGGAACATTTTCTAAAAGTTGTTTTAAAAAGTTAGCATACATTTGAGAACGGTTAGGTTTCATACCAAATCTTTTTTCATATTGAATTTCTAAATCAACTACCTTTTTAGGAATAGTTATACAAACTCTTCTTGTAGATGATTGTTTGTAACTTAGACCATGATTTGAATATTGTTCACTAAATAAATTTTTAGACATTATAATGCTTTCCTTTCTTTTAATTCACTAACTAAATCTATAAATAATTGTTTAGTTGTTGGTGATTCAAACATTCATTTTTGTTCAGGTAGTATTGATTTTGAAATATTTGCTTGATTTGGTATTACAGTTTTTAATAAGTATTGTGGGACTTTTCTTTTTAAAAGTTCTAGTGTTTCTAGTGGTTGTTTTGTTGGTTGAAATCTATTTAAAATAACTGCTTTTATGTTATTATCAAGTCCACTTTCAGATAAAGTAGAATGTCAATCTTCAACAAATTCAGTCAATATGCTTGCTGAGTTTAATGAAGTATCTGTTATAAAAATAACTGAATCTGCATTTTTATAAGATAGAGTTGTTGAATTTGTTAATGCTGAATGTAAATCAAAGAATATATAATCAAAATCATCAAAATATTGATTTTCAAATTTTCTAAAACTTGCATCCATAGTCATAAAGGGTAATAATGGTTCAACTTTTGAATCTCCCGGAATTATTCAAATGTTTTCTACATTTGTAGGAATAATATCTACTGTTTCATTTTTGTTAAAAATTTTGAATGATTCTTCTTGTTTTGAATTAGTGAAAAAATTTGTTAATGATCGTTGTCTATCAAAATCAATAAGTAATACTTTTTTACCTTGACTTGCTAAATAAACTGCCAAATTTGAAGTGATAAGAGTTTTACCAACACCACCTTTGTTGTTGTGAATTAATATTTTTTTATATTTTTTCATATGTTAGCCCTTTCTAGTTATTAAGTTATGTAAGGTATATCAAGGTGTATACCTAGATATACTTTTTTAAGAGTTTATATATTCAATTAAGAATTCTTCTTTTCATTTTCTTAAAAGTTCAGTTTCATTTTCTTTTAAATATTGTTCATAAGTAAATAAATTATTATTAATAGCAAATTGATTTAAATCTTTATTATTAGCAATCTTCTTTAGTAAGCAAATACATTTTTTTATTTTGATTAGTTTTTCTAATTCAAATTTATATGAAGAAAAAATAATTTTATCAAGTAAAAAATCACATATGTTTTCATCAAAACTTCTTGATTTATATAAAATGTATTTAATTAATTTAATAATTTCCAAATGTTGATTTATATCGGATTTAAATAACCTATTATTTAACTTGACACATATTTTCTTTACTAAATTATCATCTAAACTAGTATCTTTAGATAAAACTTTTTTTAACTCATCAACAGTAAATTTATTTATATTCATTTATTAGATATTTGTTATTAATAACTATTTAACTTTTGATGAGTTTTTATTAATTCCACAAACATTAGTCTTATTAATTTCAATAATATTTCAATCTTTATATAATTCTTTTATAAAAGGTTCATCATTATAGCTAATAACTATTTTAGTTTGAATTTTTAGTTCAGATAATAAGTTATATAAATCAATGTGATCTTGAATAGTAAAACTATTTTTATACATTCCTGTCTTATTAAAATAAGGTGGATCAGCATATAATTTAGTGACTTTATTTTTATTATTAATAATATTTTCTAATAATTGTTTGTAATCAAAATGAGTAATATTAATAGTTTGTAAAATTTTGTTATACTGATTTAGCTTATCAACTCAACCATTATCAAATCTTTTAATAAAATAATCTAATCTTTTTTTAGTATAGTTTTTTAAATTACCCTCAAAGCTCAAAATATTTTTTAAAGCATAAGTTAAATTTAAAGGTAGAACATTATCATAATCATTAATAATAGTTTGACAGTTAAATAAATGTCTAGCATTAACTCCAACAATTCCACTACCAGCAAACAAATCTAAAAATATATCAAATGAATTTGAATCTAAAACACTAAAAATATTTTTTAACATCCTATATTTAGAACCATAATAACTAATAATTGGTTTTATCTTTTTCATTTATTTATAATTTGTTTAAATTGTGATTTAACCTAATTTTAGTTCATCAATAAATTGCTTTATAATGTGATTTTTATGTGCTTTTTTAACTTCATCATCACTATATTTATCAGAAAAACCATTTACATAGTCATTAATAACCACATATTCAGCAGTAGAATTTCGTCAAGGTTCAACTAAATTAATATAATAACTATCTAAACCATTCTCTTTTAATGAAGTGTCAATAAGCTCTTCTAAAGAACTATCTGATATAATTTCTTCTTCTTCTAAAAACTCATCAAAATTATCTAATGAAAAGTAATTAGCAACTTCATCAACTTTTTCATAATCCAATTTATCAAAAAACTCATTAATATCTTCTAATTTAGATAGTGAGAAAAGATTATCTGACATTAGTTTGTTATAAATTTTTTTGTTTATTTCATCATCTAAATTTGACATATTTTCAACAAGATTTAAGATTTGCTCTACTATAGCTTGTCTGTCTTCTTCATCTGAGTTTTTGATTTTTCAATTAATTACTTCATAAACTCCTTCATCAGAAACATTCTCAGCATATTGAGTTATTCATCATAAATCTTTATCTTCTATAAATTTCATATTGTTTTCTCCCTTATTATGAATTTTTACTATACTGATTGTTATAAAGTGATTACTAATTTTTCTAAAACATCTGATGATTTTTTTGTATAGTTTTTTAAATTGCCTTCAAAACTTAAAATATTTTTTAAAGCATAAGTTAAATTTAAAAGTAAAACATTATCATAATCATTAATAATTACTTTACAATTAAAGATTTCTTTAGCATTAACTCCAACAATACCACTACCACCAAATAAGTCTAAAAGGATATCGTTTTCTTGTAGTTCCAACAAACTAAAAATTTTATCTAATAGTCTGAATTTAGAACCATAATAACTAATTACTGGACTTACTTTTTTAAGGTTTTGTTTTGATATCATTTTGTTAGCCCTTTCTATTGTATTGGGTTTAAATTAAGTCAATAAACAAAAAAACAACCAGGTTTTAAGTGGTTGTTATAAGTAAGACAAAAAGGCATTACTTATAAATAATGCTTTTTAATATATTATCAGTTGGGTTGTAGTACTTAAAAATATAAATATATTAATATAATATCATAAAAATTAAATTAAGTCAAGAGATAAATAACAAAGAGTTTAGATTTAATAAGATGTTTTAAAATAAATTAAAGTCTTCACAGACAAAAAGGTCGGAAATCCGACTAAATTGTTAGTAAAAAAAGAACCTTAAAGGTTCTTAAATTAAACTTTTATTTCAATGTTTTGTTGTTCTAAATCACTTATATTGGCAATGTTTTGAAGTTTTTCTTTAACTGTAAAGTTAACTGTAACTTGACCTTGGTATTTATCATTTTTTGATTTAACAGTAATAGTTGCTGTGTTTTGATGAACATTAATATCAACATCATTTTGTTCTAAGTTAACATTTCTGTTTAAGTTTTTAAATGCTTCAAAGATTGATTTTTCATCTTTGTTAAATAAAGCACCTAGATTTAGTTGTTTTGCTTCTTGTTCAAGTTGTTTTTTAATTCCAATGTTTTGTTTTTCTAAATCACTTATATTGGTTTTAAAAAATATTTTTTCTATACCACCATTAATGAATAAGAAATTACCTACTTCTTGAGTTCTGATATTAGTCATTTCATTTTCAGTAAACCCATTAAATTTAGAATATAAAGTATCTAAATCTTTTAAATCTTGGGGCATAAGTTTTCCAATAAATGAGAATTGAGTGTTATTAATGATATCTCTTGCGTCTTTAATTGCTCCTGGTTTAACAAAGTCAGAAATATTTTGAGTTGCTAGAATAAATGAACCATTTCTTTTTCTAATACGTCTTGCAAATGTAGACATCATATTTAAAGCATAAGTGTTGTCACTGCTTATAAATGTGTGTGCTTCATCAACTATGATTTGAATTGGTTGACGTATTGTTAAGTCGTTATTTCATATGATGTTATCTACAATTTTAACTAATAGTGATAGCTGTGCTGCTTTAATTCTAGTATTTTGTCCACCAGAACCAAAATCAGCAAAGTCAAATAAAATTAAATCATTAGTTAAATCTATATTAGTATAACCATTTCATAAGTTAGCATATTTACCATTCCCAACAAAGTTATTAATAATATATTCTAATCTAATTAATCTTGATTGTGCTTTTGAAACTTCATCTAAAACATATGGTTTTAAATCATCAAATGTTGGGAAATCTTGACTTGTTCAATCTTTAATTGGTTTATTGTAAAATTTAGAGTTTTTGTAGCAATTTTGAATTGAAATTAAGAATGCTTCTAAAACTATTTCTTCTAAGTTAGAAAATAGATTTGAAAATCACTCTTCTAATACTTGTAAGTGATTTGAAATAATAGAGTTAATATTTAAATTATCATTTTCAACATTCTTAAATATCTCTAATGGGTTAATTTTAGTTTTATTACCTAATGCAACATTAATTATTTGACCATTTCATTTTTTTATTAATGGTAAAAATTCTGTTCTTTCTGGGTCAAAAATGATTGTTTTAATACCAGCAACACAATTAAAGTTAACTAGTTTTTTCATAGTTACACTTTTACCAGAACCACTAGCACCAATTACAGTAGCATTACAATTTAAGACATTACTTTTTCTTTTGAAAAAATCAATGATAAACGGTGAGTAATTCAAAGTATCACCAAAATAAATTCCACTAATATCTGTTCAATTGTTATCTACAAATGGAAAACTATTTGCTAATGCTCATGAGCTTATTTCTTGTTTTAAAACTATATTTTTATTTGAAGCTAAACCAAGTGGAAAAGAGTTTATAAAGGTTTCAAATTGTTTAAATGATTGATTAGATAAAACAAAGTCATTATTTGAAAGTTCTAATTTTATATTGTTTTCATTTTCTTTTAAATCCGATAAACTATCACCAAAGCTAATGAATGTAGTAGATATTAAAAATAATTTTTCATTACCTAATTTTAGATTCGCTGCTAATTCTTGAATTGAATCAATGTTTGCTTCTTCTGTAATAACATCAGTTAATTTTACTTGCTTATTAAGTTTTTGATTAACTCTTGCTTTTATATTAGCATTATTAACCATTCTATTAATTTGCTGTTGTTTAAGTGGAGAAATTCTAGATACAACTGTTCCACGTTCTGTTGAAATATCAAAAAATCAACTTATATCAGGAGATGAAGCATATTCTTTTAATGTTTTACAAGAAATATAAGTCTCATATTCGTTATTTGCAAAAATCATATAATTATTTTTAATTTTTAAGTTATCATAACTTAATAAATAATCTATATTATCTATATGTTCTTTTATATCTTGTTGGGTAAAATCATCCTTATCAAAGTCAAAATACATATCTTTTAGTAAGTTAATAAATTCAAAGTTTTCTAATTGTTTATATGTCAATTCAATTTTGCTAAAAAAGATTTTTAAATTTTTAATTGCATTTTGTAAACTTTGATTGTCTTTACTTGAAAAAACTAAATAAAATTTAGAATTATATTCAAGTTCTTTTTCTTTAATTTGATTTATGTAATCATCTAATTGTTTAATTTTTTCAGCATTTTTAGTACCTTGTTGGTGTTGAGTTAATCATTGTTCATATTTATCTAATTGTAATTGCTTATCAATTTTAATTTGATAAACTTCAACATCTAAACTCTTTAGAAATTGCTCATATAATTTTATTTTAAGTTCAACATCTTTGTCTTCTAAAATTGATAAATCAATACCATTTACTTCAAATGCTACATTTTTGGTATTTTGTTTACTTATCAAAAAATCAACTTCAATTTTTTTAATTGGTAATTCATTTGCAATTTCTTCTTTTGATTCATATATATTTTTAGAAATAAATTTTAATATAACACTAGGAAGAATTTTTCAAATCATCCCAATTGGTGTTGGTATTAAACCTATTGCAAAAACAATAAGTATACCTAGCATTGCAACAATTTTAATAAAGACATTGTTTGAAACAGAAACACCCACTATTAAAGATAATATAACTGCTAAAAACATATAACCCAAGTCTATTATATTAAAACCATATATTTTAAATTTTGCTTGTCCAAAAGCTTTTGTTATTAAAGGCTGTTTCATTTTATTTTTCTTTTCTATATAGTGATGTAGGGTATATAAAGGTGTATACCTAGATATACCTTATTTTCTTTTGATTGATTTTCTTTAGTGTGTTTTTCAAGTCTTTTCTCATTTCTTCTTGTTTTGATTTATACGTTTTTTTTGCATTCTTATTTTGGTTTTTTCATTTACTTTTGCTGTTGCTCGTCTGTTATATTTAGCATTGAAAGTATTTTTAATTATTGAAGCTGCTAGTCCAATAGGAGTGTAAGACAAGACTTTGGCTATTGGATTTGAAGTGTTTGAATGACCATCTGAAATCTCAGAAGACAAAGTAGCATTAAATGTAAATAAATCTCTAATATAATTAGAAAAACTAAAAATTAAACGAGTTAGTCCAAGTATTAGACCTAATTGTAAAATTAAAATAAGTGTTGAATTTAAATTACCACTATAAGCAAGAACATTTTCAATTTTCATAATATATTCTAATAATCTTTCAAAAAGAAAATAAGAAAAATAACCACCAATTACACCAAATACAATCTTTTCAAATTCATTTTTTCAGTTTGCTAGTTTCTCACCATTATCTCTAATTTGCATAATTGCTGGTATAGGAGAAATTAATGCTAGAGCAAACATTTTTTCTAATTTAACTCCCATATTTGAGATGATTTTATACAAAGAAAAAACACACGCTCAAGTAGCAATTATTGATAATAATGGAGACCAATCACCACCATACAATCAATGATAAGGTGCTGAAAAACTATTTTCATTAAATTGTTTTAGGAATATTGATTTTAAATAACTATTCCTAAAACCAAAATAATATAATTGTCCTGTTAAAGATGTTTCTTGATTATTTTTAAATATAAGATTTATTAAATAACCAACACCACGAAATAAAAATGTTATTCCAACTAATAAAAGTGGTATTACAAGTAAAGCAAAAGTTGCTTTTCAAAAACCTTTGATAGAATTTATAAAGTTTGTTTTTAAGCTCTCTCCACCTTTAAAATAACCTTTTATAAGTTGAATGAAGAAAACTGCTAAACCTACAATTGCTGCAAAACCAAGAAAATAAAGAAATTCCTTAGGAACAGGTATAGTATTTCAATTTAATTCTCTAAATCCTGACTTACCAAATAGTAAGAGTGCACCTAAATCAAATATTAAAAAGTTTAAAACTTTTTCAATACCATTAAATATATGCAGTATAGACCCAATAAAAAGTCATCAAAAACCATCTGAAATTGCACCCTTTATATCTATAAACATTTAATCAACTCCTTTCTAGTTATTAAGTGATGTAGGGTATATAAAGGTGTATAAGTTGATATATCTTTTAGCTAGTTGTTTTGCTAAATTTAAGTCAATATTATTTTTTTCAATTTGTATTAGAAACATTGATACGTTGGCTTTATTTTCAGACATTAGAAGTATTTCAGTTTGATAAATCTTGGTTGAAAGATTTTGCACCATAGAACATTGCACTCATATCAGTAACATTTGAAGTATCTCAGTTACCAATGGGTTGGTCAAATGAAGTTGCACCTTTAAACATATAACGCATATTTTTTACATTTGATGTATCTCAGTCTTGAATTCCCTCAATAAATTCATTTTCATTATCTTTAAATGCAGTCTTTAAGTTTGTGATTTCTTTAGGTAAAACACTAGGAACTTTTTTTGTAGTTTGTAAAAATTGTTTAATTTGAATTTCATCATTAATTTTTGTAATTAATTGATTTTTATCTAGTATTAAATCTTTAGATAAATTTGAAATATGTTCTATTAATAAAACTTTCAATTTAATATTCCTTTCTATTTTTTTATTTATTTTTTACTTTTGAAACAGTTAGACTATATCTTAGGTATATTTTCTTTTCATTTCATAATATTTTCTGTTGTCATAAAGATAATCAAATATAATGGTGATGAAGCAACATACACCAGTTAAAATTAAGAAAACTAAAGATTCTTTAAAAATAGAAATTGTTCCAAAAACTATAGTCAAAAGTTCAAAAATAAAAAATAATCAATTATAAATTTTTGAAAGTAAAAAATCTTTTTCCATAAATATCCTTTCTATAGGTATATCAAAGTGTATAACTTGATATCTTGAAATATTTTTTTATTTATTAAGTTGTGACTTTTTTATTCTAGTTCTAATAATTTTTTGTCTACTTTGTCTAAAGTAATTTCTTTATGATCAAAATCTAAAATTTCATCTTTTTTATCTGCCATATGATTTGCAAGTTCAACTAATACATCAGCTAAAATAATACTTTCTGCATATGCTTTTTCATAAACTTTTAATTTATTTTCTTTTTTATCAATATAAATTCAGTCTTCAAAATCACCTAAATTATGATTTTTTAAAAAATCTAATAACTTAGTAGAACTAAAATCACTTACATGTTTAAATCGGTATATTTGTTCTAAATTTTCTTCAATAATGTCTTTATCTCTTAATTCTTGAATGATAGAATCAAATAAATCATATTTATCATCTTCTAGTTTTTTTTGAATTATTTGTGGATAAGATAAAATAGTTTTTATTTCTTTCATAATTAAATCCCTTCTATAGGTATATCAAGGTGTATAACTTGATATACCTTTATTTGTTAAATTGGGGTTGGTGTTTTGGTTTTCAGTTAGGGTTAACAAAACCTATATTTTGGTTATGTTTATTTATTACTTTTGAAGTGTTTCATTTTGATAAATCTTGATTGAATGAAACAGCATCATCAAACATATGCTCCATATTAGTTACATTTGATGTGTTTCAACTACCAATGGGTTGGTTAAAACTTTCTGCTCTATCAAACATATATTCCATATTAGTTACATTTGATGTGTTTCACATTGAAATGTCTTGATTAAATGACTCAGCTCCAGCAAACATATCTTCCATTTCAACAACATTTTTAACGTTTCATTTATTCAATGGTTGATTAAAGTTTTTAGCCTTATAAAACATTGCAGCCATATCAGTAACATTTGAAGTATCTCAGTTACCAATGGGTTGGTTAAATGATTCAGCAAAGCAAAACATTCCGCTCATATCCTTTACATTAGAAGTATTTCAGTTACTTATAGGTTTATTAAAACTTTTAGATCCTTTAAACACACTTTCCATATTCTTAACATTTGAAACATCTCAATTAGAAAGATCTTTGTTAAATTTTTTAGCATTATAAAACATTCCGCTCATATCTACAACATTTGATGTATCTCAATTTGAAATGTCTTGATTAAATTTTTTTGTAAAGGCAAACATATTTGTCATATCAATAACATTTGATGTATCTCAGTTACCAATGGGTTGGTTGAAGTTTTTTGCTCCATAAAACATATACTCCATATTAGTTACATTTGATGTGTTTCAATTGTTTAGTGGTTGGCTAAATGTTTTTGCACCTTTGAACATACCTGACACATCAGTAATGTTTGATGTATTTCATTTATCAAGGTTAGTTACAATTTTGCTTTTAAGTCCATCAAATGCTTCTTTTAAACTTGTGATTTCAGATGTTAATTCTTTTGGAACTTCAGTTGTGGATGGTCTAAATGGTTTAATTTGAACTGTACCATCATTAAGAGTTTTTCAACCTATTTTGACAACTTTAGTTGGATTATCTATTGCATAAATGTGTCGTGTTGTGTTTCTGATATTGGTGGTGAAATATGTTTAGGTTCTATAACTATTGGGTTCAGTTTAATGGTTGCAAGATGATTTAGTTGAATTGGTAAATTAATTGAATTGGATGTAAGTGATATTAAACATTCAACTAAATCAAAGCTTTTATATGTATATTCTTTAAGATGTTCTTTTGCATATTCAGCAGCTATATTAACTAATTTTTCATCAAATTTGTTTTCTTTTAAATCTAAAGGGTTTTTTAAATTAAATTTGTGTAGTTTTTGTTTATTATTAGAGTATTTACCAATAATTGTAAGTTGTTCTAATTTTATATCTACTTCATTTATATTTTGGTCAGTATAACCAAACGTATCTTTTAAATATTTTTGAATACTTTCTAAACTTAGATTATTTTTTACATTAATTGATATTTTTTCATATTTAGGTTTACCTAATTCTAGTTCTAAACTAAACAAATCTTTTTTTGAATTCACATCAACCTTTAGTTTTAGTTGTTCATTAGCAAATCTGAATAGGTTTTTGGATTGTGTTAAATCATTTAGAATTATTTTTAAATCAAACTCTAAACTTTCTAAAAATAATTGAAAACTTTTGATAATAGTTTCATAAGTTTTATTTAAATTAATTTTGTTTTTATAATAATTATTTCAGATGGTCACAATAGAAGTTTTTAATTCATCACCAGATAATTCTTTGTGGTTAGGGGAACTTCAAGAAGTAGGTTTTCAAACATTACAAGATATAATTAAGGTAGTTAATGGTACTGATAAAGTTATTGTGGAAAGTAATATTAATAATTTTTTCAATAGTTATATTTCCTTTCTAGTTATTAAGTGATGTAAGGTATATCAAGGTGTATACCTAGATATACTTATTTAAAAAAGCATATAAGATAAAAACCTATATGCCTTGTTTGTGTTTACCAATTATGATTCAGCTTCTGCTAGTTTTTGAAATATTGAAACTAAATATTGATTGAAAGCAATATTTGCAACCACATACACAAAAATCATTAGTACTAAAACTCCAATCATTATAAATAATGCTTTTGAAAAGTTTGCTAAATCTGTATCTTTACCACTTGATTTTTTAACAAGTCATATTATATAAGTAATTAAAATTGAAAGTTGTGCTACACCAATAATTATTGTTAATGCAATATTTGCAATAACAAAGGTAAACAGTTGTATAGCACTGGTAAATTGGGTTCCAGGTTCAATTGTATTATCTTCAATTTGTTCTTTTAGTTTTAATGTTTGTGGTTCTATTAAAAGTTTATTAATTGAAGTTAAAACTGCATAAACTATAACTAAAAGTAGAATTGAACCTGCTAAATGAGTTCAATTTTGCAATAAAACACTCTTTTGAATTTTGGGATTAAAAATTCTTCCTATGTAAAAATACAAAGTGGGAATAATTATAGCAAGAAATAAAATACCCGCTATTGTTGGATAAACTATATTTAAGATAGTTTGCATTTGTTTATTAAAAACATCTGCTAATTTCAATGGTGTTTTTAAATCATTAATCGAACCACCAACTGCATTAAAATTTAATTGTATGTTATTAATGTTCAATTTTTATTTTCCTTTCTAGGTATATCAAGGTGTATAACTTGATATACCTTTATTTGTTAAATTGGGGTTGGTGTTCTGGTTTTCAGTTGGGGTTAGAAGCACCAATATTTTGTCCAAATGCATTTACATTAGATGTATCTCATTTAGATAAAACTTGGTTAAATGAAGTAGCATTATAAAACATAAAACTCATATATTTAACTTTAGAAGTATTTCACATTAAAATATCTTGGTTAAAATTTTCTGCTCCATAAAACATATAACTCATATCAGTTACATTAGAGACGTGTCACATTGAAATATCTTGGTTAAAACTATAAGCACTAGAAAACATACCTGCCATATTTGTTACATTTGAAGTATCTCAGTTACCAATGGGTTGATTGAAGTTTTTTGCATTGAAAAACATATTTGACATATTTGTTGCATTAGAAGTATTTCACATTGAAATATCTTGGTTAAAATTTTCTGCTCCATAAAACATAAAGCTCATAAATTTAACGTTAGAAGTATTTCACATTGAAATATCTTGGTTAAATTTAGTAGCATTATTAAAAGTTCAACTCATATTGGTAATGTTTGATGTATCTCAGTATTGAATTCCATCAACAAATTCGTTTTTATTTCCTTTAAAAGCAAAAGATAAGCTTGTAATTTCTTTAGGTAAGTCTTTTGGTACTTTTTTAATGGTTATCGGCATATGTTGGATTTGAATTTCGCCAGCTTCATTTGTGAAATACCCAATTTGTAGACATTCGGTTTCATCAAAATTATAAATAGCTTGTTTAATATTTTCTGACATAAATATCCTTTCTATAGGTATATCAAGGTGTATAACTTGATATACTTTTTTTATTTGTTAGATTTTATTTGATATAAATCTAATGAATTTGGACAGTGATTTTAGATTTGCAATAATTTAATTGCTTCTAAAATGTTTTCTACTAGTTTGTTTACATCATCAGTAGAGTTATCATTGATTAGGCTAAATGCTTTTTTAACTATTTCAGTATTGTCTGGATATTCTAATTCAAAAATTTTCTCTGAACTACCACCTGTGAATTTTATAGGAAGTAAACTCAATCCTTTTTGTTTTGTTAAGTCATATTCTTGCATCATTCCTTCTGCAATATTGTTATTTTTATTTCCAAAAACAAAAACAGCAGTATCACATTTTTCTACCATTTGTTCTCTATTTTTCATATAAAGTTCTTTTATATTTACTTTTGAAATATTATTTTGTGGAAATGACATAATAGTTAAATAATCTGAGATTTGTTTATTATTTTTTAAACAGTATTCAGTTACTCCAGAAAGTAAAAAATCTCCAACTCCTTTACCATTTCCATTAACTATGTGATAGTTATTTTCTGCTAACTTGTATGCTAGTGTATGAAGAAATAATTTGGCATCATTTTCATTTTTAAAACCATCATATTTATCAGCACTACCAGAAATAAAAATTCTTTTAATTGGTTTTTCTAAACATTCGATTTTTTCAGTTTTATAATTTGTTTTTTTATTTGTTTTTGTATTCATAATTAAATCCTTTCTGTTGTTTAAATGTTTTTCTTAGAATTTTATTTTTTGAAAAAATAATAAATGATATAAGTATTAGTAAAACTAAACTAGTAATGGTCAAACCAATTAATCATTTACTCAAATTAGTAGAAATTGAATTACTTAAAATTTTTATGTCAAATTTTGTGCTACCAATTAAAATATTTGAATTTGGGTGAGATTTAATAATGAGTTGTCCTGTAAAACCTGATTTAGTAGAAAATTTTAATTTATTAAATGAATTATCATTTAATTTATAAGACAAACTACTATTATCTAAAATTTCAATTTGATAATCATTTGTGTTATCAAAATTGATTGAAATTTTTGTTTTAAGTTTAGTTTTAATGTCTTTATCAATTAGTTTTTTTAAATGGCTTTTATTGGAAGTTAAATAAGTTGTAAGATTAAATGTAAATTGATTTAAATCAATATAACTCTTACTTGGTTTAAATTGAGATTTACTATATAAATTTCAATAATCAACTATTTTTGTATAATCATAATCAGCAATTATATTTATGTTTTTACTATCTGTATATTCTTTTAAATGTTTAAATTGATAAGTTTGTTTAAAGTCTCTTATAGTATTTGAATTTTTGTAGTTTTGATTACTAATAAAATCAAGATTTATAAAAGAAGAATTAAATAACTTTCTGTTATTAGTTATATAAGTTAATTGATATTCAATGCTTTTTGTTAAGTTTGGGTATCTTCATAAATATAATCCAACAGACAAATCTGTTTTTTTGTTATAAGAAATTCATTTGCTTGTAAAAGCAAAATCTGTTTCAGATAATTTAATATAAGATGTGTCTTTTGGTATTTTTATTGATTTTTCTAAATAAGAATTTAATGACAAAATAGCTGTTTTAGTAATAATTCCAAACTTGCTTTGTTTGTCATTATTTTTTAGTTGAATATCATATGGATCTTGATTAAATGAATTTAATTCAATAGGAGATTGTTTATTAAATTCAAAATAAGTAAGTTGGGGTTCTTTAGTAACTAATTGGTTTTTAACATTACTTTTAATATTAACTTGTTGATTATTAACAAACTGATAGTTAAATGTTTGATTTGTAGAAAATGGGATTATGAAAAATAATAAATTAAAAAATTTAGTAAGCAGCAGCATACCCCCTTTTTGTCTAAGGTATATACCTTGATATACCAATCTATATTAATTAAGTTCTTTTTTAAATGATTTAAATATTTTAAACTTAATTGTTTTGTATTTTGGAATTGTTAAAGGTTCACGAGTTATTGAATTAAATCCTTGACTTTCTGGAACTGTTTTTAGAACAAATTTTCCTAAACCATTGATTTTAAAAACACCATTTTCTGCAATTTGTAATTTTATTGAGTCAACAATTGTGTCATATATTTGGCAAAGCTCAGTGTTGGTGTAATTTGTATCTAAATTGTCTTTAACATTTCTAATGAAGTCTATTTTTTTCATATGTTAGCCCTTTCTGTTGTATTGGGTTTAAATTAAGTCAATAAACAAAAAACAACCAGGTTTTAAGTGGTTGTTATAAGCAAGACAAAAAGGCATTACTTATAAATAATGCTTTTTAATATATTATTGGTTGAGTTGTGGTACTTAAAAATATAAATATATATTAATATATTATCATAGAAATTAAATTATTTCAAGATAAAGATGAAAAAAGAATGAATTATTAAAAACAAAACCTGAAGAAAACAAAAAAAACAAAAGAAAAAACCTATTATATTAATATAAAAATATTAGTATTATTTTTTATATTATTATTCTTATATTATTATTCTTATATTATTATTCTTATATTATTATTCTTATATTATTATTCTTATATTATTATTCTTATATTGGAAATACCAAAAATTTATAGTTAAAAATTTAGTTTTTACTAAAAAAATTAATTCTGAGTAAAACTAAAATTAAAAATTGTTAAATTTATTAGTTTTTTATGTTTTAAAAGTATTAAAATCTAAAAAAATCAAAAGTTGAGTATAGCAAAAAGACCTAAATACAAATAAGAATACATTTTTTGTAAATTAGGTATAAAATATTAATTTTCTAAAATATAAAGAGTAGATTAATCTATAAGTTTTACAGAACTAGGTAAAAACTCTGCAATATCTTTTATTTTTACTTCCAGTTCTCATAAGTCTAGTGTATCTTCTACTAGAATTTTGGTTGTTTCAAGACTATTTGATGGAATTTCAAAAAATTGTTGAATAGCTTTTAATAAAATTTCATCGTTTAAATCTACAATATCATTTTTATGATATGTTTTAATGACTAAATTATCATCATCTGAAGTAGATTTTTGGATATCTTTAATTTGTGTTAATGTTTTATCATTAATTATTTTTTCAGATGTATTAGAAACATTTTCTATTTCTTTTGATTAGAGGTTAAAATGAAAATGCAAAAAAGAACTATTAAAAGCGACATTGTTTTTTATTCAATAATTCTTATTCTTAATTTAATAACTAATTTTATTTATTGAATTACACATGCTTTTAATGTAGTTTATGTTGAAGAGCCAACTAATTTAGATATAATATTAGCTTTAGATTCATCTTCAATTGCTATTTGAGGATTATGAATTTGTACTTTTTATGCTGGTGTATGTTTATATAATGCCTTTATTAGAAAGCAACTATATCAAGCTCAACTATTAGAATTATTCATTATTAGTATGTTAATTTCAACAGGATTAATTTTTATAGGTATATCAATTATTAATAAAACAGCACATATTAGTAATTGATCTGCTTTATTAAGAGTTATTAATGTGCATTTTTTACTACCAATTAGTATGCTATTATATTTAATATTTTTTAGAACTAATATGATTATTTCTAAAAAAAGTAGACTAATAGGTATGTGAAGAATTTTAGCTGTTGGACTATGTTATATTAGTTGAATAACTTATAGAACAGCACCAGAAGTTCAAGTTAATTTAATTGACAAACCTTTTTTATACACATCATTACAACCATCAAATATAGGATGAGCAATTTTTATTAGTTTATCTTTTAGTTCATTTATTTTGTATTTTTTTGTTTATTTATTACTAACTTGAATAAATAATATAATAAATAATAAATATGGAGGTTCAGATGCTAAAACGATTTAAAGAATTTCAAAAACAAAGAAATTTTAAACTTGAACTAATAATTTCATCTTTATTATTATTTTTTGCTATTTCTTGTTTAGCACTTTACTTTATTACTAAATCACTTGGTTTATATCATAAAAAAACATTATCAGCTGATGTAATTTTTTTACAAGATATTACTTTTTTAAGCGAGTGATATGCTGTTTTTGTAATGATTTTTTGTAGTTTAAAAATTTCAAGAATGCTAACAACAAAACAAATTTTTATTTACAAATACACTGAATATAGTTTTACTTCATGATCAATTTTTATTTTCTTATTATATATAGCTGGATTTATAATGGGACAAGCTATTATCAATGATGATAAAGATTTTCCAACTTTATATAGAGCATTAACAATTCATGTAATTATTCCAATAATATGAGTTACTTATTTTAGTTTATTTCCTTTAAATGATCAAAAAACTAAAAAGCAAATATGACTAGGTACTTTACAAACTTTTAGTATTTTGTGCTTTTATGCTTTATGATTGTTATTAAGATTATTACCAGGAATTAACTTAGATGATAAAATTTGAGTAGATAAAATTCCTTATTCTTTTATTTCTCCATATAATATTGGAGTTATTAAATATATATTAGTTAATATAGGTATATTTGGTGTGTTTATAAGTGGATATATATTCACTTACTATTTAAACAAGTTTTTTTATAAAAAAAATAACAACTAATAAGCAAAAATTAGATAAATCAGAAAAAATTATTACAAAATAATTTTAATAAAAGTTTAATAAAAGCTTAACAGATTAAAAAAGTCCGGATTTCGGGATACCGAGCAAAATAAGAATCTATAGATAAAGAAATACTAGAACTTGAGAGACTAATATCTAAAATTAAAGAATTTATTACTCGATTTAATAAATAAAAAAGCTAAATTAACTAAAAATAAAAAAATGATTTACAAATATTTTTTAAGTAATAAATATTGGAAAAAGTTTTAAAAAAAACACTTTACAAACTTTGTCGTGGGTTATTATACAAAATGGTACTATAAGTTATAATTATATTATCAAAGAAATTAGAGAATAATAGAATCTATTCTAACAAGCCTAATTTATCTTTGAGTTCATGGGAAAACCTTGAACAATCACTTTTAACCCTCAATACGATTCCTGAGATCTCGTCAACTAACTCACTAGGTAATCCATTGGGGTATTTTTTTATGTATAAGAGTGTTTTGTCTAATCCACTATGAATTCTTCTTGTTTGGTTTATCATTGTTAGTATTTTTAAATCTTCTTTTCTACTTTCATCTAATTGTTTTCTTCTAACAAAATCAACTTCAACTCAATCAGTTGAACCAATTTCTAATGGCTTTGCAATATAGCGTTTAGTATCTGTTCTAAAGTAAAGTTGTTCATCTGAACCAATTACAAGTTGAATATTTTCTTTTTTATAAAATCTAAAACGTTTACCAAATTCATCGTATGGAGCATAAATTTTAGTTTTATACTCTGCTACACCATTTGCAAATTTTCTAGGTATAGGTAGGTCAAAGAATTTTTCAACTTCATTTTCACCTAGTTGTCTAAATGCATTATCTCTTTTTCTTTTTTTACATTTACTATTAACAAAATCTATTAATTTGTGTTTTATTTGATTTGCTTGTTCAATTGTTTTTATATCATTTTGTTTAAAGAAGAAAGGTGCATTTTTTTGGACTGTATCTCACATTCTTTCAACATGTGGTTTTGCATTAGCATTAGATGAAGAAATCACCTCTATACCCCTATTTTCAAGCTCTAAACGCGTTCTAGCGTTATTTCTTTCATCTTTTTTAAAATTAGCTCTATTATCAGTAATAATTCTTTGAGGATAGCCATAAGTTCTAAATATTGTTTCAAAAATTTTTTGATAAGAATTTAAAGATTCTTCGTATTCTTCAAAACACATATCAAGTATTTGATTAGTTCCAACATCAACAGCCATAACACATGTTGCTATTGTGTTATTTTGAAAATAATAATGAGTACATCCATCTACTTCTATTACCTGTCCAAATTTATAATTGTTTGCTACTGCTAGTCTGTGTTTTTCTACGTTTTTAGGCACATAAAAAACTAGCTCATTGCTATACCTAATTAATTTTCCTTCTTCTTGTTGTCTTCTTATTTTTTTAACTTCTTTTTTGGTTTTACGTTTGCAATAAGGGCTTGCATAACCTTGTTGTATTAGTCTCCTATTTAAAGTTGAATAAGAAATTTTATTTTTAGTGTTAGTTGACATAAGAGTGCTGTGATAGTTTTCTAAAGTTAAATAAGAACAACTAGCATTATTTACATCTCCACCAGTTATTTTTACTTGTTCTTGGTATTTTTCACCTAAATTATGTATTATCTCATCACTATATTTTTGAGCATTTTTATTATTAGTGTTTTTATGTGAAAGAATTAGCTCTGCTTCCTTGTTCTTTCATTTAATATATTCACTTTTATATTTTTTTACAGTAGAAAGTGATTTTTGAAACTGTATAGCGATTGATAACAACTTTCTGTTAGGCTCTTTTTCAAAAGTATCTATTATAAGTTTCTTTTTTTCATTAAACTTTTTATTTTCTTGGATAACAAACATTAGACCTCCTGTTCAATTATAAGACCACAGATCTGTGGTCTTATAATTGGTCTGGTACCATTTTGTTTAATAATCCAACTTATATTTTACTTACTAGCATAATCCAACTATATTTTACTTACTAGCATAATTTTTTTATTTAATGTATAATCAAGTTATTATTAAAAAAGATTTTTGTTGTATTACTCAATCTGTTAATAATGAAATAGATTGGAGGTAATATGAGTACTGGTATAGTTAAATGATTTAATGATGAAAAAGGTTTTGGTTTCATAACAAATGATTCTGATAATAAAGATGTTTTTGTTTATTTTGCAAATATTAATATAAATGGTTATAAAACTTTAGAACAAGGTCAAAAAGTAAGTTATGAATTAAACAAGGGTATAAAGGGACTAGAAGCATTTAATGTTTCAATTACCAAATAGTTATTAATTAGTTAAATATCAGATAATATCTGATATTTTTTTATTTTAATAATTATTATTTTTAGTTATAATATATATTCTATTTTTGTTTTTAAGTTGTATTAGTAATATCTTTTTTATATAATTCATATGAGTTAATTTAAAAGTAATTAGCTCCTTGGCTATTTAGCCCAAAAGACCATAAGGAGGAATAATCTAAATGATTAAAAAATATGAAGTGATGTACATTTTAGATCAAGATCTAAAAGATACAAAAGAACTAGTGGCAAAATTAGATGGCATTTTATCTGAAGGTGGGCAAATCTTAGAATCTAATGATTTAGGTTTATTAGATTTTACTTATGAAATTAATCATAAGAAAAAAGGTTTTTATCACATAGTTATTGTTCAAGCAACTACTCAAGCAATTAAAGAATTTGAGCGTATTGCTAAAATTGATAAAAATGTTGTTAGAACTTTAGTTTTAAATACAGAAAATATTCAAAACTATGAACAATCAGTTGTTTTATCAAAAACAGATATGACTAAATTTGAAGAAGAACAACGTGAAAAGAAAAACTTCAGAAAACCATTTATCAAAAGAGAAGAAGCTGCAACTAAAGAAAGCAAATAATATTAAGGAAAATTTATGAATAGAGTAAATTTGGTAGGTAGAATTACACGAGATTTAGAACTAAGAGTAGCAAAAAATGGATCTAAGTTTGTATTTTTTACAGTTGCTGTTTCTGAATATTCAAGCAGAGAAGAAAAAACTAATTTTATACCTTGTTCTGCATTTGATAGAACTGCTGAAAATATGGTTAAATTTTTATCAAAAGGTAGTTTAATTTCAGTTGAAGGAAGAATTACAACTAGAAATAATCAAACACCCGATGGTAGATTTGAAACTATTGTAAATGTACTAGCTGAAAGAGTTAATTTCTTAGAATCAGCTAAAAGTAGAAATTCTTTAATAACTGAAGAAAACGATAATTTATCACCTAGCCAACCTACTCAAGAAAATAGTGATTCATCATTTGATGATTTAGTAGTTTCTGATGATGATGAACTTTCAATTTTATGAGAATAAGTAGAAAGGGATAATTTCATGCAAGTTAAAAAAATTAAAAAAAGAAAAAAGGTTAATTTCTTTCAAAAAAATAACATTAAATATATAGACTATAAAGATGTTGAATTACTAAAAAAATTCATTTCACCTAATGGTCAAATTTTACCAAGAAGAATTACAGGAACTTCTCCAAAAGATCAAAGACAACTGGCTTTAGCAATTAAAAGAGCTCGTCAAATGGCTTTATTACCATATGTAATTGAATAGTAATTTTAGCAAATAAAAAAGCTGCCAAAAGGGCAGCTTTTTTATGTCCAATAAATCAGATTTAGCTAAATATATAATAACTTTTAAAAAATTAAAAGATCCATATTTAAACTTGCTATTTCCAGCAATTTTAGTTTATCATAGGTTTTTCAAATATGCTATATAATTTTTAAAAAGATTGAGAAATTAGATACAATTGCTTAGTTAGTTTTATACTAATTGATTTGATATATTAAAGCTATCTTAAAGCATCATAAGCTATAATAATGATATATTAAAGCTATCTTAAAGCATCATAAGCTATAATAATGATATATTAAAGCTATATTAAAGCATCATAAGCTATAATAATGATATATTAAAGCTATATTAAAGCATCATAAGCTATAATAATGATATATTAAAGCTATCTTAAAGCATCATAAGCTATAATAATGATATATTAAAGCTATATTAAAGCATCATAAGCTATAATAATGATATATTAAAGCTATATTAAAGCATCATAAGCTATAATAATGATATATTAAAGCTATATTAAAGCATCATAAGCTATAATAATGATATATTAAAGCTATCTTAAAGCATCATAAGCTATAATAATGACATATTAAAGCTATCTTAAAGCATCATAAGCTATAATAATGATATATTAAAGCTATCTTAAAGCATCATAAGCTATAATAATGATATATTAAAGCTATATTAAAGCATCATAAGCTATAATAATGATATATTAAAGCTATATTAAAGCATCATAAGCTATAAATATACTTATTAGATTAAAAAAAGAAATTTTCTGAGGTTTATATGTTTAGTAGAGAAAGTGAAAAGATAGAGTTTAAAAAAAGTACAGCTGAATTAAAAGAAGCAGTAATTTCATTATGTGCAATGTTAAATAAAAGTAATGGTGGAACTGTTTATTTTGGAATTAAAAATGATGGAACAATTATTGGACAACAAATTGGGAAAACAACAACAACTGATATTGTAAATGAAATAAAAAATTATATTAAACCAAATGTCTATCCAGATATTAAAGTTTTAGAAGAAAATGGTTTAAGTTATATATCTGTTGAAGTTCATGGTACTGAAAAACCATACTCAGCATATAGAAAATATTACATAAGAGTTGATGATCAAGATCAAGTTGTTGATAATAATGAACTTAGAAAATTATTTTTAACTAATGAATTTACTAACTTTAATTGAGAAAAACTAGCAACAAAATATGGTGAAGAAGAAGTTGATGAAAAATTATTAATAAGTTATATAAGAAAAGCAAATGAACTAGGAAAGATTAACTTTATTTTTAAAAGTGTTAAGGAAACTTTAATAAAGTTAGAATTAATGGAAAATGATAAATTAAATAATGCCGGTTATTATCTATTCTCAAAAAATAAACCAATAACTATAAAATTAGGAAAGTTTTTAACAGATGAAAAAATAACACTTATTGATAATATTAGATTTAAAGGAAATATCTTTGAATGTATCAATAAGTCTATTGAATATATAATTAATAACATTAATCAAGTGTATGTTTATAAAGATTTAAGAAGAGTACCAGAACCAGAAATACCAATTAAAGCTATTCGTGAAATTGTAGTAAATAGTTTTGTTCATATGAGAATAACTAATGGTGATTATAATGAAGTATCGATTTTTCCAAGTGAAGTAAGAATTTATAATCCAGGACATTTCCCATTAAACACAACTCCATCAAGTTTTGCTGAAGGCAAGCTTTCATCTAAATTGATAAATCCACTTATAGCAACTACTTTATATAAGAACAATCTTGTTGAAAATTTTGGAACTGGATTTCAAACTGTATTTAGTTTATGTAATAGCGAAAATATAAAATACTCATATGATATTTCTAATTTTGGGTTTACTTTTAGTTTTTATAGAAGAAAAACAGATGATGAATTTTTAAATGTTCAAAATAATATTAAAAATTTAAATAGTGAATCTAGTACAAAATCTGAATCACAAACCTTATTATTAACCTCTTTAGAAGAAAAAATTTTAAATTATTGTGATAGAAATGGAAAAATTTCATCATTAACAGAACTTGCAGATGAGTTTGATATGGCTTGAATAACAATGCAAAGAACAGTTAGTAAATTAGTTAAGAAAAATATTTTAAAAAGAGTTGGTTCTAATAAGATAGGTTATTGAGTACATATTGAAAAATAGTTTTTTCTTTTTTATATATCAATTATTTATATCACTAACAAATAAAAGTGATATTTTAAAGATATAAAAAAGATGCAACGTGATATAACAAAGATATAAAAGTAATTATTGATGATATATTATTGATATAAACAAAAAATATTTTAAAGAAATAATAAAAGCGCCAAAAGGCGCTTTTTTGTTGCAATAAGATTCAATATAAAAATATTTACAATATGAGTTAATATAATTTTAGGAGGAAAATGTTTGATGGATTCAAAAATTCAGATTAATCATAAAGAATGAGCAAATAAATTTAAGCTTAAAATTCAAAAAACTGGTTCTTTTATGGCTGGAATGATTATGCCATCAATTGGTATTTTACTAGCTTGAGGGTTATGAACAGCTATGTTCTTATATGATTTTGATCATAATAAAAAACTAGGTTGATTTGATGCTCCAATGTTAGGTAGATTAGTTGAACCAGGAATTAAGTGACTTTTACCAATATTAATTGCATTTAATGGTGGAAGATTAGTTTATGGATTAAGAGGTGGCATGATAGCAACCTTTATTATTGTTGCTACAATCACAGGTACTGATTATATTTATGGACACTACATTTTACAAAAAGTAGGAGATAAGTGAGTTCATCCTGGTTCACCAAATCAATTTATTGGTGCTATGATAGTTGGACCATTATCAGCATTATTTTTAAAAAAAGTAGAAAAATTGTATTTACATAAAATTAATCCAGGCTTAGAAATGCTAGTTAAAAACTTTGGATTAGCAATTTATGCTATAGTATTAGGTTTAGGTTTATTTTGAAGTTGAGGTTGAATAATGTGAGGAATCACTTTTGTAATGATCTCAATTATTAAGTTGTTTGGTGATAATAAATGAGTTGCTCCTTTACTAGGTTTGTTTACTGAACCAATTAAAGTATCATTTTTAAATAACGCTTTAAATCATGGTGTTTTAGGACCTATTGGTTATAATGAAATTCAGATTCAAAGATCTAATGGAGTTGCAAACCCTAGATCAATCTTTTTCTTATATGATCCAAATCCTGGTCCTGGTTTAGGTTTGTTACTAGCTTATATTATTTTTACTAAAAAAGAAGATAGATATAATGCAACAGCTAGTTCATTAATTCATACAATTGGTGGAATTCATGAAGTATATTTTGTATTTATTATTAAAAAACCAAAAATGTTATTAGCAACAATGCTAGGGGTGGTTGGTGCACAATTTATTACTTCTTATTTAGGAGGAGGAACTATTGGAACTCCAAGTCCAGGTAGTTTGATTTCACTAATTGCTTTATCTAATGGAACACATGCTTTATTAATTAATTTATTGGCATTTGTTGTTGGTACATTAATAGCATTTGGAATTAGTATTTTATTATTATTAAAAGATAAAAAACATTTACAAACAGAATCAAATCAAGGATTTAAGATAACTGATGAAGGGGTTGAATTTTCTAATAATAAAAATCAAGAAGAAAAAATAAATAATAGTGATATTAAAAAAATTGTTGTTGCTTGTGAAGCAGGAGTAGGTTCATCTGCAATGGCTGCTGGTTTAATCAGAAAATGAGTTAATAATAATAACTATGATATTCAAGTTACAAATTTAGCTGTTAAAGATTTAAAAGATGAATATGATGTTGTTATAACTATGAAGAGTTTTAAAGATTTTGCACAACAAAAAGCACCAAGTGCTTATATATATCCTGTAGAACAATTCATTGGCAAAAACATATATGATGATTTATATAAAATGATAAAAAATAAACAAGAAGTCAGAGAAGAAAAATAATGAAAAAAGTAGCTATTATTGCAGGAGGAGCTAAAAGTTTAGGTAAATTTTTAGCTTTAGGTTTAGATAAAAATAATTATCAAGTAATTGTTTTAGATGTTAATAAACAAAAACTAGATGAATTAAAATTAGAAAATAATCAAATAGATACTTTTGAATGTGATTTAACTAATGAAATTGATGTAATTAATGTATTTAACGAAATCGAAAATAAATACAAAACAATAGATACACTAGTTTATAATGCAGGATGAGCAAAATCAGCAAAAATTACTTCATTTGAATATCAAGACTTTATTACAAGTTTAAAAATTAATTTAGATGGATATTTTTTAACAGCAAAACAAGCTGCAAAAATAATGATTAAAAATAATACAAAGGGTAATATAATTCAAATTAATTCAAAATCAGGAAGAGTTGGTTCTAAATATAATTCAGGTTATTCAGCAGCTAAATTTGGTGGAGTTGGATTAACTCAAAGTCTTGCTTTAGATTTGGCTGAACATAATATTAGGGTTAACTCACTAATGTTAGGTAATCTTTTAGATTCAGAAATGTTTGGAAGTCTGATTCCACAATATGCTAAGAAACTAAATATTAAAGAATCAGAAGTTAAACAATACTATATAGATAAAGTGCCTTTAAAAAGAGGATGTTCTTTTGATGATGTATTAAATGTTTTATTATTTTATATATCACCAAAAGCAAGTTATTGCACAGGTCAATCTATTAACATTACCGGAGGACAAGTAATGTAATGTTAAAAAAAGAAAATATTTTTTTAAACCAAGAATTTAAAACAAAACAAGAGTGCTTAGATTATTTAAAATCAATTTTTAAAAAAGAAAATGTAGATAATAGATATATTGAATCTATTGATTTAAGAGAGCATGTTTGTTCATTTAATATTGGTTCTAAAATTGCAATTCCACATGGTACTTATGATGGTATGTTGTATTTAAAAAACTCATTAATCATTGTTTTGCACTTACAAAAACCAATAATTTGAGATGATTCTGAAGTACAATTAATAATAGGTTTAGCATTAAATCAAGAAGATCAAATAGATATTCTTTCAAAAATTGCTATTAATGCTATGAATGACGAACTATTTAAAGATTTATTAAAAAATCCTACAGTAGAAAAAGTTATAGATTTTAGTACAAAAGAATAATTAAAAGCATCAATTTATAGTTTAGATAATATAGGTGATTAAATGAGTATAGATTTATTAACAAAAATTAGAGATTTAATCCAAACAGATTGTAATCAAGACTATAAAAATATTGGTGCTTTTTTATTAAAAAATTATTCTAATATAAGAAGTTTAACAATAACAAAAATATCAAAAGAATGTAATACAAGTCCAACACAAATTACAAGATTTGCTGAAAAGTTGAACTTAAAAGGTTTTAGTGAATTAAAGTATAGATTAGATGATATTTCTAAATCAATTATTATAGATAATCAATTTATTCCAATTAGTTCAAGAATTGATGATAAAACAAAATTTTATAAAGATTATTTTGAAATATTAAATAATTCAGTTAAACAACAAGAAGCTAATTTAAAAAATTTACCTATTAATGAAGTTGCTAATTTAATTAGTAAAGCTAATAAGGTTTATTTATTTGCTTTTAATCTTTCTTATAATATTTCAAAAAACTTTATTCAGCGTTTACGTTGATATCAAAAAGATGCTATTAGCGAATCAGACTATATTTCTATAAAAACCTATATTAATATAATTAAACCTGAAGATCTTGTGATTTTAATTACAATTTCAGGTGAGAATGAATATATTAAAAATATAGCTGAATCACTAAATAATAAAGTAAAAATTGTTGGAATTGGTCCAAAACAAAGTTCTATGATTAATTTATTTGATAAGTACTTGTATTTTCAAACTGATGAATCAGAATTGTGAAGTATTAATTCAATTAAAGCTCAACTTACAATTCAACTTTTAGATTTTGTTTATGTTAAATGACTAAAAAGTACTAAGAAAAAATAGATGAAACTAATACATTTTGGAGCAGGAAACATTGGTTGTGGGTTTATTGCTCCAATTTTAAAATCTGTAGTTAGTCATATTTATTTTGTTGATAATAATATAAAAATAGTTAATAAAATAAATAATCAAAAACTTATTAAAATACATACTTCAGATAATAAAAATATAGAGATTACAAACATTAGCGCTTGGTTATTAAATGATTTTTATAATTATCAAAATTATTGGGATCAAGTTAGTTTAATTACTATTTCAATTGGTATTAATAATTTAAAACATATTATTTCTTATGTTCAAAAAATAATAGATTATAAAATTAGAAATAATCAGAAACTAATTATAATGTGTTGTGAAAATGGTATTAGAGTAAGTAGTTTTTTTAAAGCTAATTTTAATAATTTGAATTCTAAGATTTATTTTGTTGATGTATTAGTAGATAGAATAGTTAGTAATAAAAACATTCTAAATGACTATTTAGAATGTGAAGATTATTATTTATGAGTTGTTGATAAAACTCAATGACCAAATAGTTTTAAACAAATAGATAGTTTAACTTATAGAGATGATTTTGACTTACAAATAGCTAAAAAAATTTATATGTTAAATGGGTTGCACTGTTCTTTAGCTTGGTTTGTTTTTAAAAACTTTGATTTAAATAAGTATTTATATGTTTATCAAGTTATGAAAAATAGCCAAGTTATAGAGTTCATTGATAATTATTTAAATGAAGTTATTTTAGTTTTAAATCATAAATATAATATTAGTTTAAACGAGTTAAATGATTATAAGATTCAAATAATTAAAAGATTAAATAATAGTTTTATAAAAGATGATCTTAAAAGATTAGCTAGAAATACTGAATTAAAACTAAGTAAAAATGAAAGAATTTTAACTATTTTAGATTATGCTAAAGCTTATAACTTAAAACACGACACACTTTTATTAAGCTATCAAAACGGATTAGAATATTTAAAAAATAATAAATAGAATAGAAAAAACCTAGATGTAGTCTAGGTTTTTTTTAGTGTTTATATAAGTGGTTTGTACAATTTTTAAAACTAAATATTTTTCATCTCCGCTTGTTGCATAAGATTTTAGATCGCTAAATCCTGTAGAAAAAACAGGTATGTGAACTTCAAATTCTATTATTGCTTTATGTGCATTTTCTTCATCTTTATTAATTGATAAATAGATATTTTTAATTGAATCTTTATTAATTGAAGTATGGAATGGATAAATTGAAAAGCCACCTTTTAGACCTAAAATTGATTTATAAGTCTTATTAGAACCTAAACCTAAAGTTGATTGTGATCTATATATATTATGTGAGTTGTCATTTATATCTACTAATAAGTTTTTAAATATTTGTTGTTTAAGAAAATCTATTTTTTTGTCTTGAAGTAGTTCTTTTTTTTCTAATTTATTTGAAAATCTAAGTTCTTGTATTTTAGTTTTTAATAATTCTCTTTTTGTCATTTCTTTAAATTTGTCTTGAGTTAAAAATAAAGATAGTGGATTCTTTTCATTATCTTTTATATTCACTTTTCTAAAATTATTAAAAACAAACTCTTTTTCTATAATTGGCTCTTTTGTAGTTTTAGGATCAAAATCTCTATTTTCTATCTCTAGTTTTACACCTAGAATACCATTGTAATCATCATATCTAACTGCTGTTATTTTTTCTTTATAAAGTTTACCTAATTCAGGATTAAATTCAAATAGATAATCTTTAATAGTTGCAACATTAAGCAAAGGTGCTTCATTTGTAAATAATGATGTATTACCATTTTCTAAGTCTTCAAAATTAATAACGTTTTTTGTTTCCATTAAATTTTCATATTCATTATGATCTTGACTGTATAACAACATATAACCTATTAATGACGGAAATAAATCTGTTATTTTTTCTACTTTTTCTTTTTTTGTTATATATTTTTCTTTATTATTTGTAATATTAGTATTTTCATTCTTTTTAAATCCGGTGAAAATAAAATCTAATATTTTTGATTTACCAACTTTTCTAACAGTGAATTTAAGTGTCAACCTTTTCAATTAGACTCTTTTTATTATTAGCACTTTCTCCATTGTTTGCTAAGAACTGAATATGATATTTATCAAATATAGTTTTATAATCTTTAGAAAAAATTGTATAAATTGTTGATGGATCCTTTTGCAAATCAACAAGTGCGGTAACCGCATCTCTTTGAGTATAAAAAGAAAATCTCTTAAATGAAATTTCTTTAGATATTTTGTCTAGGTCAGAAAAAATGTCTCTATTATTGTTAGAATCATCTGCTTGTGGTTTATCTGAATGATTTGGTTTGTCAATTTTTTCATCAGGTTTACCCATTGGTTGATCAGATTGTGGTTTTTCACTAGGATCAGGTTTAGTTTCTGGTTTATTAGAACCATTATTTGAATCACCTGGATTTGTATTGTTGTTATCTGGTTGTTTTGAATTTGAACTAGTTGTTGAACAAGAAACCACACTTAAAACACTAATTGATGATATTGGTAAAATAGATAATAATAATTTAGTTGCTTTTTTCATAATATATCTCTCATTTCTAATGACATATATAATTAATCAATTAAAGCATTTGTAGTAATGTCTAGTTTTAATATATTTGTATCACCACTTGTTGCATGAAAAGTTAAATCACTATTTGTTGATGCAAATATAGGAATATCAACTTCAAAGTTAATTGCTACTTTATATTTTTTATTTTTTTCTTTATTAATCATTAAATAAATATTTTTAATTGAATCATTATTAATTATGGTATGGAACGGATATAAAGTTCCTCCACCAGCTAATCCTAATATAGAAGTATAATTATCTTTTTTATTATTTTGAAGACTCAAAGTTTGTGTTGATCTATATAAATTATTTTCATTATCAATTATTTGAACTAATAAATTTTTAAAAATTAGTTGTTTTGCATACTCTTCTTTTATCAACACCATATCTTCTTTTTGTTTTTCCGATTTCAAGACTTCTATTTTCTTTTTAAAAACATTATTTTTAACCATATCTTTAAAATTATTTTGTGGGAATAATAAAGATAATACGTTTTTATTTGGATTTTTTAAATCAATTTTTCTAAATCCTGCAAAATCAAACTCTAAAGTTTCTGAATATTTGCTAGCTATTGTATTGTTTTCTTCTCTATTTTCAATTAACAATTTTAAACCTAATTTACCATTAACATCATCATAACTAACGGCAATTACTTTATCTTTATAAAGTTTTCCTAACTCTCTATTATATTCAAGCAATAAGTCTTTTAATGCAGCAACATTAAGATTAATTTCTGGGTCTGCAAATAGGTTAGGGTTATTATTTTCTAGTTCCTCAAAATTTATTGAATCTTTTTGCATTAAATTCTTATAATTTTTAGGTTCTTGAGTATACATAATCATATATGCAACTAATGATGGATATAAACCGGTTAACTTATTATCTATTTTTTCTTTTTTCTTTATATAATTTTTTTTACTATTCTTATCTTCTTTATCAGGAGTTTTTTGAACTACTTTAAAACCAGTAAAAGTAAACTCAATAATTTTAGATTTTTTATCTTTTTTATTAGTAAATTTAACTTTTATTTTATCTATCAAGCCTTTTTTAACATTTTCTTTCTCATTGCCGTCTAATTCTAAATTAATATCATATTTTTCAAAAATATTTCTATAAGTACTTGAAAAAATAAGTTTAATAACTGAGCCATCCATTCTTAAATGACTTAGTGCAGTTGTAGCATCTTTTGATGTATAAAAAGTAAACCTTTCAAATGAAATTTCTTTAGGTAATTTGTCTAGATCAAAAAATTCATCTTTATTTATATTAGGCTGATCAACAGGTTGATTAGGATGTGGTTGAACATTATTATTAGAACCATCACCTTGAGGTTTTTCTTCTGGTTGTTTTGGTTGGTTTTCTTCAGGTTTTTTAGGGTTTTCACTAGGTTGTTTTGGGCTGGTATCAGGAGTTTTTGGGGTGTTTTCATTTGGTTTTTTAGGTTTTTCTTCTGGTTGTTTTGAATTTGAACTAGTTGTTGAACAAGAAACCACACTTAAAACACTAATTGATGATATTGGTAAAATAGATAATAATAATTTAGTTACTTTTTTCATAGTTATCCTTTACTTTAACCAATTCTAGTAGACGCATTAATTTTGTATTTTAATGTTTTATCTTTACTTGTTGAATGAGATGTTAGATCACTTAGATTTGATGCATAAAAAGGTATGTTAACGTTAAATTCAATTTCTAATTTATTTTGTCCATCTTCATTAGTGATAGTAATAAAAATATCACTTATTGAGTCTTTGTCAATTTTTGTATGCAATGGATATAATGATGTTCTATCATTAAACGCTATTATTGTATTATTTTCTCCTCTCTTATTACTGTAATCTAATTTTAGTGACTGTGTATCTCTATATACATGATTTTCATTATCTACTACATTTAATATTAATTTTTTAAATAATCCATTTTTTATAAAATCATTGCTTAAAACAGATATCTTCTTACTAAATTCCTTGGATTTTATTGCCTTATCAACAACCGATTTTAAAGAACCTTTAGTAATAAGATCTTTTAAATCACTTGGTAGTAATGATAAAGATAAGACATTATCATTTTGATTATTAAAGTTAGCTTTTCTAAAGCCTTTAAAATTAAACACTTTGGTTATACTTGGTTCACTTAAGTTGCTTTCTTCTCTATTTTTAATTTCTACTTCTAGACCAAGTTCAGCATTAATATCATCATATTTTGCACTTGTTATTTTATCTTCATATTTAGTTCTATCATTTTCATTATATTCAAATAACAATTCTTTTGTTCCTATATTAAAGCCAACAAAACTTTCATCAAAGAAGTTAGTATTTTTATTTCTTAATTGCTCAAAGTTTATTGAATTTTTAGTTCATTGAATTTTTTCATATTTTTTATTGTTTTCAACAAATAATAGCATATAGGCTAATAATGAAGGAAAAAGACCAGATAATCTTTTATCTACAGATTTTGGTTTTATATAGTTGTTTTTATTATTCTTTGGTCCTTTTGATTCTACTGAATCAGTTTTTTTAAGACCAGTAAGTACAAACACACGTGTCTTAGATTCTTCTTTTTTCGTAAATTTGACTTTTACATTATCAATAACACCCTTTGAATGATCAAATTTAACATCACTTATGTTTTCAAAACTAATCTTATATCCTTTAAGATTTTTAAAAAGAATATGACTAAAAACAGTACTATCTTTCTGCAAAACAGATCAAGCTGATTCTAAAGACTTATTTTTATAATTAGTAAAATGTTCTAACGAAATTTCTTTGGATAATTTGTCTACATCAGAAAAATCTACTTTATGAATTTCAGGTTGGCCAGCAAGTTGATTATCATGTGGTTGAACATTATTATTAGGGGCACCACCTTGTGGCTGTTCATTTGGTTTTTTTGGTTGATTTTCTTCAGGTTTTTTAGGATCTTCACTAGGTTTAGTTGGATCATTTTCAGGTATTTTTGGAGTTTTATCAGATTCCTTATTATTTGAATTTCTTGTTGAACATGAAACCACACTTAAAACACTAATTGATGATATTGGTAATATAGATAATAATAATTTAGTTGCTTTTTTCATAATCAACTCCTTATTTACATATCAGGAAAATTATTTTATAAAAGTTTTTGCATTAACTTTCAATTTCAAAGTCTTTGAATCACTTGCCACGTGAGATTTTAAATCACTAAAAGTTGATGAAAAAACTGGTATATCAAAATCAAAATCAATTGTAATTAAGTAATTATTATCTGGTTGCTTATTAACAACTAAAGAGATATTATTAATACAATCTTTTGTAATGATTGAATGAAATGGATAAATAGACATATTCCCAGCTAAACCTATAATTGAAGTATAACCATTAGATGAATGTAAGCTTAAGGTTTGATTTGATCTATAAATCTTTTGTTCATTATTATTAATATCTACTAATAAATTTTTAAATAATTGTTGTTTAAAAAATGGTTCAGTTGATTTCTCAAATGAGATTTTATTTTCCTTTTTACCACTCTTTTTAAACTCATCTATCTTCTTTTTAACATTACCCTTACCTACTATTTCTTTTAAACTAGATGGTAATAAATTTATAGATAAAACATTTCTATCATTATTGTTAAAATCTATTTTTCTAAAGCCTTTAAAATTAAACACTTTAGTTATACTTGGTTCACTTAAATTGCTTTCTTCTCTATTTTTAATTTCTACTTCTAGACCTAAAATTCCGTTTATATCATCATATCTAACACCTATAATTTTGTCGTTGTAAAGTTCACCTAAACTTTTGTCATACTCTAATAATAAATCTTTCATTTCTACATTAAGATTTATAGAATCGCTATAAAATAAATTGTTATTACCATTTTCTAATTCCTCGAAATTAATAACATTACCAGATTGCAATAATTCTCTATAATTATTATGATCTTGGCTATACATTAACATATATGCAACTAGTGAAGAATATAAACCTAATAATTTTTCATCGACTTTATTTTTAGGCTTTATATAATTTTCTTTATTATTTTTATTAACTTGATTTGTTCTTTTTTTAAATCCTGTAAATGAAAATGTGCGCGTTTTAGATTGTTTATCTTTTGTAAATTTAATACTTACTTTATCAATTACACCTTTTTCATCTACAAAAACTAAATCATTTTCGTTTACAAAATTAACCTCATATTTGTTAATAATTTCTTTATCATTTATCACTTTTTCAAATATTCATTTTATTTTAGTTTTTAAATCGAATCATGCAGATGTTGCATCTTGTTTTTTGTATATTTCAAAATTATCAAATGAAATTTCCTTAGGTAATTTATCTAAATCAGAAAGGTCCACTTTATGAGACTCAGATTGATCAGCAGGTTGATCGTTATGTGGTTGAACATTATTATTAGAACCATCACCTTGAGGTTCTTCATTTGGTTTTTTTGGTTGATTTTCTTCAGGTTTAGTTGAATCAGGTTTATTATGGTCTGAATTAGAATTACTATTTGAATTATCATCGTTATTATTAGGTTTTTTATCATCTGGTTTTGGTGGTGTTTTTGGAGTGTTTTCATTTGGTTTTTCAGGTTTTTTATCTGGTTGTTTTGTATTTGAACTAGTTGTTGAACATGAAATTACACTTAAAAAACTAATTGATGAAATTGGTAATATAGATAATAATAATTTAGTTGCTTTTTTCATAATAATATACCTACAAAAAATTTTTCGAAAATATTATAACAATATAGCTAAAATATCTAAAATTAGTACATAATTTATCAAAAAAACTTAATTTTTCATACTTTAAATATTAATTACTTACAATATATTTTAAACAGGTTGAAATATATAAAAATATATAAAAGATATTCTTGGTAAAATAATACCTATGAAAGGATAATATGTCAAAGAAATTTTATATAACTACTCCAATTTATTATCCTAGTGGTAATTTACATCTAGGTCATGCTTATACAACAACACTAGCTGATATTTTAAATAGATATAAAAAAGAACAAGGCTATGAAACTTTCTTTCTAACAGGTAGTGATGAACATGGTCAAAAGATTGAAAACAAAGCAAAAGAAGCTAATTTAACACCACTAGAATATCTAAACCCTAAAGTACAAGCTTTTAAAGATTTGTGAGCTAAATTAAATATTAATTATGATAAATTCATTAGAACTACAGATGATTATCATGAAAAAGCTGTTCAAAAAATCTTTACTATTTTATTAGAAAAAGGATATATCTATAAAGGACAATATGAAGGAATATATTGTGTTAGTTGTGAAGAGTTTTTAACTAATGAACAAATTGATGAAAATGGATTATGTAAAATTTCAAACACAAAACCACAACTAGTTAATGAAGATACTTACTTTTTAAAAGTTAGTCAGTTTCAAGAATTTGTGCAAAATATTTTAAAATCAGACTTTTTAATTCCTGAATATAGAAGAAATGAAATGTTAAAAAATTTTGTTGAACTAGGATTAAAAGATTTATCAGTAACTAGAGTGAGTTTTAAGTGAGGAATTCCGATTACTCAAGATGAAAAACATATAATTTATGTTTGATTAGATGCTTTAAGTAACTATATTACAGCTTTAGGATATCTTCAAGAAGATGACTCATTATTTAAAAAGTTTTGGCAAAATGATGATTGTGAAATTTTACAATTAGCTGGAAAAGAAATTATTAGATTTCACTCAATTTATTGACCAGTAATCTTAGAAGCTTTAAATTTAAAACAACCTAAACATTTATTAGGTCACGGATGAATTTTAAACAAAAATACTAAAATGAGTAAATCTTTAGGAAATGTAATTGATCCAGTTAAAATTGTTGAATTATATTCAGCTGATGCTTTAAGATTTTATATAGCAAATGATCTACCAACTGAAAAAGATGGTAATTTTAGTCTTGAATTATTTATTGAATCATTTAATGCTCATCTAGCTAATAATGTAGGTAATTTAATAAGTAGAACTCATAACATGATTAGTAAGTATTTTAATGGATATATTGATTTAAATAATGTTAAATATGATCAAGAATTAATTGATTTAGGTATCAAAACAATTGATAACTATATTTTTAATATGGATCAATACAAAATTAGTGAAGCTATTAAAGCAGTTTTAGAATTATCTAATGCATGTAATAAATATATTGAAACTAAAGCACCTTGAAATTTAGAAAAAGAAAATAGAATTGAAGAACTAAAAACTGTTTTAATTACTTTGCAAAGAAATATTGCAATTATTTCTTATTTACTAAAACCAATATTAGTTGATTCATATAAAGATATGATTGAGCAATCTGGGTTAGAAAATGTTGATATTAACTTTGATATTTTAAAAACATTTTTAAATATTAAATTCAATAAATTAGGTAATAAAAAAGTTATATTTAATAGAATTAAAGATTAAAAAGATCCCAAGTTTTTTGCTTGGGATTTTTAATTTTTAAAAAAGGAGGTATGAGGATATCATAAAAAAATAATTTAGTTTTATTATTAGCAATTTATATTAAAAAATGAAAAACCTTTTTACTTTTAAAAAGATTTTCACATAAAAATAGATGAAGATATTATAAAGGAGAGTTGAGAATGAAAAAACTTTTAACAATTTTAACAACTTTTATTGGAGTTAGTGGGTCAGTTTCAACAGTAATTTCATGTAAAGCAGCAAGTTTTGCTGAAGGTGTATTAGGTCAAAGAGTGCTTGTTGTTACTGATGGAGGAGGAAATATTAAAGACAAAACATTTAATGAAAGTTCTTGAGAAGGTGTAATTAAATTTGGCTCTCAAATTCATAATAACTTTAATATTACAGATGAAAATATAGCTAGAAAATTTGATTATGCTAGCTCAATTGGTGGAAAAACTAAATGAGATAGTAAAACCCATTCATTTGTAAACCAAGATTATGAATATGCAAAAGATAATAGTAATAACTATGTTGAAACTCCTGAGCACACAATTGATGCTTTTAGAACTTCTTATAGTACTGGAGTCTATAAAAAAGCTGATGCACTTTTACTAGCAGGCTTTGGGCATTTAGGAGCTGTTGATTATGCTGCTGAAAGAATGAAAAAAGCAGGAAATAAAACAGTTGTCTTACTAGATGCTAAATTTAAAAAAGATAATGTTATATCAGTATTGTTTAACTCAGAATTAGCTGGATTTAATGCAGGTTGAGATGCTATTATGTGAGCAAATCTCCCGAAAATGACTAGTTTAAATAGTGGTGAGTTTTCAAAAGAAGCACTACAAGCTTCTAATAGTTCTAAAGATATGCCTTTACAAGGATCAGTAGCAGGTAATAACTATATATCAATTGGTATGTTTGGTGGTATTACTGGTAAAGATGCTGTTGATAACTATATGTGAGGGCTTCTTGCGGCAATGCATGTTTATAATAGTAAAATTGCAAATAAAGAAATTGAATTAGAAGATAATAAAGGTCAAAAAGTCAAATACAAATTACAACCTGTTTATTTTGCAAATCAAGGACTAAAAGCAACTATTGATTCACTAGTTGATGTTAATGACAATATTTGATTTTCAAAAAATTTTGATGTTGGTGGAGCCACAAAATCAGGAGTAGTTGATGCATTAATTAGAAATCAAGCAGATATAATTTTTCCAGTTGCTGGACCACAAATTAATGATGTTTTAGAAGCTACAGGTCATAAGCCTTATGTAATTGGTGTTGATACTGATCAAGTAACTAGTGTTGGTTCATCAAAAAAAGGTAATGAGATTAGATTTATAACAAGTGCTAAAAAGAACATTGTTTCAGCTTCGGTTTATGCTTTAAATAGAGCTAGATCGCTACAAAAAGCTGTTGTTGATAATAAAGAATATATTTCAAATAAGAGTAATGAAATTCAAGATGGAAAAACTTTAGTTGGAAAAGAAGTAGATTGATCAATTTCATCTTCAAGAAAATCTGATACAAAGTGAAGCATTAAAAAAGTTAATGGTTCTTTAACTAATGCAGCTAACTTATCTGTTGAATCAATTGATTATTCAAAGGATAAAGCTAAAAAAATAGAAGAAGATCTTAAAAAAACTCTAGAAAAATCAGGAAATACATTTAAAGAATACTTATCAAAGACATCTCTAGATAAAGCACTGGAATCAATACAAAAAAATATTCAAGATAACGAATGAGATAGTTTAACACTAAGTGCTAATGGTATAGCAGGAATAAAAGATTACTGACAAATGTTAATTAAGTCAACTAAATAGAATTGGGAGCATAACTTATGAATAAAGAAAAAGAAATTAATTATGCTATTGAAATGCAAAATATTACCAAAACATTTTTAAATGGTTCTATAGTTGCTAATAATGATATTACTATTAGAGTTAAAAAAGGAGATATTCATGCATTAGTTGGTGAAAATGGAGCTGGTAAATCTACATTAATGTCAATTTTATTTGGTTTATATCAACCAACATCTGGAATTATAAAAGTTAATGGAAAAGAAGAAATAATATCAAATCCAATTAAAGCTAATAAACTAGGAATAGGTATGGTTCATCAACATTTTAAATTAGTTGAAGTAAATACGGTTTTAGAAAATATTATTTTAGGTGTTGAACAAACAAGAGGAAAAATCTTTTTAAATAAAGCAAAAATGCGTGCTGAATTAATTGAAATTATGAACAAATATGGTTTGTATGTTGATTTAGATGCAAAAATTCAAGATATTTCAGTTGGACTACAACAACGTGTAGAAATTTTAAAAATTTTATATAGAAAAGCAGATATATTAGTTTTTGATGAACCTACTGCAGTTTTAACACCACAACAAATCCAATCTCTTTTACAAATAATGAAAAACCTTCAAAAAGCAGGTAAAACTATTATTTTCATTTCGCATAAAATGGATGAAATCAAAGAAGTTGCAAATGTTGCTACAGTTATTAGATTAGGTAGAAAGATAACAGATTTACAAGTTAGCGAAGTTAGTGGAAATGAAATAGCAGAAGCAATGGTTGGAAGAAAACTTGTAGAAGTTAAAAATAAGTATAAAAAAGTTTTATCTGAAGAACCAATATTAGATGTTATTAATTTAACAGTAAAAAAAGATTCTAATCATAAAGCTTATGGACTAGAAACTTTTAATGTTAAAGTAAGATCTGGTGAAATTTTAGCTATTGCCGGAGTTGAAGGAAATGGGCAACGTGAATTAATTCAAGCAATTACAGGATTAGTAAAACCGGTTTCAGGCGGTGTTGTTTATAAAAAAATAAACATAGCTAATAGTAGTGTTAAGACAAGATATGAGATGGGTATGTCTCATATTCCTGAGGATCGTCATAAACATGGAATGTTATTAGATTTTTTAGTTGAAGAAAATATTGTAAGTCAAGAAATTGATAAAAAACCATTTTCCCAATTTGGATTTATTAATAAAAAAGCAATTTCAAGATATGCACAAATAATTATTAAAGAATTTGATATTAGGGGTTCAAGAAATGGGACTGCAATAGCTAGAGGTCTTTCTGGAGGTAATCAACAAAAAGCTATTGTAGGAAGAGAAATTAAAAGAGAACACGATTTGTTAATTGTTGTTCAGCCTACGCGTGGTCTTGATGTCGGAGCTATAGAAAATGTTCATTCTCAAATTCTAAAAGAAAAGGAAAGAGGTAGAGGAATTCTGCTAGTTTCTTATGATTTAAATGAGATAATGGCTCTTGCAGATAGAATAGTTGTTATTAACGATGGAAAATTAATTGGTGAATTACCAGCAAAAAAAGCTAAAAAAGAAGAAATTGGGGCTTTAATGACTGGTCAAACTTTAGAACAAATTAAAAATAATAAAGTTAATAAAAAAAGTAAGGTCGTGGTAGAAAATGCAATCTAGAATATTGTGAACATTGAATAAAAAAGTAAAATATTTATTTAGTTCAAATCAAACAAAAACTAAGTTAAAGTTTATAAAAGGTTCTTTGTTTTCGATTATTATGGGGTTTATTGTTTCTGGTGTTTTTCTTTCATTTTTAAAAATAAATCCTTTTACATATTTTGCTCTTTTGCTTGGGATTAACTTTGATAAAAACTTTTATCAAATAAGTTTAAATTGAATGGCAGTATATATTGTTGCAGGATTATCAATGGCTGTTGCTTTTAAATCGGGAGTATTTAATATTGGAGCACCTGGTCAAATACTAACAGCTACAAGTGTTTCAACGATTTTATTTTTCTATATAAAAGGTTCAAAAGCAGCAACAATAGATACTTCAATGATTATTTTAATGTTAATAACTTGTATTGTTTCAGCTAGTTTTTTAGCACTTATTGCAGGAGCACTAAAAGCTTTGTTTAACATACACGAAGTTGTTTAAACTATCTTGTTAAACTGATCAGTATTTTATATATTCAAATGATTTTTTAATAAATTTGGAGATTTTTCAGGCGGTTTACCATTTATATCAAAAAATATTCCATCAGATCAATTGGTTATTGGTTCAAATACTGTAATTATTCCTTTATTAATAGCTTTAATTTGTGTGATTTTAGTTTGAGTGTTATTCTCAAAAACAACTTTAGGTTTTAAGTTAAAAGCTGTTGGTTCATCAATAACTGGTTCTAAATATATTGGAATTAATGTTAAAACTCAAATTATAAATTCATTAGCTTTATCAGGAGCAATAGCAGGAATTGCAGGATTCGTTTTAATGTTTACAGTTACGCCAAATAATTCTTTTGCTTCTAATAGTTTACCAACTGTTGGATTTGATGCAATTGCAGTTTCATTAGTTGCTTTTAATAATCCTATAGGAATTATTCCAATTGGTTGATTATGAGCAATGATCAAAACTGGAGGAAGCCCTGTTTCTTCATTGTATGGTATTTCAACACAAATAAGTGGATTAATTTCAGGAGTTCTTATTTACTTTACAGCAATTGTTTCTATATTTATTGTTTTTAAACCTTGAGAGTTGTTAAAAAATAAATTTAATTTATTAACATCACCTACAAGTAGAGAAATTGTTTGAAAATTATATCTACATCTTTTGATATTAAGATTTAAAAAAATCTTTTTAATTTTTATAAAAGAGTATAAACAACAAGTAAATGATAGTTATAAAAATTATGTTGTTAAAAATAAAATTAAAAAACAAATCTACTTACCTCACTTGTTTTGAAATGGTAGAAAAAATATTAAACTAGAATTTAAAAAAAATATTAACCAATCAATCGATTTAATTAAAAATAAAATTATTGATATTAAAGCATTTGTTAAAGAAGATAAAACAAGACTTAGTGTTAATGGATTAAAAACCAATTTAAAAGAACAATTAAATTTAATAACAACTAAATTTGTTTTAGAATCTTATGATTTAGATTTAAAGTTAGCTGATCATAAATATAAAATCACACAAGTCAAACAAAATATTTTAAATAAATATCAATCAGATATAAAACAAATTAAAAAAGAACATAGGTTAAAAATTCAAGAAATTAAAGTTTTTAAAGAAGCACAAATAGGAGTTTTATTTCACGAATTTCAATATCGTGATAATGTAATTGAAATTAAAGCTAATAAACTAAAAACTATTGCATTGCTTAATGAGCAAATTAAAAATATTAAGTCTAAGTTTAATTTACAAAAAGAAAATTTGAAATTGAATAAAAATTCATATGATAATAAACATTTAGAACAAATTAATAAGATTAAACAAGAAATTAAAGAAGTTAAAAAGCAAACTAGTGTTAAGCTTTTAGAAGAAAAAAATAAATTTAAAACTCAAAAAGACAATGCTAAAAAAGAAAATGTTCAATTACAAACTATTTTAGAACAATATAAAACTTATCTTAAGGAAGAAAAACAACGCTTTATACAAGCTAAAAAACAAGCTCTTGTTAATAAGCACAAACGTTTAGAACTTATTGATATGAATCGTTCTAAATTAGAAGTTAATAAGGCTATTGTTTTATTAAATGATCTAAAGACATTAGTTATGACTAATATAGATAAAAACTTAAATAGACAAGCAATAAAATCTAATGATAAGACTTTAATAGAAGCTTTAAAAATAAAATCGCAAATAGATGAGATATTTGGTTCTAATATTATTAGTGATTATGATGCACCTGAATATATTAAACAAAAAGCAAAAATAAGTTTAAAAACATTTAAATTAATAATCTTTTTAGAAAAGCAAATTTCTTATACTAATTGTAGAGTTGAAGAACAAGAACTAATTAATAACTATAAAACTTGAATTGATAAAGCAAATCAAATTATTGATAAAGATAAACAACAATATTTATTAGCAATTAAGCAACAGCCAAGAGAAACACTAACTGATTTAGAGCAATTATTTAACTTAGAAAAAACATTAAAACAACAAACTAATTTAAAGATTATGAATTTAGAAAAATCAGTACTAAAGGAGGTTAAGTAAAAATGGCAATTTTATTTAATAGTAGTATTTTAACTTGAGGGCTTGCTTTAGTTGGTGTTTTATTGTTTGCTTCTCTATCATCACTTGTTAGTGAAAAAGCAGGAGTTGTTAACATTGCTGTTGAAGGTATGATGATTATTGGAGCTTTGGTTGTTTCTATTTTAGGAACTTATTTAACAACAAATGATCAAAAGAGTAATTATACTCAAATACCAATAGTTTTACTAGCGGGAGTAATTACAGCAATTTTTGCACTATTACATGCTTTTCCATCAATCACATTAAAAGCAAACCAAATTATTTCAGGAACTGCGATAAACATTTTAACAATAGGTCTTGGAATATTTTTATCAACATCAAATTGATTTGGAAAGCAATCACAAGTTATTGCTAGTGGTTATACTTCAATAAATGTAATTAATATAACTAAAATAGTTGGTTCTAAAACTCAAGTAGTTGCAAGTATGTTACCTATTTGAACAATAATAGCTATTATTTTTGCGATTGGATTATTTGTTTTTTTTAAATATACAAAACAAGGAATGAGATATGCAATGGTTGGAGAAAACCCAAATGCTATTGATGCAGCTGGAATTAGTGTAACTAAATATCGATATGTTGCAGTAATTTTATCAGGATTTTTAGCGGGAATTGGTGGTGGAGTATTTGTTGTTACTACAGTTAGTGGTGGTGGATTATTTAGTGGAAATATATTCGGATATGGATTTTTAGGAATTGCTATTATGATTTTTGGGCAATGAAGAATTCTATTTATTACAATTGGAGCTATTATATTTTCATGACTATTTGCTTTAGGACAACAAATAGGAACAATTTCAACAAATAAAACTATTCAAAGCATATCAATTTTATTTAATACTTTACCATTTATTTTAACTATTGTTGCAATGGTATTATTTAGTAAAACTTCTAAAGCTCCAGCAGCAGTTGGAATACCATTTGATAAATCAAAAAGATAAATAGTTTTAATAGGTTTATTAAAATAAAAATTAAAAAAAAACCGAACATTACAAAGTTCGGTTTTTGTTATTCTAATCTTCTTCAAAATCTTCGTTTTCAAGGCCGTGTTTACGGTATTCTAAAGTAATTGCATTAATTTCTTGATTATCTGCTAATCTAATTGCTTTAACTCCACTAGCATTTCTTGAAAGCGAAGGAATATTTGAAACTTTAGTCTTAATTAAGTTTCCATCACTTGAAATAATTAAGATTAAATCAGTTTCTCTAGCATCAATAATAGCTTTGAATTTACCAGTTCTTTGGTTTAAATTCATTACTTTTATACCTTTACCATTTCTTCCACTAATTCTATAATCATCAATTGGTGTCTTTTTAAATAAACCTTTATTTGAAACAGTGGTAATATGAGTTAATTTAAATGAACTAATTGCTCCAACTACAACATCATTAGCTTCTAATTTTAATGCTCTAACTCCAGAACCAACTCTAGATTGTGGATTAACTACGCTTTCTTTAATTCTAATTACTTTTCCAGACTCATTAGCAATAAAAATAGTATCTTGTCCAGTTGTTGCAAATACTGAAACTAGTTGATCGTTTTTTCTTAAATTAATTGCTTTTTTACCATTTCTATTAATGTTTTCAAATTCAGAAATTTTAGTTCTTTTAATCATTCCCTTTTGAGTAACAAAAGTTAAATAATTGAATTTTTCTTTATTGTTTCTTAAAGGTAAAATAGCTGTAATTTTATCTTCACTAGTTAAGTCATTTAAAAAGTTAACAATTGGTAATCCTCTAGCTGTTCTTGAATAACTTCTAATGTTATATAACTTAGTTCTATAAACCTTCCCTGAATTAGTAAAAAATAATACTCAATCCTTAGCTTTTCCCATTGTTGCTATATCAATAGGATCATTTGGCTCTGCATTAACACTAACTCCACGTCCACCGCGTTTTTGGATTCTAAACTCATCTGGATTAATTCTTCTAATATAACCTTCTTGAGATAATAAGATCATTCATTTTAGATCAGGAATCAATTCTTCATCTTCAATATTAATCAATTCTTCATCAATTAATTCTGTTCTTCTATTATCTCCAAACTTGTCAGCTATTTCATTTAATTGATTTTTTAAAACATTATCTTGTTCTTCTTTTGTGTTAATCAAAAGATCTAAATAAGTTAAGCGTTCTTTTATATTAGTCATTTCTAAAGTGATTTTGTCTCTTTCTAAACCAACTAATCTTTGTAAACGCATATCTAAAATAGCTTTATTTTGTTCTTCATCAAAGTTATATTTATTAGTTAATTGAATTTTAGCTTCATCACTAGTTTTAGAATTTTTAATAATATTAATAACATCATCAACATTATCTAAAGCAATATGTAAAGCTTCTAAAATATGATAACGCTTAGTTAATTTATTCTTTTCAAAAATAGAACGTTTTATAATAACATTAACTTGAAACTCAACATAGTTTTTAATAATAGTTTTTAAGTCTAATAAAACAGGTAAATTATTATTTAAAGTTAATAAATTAATCGAAAAACTTGATTGTAAAGCAGTGTATTTATAAAGTTTAGATAAAACAACATCAGGATTAGCATCTTTTTTTAATTCAATAATGATTCTAATACCTTCATAATTTGATTCATCTCTAATATCAAAAATACCTTCAATAGTTTTGTCTTTAACTAATTCAGCTATTTTTTCAATAATTTTAGCTTTATTAGTTTGATATGGAATTTCAGTAACTACAAATCTATCGTGCTTTTTATTTTCTTCAAAATCAATTTTTGCCCTAATAATAACACTACCTCGTCCTGTTTTATAACCTTCGCGCATTTTTGTTCCATTAGTCATTAAAGCGCCAGTTGGAAAATCAGGACCTAAAATATGATTTTCTAAAATTTCATCAATAGTAATATCATTATTATCAATATAAGCATTAATAGCACTAACTACTTCTTTTAAATTATGTGGTGGAATTGAAGTTGCCATTCCAACTGCAATACCCATAGTTCCATTAACTAAAAGGTTTGGTAAATAACCTGTTAAATAAGCTGGTTCATGTTCACTAGCATCATAATTATCAATAAATGGTACTGTATCCATATCAATATCTTTTATTAGATAATTTGATATCTTAGCTAGTCTAGCTTCAGTATAACGCATTGCAGCTGCACTATCTCCATCAATCGAACCAAAGTTACCATGACCATCAATTAAAGGATAACGATAAGAAAACTCTTGAGCCATCCTTACCATTGTTTCATAAACAGCACTATCTCCATGTGGGTGATACTTACCAATTACTTCTCCGACTATACGAGCAGATTTTTTATGTGGTTTATCTGAAGTAATTCCTAAATCATTCATTGCATAAATGATACGTCTATGAACTGGTTTTAATCCATCTTTTAAATCAGGTAGTGCACGACTTACAATAACACTCATTGCATATTCTAAGAAATCTTTTCTAACTTCTGTTGAAATATCAATAGGAGAAATTTTACCATGATAATGATTTTGATTTTCATCTAAAGAATCATTATTATTGTTTTCATTATTCATAATTTTCTGCCTTTCTAAAAGTCTATATTTTCAACAAATTTAGCATTATCTTGAATATAAATTTTTCTTAACTCAGGATCTTCACCCATTAAATCTGAAAATACTTCATTTGCTAAAGTAGCATCTTCAAGCGAAATTTGTAGCATAGTTCTTTGTTGTGGATCCATCGTTGTTTCTCATAGTTGTAGCGGATCCATTTCTCCAAGTCCTTTATAGCGTTGAATTGTGTACTTTAAATTATTAAATTCATTATTTTTTAGTTCATCTAATTGATTATCAGTATATGCATAAGCTATTTTTTTACTTGCTTCAATTTTATATAAAGGAGGTTGAGCTATATAAATATGACCATTAGCAACAAGTGGCTTCATATATCTATAAAAGAATGTTAGTAGTAATGTTCTAATGTGAGCACCATCAACATCAGCATCAGTCATAATTACTATTTTTTTATACCTTAGTTTAGATAAATCTAATTCTTCTTTTATTCCAGTACCAACAGCTGTAACAATTGATTTAATTTCATTATTTGAAAAAGCTCTAGCTTCAGTTACTCTTTCAACATTTAATACTTTACCTCTTAAAGGTAAAATAGCTTGAAATTTTCTATTTCTTCCAGTTTTAGCACTACCACCAGCTGAATCCCCCTCCACTAAATAAAGTTCAGCTATATTTGAATCTTTGGTTTCACAATCTGCTAATTTACCTGGTAATGAAAATGAATCTAGTGCAGATTTTCTTCTAGTTTCTTCTCTTGCTCTTTGAGCTGCAATTCTTGCTTTTTGAGCATTAACATTTTTATCTAAAATAGCTTTAGCGTCTTCTGGTGATTTTAATAGAAACTCTTCAAAAGCATTTCCAATGATTATATTAACCGCTTCTTTAGCATCAGGGTTTGAAAGTTTAGTTTTAGTTTGACCTTCATATTGTGGATCTGTATGTCTAACTGATAAAATACACATCATTCCTTCTTTAATATCATCTCAAGAGAATTTAGAAGGAGTTTTGTTATTTTTTATTACTGTATCAGCATATCTATTAATATCTCTAATTAGAGCTTGTTTTAAACCATCCTCATGAGTTCCTCCCTCATGAGTGTTAATATTATTTACAAAAGTAATGATATTTTCTTGATAATCAGAATTATATTGAAGCGCCATTTCAACTTCAATGTCTTCGTATTTTGAATCTACATAAAAAATATTTGGGTTTATTTTATTTTTAGTTTCATTTTTTTCTTTAATATAGTCTAAGATCCCATTTAAAAATAAGTATTCAACTGTTTTTTCAATTCTTTCATCAGTTAAAGTAATTTTTAAACCTTTATTTAAAAATGCTAACTGTTTAACTTTATTTTTAATAACTTCATAATCAAATACTACAGTTTCTTTAAAAATTTCAGGATCTGGCTTGAATTTAACTTTTGTTCCTCTTAAATCAGTCTGACCTAGTTGTTGTAATTCTGATTCTTTAGTACCACCTTCACTAAACAATTGATGATAGTGAATATTATTTCTATAGACTTCAACTTCAACATATAAAGATAAAGCATTAACAACACTAGCTCCAACTCCATGAAGACCACCAGAAATTTTATAAGTCTCTGAATCAAATTTTCCTCCAGCATGCAATTGAGTAAAAACTAAACTTAATGCAGATTTCTTAGTATCTGAATTAATACCAACTGGAATTCCTCTTCCATTATCTTGGATAATTACTTCATTTTCTTTTGTTATAGTTACACTAATTAAATCAGCATATCCAGCCATTGCTTCATCAATTGAGTTATCTAAAATTTCTCATACTAAATGATGTAACCCTGTTTTTGAAGTTGATCCAATATACATTCCAGGACGTGTTCTAACAGCTTCTAAACCTTTTAAAACTTTAATCGATTCTGCACTATATTCTTGTGACATTTATTCCACCCTCTCAGCCATTTTCCACACTAAAAAACTCTTTTACAATAATATAATTATACCTTAAAAACCTATCTAACTTATTTTAAAACTATAGTTTAAATAGTAAAAAAACCCTGTATTTTTAGATACAGGGTTATACTATTGGAAAATATTAAACATTTTCTAAATTGTTGTATTTAACTACAACAAAGAGTTTTGTTCTTACCTATTGACGTTGTAGAAAAAAGGAAAATCAAGAAAGCTTATTTTAACTTATTTCTACATTTTTAATATAACATAAATACAAAGTTTGTAAAGTGTTTTTTTTAAAGTTGGATTATTAAACAAAATGGTACCAGACCAATTATAAGACCACAGATCTGTGGTCTTATAATTGAACAGGAGGTCTAATGTTTGTTATCCAAGAAAATAAAAAGTTTAATGAAAAAAAGAAACTTATAATAGATACTTTTGAAAAAGAGCCTAACAGAAAGTTGTTATCAATCGCTATACAGTTTCAAAAATCACTTTCTACTGTAAAAAAATATAAAAGTGAATATATTAAATGAAAGAACAAGGAAGCAGAGCTAATTCTTTCACATAAAAACACTAATAATAAAAATGCTCAAAAATATAGTGATGAGATAATACATAATTTAGGTGAAAAATACCAAGAACAAGTAAAAATAACTGGTGGAGATGTAAATAATGCTAGTTGTTCTTATTTAACTTTAGAAAACTATCACAGCACTCTTATGTCAACTAACACTAAAAATAAAATTTCTTATTCAACTTTAAATAGGAGACTAATACAACAAGGTTATGCAAGCCCTTATTGCAAACGTAAAACCAAAAAAGAAGTTAAAAAAATAAGAAGACAACAAGAAGAAGGAAAATTAATTAGGTATAGCAATGAGCTAGTTTTTTATGTGCCTAAAAACGTAGAAAAACACAGACTAGCAGTAGCAAACAATTATAAATTTGGACAGGTAATAGAAGTAGATGGATGTACTCATTATTATTTTCAAAATAACACAATAGCAACATGTGTTATGGCTGTTGATGTTGGAACTAATCAAATACTTGATATGTGTTTTGAAGAATACGAAGAATCTTTAAATTCTTATCAAAAAATTTTTGAAACAATATTTAGAACTTATGGCTATCCTCAAAGAATTATTACTGATAATAGAGCTAATTTTAAAAAAGATGAAAGAAATAACGCTAGAACGCGTTTAGAGCTTGAAAATAGGGGTATAGAGGTGATTTCTTCATCTAATGCTAATGCAAAACCACATGTTGAAAGAATGTGAGATACAGTCCAAAAAAATGCACCTTTCTTCTTTAAACAAAATGATATAAAAACAATTGAACAAGCAAATCAAATAAAACACAAATTAATAGATTTTGTTAATAGTAAATGTAAAAAAAGAAAAAGAGATAATGCATTTAGACAACTAGGTGAAAATGAAGTTGAAAAATTCTTTGACCTACCTATACCTAGAAAATTTGCAAATGGTGTAGCAGAGTATAAAACTAAAATTTATGCTCCATACGATGAATTTGGTAAACGTTTTAGATTTTATAAAAAAGAAAATATTCAACTTGTAATTGGTTCAGATGAACAACTTTACTTTAGAACAGATACTAAACGCTATATTGCAAAGCCATTAGAAATTGGTTCAACTGATTGAGTTGAAGTTGATTTTGTTAGAAGAAAACAATTAGATGAAAGTAGAAAAGAAGATTTAAAAATACTAACAATGATAAACCAAACAAGAAGAATTCATAGTGGATTAGACAAAACACTCTTATACATAAAAAAATACCCCAATGGATTACCTAGTGAGTTAGTTGACGAGATCTCAGGAATCGTATTGAGGGTTAAAAGTGATTGTTCAAGGTTTTCCCATGAACTCAAAGATAAATTAGGCTTGTTAGAATAGATCTATTATTCTCTAATTTCTTTGATAATATAATTATAACTTATAGTACCATTTTGTATAATAACCCACGATAATGTCAAGTTTATAACCAGATAGCAGGACATCTTTATATTAGTTTTTTTACATTTTAAGTTTTATATTTATCATTTTAAAAAAGATAATAGATTTTTAAAATTTAAGCTTCATCATTTAATATATATGTTTATAAATTTAATAGATAATAAAAAATCAGCACTTAGTTGTGCTGATTTTTGTTATTATTTTTTAATTTCAATTCAATCATCTAAAACACTATAATGTTCATCTCTTAAATAATCGATTCCCATACAGTGACGAATTGGTTTTGAATAAATATGTTTGTTTTTTAGATATTTTAAGTGTTTTTTAAAATGCTTATAATCAACTAAAGCATCTCCTGTACTTTGAATATGTAAAACATTATCTAAATTTTTAAAATCTTGTTTTTTAATAAATCTTTTAACTGGATAATGAGAAAATTTAAATAGTATTGGTAAAAATAAATAAGATAAATAAATAAAATATCAAACCTTTTTAAATCCAGATTGAATAGCAATGTCTAAAAATGAATTATATCCTGCATCAACAATAAATTTATCAGCTATTTTATTATTATATTTACTAATAAAACTATAAACAGTTCCTCCACCCATAGATTCACCATATATAACTAGTTTTTTTGGTTTAAAATCTTTTTTAACAAAATCAATAACATCTTTTAATAAATCTGCTTCTTTAATACCTAAAGTACATTTACCAAATTTATCAGATTCACCTCAACCAAAATTATCATAACTAATTAAAGTTATATTTCTTGAAAAACAATAATCTAAAAACTTAATCGCATTTCTATTATTTGATAAAATACCATGACAATAAATAATTACAGTATCACCAGTTCCGTGTTTAAAAATTTTTAATTTTCCAAATCTAGTATTAATAGTTTTATATTCTTTATTAAAACCTGATAAATCTAAATAATCAAAATTATATCCATTTTCATTTGCTATTTGATATTCAAAATCTAAAGATTCTTGATAACTAACTTTTCTTTTTAGTTTTTTTCTAATTTGTAATCAAACATATAAAGATAAGATCATAATGTTATTTCCTATTATTTTTATTATTTTTTAATTGATCTGGTTTATGATGAGCTGGTACTAATAAATGTTTATTAAATGTTTTATCATCAATTTCTCTAGTAATAAATTCTGGCTCTTTAAAAAATAAAATTAGTAATAAAATTGCAAATAAACATGAAATTCCACAAATTAATCAAACTCAATATCCACCAGCTCCACTAATTCCAAATACTGGAGTTTTTGATAAAAACGTATTAACTCCTACAAAAATAATTCCACCAAAGCCATATGTAATTGAGTTAAAAACAACAAAGGTTGCTGGACGAGTATTAATAGTTGTTACTCTTGAAATAAATTCATATCCTAAAGCAACAGCTAATGTTCCAGTAATAGCTCCACCAATTCCACCAATTAAACTAGTAATAATTGGATTTTTTGGTTTAACTATATAAACTATTGTTCCAATTCCAAATCAACTAATTGAAGCTAAAATCGCTGCTCATAGTAAGAATTGTTTTAATTTAATTTTAGTAACAACTTGTAAAATCAAATAAGATAAAAGTAATTGAACTGGTATTGAAAATGCTTTTTGATATCCGATATGTTGAGGAGAGTTAAATGATTTTGTTGTTGAAGTAAAGTTTTCAACTGTATTTACTCAAATTGAACCAAATGCTTGTACTGTACCAATTACTATTAAAAAGAATAATAATCCAATAATAAAGTTTTTATTTAAAATAATTTGTTTTAAAGTTAATTCTTGATTAAGTTTATTAGCTTGCTTAACTTCTTCATATTTTTTCTGACTAACTCTTTCTTCTTTAACATGTAATTTGTCAAAAATATTATCTGGCATAAATAATCATAAAAAGATTGTCAAAATAACATAAAAAGCACCAACTACATAATATGGAGTAGCATCAGCTCAACTAATTGTTCTTTTATAATAATTTAAATGTAAAAGTAATTGAGTAAGACCAATTGAACCTAAACCTGCTCCAACTTCATAAAACCCACGTACAAATGAAATCTTTACATTAGTTTTACGTGCAACTGAAGTAGCCCAAGAATCTAAAGCAGTTCTATAAGAATATAACATTCCAAATAATGGAGTAAAAACAGTAGCTAATAAAAGTACTGATGAAATTACTGGCATTATAAAAAACATCATTATAGATAAGCCTAAAAGTATTGGTAAAATAAAGAACTTATAAATTTTTTTCTTAGTAATTGCATACACTAAAATAGGTCCTGAAATAAATGAAGCTATTAAAGCAGCAGCTGAAAATAATAAACCTTCTTTTTTAAATGCACTATTAATATTAATATTATAATATTTTGTAATTATATGATTTTCTTTATCTATTACATCATTTAATTTAATATAAAAATCATCTATTGTTTTAATATTGTGTTCACTAAAAACAATAGTTAAATTTTTATCTATTATAGCTGTTCCCATATTTAGATCAGCTTGTAAACCACCATTAAAAATAATTACTTTTTGAATAAATCATTCTAAGTTATAAACAAGTGTTGTTGTTATACCTACTAAAATTCAAAAAATAATCAAAGTTGTTAACGACTTATTTTTTTGTTTTTGTAATTCCATAAATAGCCTAAAATTGTTAAATAGACAAATAGTCTAAGTTATTAACAACAAAAATTAGATGTTTCATAAAACTTTTGTTGCTTATATCAATTTTATAATAATTGATTTTAATTTCTTTAAAAAGAAATTTTTGAAATTAGTATACTTTTATAAATAAAAAAAGTATCTTTTTCTAGTATAAACTAAAGATACTTTTTAAACTATACTGTTTTGAAAAATTAATCTGTAATGCTTGTAATTTTGTAATTAGCTTGAATAATTTTGTCAATGATTTGCTGTTGTTGATCAGTATTTGATAAATCAATAATAAATGTTGCATGAATTTCACTTAATTCTAAATACATAATATCTCTATTAGTTTTTATTTTAAAAATTTTAGCTCCACAAGAATTAATAATATTAATTATATTTAGTATTTCTTTATTATCTGATGGTATATTAACTGATAATACTAATCTTCTATTAGTTTTAATTAAAGCTTTATTAATAATATTACCAACCATTGCAATATCAATGTTTCCACCACTTACTAAACCAACTATTGTTTTATTTTGATTTTTAATATTTAATTTATCAAACATTAAAGCTGCAGCAGTAACTGCTCCTGAACCTTCAGTTACAAACTTACAATTTTCCATTAAAAATAACATTGCTTCAGCAATTTCTTCTTCACTTACAACAACTACATCATCAACATATTGATTTAATATTGAAAAAGTTAAATCACTAACTTTTTTAACAGCAATTCCATCTGCTATTGATGGTTTAGAATCAATCATCACTGGTCTACTCAAAGCTTTTGCTTGTTGATAGGAATTAACATTAGCAGCTTCAACACCAATCATTTTAATATTTGGATTAACTTGTTTTAAATAAGTAGCAATACCACTCATTAATCCACCACCACCAATTGGTACTAAACAATAATCGATGTTTTTAATTTGTTGATCAATTTCATATGCAATAGTAGCTTGACCTTTAATAATTTCAATATCATCAAAAGCATGAATTAAAGTTAGATTTTCTTTTTCTTTTAATTCAATTGCTTTAGCTAAAGCATCATCAAAAAATCTTCCACTTAGAACAACTTTTCCACCATATTTTTCTGTTGCTTGAATTTTTGCCATTGGGGCATTTTCAGGCATAACAATTGTTGATTTTAACCCTAAATTAGTAGCTGCAAAAGCTACACCTTGTGCATGATTTCCAGCACTAGCTGCAATAATTCCATGTTCTTTTTCTTCATTAGTTAGTTTATTAATTTTATTAGTTGCTCCTCTTAATTTAAAGCTTCCTGTTTTTTGTAAATTTTCTAATTTTAAATAAATATTATTACCAGTTAAAGCTGATAATTTATCTGCATAATGTAAAGGTGTATAATGAATTATTTTAGAAATTTCTTGATGAATTTGTTTAATTTCATCTACTGAAAATGGATGCGACATAAATTCTCCTTTTAGTTTATATGTTCAAATCCTTGTATATTAAATATTATATAGTCTAAAAAACTTTAACTTTATTTACCTAACAAATAAAAAATAATTAATTTTATGATTCTTAAAAAGGTTTACTGTAAAAAAATAATTTAATAAGAATATATAATTTATATTAAGAAAAGAGATGATTTTATATGAATATATCAGGTTTGTATGATACACACTGTCATCTAAATGATAATAGATTTATAGATATTGATATGACTTCAAATGAAATAGTATTTGAAGCTAAAAGATCTGGAGTTAAGTATATTAATAACATAGGTTATGATGTGAAATCTTCTAAAACCGCTATATTTCAAGCTAATTTATCACCAAATGTTTTTGCAGTTGTTGGTATTCATCCAAGTCAAATTCACTTATATTCTGAACAAGCTTTTCAAATTATTGAAGAATTAGCTAATTCAAATAAAGTAGTTGGAATTGGCGAAATTGGTTTAGATTTTTTTGAAACCAATAAGTATGAAAAAGAACAAATTCAAGGTTTTAAAAGACAAATTGAAATAGCTCAAAAACTAGATTTACCAGTAGTTGTACACTTAAGAGATGCTACAAACCATTTCAGAGTTTTTGAAATTGCTTATAAGATTTTTAAAGAAAAACGTGTTAAAAAAGGGGCAATTCATGCTTTTCGTGGTCCTTTAGATTGAGCATTAAAATTTATTGAATTAGGGTTTTATATTTCTTTTGATGCTGCTATTACTCATGAAATCGAACTAGAACAAGTGGTAAAAAATATTTCATTAAATAAATTATTAGTTGAAACAAACTCTCCTTTTTTACCACCAAAACCATATAAAAAAGGTTTAAGTTATCCTAAGTACTTACCACTAATTGTTAAACACATAGCAAAAATTAAAAAAGTTTCTGATAGCATTGTTGCAGAAAATACTAAAAATAATGCTGAGCGATTATTTTTAAGATCATATTAAAAAAACGAGAAGTTATTAAATTCTCGTTTTTTTATTCAACTAAATCTTCAAAATTTAATACTTTATCAGCTCAATTAGTTTCAAAATTAATATCATGAGTTGTAATTAGAACAGTGCCTTGAAATTCTCTAATTGCTTCTAGTAAAGATTCTTTTGCTAAAACATCAATATGATTAGTTGGTTCATCTAAAATTAATAAACTTGCTGGTTCTAAACTAAGTGAGGCTAATCTAACTTTAGTTTGTTCTCCACCAGATAAATCATTCATTGGATTTAACATAAGTTCTGATCTAATTCCAAACCTTGAAAGTGTTGATCTAATTTCAGGTTCTAGAACTTGTGGGTGTCTACTTGATAAATATGAAATTGGATTTTCATATTCATGAAATTTTTCAACTTGTTCAAAATATCTAACTTCAACACCATCTCCAAGTTTACATCAACCATCAATTGGATTTAATTTATTTGAAACAGTTTTTAAAAAAGTAGTTTTTCCAATCCCATTATATCCTTTAACAATACATTTTTGACCTTCTCTTAATTCAAAAGTTAAAGGAGCAGTTAAACTAAAATTATAACCAATTTCTAAATTTTGAGATTTAACAACAACAGCTGAATTAGGACGTTTATATTTAAAACTCATCTTAGGTTTAACTAATTTTTTTCTTTCATCTAAAACATCCATTTTATCTAATTGCTTTTGACGAGATTGTGCACTTTTAGCTGTTGAAAATCTTGCAGCATTTCTTGCAATATAATCTTTTAGTTTTGCTATTTGTTGTTGTTGAGATTCTCTTGCTTTATCATATTGATCAGCCTTTAAAGCAGATAATTCTAAATACTTATTATAATCTCCAACATATCGATTTATTTTTTGATTTTCTATAGCAAAAATAATTTTTGCTACTCTATTAACAAATTCAATATCATGACTAATCATTAAAAAAGCATTCTCATAATTATTTAAAAAGTTAATTAATCATTCAACTTGTTCAATATCTAAAAAATTAGTGGGTTCATCTAATAAAATAAAATCATCATTTTTTAGCAACAACTTAGCTAATAAAATTTTTCCACGCTGACCACCAGATAATTCTGATAGTTTCTTCTTCATATTATTTGGATTTATTCCTAATCCTGAAACTAAGTTACCAACAGTTTTATCAATAGTATCAAAATTATGACTAGTTAAATAATCTTGTAATTCTAAAGCTTTTATTAAATCTGATTCTTTATATTCAATTGCCATATTTTCATAAATCTTATGAATTTTAGCTTCAATTTCAAAAAGATTTTTAAAAGCATCTTTTAAATACTCTTCACTAGTTATGTTTGGATCTACTTCTTGGTGTTGATCTAGATATCCAATTTTTGCTTTAGGATGCCATTCTATATTTCCATGATCTGGAGTAATTTTTTGAGCAATAATATTTAATAAAGTTGATTTTCCAGCCCCATTAGGGCCAACTAAAGCAACATGTTCACCTTTATTAATTCTCATTTCAGAATTTTTATATAAAATTTTTTCTCCATTTTGATGTGTAATATTTTCTAAAACTATTAAACTCATAATCCCTCCTAAAAAACATATTAAAAAACAAACATTTAAAAATAAAAAGTTCTTTTACTTTTTAATAGCTTGTTTTTTTCTTGGAAATGTATCTGGCTCAGTTTTATTTTTTATTCTTTTAATATTTTGAGAATGTCTTAATCCTAAAATTAAACCACCAATTAAAACTATAATATTTCCTTCTAACATTCCACTAGCTCAACTATTAAAAAATCAGTGGTGAAATGAATTTAGTAATGAAAATAAAATGTAGTTTTTTCAAGCAACACTAAATTGTTCTAAACCATTTCATTGTCAAATGAAATAACTCACTCCATTTAAATAAGGAATTCACATTATTATTAAAATAAAAAATGCTGAAAATATTGAAGCAACACTGACTTTTCTTGAAATAGCAACACTTATAAATCAAACAGTTAAAAAAATGATTAAATATAAAATGTTAACTACAAATAAAAGACCTAAAAAACAACTAACTGCTTTTCCACCTTTAAACTTGTAATAAATTGGAAAACAATGTCCAATTAAAGCAAAAATACAAGGAATAAAATAACTAGTTTGACTAAACAAACTATTTGGTATTAATGATAATAATATAGCTATTATGCTTGTAAAAATTACTTTCAAAGCATCTAAAAAAGCTACAACTAATCCTCATTTTTTACCTAAAGCTCTTACAGTATTAGTTGCTCCAGGATTACCTGATCCAATTGTTCTAATATCAATATTTCCAACTTTTTTAACTATAATTATTGATCAAGAAATAGAACCTAAAAAATACCCAACTATACTAGCTAAAATTATTCCTAAATAATACATATAAAATCCTTTCAAATTCTAATAAGATTATAAAATAAATAAAACTAAACAACAATTGAGGTTATAAATATGCAAAATAAAACTGGTTTATCACTACTTGAAGATGTATTTGTTAATAATTATTATAATAAAATAGATTTTATAAAAATGATTTTTTCAAAAGAACAAATTAATCAGCTAAATTCAAAAATTAATTTAAATGAACTTTTAATTGATCTAAAACAACTTTTAGATCAACAAAAAATCATTAATCAAAATAAAATTAATGATTATCAGTTACAACTAAAACAAACTAATAAAAAAATTTTAAATAAATTATGATTATGATGATTATTACCAATTATTGGTATGTTTATTTTTTTTATTATTTATAATAATCGTTTACAAGATCCATATTATGCAAATCAATTAGTTGATATTAAAGTAAAAATTACTGATTTAGAAATTAAAAACATTTATATAAATAAATTAATAAATGAAATTTTAAATAATAATTAAGATTAAAAAAAGCTAGTTATATACCCCCGCTACCATAAACACGGGCTAAAATTTTTCAATATTATAACAGGATTGTTTTCTGAATTGTACAGGAGACAATCCTTTTAATTTTTCTTTTATTCTTATGTTGTTATATCAATAAATATATTTATGAATCCTTTTAGTTAACTCTTCTACTGAATTATATTTTTCACCATAATAAATTTCTTGTTTTAATAAACCAAAGAAGTTTTCTATAATAGCATTATCTAAGCAATTACCTTTTCTAGACATACTTTGTGTTATGTTATTTTCTTCTAGTTTTTTAACTCAGCTAATGTGTTGATAATGAAATCCCTGATCAGAGTGAATTAACAAACCATTTGTATTTTTAACCTTTTTAAGTGCTTTTTCTAGCATTGAATTTGTTAAGTTTAAGTTAGGATTAGTTTGAATCGAATACTAAATAATTTCATCATTGTAAAGATCAATAATTGGTGATAAATATAACTTTTGACCATTAACTTTAAACTCTGTTACATCAGTGCATCAAACTTTGTTTTCTTGTAAAGAATGAAAATTTCTTTTTAAAACATTATCTGCAATTTTTCCAACAGTTCCTTTATAAGAACTATATCTTCCATTTTTTGTTCTAAATTTGATACACTGAACACCAAGCTCTTTAGTTAACCTTAAAATTTTTTTGTGATTAACAATATATCCTTTTGATTCTAAAGCTATTTTTAGCCTTCTATACCCATATGTTTCAAATGATTTGTTAAAAATATCAACAATCATTTCCTTTAATTCTTTGTTTTTATCTATTGTATTTTCTAACTTATGTTTTCATTCATAAAAAGAAGATTTAGGCAGCTTGGCTATTTTTAAGAGAATAGAAATTTTAACTTTTTTGTGTGTTTTTAGTAATTCTAAAACTACTTTTGTTTTTTCCTTGTTGATTTTTGTTTTGTCAACAAGGTGTGGAACTTTTTTCAGAATTCAGCCTCCAACTTATAGTATTCAACTTGTTCTTTTAATTCCTTAATCTGTTGTTCATTGTTAATTTCTACTTGAGATTTCTTTATTTTAGTTGGTTTTTTATTAGGGTTTTTCATATTTTTCTTAGGTCTCCCTATATTATTATTTAACCCTAAAAATCCATATTCTTTATACTTTTTAAATCATCCAGCTATAGTTGATGAATAAACAATATTAAATTTTCTTGCAATTTCATCATAAGACTGATTAGTTTTAAGTTTATATAATACAATTTTGAGTTTTAATTTTGGACTATAATAAGGTTTTTTATCCTTATTAATAAGTCCTTCAATTCCGAATGCTTCAAATCTATTAATTAAATTTTTTACAGTTGAATCTGAAATATTATACTTATTTGCTAAATAAGTGCTCCTTTTTACATTAAGTTTTTTAGCTTCTTTAACAATTTTTAACTTTTTTTCTAAATCTAATTTGGACATATAAAAACCCCATTTCCTGGATTTTTAGTCCGGAATATGGGGTTCGGGGGATAATAAATAGGATTTTAAACATTAAATCTTCTTATTTAACATCATCAGAAATGATTTCTCAAATTACTTCTTTTACTGGTTCTTTTTCTAAAAGTTCATATGTTTCATGAACCATTTCTTTTCATTTTAGATTTACTTCTTTATTTGTATAAAGTGTCATAATTACATCACCAGCGTTAACATAATCACCATATTGTTTATCTAAATAAATTCCAGCAGCATGATCAATAGTATCAGTTTTTTTAAATCTACCAGCACCTAGTTCAATTAAAATCATTCCAAATTCTTCAGCTCTTTTATATCTAATAAATCCACTATTAACTGCTTTAATTTCTATTTTGTTTTTACATTTAAACACTTCATCATAATTTTCTAAAACACTTCAATCTCCACCTTGTGCTGTTACAAATTCTTTTAAATAATGTGCAGCTTGTTTTGATTGTAATCTTTTTAAAACATCTTGTTTTGCAGTTGCTAAGTCAGTAAAAATTTTAGCTTGTAATAAAGTAATTCCAACTAGTGTAGCAATTAATTCATTAAAATCTTTTGGACCATTACCATTTAATGTTTCTCAAGCTTCTTTAACTTCTATAGCATTCCCAATAGCTCTTCCTAGTGGTTTATTCATATTTGTAAGAACTACTGCAACTTTTCTGTTGTATTGTTTTCCAACCTCAATCATACGATTTGCTAAATCTTTAGCATCTTCTATTGTTGCCATAAATGCACCATTACCAGTTTTTACATCTAGTATTAGCCCATCATTTTCAACAATTAGTTTTTTACTCATAATTGAAGCAACAATTAAAGGCATTGAATCTATTGTTCCTGTTACATCTCTTAAAGCATAAATTTTTTTATCAGCTGGAACGATATTATCTGATTGAGCAATAAGACTCATATTTGCCTTATTAATTACATTTACAAATTCATCATTTGTAACTTCTGATTTTCATCCAGGAAATGATTCTAACTTATCAACAGTTCCACCAGTTTTTCCTAAACCTCTTCCAGACAATTTACATACTTTGATTCCATAACTAGCAACTAATGGAGCATAAACTAAACTAGTTTTATCTCCAACTCCTCCAGTTGAATGTTTATCTGCTTTAAAACCACTAATTTTAGATAAATCATATCTATCTCCAGATTCAATATAAGCTTTGGTTAAAAAAGCAGTTTCTCTAGCTGTCATATCTGTAAAATAAGTAGCCATACAAAAACTAGCCATTTGATAATCAGTAATTTCATTTTTTGTATAACTATTAATTAGTCAAGAAATTTCTTCTTGAGTTAATTCAATATTATGCTTCTTTTTTTCTATAATATCTGTGAATGTAAACATTTATACACCAACTTTCTATTTATCTAACTCTATTATACTTTTAAAATTAATATTTTTATATTTGTTAAATTCAACATTATTAGTATTGATTTTTAAAATAGTAAAATATTTGATAGGTGCTATGATAAACTATACACAAAAAACGACAATTAAAGGAGTAAAAAATGAACTTTAATAAATTAAATAAAACTTATTTAAGTTGAGTTAATCATCCTAATTTAGATCTAGAGTTAAAAGATCTATTAAATAAAGCAGATGATAACGAACTAAATGCCGCTTTTAATTTAGAATTAAAATTTGGTACAGCAGGAATTAGAGGAATTTTAGGAGCAGGACCTGGTAGATTTAATGTTTATACTATTAAAAAAGTAACTATTGCTTATGTTAAATTATTAAAAACTAAATATACAAATCAATTAGATAAAGGTGTTGCTATTGGTCATGACAATAGACATAACTCTAAAAAGTTTGCTAAATTAGTTGCTGATATTTTAACAAGTTTTAACATTAAAGCCTATTTATTTAAAGATAATCAATTACAACCAACTCCAGTAGTTTCTTTTGCAACTAAGCAGTTAAATTGTATTGGTGGAATTGTAATTACTGCTTCTCATAATCCAGCTGAATATAATGGGTATAAAATATATGATCCATATGGATGTCAATTAATGCCAAATGATACTGATTTGATTGCTAGTGAAATGAATAAAATTTCAAATATTTTAGATTGAACATTTCAAGCTAATGATGATTTATTGCAAGAAGTTGATCAAATTGTAATTGATAAATATTTTGAAATGATTAAAAACTTAGAGTTTTATAAAGATAATAAAACTAGCAAGTCTAATTTAAAAATTATTTATTCAGCAGTAAATGGAACTGGTAGTTTATATACTCCAATTGTTTTAAAACAATCAGGATATCAAGTAATAGAAGTAAAAGAACATGCTTTTGAAGATGAAACTTTTAAAAATGTAATTAATCCTAATCCTGAATTTGATCCAGCATGAAAAATACCTTTGGAATATGCTAAAAAATATGATGCTGATATTATTATTTTAAATGATCCAGATGCTGATAGATTTGGTATGGCTGTTAAGCATAATAATGAATTTATTAAATTAAATGGTAATCAAACTGGAGCTATTTTAATTGATTGAAAACTAAGTAATTTAAAACGTTTAAATAAATTACCAAAAAATCCAGCTTTATATTCTAGTTTTGTAACAAGTGATCTTGGCGATAGAATTGCTAGTGAAACTTATAATGCTAATGTAGTTAAGACTTTAACTGGATTTAAATGAATGGGTCAAGAAATGTTAAAAGAGCCTTTAAATGGTTTAAATTTTGTTTTTGCTTATGAAGAAAGTTATGGTTATGTAATTGATAATTCAACAAGAGATAAAGATGGAATCCAAGCATCAATTATTGCAGCTGAAGCTTGCTGATATTATAAAAATCAAAATATGACTTTAGTTGATTATTTAAATCAGTTATATGAAAAATATGGATATTATTACACAACTACTTATAATTTAAACTTTAAACCTGAAGAAAAAGATTCAAAAATTGCTCCAATTATGAAATTATTAAGAAGTAATGGTATAAAAGAAGTCAATAATTTAAAAGTTATTAAAACTGAAGATTATATTAATGGGTTATACAATATGCCTTCTGAAGACTTTTTAAAATTTTACTTAGAAGATAAATCTTGATTTGCAATTAGACCATCAGGAACTGAACCAAAGTTAAAAATTTATTTTGTAATAGTTGATAGTTCTCTACAAAAAGCAGAAAATAAAGCTGAAAAGATCTATAAAGAATTAAAAGCAATTTTAAATATTTAGAAAGTGAATTTATGGAAATTAAATTAAATAAATATATTGATCACACTTTATTAAAACCAGAAGCAACTAAACAAGATATTATTAATTTATGTAATCAAGCAATACAATATGATTTTGCTACAGTTTGTGTTAATACTTGTTGAACTAGTTTTTGTAAAGAATTATTAAAAAATAGTAATGTAGGTATTACAAATGTTGTTGGTTTTCCATTAGGTGCTTGTCTAACTGAAGTTAAGGTTTTTGAAGTTAAAAAAGCAATTGAAAACGGTTGTGATGAAATTGATATGGTGCTAAACATTGGTGCTTTAAAAGATAAAGATTATGATTTAGTTTTAAATGATATGAAAGAAGTTAAAAAAGCAGCTAATGATCATGTTGTTAAAGTTATTTTAGAAAACTGTTTATTAACAGAACAAGAAATTATTAAAGCTTGTGAATTAGCTGTTCAAGCAGGATTAGAATTTGTTAAAACTTCAACAGGGTTTAATAAATCAGGAGCTAATATTAAAGATGTTAAATTAATGAGTAAAGTTGTTAAAAATAAAGCTCAAGTTAAAGCTGCTGGTGGAGTTAGAACTTATGATGATGCAATTGCAATGATAAATGCTGGAGCAAGTAGACTTGGAACTAGTGGATCTGTTGAAATAATGTTAAAACAAGAAAATAAAAGTAATTATTAATATAAAATAAGCCCCTTATTATTTGATTAAAAATCAAAAAAGGGGCTTTTATTATTGTAATTTTTTTTAATTTGTTTTTAGTTTATCATTAATTTCAACTTCTAGTTTTTTTAGTGTTTCAAATATTTGTTCTATTGATGGAATATTTCCATAAAACATATTTTTCATATCAATATAATCCTTTTTGACTTGCTCTATTCTAAAATCATCTGGTATTAGTTTTAGATTTTTATTTTCTAAAACATCATCATAATTTGCAGATTTTGATCAATAAAATTTCTTTTTAAATTGAGTAGCATCTAAAAGTAAATTTATATCATCAAGAGCTTTTTTCTTATAAATTGAATTATATAAGCAATACAAATCATAATAATGTCTAGCATATCTAGTATTAAGCGGTTTTTCTTCAGACTTATTACATACAGAGTGTAAAATAAGTGTTTTTTCTCAAAAAGTTCTTTCAGGACTAATAGTTCTTATAATAGCAGATTGTTTAAATACATCAGGATATACTTCAGAAATTAAAGGCTTAATTTTTACATCTTCAGCGGGAGTTCACTTACCAAGACAACCTATTTCTAGTTTAATTTTTTTAGATAAATAATCTGATTGAAATATCTTAGGATAGTCACATAAAATACTGTTAGGATCTTCTGGATCAATTCAAAATTCTAAATTATATTCTTTTAATTTTTCATTTAATTCTTTTAAAAGTTCATCTTTTAAAAAGGTCACTACTTTTTCATTTAATTCATTATTAAATTTATTTTGACCCTTTTTTGTTCTTTCTATATATAGTTCATTACTTTCATATCCAAAAAGTTTTCAATCTAATATTAAATCTATATCTTCAGAAAATCTTTCAATTAAATTAAAACATTTAGAAAGTGAAGTTCCACCTTTGAAAGTAAACGAATTAGATCATTTACTTTCACTAAAAATATAATCTAATAAGAAACTAACTCAATAATCTTTTTAAACAACAGCGTTTGGTATTCTTTTTGTATTTGCTGTACATATTATTAAAGCTCTTAACTCTGAATTTGTTTTTACATAAAATTTATTCATATTATTCCTTACAAATTTGTTTGATATAATCAAAAATTCATGTAGTTGTGTATTTTGCTTCTTTTAGTAAGTTTTGTTTTTCAAGTACTGATAAATTATTTCTAATTATTCTAATGTCTTTTTTAGTTAATTTGTCTTTGCCAATTTCTTTAATGGCTTGAATAACAATTTTTGTTGTTCAAGACATATTACAAATTTCTTTATTACTAACTTTTTTAAATTCTATAATTCATCCATCTATGTTATATATTTTGTTTTTACCACTAGAAACAAAAATTATTCTTGCTGGAACTTGCGTTGATAAACCTAATATATTTAAACAGGCAATACCAAAAGGAGCAATTTCTCAATTATATTTTCTAGCAATAGAATATGCTAGTTCTTCAACTTCAAATGGTTCATATTCATGAATAAGTTCAATATAAGTAGGATTATAATAAAAACCATTGATAATTCTTTTGATTTTTTCTTCTTCTACTAGCTTATTTAAAGTTCTACGAACAGTTTCATTAGAAGCTATATCTGAAAAGTCTTGACTAATGAAAATTTTTGCAGGTTCAAAGTGATCAATTCTATTTTGAATTTGTGATAAATATGACATAATTTTTTACTCCTTTATCCCAAAAATTATATCATATTCGGGATAAATTAGAAAAAATAAAAACTAGCACCCTTGATAGTGCTAATTATTTTTTAGATTTTAATTATGATCGATCATTGATTCTAATTCCATTTCTTTTGGAATTTCAATATTCATTAAATCTAAAATAGTTGGAGCAATTTTAGCAATTGCTGGATCATTTTGTTTTAGTTTAATGTTTAGATCAGTAATTATAATTGGAACTAATGAAGTTGTATGTTTTTTATTTACTTGTCCATCTTTATCAATCATTATTTCAGCATTACCATGATCTGCTGTAATTACCATAATTCCATTATGTCTTAAAACAAATTCTTCATGAATACGTTTTAATTGATCATCTAAAGTTTTACATGCAATTTCAGTAGCTTTGTTATTTCCAGTATGACCTACCATGTCACAATTTGCAAAATTTAAAACTATAAAATCAAATTCATCTTTTTTAATTTCTTCTAATAATTTATCTGTAATTTCAACAGCAGACATTTGTGGTTTTAAATCATAAGTTGCAACTTTTGCTGAAGGAATTAAATCAATATAAGCATTAGCTAAACTAATTTCATCATTTTTTGCTAAACCATTTTTAAAATAGTCATTTCCTCCATCAAAAAAGAAAGTAACGTGAGCAATTTTTTCAGTTTCAGCAATTCTTAATTGTTTTAATCCAAGTTGTGATAAATATTGACCTAAAGTATTTGTTAAAGGTTTTGATGGATAAGCAATATGTGGTGAAGTTATACTATCTGAATATTTCATCATAGAAACAAATCTAATTTTATCTCCAATAAACTCAGCATCACTAAATGCTTCATTTTGTCAAGCTATATAGTTTTTATTAGTTAAAATTGATGAAATTTGAATAGCTCTATCTGGACGAAAATTAGTCATAATAATTGCATCATTTGCTTTTAAATTACCATTTAAATCATCTTGATTAAATGCTGGAATAATCATTTCATCATCGTGATTTATCATATATTCTTGTTGTATGTAATCTAATATGTTTGTAAATGATCTAACATTATTTCTATTAACAATAGCATTATAAGCAACACGTGATCTATCAAATCTTTTATCACGATCCATTGCATAATATCTTCCACTAATTGAAGAAATAATTCCAATATTATTATTTTGTTTTATTAATTCTAATAAATCCTTAATAAAATCATAAGCTAATTTTGGTTTAGTGTCTCTTCCATCAGTAATTAAATCAAAATTAATATTTGTAATACCATACACAATTGCTGCTTTATAAATAGCTATCATATGATCAAAATGAGAATGAACACCACCATTTGAAAACAATCCCATTAAATGCAAAGCACTATTATTTTTTTTAACATATTCAAAAGTTTTAACAATTTCATCATTTTTTGCTATGTTATTAGTTTTTGTTTCATGATTTAGTTTTGCTAAAGATTCTAGATTGATTCTTCCAGCTCCTAAATGAATATGTCCAACTTCAGAATTTCCCATTTGATTATCAGGTAGACCTACTCATTTTCCTGAAGCATGAGCTTTTAGTCAAGGATAAGTTTTTTTTAAGTACTCTACAAATACCATATTTGCATTATCAACAGCATTCCCCTTATCAGGTTCACTAATTCCTCAACCATCTAGAATTGCTAGTAAAACTGGTCTTTTTACTTTCATTTTTATTCTCCTAGTATATAGTGTTTAATAAATTCTTCAACTGCACCTTGTTCAGCTGTTTTATCTATATAAATATTTGCTATTTTTTTAATTGGTTCAACTGAGTTTTTAATAGCTACTTTATATCCTACATGATTTATCATTTCTCAATCATTCATTCCATCACCAATTGCTGCAATGTTTTTCAAATCAATATTAAAATAGTTTGAAAATCATTCTACAGCTAATTTTTTATTAACATTTTTTTTATTAATTTCAGCTAGTTTATTATCATTTGTAGCTATGTTAAAATTCAATTCATTAACTAAAATATCATAAAATTCTTTGTTTGCATCAAAACCTAAAAGCTTAAAGAATTTAAAATTAAAATCATCTTTAATATCTTTATATTCAAGAACTTGACCATCAAAAAAAACAGTTTCATCATGATAATCACTTGGATTTCGAGTTCATTTATTAGTTATTACAGTTTTTAAATCATCAACATATCCTCAAATTTTAATACCACTATTTTTATATTTATCACTAGTTACTAAATCAAATACTTTTTTTGCTTGATCTGTACTAATTGGATTTGATAATAAAATTTGATCTTTACTTAAATCATAAATACAAGCTGCATTATACCCAGCAATTAATTGATGATCAACTAACAAACCGTGATGTTTTAAACTATTTAGTTTTGCTAAAACAGGTCGTCCTGTAATAAAAACTACTTTAACTCCTTTATTTATTATTCTTTTTAATGGTTCAATATTTTTTTCTATAATAGAACCCATTTTATAATAACTAGTCCCATCCATATCTAATATTAATAACTTAATTTCTGGTTTATTCATTATAGTTAACTAAACCTAAATAATCACTAGCTAATAAAGAAGCTCCCCCAACTAAAGCCCCATCAATATTTGGCATTTTTAAATATTCTTGAATATTTGATGGTTTAACACTTCCACCATACTGAATAATAATTTGTTCAGCTGTATTTTTATCATAAATTTTTGATAAATTATTTCTGATTTGTTTACATACTTCTTCAGCATCACTACTTGTTGCTGTTTTTCCAGTACCAATTGCTCAAATTGGTTCATAAGCAATAATTGCTTTGATTGCATCTTCTTTTTTAATACCTTCAAACATTATATTAATTTGATTATTTACAAATTCAATAGTTTTTCCACTTTCTTTAGTTTGTAAAGTTTCACCACAACAAATAATTGGAGTTATATTGTTTTCTAATAAAACTTTAGCTTTTTTATTAACATCTAAATCAGTTTCATTAAACATTTCTCTTCTTTCAGAATGTCCAATAATTACATATTCAACTCCGATTTCTTTTAGCATTGTAGTTGAAATTTCTCCAGTATAAGCACCCTTATCTTTATAATGTACGTTTTGAGCAGCTATTTTAACATTTTTTGCAAGTTTTAGTCCAGTTTGTAACATTACATAAGGTACAGCTAATCCAGCTATAATTTTTGAACTATCTATTTTATTATCTACTTGGTTTAAAAAATCTATCAAACTTTCATTAGTCCCATTCATTTTTCAATTACCAAAAATTACCTTTTTTTTCATAATAGATTTACCTTTCAGATTAAATGCCTATATAATTATATATTTTTAAAAACTCAATAAAATAATTATTATAAATAAGCAAATAAAAAAAGCTAATCTAATTAGCTTTTAAATTAGTTAATTTACTTGCTGCATTTTTATCAATAATTATTGTGACATCATTATGTTTTTGTAAAATTGTACAAGGTCATTTTTTTGTAATTTGTCCTTGAATTAAATGATAAATAGCTTCAGATTTATTTATTCCAGTTGCTAGTAATAAAATTTTTTTAGCATTCATTATTGATTGTAAACCCATTGAAATTGCTTGAGTTGGTACTTGATCTATTGAATCAAAAAATCTTGAATTTGCTTTAATAGTTGAATTGGTTAAATCTACAATTTGAGTTAAAGAATCAAAACTTGAATCTGGTTCATTAAATCCAATATGTCCATTAACTCCAAGTCCTAAAAGTTGTAAATCAATACCATTAGCTTTTTTAATTAGTTCATCATAAGCTATTGGGTTATTATAAAAACTTTCATTAGGTATATAACAATTATTTTTATTTATATCAATAAAATTAAATAGTTGTTCGTTCATAAAATAATAATAAGATTGCTTATTATTTTTATCTATATCTTTATATTCATCTAAATTAAAACTAATAACATCTTTAAAGCTAATTTGTTTTTCTTGATACATTTGAATTAGTTTTTTATAAGTATTTATTGGTGTTGAACCAGTTGCTAAACCTAATACACTATTAGGTTTATTTTTGATTTGTTCACTTATGATTTGTGCTGCTTTATTTGCAACTTGTTCTTCATTTTCTAAAACTATTAGTTTCATAATTATTGCTCCAATTACTAGTACAAATATAAAGTAATTATATACTTAATAGTTTTTTAAAATAAAAAAAGTAGTCTTATGACTACTTATAATTTTTGTGTTCAAGTGGTGGTCGTGGACGGAATTGAACCGCCGACACGCAGAGCTTCAGTCTGCTGCTCTACCGACTGAGCTACACGACCATAAAAAATGGCGACCCCAACGGGACTCGAACCCGTGATCTCCTCCGTGACAGGGAGGCGCGATAACCAACTTCGCTATGGGGCCATTGGTTGCGGGGGCAGGACTCGAACCTGCGACCTCCGGGTTATGAGCCCGGCGAGCTACCAACTGCTCTACCCCGCGTTGTTTTTAAATTCTTAATAAATGGCGGAAGATGAGGGATTCGAACCCCCGCTCGGGTTTCCCCGACTCTCGGTTTTCAAGACCGATCCCTTCAGCCGGACTTGGGTAATCTTCCATACTACCATTCTTTCATACTAAAAATATTTTTATTTTAATATGGTGGACCTTATTGGACTTGAACCAATGACCGTCCGGTTATGAGCCGGATGCTCTAACCAACTGAGCTAAAGGTCCATAAATAAATATGGTAGCGGGGGAGAGATTTGAACTCTCGACCTTTCGGGTATGAACCGAACGCTCTAACCAACTGAGCTACCCCGCCAAATATGGTGGACCCTAACGGGATCGAACCGTCGACCCCCTGCGTGCAAGGCAGGTGCTCTCCCAGCTGAGCTAAGGGCCCATTATTATAATGGTCGGGAAGACAGGATTTGAACCTGCGACCCTTCGGTCCCAAACCGAATGCTCTACCAAACTGAGCCACTTCCCGAATACTTGTTATTATGTTTTAAAGATAATAACAATATATTTTCTAAATGGTGCGCCCGGAGGGACTCGAACCCCCAACCTTTTGATCCGTAGTCAAGCGATCTATCCAATTGATCTACGGGCGCATATAAAAATTTATCTATGCTATTATCTTATCATATTAAACGACTTTATTATTATAGATAATATATTATAAATTTACAAGATAAATAAGTAAAAAATGTTGGATTATTAAACAAAATGGTACCAGACCAATTATAAGACCACAGATCTGTGGTCTTATAATTGAACAGGAGGTCTAATGTTTGTTATCCAAGAAAATAAAAAGTTTAATGAAAAAAAGAAACTTATAATAGATACTTTTGAAAAAGAGCCTAACAGAAAGTTGTTATCAATCGCTATACAGTTTCAAAAATCACTTTCTACTGTAAAAAAATATAAAAGTGAATATATTAAATGAAAGAACAAGGAAGCAGAGCTAATTCTTTCACATAAAAACACTAATAATAAAAATGCTCAAAAATATAGTGATGAGATAATACATAATTTAGGTGAAAAATACCAAGAACAAGTAAAAATAACTGGTGGAGATGTAAATAATGCTAGTTGTTCTTATTTAACTTTAGAAAACTATCACAGCACTCTTATGTCAACTAACACTAAAAATAAAATTTCTTATTCAACTTTAAATAGGAGACTAATACAACAAGGTTATGCAAGCCCTTATTGCAAACGTAAAACCAAAAAAGAAGTTAAAAAAATAAGAAGACAACAAGAAGAAGGAAAATTAATTAGGTATAGCAATGAGCTAGTTTTTTATGTGCCTAAAAACGTAGAAAAACACAGACTAGCAGTAGCAAACAATTATAAATTTGGACAGGTAATAGAAGTAGATGGATGTACTCATTATTATTTTCAAAATAACACAATAGCAACATGTGTTATGGCTGTTGATGTTGGAACTAATCAAATACTTGATATGTGTTTTGAAGAATACGAAGAATCTTTAAATTCTTATCAAAAAATTTTTGAAACAATATTTAGAACTTATGGCTATCCTCAAAGAATTATTACTGATAATAGAGCTAATTTTAAAAAAGATGAAAGAAATAACGCTAGAACGCGTTTAGAGCTTGAAAATAGGGGTATAGAGGTGATTTCTTCATCTAATGCTAATGCAAAACCACATGTTGAAAGAATGTGAGATACAGTCCAAAAAAATGCACCTTTCTTCTTTAAACAAAATGATATAAAAACAATTGAACAAGCAAATCAAATAAAACACAAATTAATAGATTTTGTTAATAGTAAATGTAAAAAAAGAAAAAGAGATAATGCATTTAGACAACTAGGTGAAAATGAAGTTGAAAAATTCTTTGACCTACCTATACCTAGAAAATTTGCAAATGGTGTAGCAGAGTATAAAACTAAAATTTATGCTCCATACGATGAATTTGGTAAACGTTTTAGATTTTATAAAAAAGAAAATATTCAACTTGTAATTGGTTCAGATGAACAACTTTACTTTAGAACAGATACTAAACGCTATATTGCAAAGCCATTAGAAATTGGTTCAACTGATTGAGTTGAAGTTGATTTTGTTAGAAGAAAACAATTAGATGAAAGTAGAAAAGAAGATTTAAAAATACTAACAATGATAAACCAAACAAGAAGAATTCATAGTGGATTAGACAAAACACTCTTATACATAAAAAAATACCCCAATGGATTACCTAGTGAGTTAGTTGACGAGATCTCAGGAATCGTATTGAGGGTTAAAAGTGATTGTTCAAGGTTTTCCCATGAACTCAAAGATAAATTAGGCTTGTTAGAATAGATCTATTATTCTCTAATTTCTTTGATAATATAATTATAACTTATAGTACCATTTTGTATAATAACCCACGAAATTTACAAGATAAATAAGTAAAAAATATTAATAATTTTAAAAATATTTTTAAAAACTAATCCTTATATAATAAACTATAAAAAAACTAAATTGAAGATATAAATATTATAATCTTTAATTTAGTTTAAAACATATTGTTTTTATTTTTAGAAAAATAAAAAGTAGAAACTTCTTTTATTTCATTAAAATTATTACTAATAATTTCATCACTAATACCCATTTTATCTAAAGCTAATTTAGTAGCACTATTATCTTTAATAATTTTATTTTCAAACATTAAAATTCTATAAATTGTTTGATAATAATGTTCTTTAAAAGAAAAACAATGATTACATGAATTATAAATTAAAAGCTCATCATCACTATTATAAGTAGATCTATTAATAAATAATCTTAATGAATCTGTATGAGGTGTTATTTGATCATTACACCCATGAATAAATAAAATAGGAGCACTTGCTGGAATCATTTTTTGATTTTCATACATATCAAATAAATTTAATTCTTTTTGATCATGATTTGTAGCTAAATTTTGTAAATCTATTGTTTTATTAATAATTTTTCTAGCTAGTTTTTTATTTATTAAAATATGTAGTCTTTCTTTTCAGTTTTTATATAATAATGATTCAATAGATCCATAAGCTGAATCACTTATAATAAATTTAACATTTGCTTTATCTAATAATTGTTTATGATTAATAGCTACATAATTACATATATAAGCACCCATGCTCATACCAAATAACCCAAGTGTTTCAACTTGATTATTACTAATTAAATAATTAATAGCACCAATTAAGTCTATACTTTCAAATAAACCCATACTAATTACTTCAGTTTGTTCTGAATCACCATGATTTCTAAAATCGAAAGATAATATATTATATCCAAGTTCTATAAAAGCTTTAGTATGAATTAATCCTAAATATTTTTCTCCAGCAAATCAATGTGAACTAATAATTCATTTTTTACTATCTTTATTAGTAATAAATTTAATACCTTTAATTTTTACATTATCACTAGTTAAAAAACTAATATCTTCTATTTTATTATCATCATATAATACTAATTCATCTCTTTTATAATAGTATTTCATGATTTTATTTAATTTGTTAATATCATCAATTTTACTAATATATCCTAGCTTTTTGTTTGACTTTAACACAGTTAAATTACCTGCAAGTCAATAAATAAATCTAAAAGGCTTTTTAGCAGCTTTAAAAATTTTCTTACCTAATTTTTTTTCAAAATCTCTATTGTTTGGTCTTTTCATAGAATTATTTTAGTATCTTTTTTCTTGATTTTATTATTATAGGTCATAAGTTTTTAAAATAACTCTAATTTAGTTCTTGCAAAAAAAAAAAAAAAAAAAAACAATATAATGAATAATTGCAATGCAAAAGATAGATAAGGAATGAATAATTAATGAAAAAATTATTGACAATTTTAACAACTAGTAGTGCTGTATTTTTAATAACAGCAGGAGTTATGTTAACTAATAAAGAGACCAACAAAAGTGATGGTTTAACATTAAATTATAATAATAAAATTACCAAAAAAGAACATACAATAAGAGGTGATGTACTAACTGATATATGTTATTATTGAGATAATGGTCAAGTTAGAATACAACAAATCCCACAATGAGTAAAAACAATAAGTGCTCAACTTCCTGAATTGATAACTAGTTTGAAGGGAGCTTTTCAAGCAAGATTAAATCCTATAATCTGAAAAGTAGAATGAGATACATCAAGAATAACAAATATGAATAGTATATTCTACAATACTACATGATTTAATAATTCTGCTATTCTAAAATGAAACACCTCAAATGTAACTGATATGGGGGAAATGTTTGCTTATTCTAAAAAATTTAATCAAGATTTATCAAGTTGAAACGTTTCAAAAGTCAAAAATTTTAAAAAAATGTTTTATAATGCTAAAAAATATAATAACAATGATAAGCCATTAAAATGAAATGACAAATTAAAAAGCGCTGTAAATATGGAAGATATGTTTCAAGGTGCTTCTAATTTTAAACATAGTTTAAGTGATTGAAAATTAGAAACAGAAGTAAATAATAAAAATTTTGGATTATCAGAGGATAGACATCCTAAATGAAAGGAAAAATTAGTAAAACCTAGTAGTCCAATTAGTTCGTCAAATTCTTTAAGTTCAAATAATATTAATGATAGATCAGATGATAATCAAATAAATAGAAATTCATCTACACCTACAAATTCTAATACTATATCAACTAATCCAAGTAATGACTTATCTTCAAATACAACTAATAATGAAAATATTTCTGAATCATCTATGTCTAATAATATGTTAGAAATTCTAATTAATTCTGAAAACAAGCGAGAAAATCCTAAAAACAATGAAAATATAAATTACAAAATATTACCTAAAGTTGATAAAACTAAGAAGCAGTCAAAGGCTAAAAACGACATTCCTGTTGAAAAAGGTGAATTGCCTAAAGATGAAAATCAAACAACAAAAACTAGCAATGCTATAAAGGATAAGGAAAATAGTTCTATAAAAAGTGATAGCCTTTACAAAATTCCACCAAAACCAAATACTATAATTTCTAAACAAAGTTCAGCTAATGCTGGAATAATTGCAGGATCTGTTTTAGGTAGTTTTACTATTTTAGGAACTACTGCTGGACTTAGTTATTATTATCGTAAAAATCTAAAAAACTTATATTTAAAATCAGCAGATAAACTAAAGCCTTCACTTTTAAAATCAAAAGATAACATAAAAGATTTTTTTGTTAAATCAATAGATAAAACAAAAAATCTTTATTTCAAATCAAAAACTAAAATAAAAGATAAAATAGCAAAAATTAAATCTAAAAAATAAGAAAAATGCAGAACTATCTAATTAAGATAATCTGCATTTTTTATTATTTAATTTTTGATAGTAACTCTTTTTTTGTTCTACTATTTTTTTATTAACCTCACTATTACATGTCATAGCTTTTTAAAATAACTCTAATTTAGTTCTTGCAAAAAAAAAAAAAAAAAAACAATATAATGATTATTGCTATAAATATAAGGAAAGAAAATTAATGAAAAAATTATTGACAATTTTAGCTAATTTTAGCGCAATATTTCTTTTTTCGACAACTATTTTGTTAGTATCTAAATCTAGTGATCAATTTGAATTAATAACTTACAAAAATAGATTTAAGTCTAAAGAACATAAAATATGTAATGGAGTATTAAAAGAAGTTGGATATGATGTTTTATCTAATGGGACTATTAAAATTAAAAGGATCGATTATAGGGTAAAAACAATTGCTGCGCCATTACCAAAGGAGATAACTAGTTTAAATAAAGCATTTCTAGCTAACAATAATATAATAGAATGAGAAATTGGATGAGATACATCAAACATAACAGATATGAGCTATGCTTTTTATAATGCACGTTGAATAAATAGTGAAGAAATATCTAAGTGAAATACTTCTAAAGTTACAAATATGGAAAAAACGTTTGGATTAACAGGTAAGTTTAATCAAGATTTATCAAAATGAGATGTATCAAAAGTAACTAATATGAACAGTATGTTTTATGAAGCAAAAAGCTTTAATCAAGATATTTCAGACTGAAATATAATAAATGTAAGAAATTTTGAACAAATGTTTGAAGGTGCAGAAAATTTCAACAATAATGACAAACCATTAAATTGGGGTGAAAAATTAAAAAGTGCAAACAATATGAAACATATGTTTAAAAACGCTTCTAATTTTAATCATAATTTAAGTGATTGAGTTATGTCTAATGTAGTTGAAAACAAAGATTTCGGTTTAGAAAAAACAAAACAACCTATATGAAAAGTTGAAGAAAAAAAACCTGCTAATGATTCTCTAACTCAACATCAACCAAATAGCTCATCTGATAATTCTTTACCACGAGCAAATTCTGAATCTAGCTCTATTTCTAATACAGAGGCTGAAAGTACATTACCTAAAGTTGATAAAACTAAGAAGCAGTCAGAGGCCAAAAACAAAATTCCTGTTGAAAAAGGTGAATTGCCTAAAGATGAAAATCAAACAACAAAAACTAGCAATGCTATAAAGGATAAGGAAAATAGTTCTATAAAAAGTGATAGCCTTTACAAAATACCATCAGCAAAATCAAGTTCAATAAAGCTAAGCTCTCCTAATGCTGGAATAATTGCAGGATCTGTTTTAGGTAGTTTTACTATTTTAGGAACTACTGCTGGACTTGGCTATTATTATCGTAAAAATCTAAAAAACTTATATTTAAAATCAGCAGATAAACTAAAGCCTTCACTTTTAAAATCAAAAGATAACATAAAAGATTTTTTTGTTAAATCAATAGATAAAACAAAAAATCTTTATTTCAAATCAAAAACTAAAATAAAAGATAAAATAGCAAAAATTAAATCTAAAAAATAAGAAAAATGCAGAACTATCTAATTAAGATAATCTGCATTTTTTATTATTTATCTAAACAACAATTTGTATTAGTTTTATAAGCAATAACTTCAATTTCAATTAAAGCATCTTTTGGAAGAGCAGCTGCTTGAAAAGCACTTCTTGCAGGTTTGTGCTCTTCAAAGAATTCTTCATAAATACTATTTACTAATGAAAAATCATTAATATCTTTTAATAAGACTAAAGTTTTAACTACATCAGTCTTGTCATATCCTGCTTGTTTTAAAATTTCATATATATTGTTTAAACTTCTTTTTGTTTGTAATTCAATATTATTTTCTAAAATCATAGTTTTAGGATCTAATCCTAATTGACCAGATAAATACAAAGTACCATTACAAATTTTAACAGCTTGACTGTATGGGCCTATTGCTTTTGGAGCATTTTCAGTACTAATTATTTTCATTATTACCTCCTAATTTAATTTTAAACAGATTTTTAATTTTTCAACTAATTGTATTAATTCACTTCTAGGACAAGCAATATTTATTCTAAATCAGTCAGTTTCATTTGTATAAAAATCAGAAGCTAAATTAATAATTAGATTTTGGTGTTTTAAATTTTCTTTAAACTGATCAACAGTTATATGATTAAACTTAATTCAAACTAAATAAGTTGCTTTTAGATCTATATAATCTAGTTGTTTATATTTATCTAAAAGATTTTCTTTTAAATATAAATAGTTATTATAAATATATTCTTTAAACTCTTTTACTCAATCTAAAACTTCTTTATTTGTATAAGCACTAATTAAAACTTGTTGATAAAAAGAATTAAATAATCCAAATCCATTAATTAAATATTGTTGTTTAATTTTATCTAGTATATCTGTATTTTTACTAATTAAATAAGAACCTTTTAATCCAGCTAAATTAAACATTTTATTTGGAGAACTAACTACTATAAAATTATTATTTTTAGTTTCAAATTCTAATAAAGAATAAAACTTATCTTTTAAAACAATGTCTCCATGAACTTCATCACTAATAATAACTACATTATACTTATTACAAGTCTCAACGATTTTTAAAAGATCTTGAGCTTTTCAAACTACTCCAGAAGGGTTATGTGGACTACATAAAATAAACATTTTTACATTATGTTTTTTTATTTTATTTTCAAAATCAATAAAATCAATTTCATAATTATGATCTTTATAAACTAATGGATTATTTATTACATTTCTATTATTTGTTTGTATTACATTATAAAAAGGTTTATAAACAGGAGATTGAATTAAGATATTATCATTTACATTAGTAAGCGCTTGAACAGCTTGTATTAAAGCACTAATAGTTCCATGACCTAGAATTATTTGATTAGTATTTAAATCAATATTATGTAATTGTTTATATCAAGTTTGAATAGCATCTAGACTATTTTCAATACTACAAGTGTAACTATAAGATTGTTGTTTAGCGATTTTTTTAATTGTATTTACTATAACTTTTGGAGTTTTAAAATTAGTGTCAGCTATTGAACAGTTTAAAAAATTATCATAATCATCTAATAAATAAAATTGTTTAATATTATCTTTACATCATCTTCTTTCATGAGTTTTTGATCTATTAAAAGGTTTATCAAACTCAGATTTAAACTTATTCATTATTTCACCTCAAATTAATTATAAAAGTTATATTACTTATTAACTCCTTATATTAAGAAACTAAAATTCATCAAGATATTAGAATAATTGATTTTGTTATAATCATAATAATAGAAAAGAGAGTTTTTATGTATAAAATAATTGCTATTGATATTGATGGAACAGTGTATTCTAGAAAAAACGGAATTCATGAACTAACTAAACTTGCTATAAAAAAAGCTAAAGATAAAGGAATAAAAATAGTTATAGCAACAGGAAGAACTATAACAACTACTAGATTTATTGCAAAACAATTAGATTTATTAAATACTTCTATTCCTTTTATTAGTCAAAATGGTGGACAAGTGTTTAGTTATGAGAAAAATGGTAGTGTAAAGATTAGATATACAAAAAACTTTGCAGCTCAACAAGTGGATCAAATCTTTAGTATTATAAAACAACATAAAGCTCATGCTTTTTGTTATACACTTAATGAAAATATTGCTTATAAAAATAAAGGAATATCTATCTTTTTTTGATGAATGAAAAAAAGAGCTCAAAGAAATGTTAAAGTTTATAAACCTAACAAAAAATTAGAGTCTCAAATTACTAAATATATTTGTTTTGGTAAAAAAGAAAATATGAGGCAAATGAGAAAAAAAGTTGAAGATCTAGGTTTTAGTGCTTTTTCTTTTAGTTATGTAACAAATGCAAAAGAAAATATTGAAATTAATCCAATTGGTGTTAATAAAGGTTATGGTTTAGAATATGTTGCAAAAGAATTAAATATAAAACCAGAAGAAATTTTATTTTTTGGAGATGGAGAAAACGACTTAGAAGCTATTAAATTTGCAGGAACTGGAGTTGCTATGAAAAATTCAAAACTAGAGATTGTTAAAAATGCAGCTGATGATATTACTAGTTTAACTGCAGATCAAGGTGGAGTTGGAGAATATATTTTTAAATATGTTTTAAAAGAAGAGATTCCTATTGAGTTTAGAATAGATAAGTAATTAATCATTATTTTTTAGTTTTTTTAATGTTTGAATATTTATATTTTTTTATATAACTATTTAATCTATTAAAGTATAATTAAAGCAAATAAGGGTGCTGTAAAAGGCTGAGATTATACCTATTAGCAGATCATGGTAATTCATGCGTGGCTAGAGATTTTTTACAGGTTATACCCTTAAAAGGTATAACCTTTTATTTTCCCCTTATTTTAAAAAGGAGATAAGAATGTATACAAATAGATTAAAAGTAGCATTAGGAACAATGTTATCAGCTGTTTCTATTGGTTCTATAAGTTCACTTGTTGTTGCTTGTCAAACTAAAGAAAGCTGAGATACTACAATAACAATTAATAATGGTTATATTAATGATGGATTTTTAAAACAAATTGATAAAGAAGGAAAAGTAATTTCATCTGGTGAGCTAAGTGAAAAATTCTTAAAGTTGTTAGGTGAAAGATTTAATGAATTAAAAAATAAAGATGAAGAAACTAAAAAATATAAAGATGTTAAGTTTCAAATAAAAGAAGATGCCAATAAGAAAAGCTATTATTCTAAATTAGAGAAAAATGACTTTAACAATGACATCTATATTACTAATTATTCATACTATTTAAATAATGTTTGAGATTCTAAAACCAAATCTCTAAATAGAGATTTACCATTTAAATTAGTGTCTCAAGCTGCTACTTTAAGGTTTAGTTGACAATCAGAAGACAACACTTTTTATAAAGATGGAACAAAAGACGATTCACTACGTAAATTAGCAGAAAGCAATAATACTGAATGATTAAAATTTGGTGAATATCCAGATTGATATGCTAAAGAAAAAGAAAAAAATGGAACAAAATTAGACTTTGATGGTTCAAAATATGCAAATTTTTATAAAAAAGATGAATTAACTTATGTGTATCGTGGTGTTGTTTTGATTGCAGGAAAAGATGATGAGCGCAAAAAAATAATAGAGCAATGAGAAAGCAAAAATTGAGATGAATTTGTTAAAAATGGTATTGTTTTTGAAAAAACAAGTAGTGCTGGAGGATATAAATATCAAGTAGCTCTATTTGCTCGTCATTTTAATAAAACAATAGAAGAGATTAGAAATGATCTTGAAAAGAATCCTAAATATGAAAAGTACATTATCAAGGGACAATCTGCTTCTAAGCAATTAGGAAAAAAACAAGCTAATTCACAAATAACTCCTTTAATTGGATTTGATGATGAAGGTTCATATAATTGAACTAGATCTAAAGAAGGGGGAGAAAAATTTAGACCAACTAACTTTGTATCAAGTATAAAAGCAGAAATGGCAATGAATGGCAAATCTATGATGACTGCTACATCCACACCTGTTGCATCAAATTCATCCACTTCAGCTACTACAGCTGAAACAAATGCCATAACAGATAAAAATGGTGCTGTTATTAGAACTTTAACAATGACTAATCCAGCAGGTTATGATGTTGTTTTAGCAAGAAAAGGTTTATTAGATAAACAAGTAAAACTTATTTCAGAAGCCTTACATTCACTTTCATTAACTGAAAATACTTATGGTATTTATACTGGATATAACAAATTTATGCCATTAAGTATCGACTTATTTGAAAAATTAGTAAAATTGCAAGTACAAGCTGAATCAAAACAAGATTTAGTAACAAATATTGATAAAATCGAAAAACAAAAATAGATGAAAAAGGTTATAGAGTTAAAAGAAATATCAGTTAAATATAATAATAAAAGTGATTTAGTTTTAGAAAATATTACTTTAGATATTTTTCAAGGTGAACTAGTTGCTATAATTGGTCCATCTGGAGTTGGAAAAAGTACATTATTTAAAATAATAATTAATTCATTAAAACCAGTAAATGGTCAGATAAAAGTGTTTGATCAAGACATTTTAAAATTTAATAAAAAACAGAAACGTAATTTTATTTCAAAAATAGGTTTTCTAACACAAACTCCAAATCTTATTTATACTGATAATGTTTATAACAACATTATTAGATCAACTAGTAAATATAAAAATAGTTTTTATAAGTTTTTTAGTATATTAACTAAAAAACAAAAAATAACAATTTTTGAAAAATTAGATGAATTAAATATTTTAGATAAAGCTTTTTTTAAAGTAAGTGAACTTTCTGGTGGTCAACAACAACGTGTAGAAATTGCAAAACTATTAATAAAAGATGTTGAGTTAATTTTAGCAGATGAACCAACAAGTAATTTAGATAAAAAAACTAGTATTGAAGTACTTAAAATACTTAAAAATATTTCAGAACAAAATAAAACTATTTTAGTAAACATTCATGATCTTAATTTAGTTAAGAAATATTTTGATAGAGTAATAGCAATTGATAATAAGCAAATTGTGCTTGATAAAAAAACTAAGGATATAAACCAATGGCAATTAGACAAAATTATAAAAAGCCATTTTTAGTTAAAGAATCTAATTTCTTTAAATATCGTTATATAAACAGAACTACTAATACAAAAACAAGTTGAAAATTTCATAAAATCTATTTTCATCTTTTAATACTTTTAGTTTTATTATTAGTAGGTTGATGTTTTTATAATCAAGCAAGTCTTATTAATATTGATAACTTTTATCAAGTAACTAAAAAATTAGCTTTACTATTTAGTTTTGAAAATAAAAACTTTTTAGATACTAGTTATATTTCAAATGAATATACTAACTTATTTTTAGATACGCTTAGTTTGTTATGAGTAACAATTAAACTAGCCTTAACTGGAACATTTATAGGTTTTATATTAGCTGTTATTACTAGTTTTTTATCATTTAGTAAAGTTAATAATAAATTTTTATCTTATTTATTAAGTGCTGTTATTTTAATTTTAAGAAGTACGCCTGAATTGATTTTTATTACTCTGATAACTTCAACTTTTAGAAACGATTTAAGTTTATTATTAGTTTATATTTGATTTACTTGATTATGATTACATAAATACTATATTGATATGTTAAATTCATTTGATTTACATCCATATTATGTTTCAATAAGTCAAGGTAATTCAAAGTTTAAAGCTTTTTTTAAAGAAATTTATCCAAGAATAAAAAATAGAGTAATTGCATTATTTATTTTTTCATTTGAATCAAACATTAGATGAGCTTCAATTCTAGCAGCTTTAAGTTTACCTGGAATAGGTAGATTAATAGTTTATGGAAGCGAAAACACTGCAAATTTTAATCAGCTAGGTATACCTTTATTAGTATTAATGAGTTTTATTTTAGTTTTAGAATTATTAAACTATTTATTTAAAAAATACTTAGTTGAAGCTAGATCTAAAGTTTATAAACAAAAAAATGAAACTAAATTAGAATACTATACGCGTTTATCTAAAAAACTAAATGTTAATAAAATTGTTATTAGTTTAATATTTACTAGTTTAACTATTATAAGTATTATCACTTTTATTAATATTCCAATTTATATCTTTAATTTAGATTATGTTAAATCATTTTTTAATAATTTGTTAAACCCAAACTTTGCTAGTTTTAGTATTTTTAACAAACATATTGAAAATAACCCAATTCTTTTAATTTGAAATTCACTACAGTTTACAATTGTTGCTATGTTTATTTGCATAATTATTGCAATTATAGGTATTAGATTACAATCAATAAGATTAAATAATTTATTTATTGTAATTATTTGTAGAAGTTTAAATGTTTTAATTAGATTAATTCCAACTATAGTTTATTTTTATGTTTTTCATCCAATATTTAATAATGTTTTAACACTAGTAATTATTGTTGTAAGTTTACATCAAGCATCAAGTAAAGCAAAACAATTAGTTGAAGTAGTTGATAATTTAAATATCCAAATCATTAATAATTTAAAAATCCAAGGATATAGTAATAATCAAATATTTTTAAAGTATGTCTTGCCCGCAATTAAAATTGAATTTATCTCATTATCAATTTTTTATTTTGAATTAATATTTAGAGCATCAATTACTTATTATATTTTAGCTAGTGATAAATTATATATTGGACATTTAATTACTAAGTATTTAGATACAAAAGCATTTTATCCAAGATTAGCTATGAGTTATGTATGAATTGCAACATTTGCAATATTAACAATAAATCTAATTGCTAGATATCTTAATAAAAAAATCAGAAAATAACTAGATATTTTAATAAACTATAACCTAGAAAAAAATTTTATTGTTGCTTCAATAAAATTTTTTATGTTTAAACATATTTTTATTTAGGAGATAAATAAATGACAAATCAGCCAGGAAATGCGTTAAGAACATTTTTTAACTCAACTGTTTTTAGTTTTGAAATATTAAGTGTAGCAACATTAATATTTTTAGTTTTTTTATGAAAATTATTTGCTGTAATTTTAAAAAAGCAAGATAATAAAATCTTTTTATCATCAGGTTATACTATAGCAACTCTATTAGCTTTTTATTTGCCTTGAGCTTTTTCAAGTATAGCCTCACAAACTAGTGTTTATCCATTTTTAAATCCTTTAAGTGTTTTTTATTTAAGTGTTTTAAAGGGTTTAGCAAATAGTGGACAAGTTTTAAATAGCTCAAATACTTTAATTGGCTCTCTTTTATGAAAAGGAATACCATATATTCTAACTGGTCAATTAATTGGTGGATTTTTAGGGCTTAGTTTGTTTGTTGGATTATTTTTTTTAATTAAAAAAATTAATCAAACCGGTTTAGAAAATAATATTAATCATTTAAAAATTAGTATGATTGTTAGTTTTGATGATAAGTTGTCTTTAAAATGATACACAATAAAAGAAATTGCTTTTATTATGATGTTAATGCTGTTATTACCTTTAATAAGTATGACAAATACAGCATTTTATAAAACTAATGATTTTCAAATAAAACTAATTGAAGGACTAGTTGTTGGAGTAATTATTTTTGCTTCATCATTTGTAAATTTCTTTTGTTTTCATTTATTTTTTTCTTTAATAAATATTATTTTGAAAACTATTAGTTATTTGAAATTATCAAAGCAACTAAAACAACAATCAACTTATTATAAAGATTTAATTAAGTTTTTTATAGTTGTAATATTAACTATTATTATTCCAATGATTCTAGCATTTTTTGCAATATTAATAAAAATGGCATCTGGAGTATATATTAGTGTTTCTTAATAAGGAGATATATGAGAAATTGATCTTTTAAAAATTTGAAATTTAAAAAGTGTTTGTTATTTTCTTTTATAACTATTTTATCAACAGCTCCAATAATTACAGTTGTTAGTTGTACTAATAGAAATACTACTAATCAAAATTCAGAAATATTTTTAAATTTAAATAATAAAACTAAATTCAATAATAATAATTTATTAAGATTTGAAACTAATAATCAAATCAACATTTTATCTGAAATTAATGAATATTTTACTAATAATCAAATTGATAATTTAATTGTCTATAAAATAGATGGTGCTTCAAGTAAAACTGTTTTATTTGAAGATATGATGTTAGATAATTATATGACTAAATATATGGAATTTAATCAACAAGAATTTAAAAAGATTCTTAAAGATAAATTACATTATAGTGATAATTTAATTAACCGTTTATCTTTTAGTATTGATTATAATAATGTTAGAAGAGATGTAAATAATAGTTTTAACATTGTTTTTCCTATTAGAGTAAGACTTAATTTAACTTCACATAATAAAGCCAAATATCAACAAGGTTTATATAGTGAATATACTATTGAAGTGTATGTTAAAGATGCTATTTCAAAAGCTAAAAGTGAACTAGAGTTGTTAAAAACAGGTAATGAAAAAGAAAAACAGCAAACTAAAATTAAAAACTTAGAAGAAGTTGTTAAACAACAAGAAGAACTTAAAAAGGCTTTTGAAGAATTAAAAACACTTAGACCTAGTGATTTAAAAGTTACTTTAAATAATAATAAAGTTAAAAGAGGACACTTATTAGAGAAATGATGAATTCATGATTTAGATTCAAAACAATTAAAAGAAATGTTTACTGTTGATGAATCTAAATTTAAAGAAATTGAAAAAAAATATCAAAACTTTGAATTTAAATTAACTTTAGAAGATGTTGATTTTAAAGATGCTAATTTAAAACAAAATCAAGGTAATTTAAAAATAAGAGTTGGTGTTAATAATAAAAAAGAAACTGTAAAAGAGAATTTCCAAGCTGGCTTTTATTTATTTTCTAAATTTAGTTTTGATTGAAATGATAGTTTTTGAAAAAAATTAAAATTAACTGATTTAGTTAAAGTTAATACAATTGCAAATACTGAAAATAACACTGATTTATCTAGTTTAGATAAAAGTAATTTAATAGTTAAAACTTATGGTGATCAAATTAAAGATATTAGTATTGATAAAATTACAAGTAAAGATTTTAGAAATGCAAGTATTGAATTAAACTTAAAACTTTTAGATTCTAGTTCTTTTAAACTTGTAAAAAATATTGGAGTTGGAAATTATAGTTTATTGTTTACAAATCAGTTTACAAAACAACACATAAAAGCTCCAAGTTTTGCAACAGAAAGATTAGATGCAACAATATTACCAAGTATTGATAAGTCATTTTTTGGAAGTTTTAATTCTGAGTTATTTTCTGGAGGTTATGGTATTTCTAGAGCATTTTATGATGAAAAAGTAAAAACACCATCATATATGCATATTGGTGAAGATTATATTGCAAATGATCATCAAGAAGTATTAATGCCATATGATGGAGAAGTTATTGCTGCCTATGAATTTACTACAACAAGACCAAGAGAAGGAGTAGGAACTGTAATGGTTCTTAAAATTCCTGTTAGTTCATTAAATTGATCTCCAAAACAAAAAGAAATTTATTTGAATAATAATTCTGATTATATTTTTATGTCATTTTTACATTTAGATGCATCAAGAACTTTAAATAATCCAAAATTAGGTTGGCAAGCTAAAACTGTAGAACTAGGACATATAAGTAGAAGTGGAACAATATTAAATAGAGGAAATAAAAGAACAATTCAAGTTGTTCCAACACTTACTCCAGATAGACCAACTAAAGTTAAAAAAGGTGAAATTATAGGTTATTTAGGAAGTGAATCAACTAATGGTGGATGAATGAGTCATGCTCATGTTAACTTATATACAAATAGAACACATTATTTAACAAAAAACTATTTCAATTTAAAAGCGACAAATAAATTTTTAAGCAAAGATAGATTAAGTAAATATAAAACCTCAGAACATTCATATTCAAATTTAGGAAACATTGGTGTTCATGGTTCATTTGACTTTTTATGAACTAAAGATAAAAAAACTAAACAATTAAAACCAGGTATTAATTTTAAAGTATATGAAACTGATCCAATAACAGGTAAAAGAAAAAATCCACAAAAAGAAATATCAAATGAACTAAGAGATTATGCTCCTGCTGCTAATTTAAATAAATGAGAAATTGAAGAAGGTTATGCTGATCCTAACTTAATTTATAAATTAAGAGATCCTAGAACTTTACAATTTAATATTGAAGACTATATAAAAATACATAAACAATAATTATAGAATTTAAAAATTCCCTTAGGTTTTTAAATAATCAAGGGAATTTTTATTTGCTTAGTTTTTTAAATTTGAATTTTTTAGATAGATAATTATAAAATTGGAGTTGATAACAGAACTAAATTTTACCATTTTATGCTGATCGCTTGCATATATATATCATTAACTCTATAGGTAATATGGAGGTTTTTGCTATGCACAATAAAATAGGTAATAGCAAAAATTCTCTATCAAATGAAAAACCAATATTTCAATATGTAATATGTAGTATGAGCTTTATATGATGATGCTGAAAGTAGTTATCAAAAAGCAATTAAAAAATACTTTGATAAGGAATTTATAGTCTATTCAATTGGTATCAATGATCCTAGTAAAATAAAATTCAAAGAATCAGAAAATTATAAATATAAACAAATTGATTTATCATTACTTAACTTTAATTTAATAAATCAATTAAAGCAATTAGAAAAACCAGATATTATCTTAGCTTCTCCACCGTGTGAAAGTTGAAGTGGAGCTGATTGTGGTGGTAAGATGCTTTCTAAAATAACTACTACTTCAGAAAAAGTTGAAGATGATACTTCGATTTGAAAAGTAAGAAATAAAAAATATTACGATGAATATAATAAAACTGCTCATCCAGTTAAAAGAAGATTGTTTTTACAAAAAGAAGTGGGAAGAATATTAGGAATTAGTACAATAGGAGCTACTATTCATATAATTCAAACTTTTAAACCTAAGATATGAATTATAGAAAACCCAGCAACAAGTAAAACTTGAGATTTTCAAAAACACCATTGAAATTTTTATGAAAATAAAACTTATTACTCATCTTATGATATTGATTTTTCTTTAAAACCAACTATTTTTAAAAGCAATATAAAACTTGATCTACTAACAAATAGAAATAAGGGAAACAATGATCATATTAAGAACTTTCCGTTAAAACCACTATAGGAATATATGAAAAATAGCTGAAATGCTATTTTTTTTGCCTATTTTGTCAAAATATCGATAAAACCTAGGATTTTTATAGAAAAAAATATATAAAAAACAGCTAAAAACTATAGAAAAAGAACGAAAAATATAATACAATTATAGTGACTAAAGCACTACATAAGGAGAAGGAAAATGCCTATACCAAAAGAGATATTAGCTGTCGAAAGACCAAAAAATACAAGAGTAAAGAAAAACGGAAATAGATATGATGTTATTAAAAGAACAAGTGTTTGAAAAAATGGAAAATCTGTTCCTGTAGAACTGGGTAAAATCGGTGAAATAATAAACTTTGAATATGTAGAAATTAAAACAAGTAGACTTAACTTTGCTTTGTGTGACATAAAACAATTCGGAAGAACTGAAATTGCTTATAAATTATCAAAAGATGTATTTGAAAATCTTTGCAAAGTTTATAATCCTTCAGATGCAAAAATAATTTATGCAATAGCAATTATTAGAGCAACTTATGGAAATATCACTAATCGAGAAATTAATAGAAAATATCAATGTTCATTTTTCTCTGAACAATTTCCAGGTATAGGACTTTCATCTAGTAACATTTCAAGGTTTTTAGAAAAGTTAGGATATAACTACAAATACATCAAACAATTCATTCAAAATAGAATCGATACTGTTTCTCCTGGATCTACTATTGTAATTGATGGTATGTTAAAAAAATGTAGTTCTAAAAGTTCTGATTTTACAAAATGATCGTGAAAAGCTAGAACTAAAGGGGTGCAAAACATTTCTGTTCTATATGCTTTTGACCTAAACAAAAAAGAACCCATTGCAAGTAAGGTTTTTCAAGGAAACACACTAGATACAATGGCGTTCAATAGATTTATTGATGAATTTTCACTAAATAATTGCTTAATCATGGGAGATAAAGGAATTCTTTCTAAAGAAAGTTTAGATAAATTAAATACTCAAAAGAAAAATGTTAAAAATCTTTTCCCTATTAAAAGAAACGATAAAAGAATCAAAGCTTTAGAGTTATCTAAATATGAAATGACTTTCAATTCTGATGAAGATATTATTTTATGTAAAAAAGCAAAACTAGATCAAGACGAATCTTTATATTCATTTAAAAGCACAAATGACTACAGCCAAGAAAGAAGAGTTTATTTAGATAAAGTTAATCGTGAACAAAGTTTTAATAACGAACTTTTACAAGAAAAAGAAAATCTTTTTGGAACAATTACTTTTATTTCCAACGAAGATTTATCTTTAAAACAAATATATGATCTTTACAAAACAAGATGAGAAATTGAAGAATTTTTCAACTTCTATAAAAACATTGTTGAACTGGATTTTGTAAGAGTACAGCAAAACACAAGTGTAATTGCTACTGAATTTATAAACTTAATAAGTTCTATAATCACTTCAAGAATGAAAAAAGAATTTGAAGAAAAAGGATTAACAGAGAGATTCTCGTTTAATCAAATAATGGAAAGATTAAGTTCAGCTAATAAGTATTTAGATGGTATAACTAAAAAATGACACTATACAAGTGAAAAGAAATATACTGACAATATTATTGATATTTTAAACCTATAGTGGCAAAAATGATAAATTTCTTAATATAATAAATACATTATTTTATTAGCTGTTTTAGGCTCAGGATTTTTAATATCTAGTTTAGATTGATTAACATATTCTTTAATAAAAAGAAAAACTAAATAATAAAACTATAAAAAAATACACCAAACCCCCCGCTACCATAAACACGGACTAAAATTTTTCAATATTATAACAGGATTGTTTTCTGAATTGTACAGGAGACAATCCTTTTAATTTTTCTTTTATTCTTATGTTGTTATATCAATAAATATATTTATGAATCCTTTTAGTTAACTCTTCTACTGAATTATATTTTTCACCATAATAAATTTCTTGTTTTAATAAACCAAAGAAGTTTTCTATAATAGCATTATCTAAGCAATTACCTTTTCTAGACATACTTTGTGTTATGTTATTTTCTTCTAGTTTTTTAACTCAGCTAATGTGTTGATAATGAAATCCCTGATCAGAGTGAATTAACAAACCATTTGTATTTTTAACCTTTTTAAGTGCTTTTTCTAGCATTGAATTTGTTAAGTTTAAGTTAGGATTAGTTTGAATCGAATACAAAATAATTTCATCATTGTAAAGATCAATAATTGGTGATAAATATAACTTTTGACCATTAACTTTAAACTCTGTTACATCAGTGCATCAAACTTTGTTTTCTTGTAAAGAATGAAAATTTCTTTTTAAAACATTATCTGCAATTTTTCCAACAGTTCCTTTATAAGAACTATATCTTCCATTTTTTGTTCTAAATTTGATACACTGAACACCAAGCTCTTTAGTTAACCTTAAAATTTTTTTGTGATTAACAATATATCCTTTTGATTCTAAAGCTATTTTTAGCCTTCTATACCCATATGTTTCAAATGATTTGTTAAAAATATCAACAATCATTTCCTTTAATTCTTTGTTTTTATCTATTGTATTTTCTAACTTATGTTTTCATTCATAAAAAGAAGATTTAGGCAGCTTGGCTATTTTTAAGAGAATAGAAATTTTAACTTTTTTGTGTGTTTTTAGTAATTCTAAAACTACTTTTGTTTTTTCCTTGTTGATTTTTGTTTTGTCAACAAGGTGTGGAACTTTTTTCAGAATTCAGCCTCCAACTTATAGTATTCAACTTGTTCTTTTAATTCCTTAATCTGTTGTTCATTGTTAATTTCTACTTGAGATTTCTTTATTTTAGTTGGTTTTTTATTAGGGTTTTTCATATTTTTCTTAGGTCTCCCTATATTATTATTTAACCCTAAAAATCCATATTCTTTATACTTTTTAAATCATCCAGCTATAGTTGATGAATAAACAATATTAAATTTTCTTGCAATTTCATCATAAGACTGATTAGTTTTAAGTTTATATAATACAATTTTGAGTTTTAATTTTGGACTATAATAAGGTTTTTTATCCTTATTAATAAGTCCTTCAATTCCGAATGCTTCAAATCCATTAATTAAATTTTTTACAGTTGAATCTGAAATATTATACTTATTTGCTAAATAAGTGCTCCTTTTTACATTAAGTTTTTTAGCTTCTTTAACAATTTTTAACTTTTTTTCTAAATCTAATTTGGACATATAAAAACCCCATTTCCTGGATTTTTAGTCCGGAATATGGGGTTCGGGGGAAAAAAGGTGTATTTTTAAGGAATAGAAATTAGCATTACAAACACATACTAAAAAATATAAATATTATAATTGGATTGTTTTCTGAATTGTACAAAAGATAATCCTTTTATTTTATTATTTTAGATTATTTTTATTAAAAATCTATTATCTTAGGATCTAATAAAAATTGCTTAAGTCCTAAATATAAGATTCCATTATCATCATATTTAGGTTCAATATCATCATAAACAATTATTATTTTTTTAAAGTTATCTTTAATTTTTAACAAAGAATTAGTTTCTTGATCTTTTTTTTCTTTAGTATAAACATTCATAGCAAATTGAATGTAATATCTTTTATTTGCCATTTCAACTACAAAATCAACTTCTAGTTGCTTTGTTGTTCTTTTATTATTAATTTTTATTTGTTGTTCAACAGCACCAACATAAACACTATAATCTCTTTTAATAAGTTCGTTATAAACAATATTTTCTATAATATGATTTTTTTCTATTTGTCTAAAATTAATACAAGCATTTCTTAAACCAATATCAGTAAAATAGTATTTATTAATTGATGAAAAATGTCTATTTCCTTTAATGTCATAACGTTCTATATGTGATAAGATAAAGCTATTTTCAAAATAAGATAGATAATTAGAAATTGTATTAGATGATATATCAGTTTTCATTTCTGATTTAAATCTATTTTGCAGTTTAGTTGGATTAGTAAAAGAGCCAATAACTGAAGAAATAAATTTTAAAAGTATTTCTAAAACAACAATATCTTTTTGCACATTATATCTTTCTTTAATATCTTTTAAATAAATTTCTTGAAATTGATTAGTTAAATAATCTTTTTTTTCTTCTATAGTTTTATTTAAATAAACTTCAGGCATACCACCATAATTGATATAATGATCCAAAGCCTCATCACCATTTTTAAAAAAAGTATTAATTTCACTAAAAGTTAAAGGATGAACTTTTATCTGACTAGATCTACCTCTAAAATTTGTAAGAATATCACTAGATAACATTTTTGAATTACTTCCAGTTATATATAAATCAATATTTGGATTATCAAAAAAACTTAGTATCACATCAACAAAGGTTAAAACTTGTTCATAACCACTTTGGTTTACTTGTTTTATAATTTCACAATATTGAATTTCATCAATAAAAACATAATAAACTTTATTTAATTCACTTGTGTGTTGTTTTATATAGTTATACAAGTTATTAAGCTTTCTATATTTTATATTTTCTCATTTATCTAATTTTAAAGTTATGATTTGATTTTCTTTAACTCCTATTGATAATAAATAATTTTTATAAATATTAAAAAGTAAGTATGATTTACCTACTCTTCTTATTCCTGTTATTACTTTTATTTTATTATTATTCTTTTTACTTATTAATTTATTTAAATAATAGTCTCTATTAATTTGCATAAGTTATTGTTTTCCTTGTAATTTAATAATAACATTTAAAAAATAGTCATTTAATATTTTAGTGTATTTACATATAAATATTAAATTAATAAAAAGTGTTAAAAGATTTTAAAATGGTTTTGCACTTTTTGTTATTTATTTAAAATCTGCTTTAATTTTTTTAATTGATTTTTAAAACATAAGTTTTAGTTTTTATTTAATATTTTAGTGCATTTATATATAAATATTAAAAACTAAAAAAGTATTTCAATTTATCTTTTTAGATATTAGTTGCATTTTTTATTAATTCTATTTTTTATATATTATTTAAAAACTCCATTATTAAAAACTTTAGTTATTTTTACTTATTTAAATAATAAATTAAAATAAATAATAAGATATTACTATAGATAAGAGGTTTTATTATGAAGTTAAAAGACTTAAATTTAAAACGCTTAATTTTAATAGATTTAGATGGAACTACTTTAACTAATCAAAATGATCAAATTCATGAAATTACTAAAAAAGCTATATTAGATGCTCAAAATAACGGACATATTGTTTGTATAGTTACAGGAAGACCTTTTAGAGCAGTTGAACATATTTATAAAGAGTTAAATTTAACTACTTTATTAGCTAACTTTGATGGTGCACACATTCATGATCCTAATAGTAAGTTAATGAAAAGAGTAGTTTTACCTATTAATTATGAAATTATTATGCAAATTATTAATGAACCTATTATTAAAAATAATGTTGAAAATATTTTAATTGAATATTATGATAAGTCTTTATTATGAAAAACTGATAAAGAATTAGAAGATTTTTTTCATCTAAATAAAGTTGAAAATTCAAAAGACTTTATATTTATTAAAGCTTCTCCATATACAGATTGAAAATCACCAAGTAATAATTTAGTTCTAAAATTAAAATCAAATGAATCTAAAGATGAAGTAATTAGAATTTTAACAAAATATCAAGATGCAATTAAAATTCAAAGTGATATTTTATATGGAATAGTTACAAGTAAAACAAAACCAGTAATTACTTTAACTAATAAAAATGCTGATAAAGGTTTTGCAAGTATTTTTTTAGCTCAATATTATAATAAAGATATAAGAGATGTAATAGCATTTGGAGATCAATTAAATGACTATGAAATGTTAAAAACAGTTGGTTGTTCAATTGCTATGAAAAATGGTGTAAATAATTTAAAATTCATAGCTAAAGGTATTACTCATTATACTAATGATGAAGGTGGTTTAGGTCATTATTTAAATTTATTATTAGAAGGAAAAGAAGTTTAAAAAAATAAGAGACTAAAGTCTCTTATTTTTAATTATTAATTAATTTGTGCGGTTTGAGTGATTGTTAGTTTAATATCTTTTTCGCTATCATAAGTATTATCGGTCAAATCAGTAAAAGTTGATGCGTATACAGATAAGTAAAGTTCAAATTCAATTTTTGCTTCCTTTATTCCATTCTCATTTGTTATTGTTAAATAAATATTTTTAATTGAATCTTTATTGACTCTTGTATGAAAAGGATATAAAGACATATTATTTTTTAAGCCAAGTATAGATTTATATTTTTTTTCATTATTTCTATCTAGACTTAGTGTTTGAGTTGTTCTATAAATATTACTTTTATCGTTTATATTTACTATTAGTTTTTTAAATAATTCATTTTTAATTCTAGTTTGATTAGAATTGCCTAGACCTATTTTTTTGTTATATGCACCATATGTAATAAATTGTTGGACTATTTTTTTAAGACTTCTCTTATTTAATATTTCTTTGAAATCATTTTTTAATAAATCTACAAAAATTACGTTGTTATTTTCATTTTTTATATCAACTTTTCTAAATCCTTCTAATTTAAATTTTTTAGTTATTAATGGATCGCCTTTATCGTTTGTATGATCATCAGTATTTCTAATCTGTACTTCTAGTTGCAATATTCCATTAAGATCATCATATGCAGCACTTATTATTTCGTCCTTATAAATTTGTCTATACTCTTCTTTGTATTCAAACAATAATTCTTTTGTTCCAATGCTAAACCCAGGAAAATCATTACTAAATAAAGAATCATTTTTATTTTCTAGATCTTGGAAATTAATGACATTGCCAGATTGTTTTATGTCTTTGTTATATTTATTTTGATCCTCTACATATAAAAGCATATAAGCAACAAGAGAAGGATATAAGCCTTTTATTTTTTCATTTATTTTATCCTTGACCTTTATGTATCCATTCTTTTTACTTTTGTTGTCTTTTTCACTTTTAGCTTCTTCTTTAAAACCAATAAAACTGAATATAAAAATTTCAGACTCATTAAATTTAGTGAACTTAATTTTAACTTTGTTAATTATTCCTTTTTCATCAATTATTTCAGGCAAAGACTCACTATCAAATTCAATTTGATATGTCTCTAAAATTTCTTTATTTTTATTGAATATAATCTCTTTAAATATATTTTGCCCCCTACTTTTTATTTGAACTCAAGCAGCATTTGCAGTTTTATTATTGTAGGTTGTAATGTATTTAAAGTCTATTTTTTTATTTATTTTTTCTATATCTAGGAAATCAACTCTATTTTTAGAATCATTTTGTTCATCTGATTGTGGTTCTTCATTATTTGGATTATTATAATTATTATTTGAATCTGAATTATCATTATTTTCAGGTGGTTTAGGATTATTAGAATTATCTGGTACAGTTTCTGGGTCACCAGGAATAGATTCAATTTCTGGTTGTTTTTCACTATTTCAACCTTCAGTTGGCTTTTTATTTTCTGTTTTGTTAGCTGATTCAGGTCTATTATCTGGTTTTTTACTATTTGGTAGTTGTGGAATTTTATCTGGTTTATTATTTTTATTATTTGTTGTACATGAAACTACACTAAAAACACTAAGACTTGAAATTGGTAAAAATGCTAAAAATAATTTGTTAAACTTTCTCATATTTTTTCCTTATTTTATATTGCAACATAATAATATAACATAACAATATAACTTTATCAAGATATAAAAACTCTAGTTAAAAAACTAGAGTTCTTTCAATAAATATAAGTTTATTTTAATAAATTAATTGATAAATCAGCTGTTGATTCTAATCTAATATCAGCATCAACATTAATACCTATGCAAAAAATACTAGCATTATGACTTGCTTTAACTCCAGCAATGGCATCTTCAATAACAACACACTCTTTTACATCTAAACCCAATAATTCACTAGCTTTTAAAAAGATATCACTAGCTGGTTTTGAGTTTTTAATTTCATTTGGGTTAACTAAATAATCAAAATCATTAATTAGTTCTAATTTAGTTAAAATATCTTTTGCATTAAAACTAGAACTACCTAAACAAATTTTAATATTATGCTTTTTTAAATCTTTAGTAAAATCAATTATTCCAGGTAATATTCAACTTTTATCAATACTTTGTAATGTCTTTTTATATAGTAAATTTTTTTGCTCTAATAAGTTATTAAATTGATTAGTAGTTAATTTTAGATTATAAAAATCTAAAATTATTTTTAATGATTCTTTTCTGCTAATTCCTCTTAATTTATCTAAAAAAGATTTATCTAAACTACTAATTCCAATAGTTTTAACAGCTTGAGATCATGCTAAAAAATGTAATGGTGCAGTATCTGTAATTACTCCATCTAAATCAAAAATAACACCTTTAAATTTCATTATTTTATTTTAAACACTTTCATAGAAATTGGATCTAAACTAATAGTTTTATTAGTTTGAATTTGATTTGAAATTAAATCAATATTATTAACTAATTCTTCTTTTTTAATTTCTAATTTATCATCACTATTATTAACTAAAATTAAATAAGTATTATTATCATCATATTTAATAAATTCTAAATAGTTTTTATCATCATTAATTAATGTGTATTTTAAAGTTCCATAAGATCCTAAAACTGGATTTTCTTTTCTAATTTGAATTAGTTTTTTTAAATAATTAAAGATTTCATGATTTCACTGATCTTTGTTTCAGTTCATACATTTTCTATTTAAAGGATCATGAGCTCCATCTAACCCAATTTCATCACCATAATAAATACTTGGTGATCCAGCTAACATAAATACTAGTGAATAAGCTAGTTTAAACTTTCTTATATCATTATTACATAAAGTTAATAATCTAGTAGTATCATGGCTTGTTAAGCAATTTAGCATTCCTTTAAAAACATTTCTAGGATAATTATTTAAAACTTCAGTAGTTTTGTCGTTAAACTTAGATGGTTTAATTGTTTTTGTTACAAGTTCACAAATTGGACTTGTAATCATATAATTAGTTACTCCATCAAATTGATCTCCTTTTAGCCAAGGATGAGCATAACCTCAAATTTCACCAAGTATATAAATTGATTTATTTTTATTAACTGTTTTTCTAAAATCTCTTCAAAACTCATGATCAACTTCATTTGCTGCATCTAATCTTCAAGCATCAATATCAAATTCTTTAATTCAATAATTAGCAACTTTTAATAAGTATTTTTTAGCTTCTTTATTAGTTGTATTAATTTTTGGCATTACTTCATGAAATGCAAAAGTATAGTAATTATTAACTGTTTTTTTGTTATTATTTTTATCAACTATTTGTTCTTGTAAAGGGAATTTATTTATATAAAATCAGTCTTTATATTTTGAGTTTTCTTGGTTTTTTAAAACATCTTGTCAGAATTTGTTTCAATACCCAGCGTGATTAAATACAGCATCTAACATAATCTTAATATTTCTTTTATGGCATTCTTCAACTAGTTTTTTAAAAGTTTTTTTATCTCCAAAGTTAGGATCGATTTGTAAATAATCTATTGTGTCATATTTATGATTGCTTTTTGCTTTAAAAATTGGACATAAATATAATCCATTAACACCAAGTTCAACTAAATGATCTAAATGATCAATAATTCCTTGTAGATCTCCTCCAAAATAAGAATCAAAACTAGGATCAGTAGAATTTCAAGCTAAAGTGTTTTTTGGATCGTTATTTTTATTTCCATTAGCAAATCTTTCTGGAAAAATTTGATATCAAATAGTATCATTTATTCAATCTGGAGCTTGATAAACATCATTTGGATTCATTCAAGCATAATTAAACCCTCAACCTCCAGTATTTATCATTTTAAAATCATCAGTTTCATAAAAGCCTTTTTCACCAAAATAACAATGATCATCTTCTATTCCAAATAATTCAAAAAAATAAGTTAGGCGTTTAAATTCGGGTTTTACTTCAACAAATCAATAATCATATAACTTAGTTGATCCACTTTTAGTCATTTCTTTTGGTTTTAAGTCAATATAATCATTACCTAATAAATAATGTCCACGTAAAAAAGGATCTCCATGATGAATAATTACTTTTTTTAAATCATCTTTTTTTGTTCTTAAAATAATATGAATATAGTCTTTATCATAACAATATGCCATATTAGATCTTTGTTGGTGATGAATAGCAACTCTATCTATTACTTTCATAACTCTCCTTGCAATTAATTACATAAAAATTCTAAATTAAGTTTTAAATAATAATAAATATTATTATTTAGTAATTAAAAAATATTGTGCATACAACTAAAAAAAGCATCTAAGATGCTTAATTTAGTTTAAATATTTTCATAGATAATGGTTTTAAAACAACTTTAGAACTAGTTTGTTTTTCATTAGTTAATAATTCAGTGTTATTAATTAAATCAGCATGCTCAACTTCTATTTGATTATCACTATTATTAACTAAGATTAAATAATGAGTTTTAGTATCAGTTTTAATATATTCTAAATATTGTTTTTCTTCATCATATGATTTAAATTCTAAAAATCCATAAGATCCAATAGTTGGATGAGCTTTTCTTACTTTAATTAGATTTTTTAAATGATTAAAAATATCTAAATTTCATTGAGATTTATCTCAAATCATACATTTTCTACAACCTGGATCATGAGCACCATCTAATCCAATTTCATCACCATAATAAATACTTGGAGAACCAGATAAAGTAAATAAAATAGAATAAGCTAATTTTAATCTATTTGGATCATTTTCACATAATGTTAATAATCTAGCTGTATCATGACTTGCTAAACAGTTAAACATTCCAGGTCAAATGTTTTTTTGATATAAAAAGATAACGTTTGTAACACGATTTTTAAATCTTCTAACATCAATTTCTCTAGTTGCTACAAAATCAATAATTTGTCTTGTTAGAACATAGTTCATAACTCCATCAAACTGATCACCTTTTAATCAAGGATTAGAATCACTTCAAACTTCTCCAAGAATATAAGTACGTTTTTTTTGATTTACAACTTGTCTAAATTCTCTTCAAAAATGATGATCAATTTCATTAGCAACATCTAATCTTCATGCATCAATATCAAATTCTTCAACTCAATATCTAGCAACTTCTAAAAGGTATTTTTTAACTTCAGGGTTACTTGTATTTACTTTTGGCATATATCCAGTAAATGCAAATGTGTAATAGTTTAAATCTAAACTAGTATTTTCAGTTAGATTTTCATCTAATTTTTGTACAGGAAATTTGTTAATATAGAATCAATCTTTATATTTTGATTTTTCTTGGTTTTTTAAAACATCTTGTCAGTAAGGATGTCAATATCCAAAATGATTAAACACAGCATCTAGCATTACTTTAATATTTCTTTTATGACATTCTTCAACTAGCTTTTTAAAAGTTTTTTTATCTCCAAAATGTGGATCAATTTCAAAATAGTCAATAGTATCATATTTATGATTTGTTCTTGCTTTAAAAATTGGACATAAATATAATCCATTAACACCAAGTTCAACTAAATGATCTAAATGATCAATAATTCCTTGTAGATCTCCTCCAAAAAAATTATCTGCAGCTGGAGCATCTGAATTTCAAGCTAAAACATTTTTTGGTGAAATTTCAGGATTTCCATTAGCAAATCTTTCTGGAAAAATTTGATATCAAATTGTGTCTTTTACTCAAGTTGGAACATCAAAAATATCAATTTCATTCATTCAAGGAAAACTAAACTGACTAGCTTGTGCAATTTTTATTTTTTCAAGTGGATAAAATCCTTTTTGACTATAATAGATTCTTTCATTTTCACTAGCTAGTTCAAAATAATAAGATAAACGTTTAAATGGTGGTTTAACTGAAATAAATCAATAATCATAAATTTCAGTTGATCCAACCTTTCTCATAGCTGTTTTTTCTAAGTTTAAATCATAGTTATTTGTTTCAACTACAACTTTTGGTTCAAAAGGCTCACTGCAATGAAAAATCACTTCTTTTAAGTTATTTTTTTTAGCTCTTAAAACGATATGAATTCTGTCTTTATCATAACAATAGGCCATATTAGATTTTGGTATATGTAAAATAGCTGCACGCTCTATATTTACCATCATCTCTCCTTTTTAAAAACTAATATACCTAATTAATATTAATTCTTTTTTATATATTGTATAGGTTTATTTATCAATTAATGCTAATTATTGTATAGACAAGATAGCAAGTTTGTTAGATATGCTTTTACAAAGAAATTAGTATAAAGAATAAAATAAAAATGAATAGTGACTATATGAAAAAATCATATGCATTATATACACAAATGAGATAAATTAAAACTTTAAAAGAGATGATAAATTATGAAAAAAATATTAACAATGCTAACTAGTTTAGTAGTTGTTGGTGGATCTGCTTTAACAGTGTTAGCATGTAAAACAACTAACAACACTGATATAGTTGTTCAAGCAAATGATAAATGAGTTCCAATTTATCAACAAGCTGCTAATAAGGTAAATAAAAAATTTGAAGAACAAGGATATAAGTGAAGAGTTAAATTAAAAGAAATTGGGTTATTTGATGAAAAAAAATTAATTGATGGAAGAGGAGTTAGAGATAAAGGAATTTCAGATATTTTTGCAATTCCACTAGATCGCTACCCTCAGTATATAAATCAAAATACTTTAAAAGATTTAACTGAATATATTAAAAAAGATTTAATAAAAACAAAAGAAGATGAAGATCGTTTTGGAATAAAAATCGATAATAGTAAATCTGGAGTTGATGCTATTAAATTAGAAAAAAATGTTAATACTTGAAAATCAGTTCTAGGTAGTGATTTAAAAGGTAATCGTTTATATGGAATAATTCCTATGTCTATTGAAAATATGATTTGATTATTTGATGAAAATAGATTAAGAATTAAAAAAGAAAAAGGCGATGATAATAAGCTATATGCATATTTAGTTGGTTCTGAACTTGAAAAAGTTAAAAATAAATTAGAAAAATATGAAGAAAAAGATGGTGTGGGTAAAAAATTATCAGAAAAACCAAAAGCAAGTATTGAAAATTTAATTATTTTAAATAAAGCTCAAACTAATGATTATAAATTTGAAAATCTAAATGAAATTGAAGATAAAGAAAACGTTAATAAAGGTGCTCCTTTAGCATTTGTTGATGCTGGTGCTTCATTTCAAGGTGGAATGTTTTTAAATTCTATTTTAAATAAAAGAGCTGATGATATTAGTAAATTAAAAGCTGATAATTCATCTTTAGGAATGGTTTGAGTTAATAAAAATAAATCATTAAATTCAACAAATATTGATGATTTTGATTCAATCTGAGAAAATGATATGTTTAAAGATGATTTTAATCAAACAACTCAAACTATTGTTGATTATGTTAAATCATTAGGTGGACATATTACTGAAATTTATGGAGGAGCAGCTGGTCAAATTAATCAAATTTTAGATGATGCCTTAAGAGATGGAACAACAGCAATGACTTTAGTTGGTCCTTGAGAAGTTAGTTCAAAACTTGAAACTATGAGAAAAGCTCCTAAAAATAAAGGACATAAATTTGGATTTGCATCAATTGGAGATATTAGTTTTAATAAAGGTAAAAATAAACTAACTGGATTTGCTGGTGGATATGGTTGAGGTATTAAATCATCTATTTTAAATCTAAAACTAAAAAATAATAAAGGTGAAGAAATGGATAAGACAGCAGCAACTATTGAGTTTATAAAAGAAATTTCTAAAAAGGAATATGCTACTGAAATGGCATTTGTTGATGGAAAAATTAGTGCTTATAGTGATATTGCTGATTTTTTAGTTAAAGAACTAAAAGAAGGAATTAATATTCCAGAATTAAATGATAAAGGTGTTAAGAAAACTGCTGAAGAAATCAAAGCTGAAAAAGAAAATAGACAAATAATTGGTGAAGCTTATCAAAGTATTATTGATGGGTATGAAAAAACTGGAAAAGATGCTGATGTAGCACCAAGAGCTGATAATGAGTTATTTGGTATTTATTGAGAAGCTTATACAACTGCTTTTGGTTCAACATTTAACAAAAAACAAAATAAAGGAATGAAAGAGAAATTTGCTGATATTTTTAGAACAACTTATAAAAAAGAAAAATCACAATACAAGTTCCATTAATTAATAAAATAAAACTTTTAAAAAATTTATACAAAAATTCAAGTAATAAAAACTTGAATTTTTTTATCTTATTTTGAGCAATAATTTAATGGTTTTTAGACTAGTAAAATTTTAAAAAATCCCTTATTTACTTAGCTAAAATCAATTGTTGTATAGACAAGATATGGGTTTTGTTTAACAAGTGTTTAAAAATGAATTTCTCATAAATATTAAAATAAAAATGAATAATGCAAAATCGAGATATTTTATGCATTATATTCCAATAGAGATAAATTAACTTATTAAAAGAGATGATAAATTATGAAAAAAATATTAACAATGTTAACTAGTTTAGTTGTTGTTGGTGGGTCTACTTTAACTGTGTTAGCATGTAAAACACGTAATAATACAGATATAGTTGTTCAAGCAAATGATAAATGAATGCCAATTTATCAAAAAGCTGCTGATAAAGTCAATAAAAAATTTGAAGAACAAGGATATAAGTGAAGAGTTAAATTAAAACAAATCGATATTTTTGCAGAAAAAGGATTAATTGATTTAAGGGGAGTTAGAGATAAAGGAGTTTCAGATGTCTTTGCTGTTCCTTTAGATCGTTTCCCTCAATATTTAAATCAAAATACTTTAAAAGACTTAACAGAACATATTAAAAAGAGTATAGCTGACGATAAAGAAGCTAGTGAACGTCTTGGATTAAAAGTTGTTGAAAATAAAGCAGGGGTTGATGGAATTCAAATAACTAAAAATGAAAATTCTTGAAAAACAGCTATAGGTACAGATATTAAAGGTAAACGTCAATTTGGAATGATTCCTATGTCAATTGAAAATATGGTTTGAATTTTTAATGAAGACAGATTAGGAATTAAAAAAGAAAAGGGTTCTGATGGTAAAGAATATTCATATTTGGTAGGTTCTGAAGTAGAAAAATTAAATAAAAATGAAACTTTAGAAAAATATGGAGAAAAAGATCCATCTAATGGGAAACTTAAAGATAAGCCAAAAGCAAATATTGAAAACTTGATTAAATTAAATCATGCGCAAACTAATAGCTATAAATTTGCAAACCCTAAAGATGTTGAAAATGTTACGGATATTCATAAAGGTGCACCATTAGCATATATTGATGCAGGTGGTTCTTTCCATGGAGGTATGTTATTAAACTCTATTATAAATAAAAAATCTGATGAAATATCAGCTGAAAAGGATGAAAAATCATCTTTAGGAATGGTTTGAGTTAAAAAAGGTAAACCTATAAACACAACAAACATTGATGATTTTGATTCAATTTGAGAAAATGATAAATTTAAAAATGACTTTGATAAAACAACTGAAACTATAGTTAATTATGTTAAATCATTAGGTGGACACATTAATCAAATTTATGGTGGTGCGGCCGGACAAATTGGTCAAATTTTAGATGATGCTTTAAGAGATGGAACAACTGCAATGACTTTAGTTGGTCCTTGAGAAGTTAGTTCAAAACTTGAAACTATGAAAAAAGCTGTTAAAAACAAGAATGCTAAGTTTGGATTTGCTTCAATTGGAGATATTACTTTTAATGGTGATAGTAAACTAACTGGATTTGCTGGAGGATATGGTTGAGGTATTAAATCATCTATTTCAAACACAAAATTAAAAAATAATAAAGGTGAAGAAATGGATAAAACCTCAGCAGCTCTTGAATTTATAAAAGAAATTTCTAAAAAAGAATATGCTACTGAAATGGCATTTGTTGATGGAAAAATTAGTGCTTATAAAGACGTTGCTGATAATTTAGTTAAAGAATTAAAAGAGGGAATAAATATCCCAGAGTTAAATGAAAAAGGTGTTAAAAAAACAAAAGAAGAATTAGAAGCTGAAAAAGAAAACAGAAAAATAATTGGTCAAGCTTATGAAAGCATTGTTAAAGGTTATGAAAAAACTGGAAAAGATGCCGATGTAGCACCAAGAGCTGATAATGAGTTGTTTGGTATTTATTGAGGAGTTTATGGAACTGCGTTTGGTTCAACTTTTAATAAAAAACAAAATGAAGGAATGAAACAAAAATTCTCAGAAATTTTTAGATCAACTTATAAGAAAGAAAAAGCTCAATACAAATTCCACTAATAATATTAGTTTAATATAATTTAATTAATTAATAATACTACCAATTTTAAAATTGGTAGTTTTTAAAACAGAGGTACAAATGGACTTTCAACAAGCTTTTGGACACAAGACAAATATTAAAAAATACAACGCTTATTTTATTTTAGCTATTTGTTTAGTATTTGTAGTAATGTTAAGTACTGCAATGCTGATTGATTACAGATTAATTGTTGTAAAACAGCAAAATTTATCTAAAGAAGCTTTAAAAAATCCGCATGCTTATTTTTTAAAAACTTGAATGATTAGATATCTTTTAAATGTTGCACTTGTAATTATATTTGCAATTTACACAATATTAGCTATGAATAGAATAACAGTTGGTTATGTTTATATTGGTCTATGGCTTGTTATTTGATTTGGTTTTGCTTTTGGAGAACTAATATTAACTAAAAAAATAACTTATCCAAGCATAATCAGCATTGTTTTATTTGTACTAGTGATTATAAGTTTTTATTTCATAATAAAAGATATTTATGAGCTAAAAAGAAGTTTGCGTTATCAAAAAATGAAAAAAAGAGAATATAGATTTTAGAAAGTGAGGTTAATATGAATCATATAGAGTTTTATAAAAGCTTAAAAACTAAAGAAGAAGTTTTTAATGAATTAAAAAAAGTTAAATACTCTGATTTTGAAAAAGAATTTGAAGAATTAGATCAAACTCAAAAAAATATAGCTAATAGTTCTTATACTTTTTCAAATAAAGAACTTGCAAAGATCTTTTTAGAATTTGCTAAAAATAATATACATAACAATATGTATGCTAAATTAAAAGAAAATTTTGCAATGTATTTAAATAAAACAGCTGATAACAAATTTGTATTTGATATTAAAGCTATTGAACAAAACTTTGTTAATAAAGATGAAGATTATATTCAAGATATGTTTAAAATCAAAGCACGTTTGCAATTAAGCCAAATTATTTATGATGCAAGAAATCAAGAAATTAAAAACTTAAAAACAAAAGCTAATAGTTATTATGTAGCTTATCTAAAGTTTTTAAATGATTTTACTTATAAATACAAAAAGAAATTTATTTCTACTACTTATAAGATTGCAAAAAGAAAAGTACAAGAATTACGTTTATTATTTAGTACTAACGATTATACATTTCATATCAAATCACACAATAAAAACGCAACTACTTTTATAGAGAAAAAAAATGCTGTTAGTCAAAAGATTAAGCAAGAATTAAATGAAATTAAAAATTTAGATCCAATTACAAAAGCTAAAAGAACTAGTGAAATCTATCAACAAGGAATTGAATATAATTATGATTGAGAAGTTGCTAGTTTAAATGCTAAAGCTAAAGAAAAGTTCTTAATTAAAAAACAACAAATAGATTATGATTTTATAGATAAAATTAACAAAGCTAAACAAGATTATGTTGAAATTTTAAAAAATAAAAAGCAACATGATGAATTAACTAAAAAAGTTATTATACAAGCTAATGAAGATTTTAAAACTCAATTAGAATTTGCTACAACAAAAAGTGAAAAGAAAAACCTTAAATTAGAACATAAACAAAATATTAAAGAAATTAAATCAGATAATGCTGTTAAAAAAGCTAAAGATAATTGAAAAAACTTAAAACATAATTACAAAGTTGAAAAAAATAAAAATAGATTAGAATACACTTCAGAAATAGAAAATATTAAAAATAACTTACCAATTGAATATCCTGTTTGAAAACAAGTATTAAGTATTATATTTGGTTGAATTCCAGGAGTAGGTCCACTAATTAATGGTCAATATAAAAAAGCAATAGTGATGTTTTTAACATTACCACTATTTGCTATATTTGGAGCATATGCTTTTGGTATTGGTAATGTTGGAGGTAATGGTTTATTAGGACTAATTGATTTTGGAGCAGATAATCCTGATGGTGATGGACGTTTTTATTTAATTGAAGGAATAATTTCATTAATAATTGCCTTTTGGATTTGTATTAGTATCTTTTCAACGTGAATGGATTCAAAAAATAATGCAAAAAAAATGCGAATAGGTTCACGTGCAAGTACTTTTAGTCAAACTAGAAAATTCTTAAAATCACATGGAATTCCTTATATTTTATCAATTCCAGCAATTATAGGAATTATGTTTATAGTACTAGTTCCAATCATTTCAACTATTTTAATTGCCTTTACTAACTATGGAAAAGGAAACGACCCAGGACGACCAGGACAAATTATTAAATGAGTTGGTTTTGATAACTTTAAATCTATTTTTGGAGGAGAATACTTCCCATCATTTTTATATGTTATAGGTTGAACATTTACTTGAGTTATTGCTACTACTATATCAGTTATTGTTGTTGGTTCATTATTTGCTTTATTAGTAAATAATGAAAGATTAAAAGGAAAACGTATTTTTAGATTAATTTACATTTTACCTTGAGCTGTTCCTGCATTTATTATGATAATGGTGTTTGCTATTTTACTATCAAGTATTGAATTTAATAACTTTACTTATAAATGGATTGGAGTAAGTGGTTGAACTTCTCAACAAACACAAGCCCGTATTTTTTTAATTCTACTTCAAACTTGATTAGGACATTCATATATGTTCTTATTAATTACTGGAGTTTTACAAGGTATATCTAAAGATTTATATGACTCATCAACAATTGATGGAGCATCTAAATGAAAACAATTAACAAGAATTACTTTACCATTAATTCTTACTCAAGTAGCTCCTTTATTAGTTGGACAATTTGTCTTTAACTTTGGTAACTTTGGAATTATTTATCTATTTGGTGCTAACCCACAAGCTTTAAATGCAAAAGGTGAACCTTACCCAGGTCAACCAGGAATTACAGATATTTTAATTTCATTTGTGTTCAAATTATCTACTCACCCTGATAGATATACTTATGGTATTGCTGCTTCATTTATTATTGTTTCATCATTTATTGTTGTTGGTACTTCAGCTAATGGATTTAGAAAAATGAAAGCATTTAAAAACTAAGGAGTAAAGTAGCTATGAAAACAGAAGTAAAACAAAATGTTGATCAAAAAGCTTTAGTATTTTCTAGTTTATTAAAACCTGTAGAAAAATATGACTTTTCTAATTTTAAAAAATCTAATAACTGAAATATTATTAAAACTAAATTATTAGAAGATGAAGCAATTAAAAGCACAAATAAAATAAAAGATTATCAATTATTTATTAAAAGTAATTATATAGTTGGAAACATTGTAGATATTTATAAAAAATTTACAACTGATTCTAAGTTAATTGAAGGTTTATTATTACTATTAGTAGCAAATAGTTTTTCAACATTTAATGATAAAAATAATTTCAATATATCTACTTCTAATAAAACAATGAATCAAATCATCGAAAGCAAGTATGTTGAAAAAGAAATTATTAATGAAATTAATGTTTATGAAAAACAAAGATCTTTAAAAGATTTTGATCACTTTGATTTTAAAAATTTAGAATTATACGAATTTTTAAATAGTTGAAAAAAAATAGATGCTATTATTGTAACTTATTTTAAAAAAATCAATCTTGAAAAATTAGGAAAAATCTTAGCTAGTGAGTTTTTATTAACCTATGAGACTCACAAAGAAGCTATGGACTTTGTTTCATTAAATATTATTCAACATGAACATCTATCAGAAAATTATGCTTTTAATAAAATTAATGATTTATTAGAACAAGCATTTAATGAATTAGTTAATAATAATGTTGAAAACATCACTATTCAAGAAACTATAATTTTAGCTTTAAAAAAATCTTTAACTTATCAAGTTGATACTCATAAAAAAAGTTGATGAGAAAAACTTGTTGAAAATAGAAAATCTAAAGAAAAATTTAGATTGTATTGTAGTGAAGAAATAAATGAAAGACTTGCAAAAGAACTACGTTTATTAACTAATCCTAAAGTTTTAGACAAATCTGAAACTAAAAAAGAAGAACAAAACGAAAAATTTGTTCACTATAACACATTAAAAATTAATAATAAAAGTTACAAAATAGATGCTGAAAGTTTAAAATTTGCTAAGTTAATTTTTAAAGAAAAGGATTTAATCGATTTTCAAGCTAGTTTAAGTGAAACTTATTTTAGATCAAAACATTTAAACTTTAATAAATATTACAATCACTTATACATTATTAAATTATCTAGTTTAGCTTATTTATATGCTTTAAAAAACAAAGATAATAAAATAAACTTTAATAAAGCAAAAGAATTATTTGAATTATTAATTTTAAAAACAGCTTATGAAATTTCAGAATCATTTGCTAAAAAAATTGAAAAAATCATTTTTAAGGAAGAACATTTAGAAAATGAGTTTTTTAAAAAAACAAAAATCGATCAATTAGATCATTATAAAAATTGATCTAAAGTTGTAGCTATTAATATAGCTGTATATAAAGAATTAAATTTAAATACTAAAATTATTCAATCAGCTACAATTTATGAAATTTTAAAAAATGAAATATATGTCTGAGAATCAGTTAAAAAATCAGACTCATTATTAAGTAAAGATTTAGTTAACTACAATGAAATATCACAATATCAAAATGAGTTAATCTTTATTATCGAACAAGAACTTAAAAAAGAAAAAAATAATGCCTATGTTAAATATGTAAGATTTTTAACAGAAACATTTGGAAAACTTTATTTATCAGATAAACCACCACTAAGTATTTATGGAAAAATTGGACTAGCATTTATTTATCTAGTTCTAATTGCATGAGCTTTAATCATAATAGTGCCAATTACTCAAGTTGTTTTACAAGCATTTAACTGGTATTCAGCTAATGAATCAACTTCAACTGCTGGAAAATTAGGAACACTTGGTAGATTTGACTTTAAGAGATTTGCATTCAGTTTTGCTAACTTTAGTTATTTATTTGAACGTACCTTCTTTGGATATTGGTTATTAAACTCACTAGTTATTGCAACTATTACTATGATTTTTATGGTATTAATCACAGCTATGGTTGGATATGCTTTTTCAAGATTTAGATTCAAAGGAAAAAGAATTAGTTTAATGACTGTTATGTTAATTCAAATGATCCCTACTGTTTCAAGTTTCATTGTGTTTTATGTAATGTTCCAATTATTACAAGAAACCGTTCATATTACTGGTCAAATCATGTTAATTCTAATTTATGTTGGTGGAGGTATTCCTGGAAATGTCTTTGTTTTAAAAGGATATTTAGATAATATTTCAACTGACATTGATGATGCTGCAAAAATAGATGGATGTAGTATTTGACAGGTGTTTACTAAAATTATCTTCCCACTAGCAAAACCAATGCTTTCAGTTATTGCTTTATGATCATTTATAGGACCATTTGGTGATGTTTTATTACCACAATTACTATTAGATAATCAAAGAGACTGAACAATGGCTACTGGATTAAACAGCTTATTAAATAGATCTGGAGAAATTGCACAAGGAGCATTTGCAGCGGGTTCATTACTTGTTGCAGTTCCTATTAGTACATTATTTATCATGTTACAAGGAAATATTACAGGTGGATTATCTGGAGGAGTAAAAGGTTAGTATGAAAGTTGAATTAAGAAATATATCAAAAAAATATGAAGGTAACTCATTTTATACATTAGAAAATATTGATTTAACAATTAATGATAATGACTTTTGTGTAATTCTAGGTCCATCTGGATGTGGTAAAACTACGTTATTGAGAATCATAGCTGGATTAAACTCAATCACTAAAGGTGATCTATTATTTGATGGAGTTAAAGTTAATAACCTTTTACCAAAAGATCGTGATATTGCTATGGTTTTTCAAAGTTATGCTTTATATCCTCACTATAATGTTTATAAGAACTTAGCTTTTGGTTTAGAAATGAAAAAAGAAAAAAAAGAAATCATTAATCATAGAGTTAGAGGAGCTGCTAAGTTATTAAATATTGAAAAATATTTATTTAAAAAACCAAAAGAATTATCTGGAGGTCAACAACAACGTGTAGCTTTAGGAAGAGCAATTGTTAGAAAACCTAAATTGTTCTTAATGGATGAACCTTTATCAAATCTAGATGCAAAGCTAAGAGAATCAATGAGAACTGAATTAGTTTCAATTCATAGAATTTTAGGAACTACAACAATTTATGTTACTCATGATCAATTAGAAGCTATGACAATGGCTACTAAAATTGTTTTAATGAATAATCAAGTTATTCAGCAAGTAGGAAAACCAGAAGAATTTTATAATAAACCAAACAACTTATTTGTTGCTAAGTTCATTGGAACTCCTACAATGAACATTTTAGAAGGTAAGCTTGAAAACAATTACTTTATTTCAAATATTAATAATTACAAAGTTAAATTATCTGATGAAGAATTAGAATTAATTAAAAAAGAAGAAGCAACAAAACTATATTTAGGTATTAGAAGCGAAGATGCTCAGCTAGTTAAAATAACCGATAAAACTGCAAATATAATTGCTAGTGTAATTAATACTGAACTATTAGGAATGAATAAACAAATAACTTGTGAGCTAACTCCAAATAATAACTTTGTAATTACTACTTCAAAAGATAATAACGTAAAAATTGATGACAAAGTCGGTATTAAAATTCATAAATATCACTTATTTAATGGAATTACAGAAAACCGTATTGGTTAAATAATCACTATATATTAGATTTACTTTTATAAAAAATAGACACAGTTCATTATTTAATAATGTGTCTATTTTTATTGATAATAAGATAGAACCGCTACCCTAAAAAAATACAATAAAATAATCCACTAATTATTGATTGGTGTACAAGTTAAATACTTGTAGATATTTCAATAAACAGTGGGTTTTTTAATATATTTGTTGTGGTACTTAAAAATGTAAATATATTTTAAAAATAAACATATGTTTATATTACCCCACTTAAAGTTAACACTAACTTTGGTGGTTTTTTAAGTTTAATGGGTTTATTATTAAATTTCTATAAGTGTTTTAATTAACTGAAAATATTTGGGTTTATACCTTTATATAGTGTTTTTTATATCAGGGTATATACCTTGATATATCTTTTATAAGTTATTTACATAGAAAGAAAAATATAATATGATAAAAAAATTAGATATAAATAATAATGAACAAGAAACATTATTTAATAACTTGAAAAATAACAGTACAAGCTGTTATATTTTTGGTTTACCTGGAGTTGGTAAAACCTATTTTGTTAATAATTTAGTTAATCAAATGAAATTAGAATTTAATAATAATAATAAAGACTTTTGAAAAAAAACTGAATCATTGGATGTAGAATTTATTAATTTAGCTGAATTAGTTGAAAAAATTAAAAACTCTTGAAACTCAAAATTCACTGATTCAAAAGAAGTGTTACAAAATCAAATTAGAAGATTGATTACTTGTAAAGTTTTAGTTATTGATGATTTAGGAGTAGAAACTTTAAGTCAAGGAGTATATCCTTATATTTTTGAATTATTTGACAAAAGATATGACTTATTTACAAAAAAAGAATTAATAACTATTATAACTTCTAATTATTCACCAGAAAACTTAAAAAAATACTATAATAAAAAACTAGATGTAGTAAATGTTGAACGACTACTATCTAGGGTTTTTGGTTTACTTAATTATAATTTTATTAACTTTATCGGTACAGATAAAAGAAATAAAACATTAACTCAACCAATTAACCAAACTATTAAATCAAACACAAATATTGATAATATTAACAACAAAAACAAAACAACTAATTCATATATTAATTATGGAGTAATGAAAAATGACTTCTTTTCAAACATATTAAAATCACTAAAAAATGATAAATCACCTTATAAAAACGAAAAAATGTGAATTTTGAATTTACAAAACCAACAATATAAAGATGGTGACTTTTTAGTTAAAGGTTTAATTATACCAAGAAGTAGTATGGTTGAAACTAAAACTAGAACTGGATATCATATTTCTAATCCAGATAATACTAAAACAGTGTATGTATTACATAATTGAATTTATGATAAAGATAGTACAAAAGACTTTGTTTTAGTTGCAATACCTGAAAAGGTAAATAGTAATAACTTTAAAACATATTTAAGAACTAAAGGAAAAGGAAAATGTAAATTCTCAGATGCTAAAAAAACATTTTTACATCTTTTAGGTGTTGCTGCTTGTTGATTTAAACAGTTTAAAGAAAAATTAGAAAATATAAGTTCAGGTTTTGATTGAATTTTTGAAAAAACTAATAACTTAACAAATAAATTTAAACAACAGTTATTTAATAACTCATCTAATTTTGTTTTAAATACAGTTGGTTATAATCAAAATATCGAAGTTAAACCACAAGTCGAACCAGATAAAAAAGTTATAAAATATGAATATTTATCAAAAGAAATAGAAAATGTTTCTAATACATCTGAAAAAATAATTAATGATAAAACATTAACACAAATTAAAGATATCCAAAAATCTACTTCAGATGATGATAATTTAATCATTAAAACATATCATAAAAATGATATTGTAGATTTAAACGATGAAATTTTATTAAAAGCTATTCAACAATTTTTTGAAATTCCATCAAATAGTCTTGAAACAACCAAAATTCTAGTAGAAGATACACTAGACTTATGAGAACTGGAAGTAAAAATAAAAGATATTGCAGAGTTTTTACCTAGTTCTGTAAAACTTATAGATTAATCTACTCTTTATATTTTAGAAAATTAATATTTTATACCTAATTTACAAAAAATGTATTCTTATTTGTATTTAGGTCTTTTTGCTATACTCAACTTTTGATTTTTTTAGATTTTAATACTTTTAAAACATAAAAAACTAATAAATTTAACAATTTTTAATTTTAGTTTTACTCAGAATTAATTTTTTTAGTAAAAACTAAATTTTTAACTATAAATTTTTGGTATTTCCAATATAAGAATAATAATATAAGAATAATAATATAAGAATAATAATATAAGAATAATAATATAAAAAATAATACTAATATTTTTATATTAATATAATAGGTTTTTTCTTTTGCTTTTTTGTTTTCTTCAGGTTTTGTTTTTAATAATTCATTCTTTTTTCATCTTTATCTTGAAATAATTTAATTTCTATGATAATATATCAATATATATTTATATTTTTAAGTACCACAACTCAACCAATAATATATTAAAAAGCATTATTTATAAGTAATGCCTTTTTGTCTTGCTTATAACAACCACTTAAAACCTGGTTGTTTTTTGTTTATTGACTTAATTTAAACCCAATACAACAGAAAGGGCTAACATATGAAAAAAATAGACTTCATTAGAAATGTTAAAGACAATTTAGATACAAATTACACCAACACTGAGCTTTGCCAAATATATGACACAATTGTTGACTCAATAAAATTACAAATTGCAGAAAATGGTGTTTTTAAAATCAATGGTTTAGGAAAATTTGTTCTAAAAACAGTTCCAGAAAGTCAAGGATTTAATTCAATAACTCGTGAACCTTTAACAATTCCAAAATACAAAACAATTAAGTTTAAAATATTTAAATCATTTAAAAAAGAACTTAATTAATATAGATTGGTATATCAAGGTATATACCTTAGACAAAAAGGGGGTATGCTCCTGCTTACTAAATTTTTTAATTTATTATTTTTCATAATCCCATTTTCTACAAATCAAACATTTAACTATCAGTTTGTTAATAATCAACAAGTTAATATTAAAAGTAATGTTAAAAACCAATTAGTTACTAAAGAACCCCAACTTACTTATTTTGAATTTAATAAACAATCTCCTATTGAATTAAATTCATTTAATCAAGATCCATATGATATTCAACTAAAAAATAATGACAAACAAAGCAAGTTTGGAATTATTACTAAAACAGCTATTTTGTCATTAAATTCTTATTTAGAAAAATCAATAAAAATACCAAAAGACACATCTTATATTAAATTATCTGAAACAGATTTTGCTTTTACAAGCAAATGAATTTCTTATAACAAAAAAACAGATTTGTCTGTTGGATTATATTTATTAAGATACCCAAACTTAACAAAAAGCATTGAATATCAATTAACTTATATAACTAATAACAGAAAGTTATTTAATTCTTCTTTTATAAATCTTGATTTTATTAGTAATCAAAACTACAAAAATTCAAATACTATAAGAGACTTTAAACAAACTTATCAATTTAAACATTTAAAGGAATATACAGATAGTAAAAACATAAATATAATTGCTGATTATGATTATACAAAAATAGTTGATTATTGAAATTTATATAGTAAATCTCAATTTAAACCAAGTAAGAGTTATATTGATTTAAATCAATTTACATTTAATCTTACAACTTATTTAACTTCCAATAAAAGCCATTTGAAAAAACTAATTGATAAAGACATTAAAACTAAACTTAAAACAAAAATTTCAATCAATTTTGATAACACAAAAGATTATCAAATTGAAATTTTAGATAATAGTAGTTTGTCTTATAAATTAAATGATAATTCATTTAATAAATTAAAATTTTCTACTAAATCAGGTTTTACAGGACAACTCATTATTAAATCTCACCCAAATTCAAATATTTTAATTGGTAGCACAAAATTTGACATAAAAATTTTAAGTAATTCAATTTCTACTAATTTGAGTAAATGATTAATTGGTTTGACCATTACTAGTTTAGTTTTACTAATACTTATATCATTTATTATTTTTTCAAAAAATAAAATTCTAAGAAAAACATTTAAACAACAGAAAGGATTTAATTATGAATACAAAAACAAATAAAAAAACAAATTATAAAACTGAAAAAATCGAATGTTTAGAAAAACCAATTAAAAGAATTTTTATTTCTGGTAGTGCTGATAAATATGATGGTTTTAAAAATGAAAATGATGCCAAATTATTTCTTCATACACTAGCATACAAGTTAGCAGAAAATAACTATCACATAGTTAATGGAAATGGTAAAGGAGTTGGAGATTTTTTACTTTCTGGAGTAACTGAATACTGTTTAAAAAATAATAAACAAATCTCAGATTATTTAACTATTATGTCATTTCCACAAAATAATATTTCAAAAGTAAATATAAAAGAACTTTATATGAAAAATAGAGAACAAATGGTAGAAAAATGTGATACTGCTGTTTTTGTTTTTGGAAATAAAAATAACAATATTGCAGAAGGAATGATGCAAGAATATGACTTAACAAAACAAAAAGGATTGAGTTTACTTCCTATAAAATTCACAGGTGGTAGTTCAGAGAAAATTTTTGAATTAGAATATCCAGACAATACTGAAATAGTTAAAAAAGCATTTAGCCTAATCAATGATAACTCTACTGATGATGTAAACAAACTAGTAGAAAACATTTTAGAAGCAATTAAATTATTGCAAATCTAAAATCACTGTCCAAATTCATTAGATTTATATCAAATAAAATCTAACAAATAAAAAAAGTATATTAAGTTATACACCTTGATATACCTATAGAAAGGATATTTATGTCAGAAAATATTAAACAAGCTATTTATAATTTTGATGAAACCGAATGTCTACAAATTGGGTATTTCACAAATGAAGCTGGCGAAATTCAAATCCAACATATGCCGATAACCATTAAAAAAGCACCAAAAGACTTACCTAAAGAAATTACAAGCTTATCTTTTGCTTTTAAAGGAAATAAAAACGAATTTGTTGATGGAATTCAATACTGAGATACATCAAACATTACCAATATGAGTTGAACTTTTAATAATGCTACTAAATTTAACCAAGATATTTCAATGTGAAATACTTCTAACGTTAAATTTATGAGCTTTATGTTTTATGGAGCAGAAAATTTTAACCAAGATATTTCAATGTGAAATACTTCTAATGCAACAAATATGTCAAATATGTTTTTCAATGCAAAAAACTTCAATCAACCCATTGGTAACTGAGATACTTCAAATGTAACAAATATGGCAGGTATGTTTTCTAGTGCTTATAGTTTTAACCAAGATATTTCAATGTGACACGTCTCTAATGTAACTGATATGAGTTATATGTTTTATGGAGCAGAAAATTTTAACCAAGATATTTCAATGTGAAATACTTCTAAAGTTAAATATATGAGTTTTATGTTTTATAATGCTACTTCATTTAACCAAGATTTATCTAAATGAGATACATCTAATGTAAATGCATTTGGACAAAATATTGGTGCTTCTAACCCCAACTGAAAACCAGAACACCAACCCCAATTTAACAAATAAAGGTATATCAAGTTATACACCTTGATATACCTAGAAAGGAAAATAAAAATTGAACATTAATAACATACAATTAAATTTTAATGCAGTTGGTGGTTCGATTAATGATTTAAAAACACCATTGAAATTAGCAGATGTTTTTAATAAACAAATGCAAACTATCTTAAATATAGTTTATCCAACAATAGCGGGTATTTTATTTCTTGCTATAATTATTCCCACTTTGTATTTTTACATAGGAAGAATTTTTAATCCCAAAATTCAAAAGAGTGTTTTATTGCAAAATTGAACTCATTTAGCAGGTTCAATTCTACTTTTAGTTATAGTTTATGCAGTTTTAACTTCAATTAATAAACTTTTAATAGAACCACAAACATTAAAACTAAAAGAACAAATTGAAGATAATACAATTGAACCTGGAACCCAATTTACCAGTGCTATACAACTGTTTACCTTTGTTATTGCAAATATTGCATTAACAATAATTATTGGTGTAGCACAACTTTCAATTTTAATTACTTATATAATATGACTTGTTAAAAAATCAAGTGGTAAAGATACAGATTTAGCAAACTTTTCAAAAGCATTATTTATAATGATTGGAGTTTTAGTACTAATGATTTTTGTGTATGTGGTTGCAAATATTGCTTTCAATCAATATTTAGTTTCAATATTTCAAAAACTAGCAGAAGCTGAATCATAATTGGTAAACACAAACAAGGCATATAGGTTTTTATCTTATATGCTTTTTTAAATAAGTATATCTAGGTATACACCTTGATATACCTTACATCACTTAATAACTAGAAAGGACATATAACTATTGAAAAAATTATTAATATTACTTTCCACAATAACTTTATCAGTACCATTAACTACCTTAATTATATCTTGTAGTGTTTGAAAACCTACTTCTTGAAGTTCCCCTAACCACAAAGAATTATCTGGTGATGAATTAAAAACTTCTATTGTGACCATCTGAAATAATTATTATAAAAACAAAATTAATTTAAATAAAACTTATGAAACTATTATCAAAAATTTTCAATTATTTTTAGAAAGTTTAGAGTTTGATTTAAAAATAATTCTAAATGATTTAAAACAATCCAAGAAGCTATTCAGATTTGCTAATGAACAACTAAAACTAAAGGTTGATGTGAATTCAAAAAAAGATTTGTTTAGTTTAGAACTAGAATTAGGTAAACCTAAATATGAAAAAATATCAATTAATGTAAAAAATAATCTAAGTTTAGAAAGTATTCAAAAATATTTAAAAGATACGTTTGGTTATACTGACCAAAATATAAATGAAGTAGATATAAAATTAGAACAACTTACAATTATTGGTAAATATTCTAATAATAAACAAAAACTACACAAATTTAATTTAAAAAACCCTTTAGATTTAAAAGAAAACAAATTTGATGAAAAATTAGTTAATATAGCTGGTGAATATGCAAAAGAACATCTTAAAGAAGATACATATAAAAACTTTGATTTAGTTGAATGTTTAATATCACTCACATCCAATTCAATTAATTCACCAATTCAACTAAATCATCTTGCAACCATTAAACTGAACCCAATAGTTATAGAACCTAAACATATTTCACCACCAATATCAGAAACACAACACGACACATCTATGCAATAGATAATCCAACTAAAGTTGTCAAAATAGGTTGAAAAACTCTTGATGATGGTACAGTTCAAATTAAACCATTTAGACCATCCACAACTGAAGTTCCAAAAGAATTAATATCTGAAATTACAAGTTTAAAAGGAGCATTTGATGGACTTAAAAGCAAAATTGTAACTAACCTTGATAAATGAAATACATCAAACATTACTGATGTGTCAGGTATGTTCAAAGGTGCAAAAACATTTAGCCAACCACTAAACAACTGAAACAAATCAAATGTAACTAATATGGCAGGTATGTTTTTAGGAGCAGAAAGCTTCAACCAACCCATTGGTAACTGAAACACATCAAAAGTAGTAAATAAACATAACCAAAATATAGGTTTTGTTAATCCTAACTGAAAACCAGAACACTGACCTAAATTTAATAAATAAAAAAATATTTCAAGATATCAAGTTATACACTTTGATATACCTATAGAAAGGATATTTATGGAAAAAGATTTTTTACTTTCAAAAATTTATAATTGATTATTTTTTATTTTTGAACTTTTGACTATAGTTTTTGGAACAATTTCTATTTTTAAAGAATCTTTAGTTTTCTTAATTTTAACTGGTGTATGTTGCTTCATCACCATTATATTTGATTATCTTTATGACAACAGAAAATATTATGAAATGAAAAGAAAATATACCTAAGATATAGTCTAACTGTTTCAAAAGTAAAAAATAAATAAAAAAATAGAAAGGAATATTAAATTGAAAGTTTTATTAATAGAACATATTTCAAATTTATCTAAAGATTTAATACTAGATAAAAATCAATTAATTACAAAAATTAATGATGAAATTCAAATTAAACAATTTTTACAAACTACAAAAAAAGTTCCTAGTGTTTTACCTAAAGAAATCACAAACTTAAAGACTGCATTTAAAGATAATGAAAATGAATTTATTGAGGGAATTCAAGACTGAGATACATCAAATGTAAAAAATATGCGTTATATGTTTAAAGGTGCAACTTCATTTGACCAACCCATTGGTAACTGAGATACATCAAATGTTACTGATATGAGTGCAATGTTCTATGGTGCAAAATCTTTCAACCAAGATTTATCAAACTGAAATACTTCTAATGTCTGAAAATAAAGCCAACGTATCAATGTTTCTAATACAAATTGAAAAAAATAATATTGACTTAAATTTAGCAAAACAACTAGCTAAAAGATATATCAACTTATACACCTTTATATACCCTACATCACTTAATAACTAGAAAGGAGTTGATTAAATGCTTATAGATATAAAGGGTGCAATTTCAGATGGTTTTTGATGACTTTTTATTGGGTCTATACTGCATATATTTAATGGTATTGAAAAAGTTTTAAACTTTCTAATATTTGATTTAGGTGCACTCTTACTATTTGGTAAGTCAGGATTTAGAGAATTAAATTGAAATACTATACCTGTTCCTAAGGAATTTCTTTATTTTCTTGGTTTTGCAGCAATTGTAGGTTTAGCAGTTTTCTTCATTCAACTTATAAAAGGTTATTTTAAAGGTGGAGAGAGCTTAAAAACAAACTTTATAAATTCTATCAAAGGTTTTTGAAAAGCAACTTTTGCTTTACTTGTAATACCACTTTTATTAGTTGGAATAACATTTTTATTTCGTGGTGTTGGTTATTTAATAAATCTTATATTTAAAAATAATCAAGAAACATCTTTAACAGGACAATTATATTATTTTGGTTTTAGGAATAGTTATTTAAAATCAATATTCCTAAAACAATTTAATGAAAATAGTTTTTCAGCACCTTATCATTGATTGTATGGTGGTGATTGGTCTCCAACAATATCAATAATTGCTACTTGAGCGTGTGTTTTTTCTTTGTATAAAATCATCTCAAATATGGGAGTTAAATTAGAAAAAATGTTTGCTCTAGCATTAATTTCTCCTATACCAGCAATTATGCAAATTAGAGATAATGGTGAGAAACTAGCAAACTGAAAAAATGAATTTGAAAAGATTGTATTTGGTGTAATTGGTGGTTATTTTTCTTATTTTCTTTTTGAAAGATTATTAGAATATATTATGAAAATTGAAAATGTTCTTGCTTATAGTGGTAATTTAAATTCAACACTTATTTTAATTTTACAATTAGGTCTAATACTTGGACTAACTCGTTTAATTTTTAGTTTTTCTAATTATATTAGAGATTTATTTACATTTAATGCTACTTTGTCTTCTGAGATTTCAGATGGTCATTCAAACACTTCAAATCCAATAGCCAAAGTCTTGTCTTACACTCCTATTGGACTAGCAGCTTCAATAATTAAAAATACTTTCAATGCTAAATATAACAGACGAGCAACAGCAAAAGTAAATGAAAAAACCAAAATAAGAATGCAAAAAAAACGTATAAATCAAAACAAGAAGAAATGAGAAAAGACTTGAAAAACACACTAAAGAAAATCAATCAAAAGAAAATAAGGTATATCTAGGTATACACCTTTATATACCCTACATCACTATATAGAAAAGAAAAATAAAATGAAACAGCCTTTAATAACAAAAGCTTTTGGACAAGCAAAATTTAAAATATATGGTTTTAATATAATAGACTTGGGTTATATGTTTTTAGCAGTTATATTATCTTTAATAGTGGGTGTTTCTGTTTCAAACAATGTCTTTATTAAAATTGTTGCAATGCTAGGTATACTTATTGTTTTTGCAATAGGTTTAATACCAACACCAATTGGGATGATTTGAAAAATTCTTCCTAGTGTTATATTAAAATTTATTTCTAAAAATATATATGAATCAAAAGAAGAAATTGCAAATGAATTACCAATTAAAAAAATTGAAGTTGATTTTTTGATAAGTAAACAAAATACCAAAAATGTAGCATTTGAAGTAAATGGTATTGATTTATCAATTTTAGAAGACAAAGATGTTGAACTTAAAATAAAATTATATGAGCAATTTCTAAAGAGTTTAGATGTTGAAGTTTATCAAATTAAAATTGATAAGCAATTACAATTAGATAAATATGAACAATGATTAACTCAACACCAACAAGGTACTAAAAATGCTGAAAAAATTAAACAATTAGATGATTACATAAATCAAATTAAAGAAAAAGAACTTGAATATAATTCTAAATTTTATTTAGTTTTTTCAAGTAAAGACAATCAAAGTTTACAAAATGCAATTAAAAATTTAAAAATCTTTTTTAGCAAAATTGAATTGACATATAAACAATTAGAAAACTTTGAATTTATTAACTTACTAAAAGATATGTATTTTGACTTTGATAAGGATGATTTTACCCAACAAGATATAAAAGAACATATAGATAATATAGATTATTTATTAAGTTATGATAACTTAAAAATTAAAAATAATTATATGATTTTTGCAAATAACGAATATGAGACTTATATTTCTTGTAAAACATTAAAAGAATATGCTTCATCTCCTGATATAAGTTGATTTTTTGATATTTCAACAGAACGTGGAACAGTTGTATCTAGAATTTCTCCACTTAAACAACAGCAAATTAATAGAATGGTTAATAATGCTAATATAAAAGCAAGAGTTAATCAAAAACTTAATAAGCAAGTAAAATTAACTGATGTTATTACAGAAGAAGCAAACATTGATTCAATTCAAGAATTAGCAGCGAATCTAAAATTAGGTAATGAAAAATTATTTTTAATATCTACTACATTCATTAGCTTTGGTGATAGTTTATCGGATTTAAAAGAAAATGAAAACAATATAAAATTAGAACTTTGAAATAATGACTTTGTTTTATCTAATCAATCATTTAAACAATTTGAAACCTTTATAAACTCTTTTCCACTTGGTTTAGCTTCAAATAAAAATATAGTTTTAAAACAAGAAATAAGCTCATGAGCATTAGCAAATAGTTTTCCATTTGTAGATAACAATTGAACAGATATTAGTGGAATTTATTTTGGTGATACTTTGAATTACTCACCGTTTATCATTGATTTTTTCAAAAGAAAAAGTAATGTCTTAAATTGTAATGCTACTGTAATTGGTGCTAGTGGTTCTGGTAAAAGTGTAACTATGAAAAAACTAGTTAACTTTAATTGTGTTGCTGGTATTAAAACAATCATTTTTGACCCAGAAAGAACAGAATTTTTACCATTAATAAAAAAATGAAGTGGTCAAATAATTAATGTTGCATTAGGTAATAAAACTAAAATTAACCCATTAGAGATATTTAAGAATGTTGAAAATGATAATTTAAATATTAACTCTATTATTTCAAATCACTTACAAGTATTAGAAGAGTGATTTTCAAATCTATTTTCTAACTTAGAAGAAATAGTTTTAGAAGCATTCTTAATTTCAATTCAAAATTGCTACAAAAACTCTAAATTTTACAATAAACCAATTAAAGATTGAACAAGTGAAGATTTCCCAACATTTGATGATTTAAAACCATATGTTTTAGATGAAGTTTCAAAAGCACAATCAAGATTAATTAGATTAGAATATATTATTAATAACTTTGTTGGGAATGGTAAATATGCTAACTTATGAAATGGTTATACTAATATAGATTTAACTAATGATTTAATTTTATTTGACTTTGCTGATTTTGGTTCTGGTGGACAAAATACTAGAATTAAAGCAGCACAGCTATCACTATTAGTTAAAATTGTAGATAACATCATATGAAATAACGACTTAACAATACGTCAACCAATTCAAATCATAGTTGATGAAGCACACACATTTATAAGCAGTGACAACACTTATGCTTTAAATATGATGTCTACATTTGCAAGACGTATTAGAAAAAGAAATGGTTCATTTATTCTAGCAACTCAAAATATTTCTGACTTTGTTAAACCAGGAGCAATTAAAGACGCAAGAGATATCATTAATAACACTCAATTCTCATTTATTGGAAAACTTATGCCCCAAGATTTAAAAGATTTAGATACTTTATATTCTAAATTTAATGGGTTTACTGAAAATGAAATGACTAATATCAGAACTCAAGAAGTAGGTAATTTCTTATTCATTAATGGTGGTATAGAAAAAATATTTTTTAAAACCAATATAAGTGATTTAGAAAAACAAAACATTGGAATTAAAAAACAACTTGAACAAGAAGCAAAACAACTAAATCTAGGTGCTTTATTTAACAAAGATGAAAAATCAATCTTTGAAGCATTTAAAAACTTAAACAGAAATGTTAACTTAGAACAAAATGATGTTGATATTAATGTTCATCAAAACACAGCAACTATTACTGTTAAATCAAAAAATGATAAATACCAAGGTCAAGTTACAGTTAACTTTACAGTTAAAGAAAAACTTCAAAACATTGCCAATATAAGTGATTTAGAACAACAAAACATTGAAATAAAAGTTTAATTTAAGAACCTTTAAGGTTCTTTTTTTACTAACAATTTAGTCGGATTTCCGACCTTTTTGTCTGTGAAGACTTTAATTTATTTTAAAACATCTTATTAAATCTAAACTCTTTGTTATTTATCTCTTGACTTAATTTAATTTTTATGATATTATATTAATATATTTATATTTTTAAGTACTACAACCCAACTGATAATATATTAAAAAGCATTATTTATAAGTAATGCCTTTTTGTCTTACTTATAACAACCACTTAAAACCTGGTTGTTTTTTTGTTTATTGACTTAATTTAAACCCAATACAATAGAAAGGGCTAACAAAATGATATCAAAACAAAACCTTAAAAAAGTAAGTCCAGTAATTAGTTATTATGGTTCTAAATTCAGACTATTAGATAAAATTTTTAGTTTGTTGGAACTACAAGAAAACGATATCTTTTTAGACTTATTTGGTGGTAGTGGTATTGTTGGAGTTAATGCTAAAGAAATCTTTAATTGTAAAGTAATTATTAATGATTATGATAATGTTTTACCTTTAAATTTAACTTATGCTTTAAAAAATATTTTGAGCTTTGAGGGTAATTTAAAAAACTATACAAAAAAATCATCAGATGTTTTAGAAAAATTAGTAATCACTTTATAACAATCAGTATAGTAAAAATTCATAATAAGGGAGAAAACAATATGAAATTTATAGAAGATAAAGATTTATGATGAATAACTCAATATGCTGAGAATGTTTCTGATGAAGGAGTTTATGAAGTAATTAATTGAAAAATCAAAAACTCAGATGAAGAAGACAGACAAGCTATAGTAGAGCAAATCTTAAATCTTGTTGAAAATATGTCAAATTTAGATGATGAAATAAACAAAAAAATTTATAACAAACTAATGTCAGATAATCTTTTCTCACTATCTAAATTAGAAGATATTAATGAGTTTTTTGATAAATTGGATTATGAAGAAGTTGATGAAGTTGCTAATTACTTTTCATTAGATAATTTTGATGAGTTTTTAGAAGAAGAAGAAATTATATCAGATAGTTCTTTAGAAGAGCTTATTGACACTTCATTAAAAGAGAATGGTTTAGATAGTTATTATATTAATTTAGTTGAACCTTGACGAAATTCTACTGCTGAATATGTGGTTATTAATGACTATGTAAATGGTTTTTCTGATAAATATAGTGATGATGAAGTTAAAAAAGCACATAAAAATCACATTATAAAGCAATTTATTGATGAACTAAAATTAGGTTAAATCACAATTTAAACAAATTATAAATAAATGAAAAAGATAAAACCAATTATTAGTTATTATGGTTCTAAATATAGGATGTTAAAAAATATTTTTAGTGTTTTAGATTCAAATTCATTTGATATATTTTTAGATTTGTTTGCTGGTAGTGGAATTGTTGGAGTTAATGCTAGACATTTATTTAACTGTCAAACTATTATTAATGATTATGATAATGTTCTACCTTTAAATTTAACTTATGCTTTAAAAAATATTTTGAGCTTTGAGGGTAATTTAAAAAACTATACTAAAAAAAGATTAGATTATTTTATTAAAAGACTTGACAATGGTTGAGTTGATAAATTAAATCAGTATAACAAAATTTTACAAACTATTAATATTACTCATTTTGATTACAAACAATTATTAGAAAATATTATTAATAATAAAAATAAAGTCACTAAATTATATGCTGATCCACCTTATTTTAATAAGACAGGAATGTATAAAAATAGTTTTACTATTCAAGATCACATTGATTTATATAACTTATTATCTGAACTAAAAATTCAAACTAAAATAGTTATTAGCTATAATGATGAACCTTTTATAAAAGAATTATATAAAGATTGAAATATTATTGAAATTAATAAGACTAATGTTTGTGGAATTAATAAAAACTCATCAAAAGTTAAAGAGTTATTAATAACAAATATCTAATAAATGAATATAAATAAATTTACTGTTGATGAGTTAAAAAAAGTTTTATCTAAAGATACTAGTTTAGATGATAATTTAGTAAAGAAAATATGTGTCAAGTTAAATAATAGGTTATTTAAATCCGATATAAATCAACATTTGGAAATTATTAAATTAATTAAATACATTTTATATAAATCAAGAAGTTTTGATGAAAACATATGTGATTTTTTACTTGATGAAATTATTTTTTCTTCATATAAATTTGAATTAGAAAAACTAATCAAAATAAAAAAATGTATTTGCTTACTAAAGAAGATTGCTAATAATAAAGATTTAAATCAATTTGCTATTAATAATAATTTATTTACTTATGAACAATATTTAAAAGAAAATGAAACTGAACTTTTAAGAAAATGAAAAGAAGAATTCTTAATTGAATATATAAACTCTTAAAAAAGTATATCTAGGTATACACCTTGATATACCTTACATAACTTAATAACTAGAAAGGGCTAACATATGAAAAAATATAAAAAAATATTAATTCACAACAACAAAGGTGGTGTTGGTAAAACTCTTATCACTTCAAATTTGGCAGTTTATTTAGCAAGTCAAGGTAAAAAAGTATTACTTATTGATTTTGATAGACAACGATCATTAACAAATTTTTTCACTAATTCAAAACAAGAAGAATCATTCAAAATTTTTAACAAAAATGAAACAGTAGATATTATTCCTACAAATGTAGAAAACATTTGAATAATTCCGGGAGATTCAAAAGTTGAACCATTATTACCCTTTATGACTATGGATGCAAGTTTTAGAAAATTTGAAAATCAATATTTTGATGATTTTGATTACATATTCTTTGATTTACATTCAGCTTTAACAAATTCAACAACTCTATCTTATAAAAATGCAGATTCAGTTATTTTTATAACAGATACTTCATTAAACTCAGCAAGCATATTGACTGAATTTGTTGAAGATTGACATTCTACTTTATCTGAAAGTGGACTTGATAATAACATAAAAGCAGTTATTTTGAATAGATTTCAACCAACAAAACAACCACTAGAAACACTAGAACTTTTAAAAAGAAAAGTCCCACAATACTTATTAAAAACTGTAATACCAAATCAAGCAAATATTTCAAAATCAATACTACCTGAACAAAAATGAATGTTTGAATCACCAACAACTAAACAATTATTTATAGATTTAGTTAGTGAATTAAAAGAAAGGAAAGCATTATAATGTCTAAAAATTTATTTAGTGAACAATATTCAAATCATGGTCTAAGTTACAAACAATCATCTACAAGAAGAGTTTGTATAACTATTCCTAAAAATGTAGTTGATTTAGAAATTCAATATGAAAAAAGATTTGGTATGAAACCTAACCGTTCTCAAATGTATGCTAACTTTTTAAAACAACTTTTAGAAAATGTTCCTGGTGATTAGTATAAATAAAAATATAAATGATTATTTATTCTATTCTAAAGAGTGACATAATATCAAACTAATTTATTTAAATAACTTGATAGATTATTGAATTATATTATCTTTTTTACAATTTTAGCTATAAATCTAACAATATTTTTCTTATTATTTATCTTTTTTAAAGTTGAGAGAAGAAAAATAAATTTATTATCTAGTTTTAAAAAGAAATCATAACTGAATAACTATATTTAGGTATACCAAAGTATATACCTTGATATACCTTAAACAAAACTAGAAAAAAGTTTAATTAATTTAATTATTAATTTAATAAATAAAAAACAAATCTATTTTTTATAAAATTGAAAGAAGAAATGAAAAGTGAATAAAAAATCTAAAACTAATCAAGAAATTGAAAATAATTCTAAAATAAAGCAAAAATCAAAATCTACACCAAACAAGAAACTAAACAAAAAAGCAATTTCTTATATTATGTTAGCTTCACTTTGAGCTGGTTCAGGATTTGGTTGATTTTTATATTATTATAATCATCAAAAATCAGTTCCTGTACTAAGAAAAGGTTATGAAGAACAATACTATAAAGAACTTGAAAAGTGATTAACTCCCCAACAAAGAAAACAACGTGAAGAGTTTTTAAAACAAGCAAAAGAGTATGAAAAACAACTTAAACTTGAAAAAGAAAAACGATTAGAATACGCTTCAAGACATTTAGTTAAGTTTATTAACGACTTTGATTTAGGTGCTATAAATGATAATCAAGACAAAACAATAATTTCAATACTTGAAAACAAATTTGAACAAGTTAAAGGTCAAATTAGAGTTGATGAAACTTTTAAAACAAAAGAATATGCAAGAATTATTCCTATTAAAAACAGCAAATATCATGGTGAAGTTACAGTTAACTTTACAGTTAAAACTAAACTTGATACAGTTATTACAAACAAACATTTAGACAAGTTTGATAATCCAGATGAACAACAAATCATCACTAAGGTTAATGAACTTAACCAAGGTTTAGAATTAACTAATACTGATGTTGAAGTTGAAATAAAAACTGATGAAAACAAAGCAATTATCAAAGCAAAAGATAGTAGTTCTAAATACCAAGGACAAGTTGAAGTTACATTTAACATTAGACCTACAATTGCTTCAACAATTAATTCAACTAGTTTAGGTGCTTTACTAGACAATGAAAAACAATCAATTCTTAATGCTATAAACAAAACAAATGATATTCAGTTAACATTTGAACAAGTTGATATTGAATCTATAAATGATACTAGTGCAATTGTTAAAGCAAAAGAAAACAACAATTACCAAGGTGAAGTTAAAGTTACATTTACAGTTAAAACTAAACTTGGTGATGTAGCAACACAACTAAATCTAGGTGCTTTATTTGATAAAAATGATAATTCAATCTTTGAAGCATTTAAAAGACTAAACAATAGTGTTAATTTAGAACAAAAAGATGTTGATATTAATGTCCAACATAACAAAGCAACTATCACTGTTAAAAATCAGAATGATAAATACCAAGGTCAAGTTGAAGTTACATTTACAATTAAAACAAAACTAAATACAGTTATAACAAAACTTCATTTAGACAAGTTTGATAATCCAGATGAACAACAAATCATCACTAAGGTTAATGAACTTAACCAAGGTTTAGAATTAACTAATACTGATGTTGAAGTTGAAATAAAAACTGATGAAAACAAAGCAATTATCAAAGCAAAAGATAGTAGTTCTAAATACCAAGGACAAGTTGAAGTTACATTTAACATTAGACCTACAATTGCTTCAACAATTAATTCAACTAGTTTAGGTGCTTTACTAGACAATGAAAAACAATCAATTCTTAATGCTATAAACAAAACAAATGATATTCAGTTAACATTTGAACAAGTTGATATTGAATCTATAAATGATACTAGTGCAATTGTTAAAGCAAAAGAAAACAACAATTACCAAGGTGAAGTTAAAGTTACATTTACAGTTAAAACTAAACTTGGTGATGTAGCAACACAACTAAATCTAGGTGCTTTATTTGATAAAAATGATAATTCAATCTTTGAAGCATTTAAAAGACTAAACAATAGTGTTAATTTAGAACAAAAAGATGTTGATATTAATGTCCAACATAACAAAGCAACTATCACTGTTAAAAATCAGAATGATAAATACCAAGGTCAAGTTGAAGTTACATTTACAATTAAAACAAAACTAAATACAGTTATAACAAAACTTCATTTAGACAAGTTTGATAATCCAGATGAACAACAAATCATCACTAAGGTTAATGAACTTAACCAAGGTTTAGAATTAACTAATACTGATGTTGAAGTTGAAATAAAAACTGATGAAAACAAAGCAATTATCAAAGCAAAAGATAGTAGTTCTAAATACCAAGGACAAGTTGAAGTTACATTTAACATTAGACCTACAATTGCTTCAACAATTAATTCAACTAGTTTAGGTGCTTTACTAGACAATGAAAAACAATCAATTCTTAATGCTATAAACAAAACAAATGATATTCAGTTAACATTTGAACAAGTTGATATTGAATCTATAAATGATACTAGTGCAATTGTTAAAGCAAAAGAAAACAACAATTACCAAGGTGAAGTTAAAGTTACATTTACAGTTAAAACTAAACTTGGTGATGTAGCAACACAACTAAATCTAGGTGCTTTATTTGATAAAAATGATAATTCAATCTTTGAAGCATTTAAAAGACTAAACAATAGTGTTAATTTAGAACAAAAAGATGTTGATATTAATGTCCAACATAACAAAGCAACTATCACTGTTAAAAATCAGAATGATAAATACCAAGGTCAAGTTGAAGTTACATTTACAATTAAAACAAAACTAAATACAGTTATAACAAAACTTCATTTAGACAAGTTTGATAATCCAGATGAACAACAAATCATCACTAAGGTTAATGAACTTAACCAAGGTTTAGAATTAACTAATACTGATGTTGAAGTTGAAATAAAAACTGATGAAAACAAAGCAATTATCAAAGCAAAAGATAGTAGTTCTAAATACCAAGGACAAGTTGAAGTTACATTTAACATTAGACCTACAATTGCTTCAACAATTAATTCAACTAGTTTAGGTGCTTTACTAGACAATGAAAAACAATCAATTCTTAATGCTATAAACAAAACAAATGATATTCAGTTAACATTTGAACAAGTTGATATTGAATCTATAAATGATACTAGTGCAATTGTTAAAGCAAAAGAAAACAACAATTACCAAGGTGAAGTTAAAGTTACATTTACAGTTAAAACTAAACTTGGTGATGTAGCAACACAACTAAATCTAGGTGCTTTATTTGATAAAAATGATAATTCAATCTTTGAAGCATTTAAAAGACTAAACAATAGTGTTAATTTAGAACAAAAAGATGTTGATATTAATGTCCAACATAACAAAGCAACTATCACTGTTAAAAATCAGAATGATAAATACCAAGGTCAAGTTGAAGTTACATTTACAATTAAAACAAAACTAAATACAGTTATAACAAAACTTCATTTAGACAAGTTTGATAATCCAGATGAACAACAAATCATCACTAAGGTTAATGAACTTAACCAAGGTTTAGAATTAACTAATACTGATGTTGAAGTTGAAATAAAAACTGATGAAAACAAAGCAATTATCAAAGCAAAAGATAGTAGTTCTAAATACCAAGGACAAGTTGAAGTTACATTTAACATTAGACCTACAATTGCTTCAACAATTAATTCAACTAGTTTAGGTGCTTTACTAGACAATGAAAAACAATCAATTCTTAATGCTATAAACAAAACAAATGATATTCAGTTAACATTTGAACAAGTTGATATTGAATCTATAAATGATACTAGTGCAATTGTTAAAGCAAAAGAAAACAACAATTACCAAGGTGAAGTTACGGTTAATTTCACCATTAAAACAAAACTTCAAAACATTATTAGAAATACAAATTTAGGTTATATAAAAGACAATACATCAAGAACCTTACTTGACCTAATCAATTCTAAAAATGATTGATCAATGAATGAAAATCATATAAAACTTAATAATATAACTAATACTTCTGCAACTATAACACCTAAGTCAAATGGTTCAGAAAATAAATATCAAGGACAAGTTATAGTTAACTTCACCATTAAAACTAAACTTCAAGATATTATTAAAAACACAGATTTAGGTTATATAAAAGAAAAAAACTTTAATTCTATCTTAAAAGCAATTAATGAAAAAAATCCTGGAATTAATTTAACTAGCTCTGATATAGCATGAAGATCACTACAAAGAGGTCAACAAGTTGAAATATACCCAGAAACAAATAGCCAGTGAAAACCATCTAACAAATACCAAGGAGAAGTTATAGTTACATTTAAAATTAAGGAAAAACTTCAAGAAATCATTAGAAACACAGATTTAGGTTATATAAAAGACAATACATCAAGAACCTTACTTGACCTAATCAATTCTAAAAATGATTGATCAATGAATGAAAATCATATAAAACTTAATAATATAACTAATACTTCTGCAACTATAACACCTAAGTCAAATGGTTCAGAAAATAAATATCAAGGACAAGTTATAGTTAACTTCACCATTAAAACTAAACTTCAAGATATTATTAAAAACACAGATTTAGGTTATATAAAAGAAAAAAACTTTAATTCTATCTTAAAAGCAATTAATGAAAAAAATCCTGGAATTAATTTAACTAGCTCTGATATAGCATGAAGATCACTACAAAGAGGTCAACAAGTTGAAATATACCCAGAAACAAATAGCCAGTGAAAACCATCTAACAAATACCAAGGAGAAGTTATAGTTACATTTAATACTAAAGCTCCATGAAAAGGACAACCCCACAAATATGATGGTACAAAAGTTATTGAAATAGGTTGAATAACTCTTGATGATGGTACAGTTCAAATTCCAACTTTTAATAAATATACAACTGAAGTCCCTGCTTATCTACCACCATTTATAACCAATTTAAATGGTGCATTTTCACAGCTTGAATCTAGCAGTGTAAAAAATCTTGATAAATGAGACACATCAAATGTAACTAATATGAGAAGTATGTTTATTTATGCAGAAAAATTTAATCAACCCATTGGCAACTGAAACACCTCAAATGTAACAAATATGAAAAGAATGTTTTATGGAGCAAAAAACTTCAACCAACCAATTGGTAACTGAGATACTTCAAATGTAACAAATATGGAATTTATGTTTTATAGGGCAGATGCTTTTAATCAAGATATTTCTAATTGAAATGTTAATAATGTAACTAAATGAAGTCATTTTGATTGAAACTATGGAAATTATTACAGAAAATGACAAATCCCAGAAAAATTTAGATAGTGTTAACCCCATTTTAAATTAGAAAAAAATATAATAAATAATAAATTTTCAAAAAATATATATATAATAAAAATGAAAGGATTATATATAATGAAAAAATTATTAACACTACTGACAATTTCAACATTAACATTGTCTGGAATTGTTGCGGGGGGGGGAGTTATTTACTGACCAATAATCCTAATCAAGTTTTATCAACAAACAATTATCAGCAACAAAAACAAAAAGAGACAAACCCTCAATTAAAAGGACAACCCCACAAATATGATGGTACAAAAGTTATTGAAATAGGTTGAATAACTCTTGATGATGGTACAGTTCAAATTCCAACTTTTAATAAATATACAACTGAAGTTCCTGCTTATCTACCACCATTTATAACCAATTTAAATGGTGCATTTTCACAGCTTGAATCTAGCAGTGTAAAAAATCTTGATAAATGAGACACATCAAATGTAACTAATATGAGAAGTATGTTTATTTATGCAGAAAAATTTAATCAACCCATTGGCAACTGAAACACCTCAAATGTAACAAATATGAAAAGAATGTTTTATGGAGCAAAAAACTTCAACCAACCAATTGGTAACTGAGATACTTCAAATGTAACAAATATGGAATTTATGTTTTATAGGGCAGATGCTTTTAATCAAGATATTTCTAATTGAAATGTTAATAATGTAACTAAATGAAGTCATTTTGATTGAAACTATGGAAATTATTATCGTCCTCACCAAATCCCACCTAAGTTTAGAAATTATAATCCAAACAATACAAAAACACTATCAATTGCTTTAGGAATTGTTGGTGGTGTTGTAGGTATAAGTGTATTAGCTTCTACAATTTATCTATATAAACGTAAAAAAATTAATCAATAATATTAATTGAACACCTAATTAAAAGTTAGGTGTTTTTTTTAATTATCATTTTGTTTATACTTTAAAAACTAATTTTACAAGGTATTTTACTATGAGTTGATGTAAACCACCTGCCATATCAATAAACCTCCTTATTTTGATTATTAAACCCCTTAAAACACATTTTAATAATTAGAAACTAAAAGTATCTTACTCTACTCATTTTGCTAAATATAAAAAAGTCTAAATAACTAAATTAAATTCCTTTTATTCTAAAGTACTTTATTAATTTTATATAACTAAATATATACCTTGATATACCTTGTGATTAAAGTTGTTATTTTATGTATTTAGAATAAGTGAAAACTTATATTCAAATATTATAATTAGTCAAAAATAGTACAAATAGGTGATGTTAATGAAATATAGCTTAGAATTTAAACACAAGGTATTTAATGAATTTAAATTTAAATCATTAAAAGAATTATCTAGTATTTACAATATAAACTACAACACACTTAAATATTGAAAATATCAAACACAAAAAATATTATTAAAGAAAATTAATCATCAAGCAAAAGTTTTATTTAAACACCAACAGAATTTGAATGGTTTATTAAAAATAAAAGAGATTTGACAAAAACATAACAAAAAAAGCATTTCTGTTTTTCACCAAATATATCAAATTCAAAAAGAATTTGATATTCCAATAAATAAAATATTAAACACTATTAGTGTTTCAAAGAGTTTATATTACAAAAGATTAAAACAAGTTGAAGTAAATATAAATAAACCTAGTAAATTAGAACAATTAATTATTAAAATATTTGTTAATAATCATAATTTAATAGGTTATAGAAAAATAAAACAAAAACTTTTTGAATTATATAACCTAGTTGTTAATCATAAAGCTATTTTAAAAATAATGAGAAAGTGAAACCTAGTAGTTGGTTGGTTGAAAAACAAATCAAAAACACCACATCATAAATCAGGTAAAAATAAATTTAATATACCAGATTTAGTTAATCGTAATTTTAATCAATTTAAACAACAAGGACAAGTAGTTTATACAGATGTTACATATATAACTTTAAATAAGCAAAAATACTATCTTTCTACTACTATTGATGGATTTTCAAAAGAGATTATAGATTATAGAATAAGTAATAAAAATGACACTCATTTAGTTGTTAAAAACCTAAAACACACAATTAAAAAATATCAACAATTAAATATTGATATATCAGGTTTAATCATTCACTCAGATCATGCATTAGTTTATGAATCAAAACAGTTTAGAAAACTTTGTTTAAAATACAACATTAGACAATCAATGGGTGTCAACTATTCCTGTTTAGATAATGCTGTAATTGAGAGTTTTCACGGACAACTTAAAAAGGGAACAATTCACTCAAATAAAAAGTTTTATAAATCAATATTTGATTATTTAAAAAATATTGATATTTGGTGTAAGTGATATAACAAGTCTAAGAACTCAAGCATTAAGTTAAACAAAAGAAAATTACTAATCTGTTAATATTTTAAATACCCTATACAACCTTTAATAGTTATGAGATTTAATAAAATCTTGATAAATTAAAAATTACAAAATCTAAAAAAAGTGCTTATAAAATAAGAGCATAGTTTTTGTTTTGCAAAATTTTTAATTTTTTTTTGAATTTGGGCTTCTAATTTTTTAAAAAATATGTTAAATTAAAGATAACTAATCAATATTTAATTGATATTTTACTTGTTTTCGCTTAAGGTAGCGGTTCAGATTAATAAAATGGGAGTAATATGAAAACAAATATTGATGTTAATATAAAAAGACTATTTGAAATTGATCCTTGGTTATTAGTTGAAAATAAACTACCAGACAATAGCTATGATTTTAGATTAAGTGAATCAATTACTTCTTTAGGAAATGAGTATCTAGGAATGAGAGGAAACTTTGAAGAAACTTATTCTGGAGATACTCATAAAGGTTGTTATGTTGGTGGGTTGTGATATCCAGATAAAACTATAGTTGGTTGATGAAAAAATGGATATCCAAATTATTTTGGTAAAGTAATTAATGCAGTTAACTTATTAGGATTAAATGTATTTATAGATAATATAGAACTAGATTTATTTAAACAAGTTCCAAGCAGTTATAAAAGAATATTAGATTTAAAACAAGGTGTATTAAGTAGAGAATTTGTTACTAGTGTTAATGATAAAGAAATTAAAGTTCAAACTGAAAGATTTGTTTCAATTGATACTAAAGAATTAGTTGCAATTAAATATAGTATTACAAGTAACAAAGACATAAGTTTAGATTTAACTAGTTATATTAATGGAGATGTGATTAATAGAGATTCAAACTATAAAACTAAGTTTTGAACTCATTTAGATTCACTAGCTAATGATCATTCTCAATTAGTAGTTTCAAAAATGATTGAAAATAACTTTGATATACAACGTTTTAGTTATGCTTGTTATGCAACAAATAGTTATAATTTACAAGCTAAAGAGATTGTTTTTGACCAATCTAATTTATATGCAAAAACTACTTATAAATTTGATTTAAAACAAAATCAAACTCTTACTTTTTATAAATTAGTTACTTTAGTTCATTCATTAAACTATTCAGAAGATAAATTAAAAGAAAATGCTATTAAAATAAATAATCAAATTAATCAGTTTGACTATGAACAATTAAAAGAAAAACACACTAGTTTATGAGAAAAACGCTGATTAACTAGTGATGTTAAAATTATTGGATCTGATTTAGATCAACAAGCAATTAGATTTAATTTATTTCAATTATTTTGTACTTATTATGGAAATGATGATCGTTTAAATATTGGTCCTAAAGGATTTACTGGTGAAAAATATGGTGGAGCTACTTATTGAGATACAGAAGCTTATTGTTTACCTTTATATTTAAAAACTTCAGATCCAAAAATTAGTAGAAACTTATTAAAATATCGTTATAATCATTTAAATAAAGCTATAGAAAATGCTAAGTTATTAGGATTTAAAGGTGCTTTATATCCGATGGTAACTTTTAATGGTGTTGAATGTCATAATGAATGAGAAATTACATTTGAAGAAATTCATAGAAATGCCGCTATGGTTTATGCAATTTATAACTATACAAACTATACTGGAGATCTTGATTATATTAAAGAATTTGGAATGGATGTAATGGTCGAAATAAGTAGGTTTTGAGCTGATAGAGTTCACTATCACTCAATTAAAGATAAATACTTTATTCATGGAGTAACTGGTCCAAATGAATATGAAAATAATGTTAATAATAACTGATTAACTAATTTAATGTGTCAATGAGTGTTAAATTATACTTTAGAAATGTTAAAAAAATTAAACTTAGATAATTCTAAATGAAATTTAACTACTAATGAAACTGATAAATGAGTTGATATTATTAATAAAATATATTTACCATATGACAAAGATTTAGATATATTTGTTCAACACGATACATTTTTAGATAAAGATTTAAAACATAAAGATTTATTAAGTAAAGATGAAAGACCTTTAAATAAAAATTGAAGTTGAGATCGTATTTTAAGAAGTGTTTATATTAAACAAGCTGATGTTTTACAAGGAATTTATTATTTATGAGATAAATTCACTAAAGAACAAATTACTAAAAACTTTAAATTTTATGAACAATTTACAGTTCATGAATCTTCATTAAGTCCCTGTGTTCATTCAATTATTGCTGCAAGAATTGATTTAATGGATAAAGCTTATGAGTTTTATAATAGAACAGCTAGATTAGATTTAGACAATTATAATAATGATACTGATGATGGATTACATATTACAAGTATGACAGGAAGTTATCTAGCAATTGTTGAAGGTTTTGGTGGAATGTTAGTAAGAAACAATATACCTTGTTTTTCTCCAAAACTTCCAAAACAATGAAATGGTTATGAATTTAATATTAATTTTAGAAATAGTGTTTTAAAAGTAAAACATTATAAAACAGAAGTTGAAGTTCAATTAATTAAAGGGCAAGCTTTAAAAATTAATTTATTTGATAAAGAATATCTTTTAGAATCAAACATTAAAATAGAGGTTTAAAATGGCAAATTACTGATGAAAAAATACTGTAGTTTATGAAATGTATCTTCAATCATTTAAAGATTCAAATAATGATGGTATTGGTGATTTAGATGGTGCTATAGAAAAATTAGAGTATTTAAAAGAACTGGGAATTGGTGTTATTTGATTAACTCCAATTTATGATTCTCCACTTGTTGATAATGGGTATGATATTTCAAATTATCAATCTATTAATCAAATTTATGGTGGATTAGAAAAGTTTAAAAAATTTGTTGATAAAGCTAATGAGTTAAATATTGCTATAATTATGGATCTAGTTTTAAACCATACTTCAGATCAACATGAATGATTTAAACAATCAAGATCATCAAAAACTAATCCATATCGTGATTATTATATTTGAAGAGATCAGCCTAATGATATTCAATCAGCTTTTGGTGGATCTGCTTGAACTTATGATCAAACTACAAACCAATACTATTTTCATATGTTTGCAAAAGAACAACCTGATTTAAATTGGCAAAATCTTAAAGTTAGAGAAGAAATTGCAAAAATGGTTAAATGATGATGTGATTTTGGAATAATGTGATTTAGATTAGATGTAATTGAATTACTTGGTAAAAGAATTGATCAAAAGATTTTATCTAATGGTCCAATGTTACATAAATACATTCAAGACCTAAGAAAAAATAGTTGAAATTCAAATGAATTTTTAACAGTTGGTGAGTGTTGATCAGCAGATATTGATCATGCAATTCAATATTCAAATGAAAAAAATGAAGAATTTTCAATGATATTTAATTTTGAACCAGTTACTTCTTTTTTTAATAAAGATAATAAATATAAGAAAAAAGCTGTCGATTTTTTAGAACTTAAACAAATTTATAAAAAATGACAACAAGGTTTACATAATAAAGGTTGAGCTGGTTTATTTTTATCAAATCATGATTTACCTAGAATGGTTTCAAGATATGGAAATGATCAAAAATATAGAATTCAATCAGCAAAAACTTTATTAACTAATATTTTTGTAATGCAAGGAACTCCTTTTATTCATCAAGGTGATGAAATTGGAATGACTAATGTTAATTGAACTGATTTAAACAAATATAAAGATGTTGAAATTAAAAATACCTATCAATCAGAAGTTTTAAAAAATAAAACCTTAACTTATGATCAGTTTATAGAAGGAATATTAGAAAATAGTAGAGATCATGCAAGAACACCATATCAATGAGATGATAGTAAATATGCAGGATTTAGTAATCATCAACCTTGAATTGATGTAAATGATAATTACAAAGAAATTAATGCTAAAAATGATTTAAAAAATCCAAATGGTATTTATCATTATTTAAAAAAATTAATTAAGTTTAGAGAAGAAAGTGATTATTCTCAATTAATTATTGATGCAAAATTTGAATTATTAGATCCAAATAATACTAAACTATTTGCTTATAGCAGAATTGATCAAAATAGATCAATTAAAATAATTGCTAATTGAAGCGATCAACAAGTTAATATTAGTCATTTAATTAATCAAAATAATAAGATTATTTTAAATACTGAAATTGATTTTGATCAAAATACTTTAAAACCTTGACAAACAATTATTGTTGAATAAATATAGTTTATAATAAAACTTATGCAAGATAAGAAAAATAAAGAAATTACAGAACGTCAAAAAATTGTTAACTATTTATTAGATTTGATTGAGCATAAAAAAGTTGATTTTAAAACCCCTTTACCAAGTGAATACTTTTTAGTAACTAAATTTAAAGTAAGTAGAGGAACTGTAAGAAGTGCTTTTTCAGATTTAAAAACAAAAGGTTTAATTAAATCAGAAAAAGGAGCAGGCTATTTTATAAATCCTGATTTTTCATTTAATAGAATTAAATCAATTAGAAATCAACTATTTACAAATAAGCAAGAAGTTTTTATTAAAACTGAATTAGATACTAGTAATTTAGTTGCTATTATGAATAAATTACATTTAAGTATTGATTTTAATCCTGATGATTATTTTTCATACATTAAAATATTTTATGTAAATGATTTACCAGTAAGATATGCAAAGTCATTTTTAAATAAAAATCTTTTTACTAACAATATAGATGTTGAAAAGATTAAAAAGTCTTTAATAGAATATCTTGAAGAAAATTCTATTAAACCTTTTAAATTAACTTCTATAATAGAAGCTAAATTAAAAGATCAAATGACTAGAAATTTTTTAGTTGATAATCATCAAGATTATGTGATTTGTAGATATTCAATTTTATATGATAAAAATAATAATATTATTGAAATTACTCAACATACTATTAATCTAGATCATTTTGAAACTTCTTCAATTAAATATTTGTAAAAAAAATCTCGGGCCCCGAGATTTTTTATTATTCTTCTAATAAAGATTGTAATTCTTTAATATAATCACTAATTCCATTAATTAAAGGTAAATAAGTTTGTTCTTTATTAAAATCAATACCAGCATCTAGCATAATTTTTAAAGGTTCTTTATGACCACCTGCTTTTAAAAAGTCTAGTGTGGTTTGAATATTTCCATTCTTAATATCATCATATAATTTATAACTAGCAGTTACATCAATTGCATATTTATAAACATAAAATGGTGAGTGGAAAAAATGACTAATTCTAGGTCATCCATAACCTGATTTAGTATTATCATCTAATTTGTCAAATACTTTATAACCATAATCATTTTCAACTTCTTTAAATAGATTATTTAAAACTTCACTAGTTAAAGGAGTTTGTTTACTTACTAGTTGACTTGCTCTATATTCAAAATCAGCAAATTGAATTTGTCTATAAAATGTTGAAACTAAATTAAATATTCTTTCTTGTAATAAGTAAATTTTTTCTTCTTTTAACTTAGCATTTTTATACATGTAATCAAATAATAAATGTTCATTAATAGTTGAAGCCACTTCAGCTAAAATGATTGGATATTGACTTAGTGGATAAACTTGGTTTTGTTCTGAAAATAAAGTGTGAACAGAATGCCCGCATTCATGAGCTAAAGTATTGACTGAATTTAGTTTATCATCCCAGTTCATTAAAATAATTGGATCAACACCATGTCCACCAGTTGAATAAGCACCATCTCTTTTATTAGTATCTTCATAATAATCAATTTTGTTTGGTCCTCAAGCAATTTCTAAATTTTTTAAATATTCTTCACCTAATATGCTTAAAGCTTTTTTAATCTGTTCTTTTGCTTGTTCAACTGTAAAAGTTTGATTATATTCTTTAACTAATTTTAATTGTCTATCACTTGGATAAAATTTATCTAATTTAAAGTGTTTTTTAGTTAGTAATAAAAAGTCTTCTAAAGGTTTAATATATTTTTTACCAACTTCTAAAAGTTTTAAATAAATATCAACAGGAATTGAATCAGAACTTAAACTAGCTTGTAAACTTGAGTCATAATTTCTTAATTTAGTATCTTGATGATCTGATTGTAAAATTCCTTCATAAATTAAAGCAAAACTATGTTTTTTAGAACTAAAGTTTTTAGAAAATATTTCACTTGCTTTTAATCTTAAATTTTGATCTTTAATTGGATCTGAATCTTGCAGAATTTCTAAAAATAAAGAATTAGTTAATGTTTGATCAATGCCTTTATAGTTAATTGTTTCTTCTTGTCTATCAGCATAAGCTAAAGTGTCATACATTCCTGAAATTGCAGTATAACCTTTAGATATTTTTGATAATAATTCTTCATCATGTTCACTTAAAATGTGCTTTGCTTGTTCAAAGAATTTTTTATAACCATATAAATATCTTTGATAACCTTCAGTTTCACTTAATCATTTAGAAATAGTTTCAAAACCAATTTTTTTAGTTTCTGGTGATACAAAAGAAGTTTGAATTTCAATATCTTGTAATACATTTATTAATAAGGCTTCTAAAGTTCTATAAACTTCATCAGTTTGATTAGTATCTCCCATTCTTGTATAAGTTGAAAGTTTGTTTGTAATAAAGTCAACTTTTTCTTCTAGATCTAAACATTTTAAAAATGTTTCTTTTTGATGTAATTTATTTTTAAAATCTTTGGATTCTTTAGAAATTTCAACTAAGTAATCTAAATCTTTTTTTCATTCATCTTGATTTTTATATAAATAATCAAAATCTCATTTATATTCTTTTAAGGCTTCAGGTCTTTTCATTATTTTTCCTGACTTTCTAATTTTTTAATTAATTCTGCATTTTGTTCACTTAGTTTAGTAATGATATCATCCATTTTTCTTAATGCTTGATCAAAAAAAGCAATTAAATTAGATTGAATATTAACTAGTTCTAATTTTTTGTTTATAGATTCTTTTCCATTTAATTCAAAGATTTCTTCAACTCTTTGTTTGTAATTTTCCATACCAACATTTAAAGTTTGTAATAAAGCAGGTAATGGAATATTTTCAAAATCAACGTTAGTAAAAACGTCTTCTTGATTTTGAATAGCTTCTAGATTTTGATAGTCTTTAGTATCAAATTCAATTGGTTCTACATTTAAAAATAAGTTATAAATCTTAATAATTGATTTAATGTTATCTTGATGAATTGGAGTAGATAAATTTAATCCCTTAGCGTCAATTTCGCTAATTTCTTCAGTTGAAACAAATCCAATATTTTCTTTAAAAATTTCAAATAATTCATTTTCTTCAAATGCTTTATTTTGCAAATCGATAATTAGTGAATTAACTACTTTTTTATCTAAACCAATAGCTAAAAGTGTTTTTTCTTTATTAATATCTGGTCTTAAAATTAAAACAGCTATATCTTCTAGAACTTGATTAGATTCATTTAATTTTACTAATTGTTTTGCTTTATAAAATGTTCAGTTTTTTAATTTCATAATATTTTCCTTAATTTATTTATTAAATATTTCAAATAGAGTTCTAACTAAAACTCCTTGACCTCTACCTTTAATACTATCAGTTCCAGCAATATCAAAATGAACATAAGGTCTATCTTCTCTAAATTCATTTAAAAAACTAGCTGCTTTTGAACTTTCTGCTTCATAGTTTTTTGTAGCGTTTGTAATATCAGCATTAATTGCATCATTTCTAACTTCTTCTAAGTGCTCTTCATACAGTGGTAATCTTCACATTCTTTCACCACTAAATTTTGAAGCACTTTTAACTAATTGTCATCTCTTATCACAATGAGTAAATACTCCAGTAGCATAACTTCCTAAAGCTGAAACAACAGATCCAGTTAGAGTTGAAGCTTCTCAAATTTCAGTTGCTTGCTTTTCTCTTATCACATAAGTAATCCCATCAGCTAATACTAATCTTCCTTCAGCATCAGTATCATCGATTTCAACAGTTAACCCATTCATAGATTTAACAACTGATTGAGGCAAGGTTGCAGTTGATCCGATTCTATTATCTGTAAACATACCAATTCCAACAATATTAACTTTAGCTTTGATCTTAGCTAATGCCATAACAGTTGAAAGCATAATAGCAGCTCCAGACATATCAAATTTCATACCTTCTAAATACTTAGTTGGTTTTAAATTATAACCTCCACTATCAAAAGTAATTCCTTTTCCAACTAAAGCTTTTTTTGGTTCATTTTCATCACCAACATATTCTAAAACTACAGCTTGTGGCTCATATATTGATCCTGAATTAACTGCTAAAAATAAGTTCATTCCTAATTTAGTAGCTTCTTTTTTACCTAAAACAGTAACTTTAAGTCCATCAATTTCTTTTGCTTTTTGAATTATTTTTTCAGCTAAATATTCACTTGTTGCAATATTTGGTGGAGTATCTTGTAACATTCTTGCAAAGTTTACAAATTCCATTTTAATAGCTTCTTTTTGTTCTAAATTCTTAACATCAAAACTAGTTAATAAGTTATATACTACTTGATTTGGCTTATTATCTTTTCTATAACTTACTTTATCATATGTTTCAAAAGCAATTGTTTCATAAATTGTGTTAATTAATTTTTCTTTACAATCACATTCATTTAATAAATTAAAAAATGAATCAACATCAATATTAATATTGTATTTATTTTCTAACACAAAATTTTTAAAAGCAATTTTTAGCTTTCTAAATAAATCCTTTTGATCTTTTTTAATTACCATATAAAAAGTTTTTTCTTCACTAATAAATGAGGTTGATAAATCAGTATTTACTACATACTTTTTATCTTTAACATCAGTTAAACAAACTAAAGTTAATTTTTCTTTTTTATCATTAAATTTAAGCATATATTCTCCTATCTATTTTAAAAATGATTTGACCTTAACATTAATTATAAAGAAATTTAATTAGTATTATAAAGTTTAATATTATGTTGGATTATAAAGTTTAATATTATTGTTAAAATCAATATAAAAAACATGTGCTTTTTTAACATATGTTTTTTAATTATTTAAAATAGATTCATCTAATAAAAATTCTTTTAAACCAACATAATAAATACCATTATTATCATGTCATGGAATTATATCTTCATATACAACAACAATTTTTTTAAAACTATCATTTACATTATTTAGTGATCTTGTTTCTTGTTCTTTTTTTTTGAGAATCTCAAATACTATATGCTGATTGAATATAATATTTTTGATGATTTTTACTTGCTATAAAATCTATTTCTAGTGTTGTTCTTGTTCTTTTATTATTTTGATTTTGTTGTATTTCAACAATTCCTATATCAATATTAAAATCTCTTCTATAAAGTTCATTATAAATAATATTTTCCATAATGTGGTTTTCTTCATATTGTCTAAAGCTTAGCTTTGCATTTCTTAAACCAATATCAGTAAAATAATATTTTAAAGGTGTGTTAAAATATTTACTACCTTTTACATCATATCTAATAGAGCTTCTAATTAAAAAAGATTCTTTAAAGATATTTAAATATTTTGATATGGTCGTAGAATTGATTTTAATATTTTTTTCAGACATAAAACGATTTGTAAGTCTTAAGGGATTTGTCAATGATCCAATTGCTGAAGAGATGAAACTTAACAAAATATCTAGAATCTCACCAGTTTCACTAGTAAGAGAATTTCTTTCTAATATATCTTTAATATATGTTTTGACAAATGTATTTTTTAAATACTTTTGTTTTTTTTCGTCTGTTTTCAGATTATAAATAGCTGATAACCCACCATATAACATATAGTGTTTTAATGCTTTGTCTTTATTCTCAAATAAATCATATATTTCAAAAAAAGATAAAGTATTTAAAGATATTTCATCACCCCTACCTCTAAATTGAGTAAGTATATCTGTAGATAGCATTTTTGAATTACTTCCAATTACATAAACATCAAGATTTGGATTATTATAAAAACTTAAAAGAACATCTACAAAAGTAATTTGTTCTGTATTTGGAGCAAACTCATTTATTTCTGGTTCGCAATATTGAATTTCATCAATTAATAAATAATATTTTTTATTTTTATTTGTTATTTGACTTTGTATAAAGTTGTTTAAAGTAGTTGGTGTTCTATACATTCTATTATCATAGCTATCCAGAGATATTTTTATAATTTGATCAGATGGAATATTTATAGAAATTAAATATTTATAAAACAAATTAAATAATAAAAATGATTTGCCACATCTTCTAATTCCAGTAATTATTTTTACTTTGCTGTTGTTCATTTTATTTATTAACTGATTTAAGTAAAAATCTCTATTTATTATCATAAGCACCTCAAGGAATTTTTGTGTATTTACACACTTTTTCCTTACATATCTTTTAAATTAAATCTAAAAAACATATTAGTATTAGCCTATTAATCAAGATGTTTTTAACAATTTGATATTACATTTTTATAATATTTAATATAGATAAAATAAAGCATAGGATTTTTTATGAATAAAAAAGAATATATAAAACCACCAACATTTTGAAACATTTTTTTATTTATACTATTAATTACTTTTGTTGGTTTTGGTGGTGGTAATGCAATTATGCCAGTTATTAAAAGATACGCAGTTGATAAATATAAATGATTAGATGAAGATGAGTTTCATCAAAATGTGGTTTTAACAAATATGTTACCAGGACCAGCTGCTATTCAAACAACAGCATATATTGCTTTTAAATCTTTATCTAAATTCAAAGCTTATTTAGTTGTTAGTTTAGCTTCAATGCCACATACTTTTTTTGCTGTAGGATTAGTTTTTGCTTTTAATAAAATACCTACTCAATATTTAATAGTTGTTCAACTTGGAGTTTTAATTGCAATTACAGGAGTATTATTAGGATTTGGTTATAACTATTTTAAAAAGGGAAAAAAAGTAATGAAATTAAGCTTATGATTAGTTTTATTTTTTACTACTTTACTTTTTTCATTATTTGTTCCAACACCTTATAATGTTCCAATATTAGTAATGATTTTAGTAATAGCAATTTATTCAACTATTTTTATAATTAGAAGTAAAAAATCAAAAAATACTAAATCAGATGAAATTAAGAAAGGAATAGAATAATGTTAAGTTTTATTGCTTTTTTAGTTACATTAGTTTCATTAATATTTGTTTCATTATCAGTATTTGGTGGTGGCCAAGTATTTATGCCAATATTTGTGTGATTATGAAAATCATTAAATAGTTGATTTAAAATTGAAATTTCTGAAGAATTTATAAATACAGTTTTTGTTGTATCAAATTCAACACCAGGAATTTTAAGTCCAAAATTTGCAGCAATTACTGGTTATATGATCGCTCAAGGGCAATGATGAGGATTTGTTGCGATGATTTTTACTTATTTAGCATTCGTTTTACCTGCTATTTTTATGATGATGATTGCTATAAAATATTCTCAAAAATTTCATCAATCAACATTTTTTAAAAAATTAATTGACATTATGAATCCAGTTGTAGCTGGAATTATTATTGCTTTGGCTATTGAAATATTTATAAGTTGTATGTTTCCATACTTTGTATTTAATGAATCAGTTAGTGAATATTGAAAGTTTATAAATCCAAATAAACCAAATCAAAGTATGAAGTTTTTTACAGGCTGAAGACTAATTGCATTATATTGTTATGTTCCAATTGGAATTATTATAAGTTTATTTTTATATCTTAAAAAAGTTCCTATTTTGGGGTTAATATTTGCAAACATTATATTTTGTTTAGTATTATTTGAACCATGATTAGGATAAGTATAAAAATATATATTAAAATTTTATGATGCTATAATCTTGATTAAGTTCATAAAATACATTTTAACTAGAACTTTTTATATTAAATTAGCAACATACATTATTTTTTTGTATTAATTTAAATTTTAGATATTTTAATCAAAAGATTGACTAAAACAACTTCTAGGAGTTGTTTTTTTCTATTTATTAAATATAGTAAATAAAGAAAAGGTAAAAATATTTTTAATATGAAACATAAAATTTTATAGTTTGACAGAATGGAGATATAAATGAAAACACCAAAAGAATTTAAAACTTTTGAAGAGCAAATTGAAATTTTAAAATCTCGTGGATTAATAATTTCAAATGAACAAAAATCAATAGAAATATTAAAACAAGAAAATTATTATAATATTGTTAATGGTTATAAAGATTTATTTTTAAAAAAGTCTTTAGATTATAATCAAGATATATTCATTGAAAATACAAATTTTGACGAACTATATTCATTATTTTTATTTGATAGAGAATTAAGATCTATTTTATTAAAATACATATTAATTTTTGAAAGAGATTTTAAGACTATAATTGCATATAATTTTAGTAAAAAATATAATAAAAATAATAGAATAGACTCATATTTATATCCAGAAAATTATAAAGACAATTATATAGATGTTTTAAATTTTATATCAACTATCAATCAAACAATAGTTTCAAAGAGTGAAAAAACTAATTATATTAAACATTACATAAAACAATATGGTCATGCTCCATTATGAGTGGTTGTTAATATTTTATCTTTTGGTAATATGGTATATATGTTTAGAATTCTAAAAGATGATGACAAAAACAATATTATACTTTTTTATGTAAATAGATTCTTAGAACAAAATAATAAAGAAAATAATTTATGATTTAGAAGTGACTCTTTTTTTGTCATTATTAAAAATTTTAAATATTGTAAGAAATGTTTGTGCTCACAAAGAAAGAATGTATAACATAAAATTTGATAGAGTTTCAACAAAAGATATTTCAGAGATGATAGGTTATAGCTTTTATGGAGATTTAAAGCTAGCAATTGTCTTTGTATTTTTAAAAATGATTTTGACTAGAAATAATTTTATCTCGTTAAAATAAGAAATAATTATGCTTTTTACTAAATTTAATGACAAATTTGAAACTGTATTATTTAATGAAATATTGAATGAAATGGGAATAAAATTGGAAGATTTTTATAAATTGTAAAACTTTATTAATAAAAAGTAAAAAAAGTAAAAAAAGTAAAAAAAAGATAAAAAAAAGTATTTATTTTTTTACATATTATGTTAGTATAAAAATAAGGTTCATGCTGGTTAAGTGTACGTCACCCCGGCAACAAGTGTCGGTTAAGTGTACGTCACCCCGACCCTTTTTTTATTTTTAAAAGTATTTTATTCTCCTATTTTTTATTGGTCCTAGATTGCAGTAGATTACTAAATAAAAGGAAAAACATATAAAAAACCTGGAAAATTCCAGGTTTTTTTCTATTTATTAGCAAGTAAATTATTAAAACTATTAACTAGGTATTCATCAATCTTACCATTATATGTAAATGATAATTGTTCGTTATTAGTTTCATACTTATTGGTACCATTAGTTTGATGAGTTATAGGATTATAAAGATTTTTGAAGTTGTGATAAGTTCCACCTTCATTTTCTTCTTGCTCTTCACTGTCATTTTCATTTTCTTTATTATTAGAAGGAGCGGATGTCATTTCTTCAATTGTTGAATCTAATGGTGAAGTTACTCCAACATATTCAGTTATTTTTGTTGAATTATCATATAAGAAATTAATAAATTCATATGCCAAATCTAAATTTTGAGCATCTTTATAAATAACTATATTATCTGAAAATACATTAGTTGATTCATATCTATTGTTTGAAGTATGTTTTTTATTTGGTCTTCCATAAATATAGTTTATAGATTTTTCGGCTTTTTCATAATCTTCATCACCTTCGTTATGAACATAATTAGCATAAGCAGCATCACCATTATACATAACAGCAAAATCAAATTTTTCTCTAACTACTAAACTTATTAGATCATCACTATGCAATGAAACGCCAGTGTTTGATAATAAATCAGATAATTCTTTACCAACAGCATCAATTTCAGATTTTTTTGTTAGATTAACTTTTTGATAAAGTTTTTGTGATCCTAACATAAATACATTTTTTGGATCATTATTTAAAGCTACTTTTTTACCAGCTTTAGCAGCTTTTCATAAAATATCTCAAGATAATGTTGAATTATCAATCTCTATTTTATTTTTATTATCACTAGTATTATTATTGTTTTTAAACTTAATTCCAGAATCTTCTAGGAATTTTATATTTGATTCAGTTGGATTAACAACAATTACTAAATCACCTCATAGATATGGAATTGAATAATCTAGAATAGAGTTAGTATTTAAATATGTTCCTTTAGGGTTATTTGTTATTATTTCTTTAGTTTCATCTTCTCTATTAATAGGAGATTTAGCCATTAATTCTAATAAGCTTTTATTTACTTTTAGTTTTTTATAATCATTATTATTTTCATGATTTTTATTGAAATTTTGACTATTAAATTCTCCTCAAATATTTAACTTACTGTAATCAATTTTTTGTAAGTAATTTTCTGAAACTAGTCTTTGAACCATATAATCACTTGGGATCATAATATCATAATCAACTGTATGAAGTTTATTATATAAAATTTCATTTGAGTTATAAATTTGATAATTAATTCTAATTCTTCTATTATGTTTCTTACTTGCTTGTTGTTCAAATTCACCAATTAGTGAAGGATCAATATATTCTCCTCAGTTAGCAACAACTAGATCATAAATATTATTTAAAACATAAGTAGCAGTCAACCCACTAAAAGCTCCAATTCCAATAAATGAAATTAAAATAGCTTTTCAAGATCTTGAAAAAAATGATCTAAAATGAGACACATTTTCATTTTGACTTGGTAATAATTTATTTTTTAGCTTATCAGTTTTTTGATTAATTTTTTGAATTAAAATTGTGGTTTTATCAATTTTTTGACTATAAATTTTAGTAAATTTATCAATGATAACTTGTCTTTTTTGATTTAAATTATTTAAAGCTTCTAAATTAGTTGTGCTCTGAATTTTTAAGTCAATATCTTTAGTAATTAAAACAGGAATATAGATTTTACTAATTAATATATTTAATTGATCAGTTAATTCATTAATTTTATTCTTTTTAATATTTTGTAAGTTTTTTAATTTTTCAACAACTAATTTTAATTTGTAATAATCTTTACCTTCTTCAAGTTCAATAATTCATTCTTCAAAGTATTTAATTTTTTTATTGTATCAATTAATTAATTTTTTAGAAGGTTTTTGTTCTTGAGATAAATCTTGTTTTAATAATTTAATTTTGTTTTGTAATTTTTTAACTTTTAAATTAGCAGTTTGCTCACGTTCTTTAATTACTTCGATTTGGTCTTTTAAAAATTCTACTTTTTCTTGTAAAGTTTCAATTTGTAAACTTAGTTTTGCAGCTTTTTTAACATCTTTTTCAATACCAAATTGTTTAATTAACTGTTTTAATTTTTTTTCTGATTTTTTTAATCTTGAATAATATCTTTCTTCTTTTTGGATTTTTGATTTTAATTTATATTGTTTTCATTGCAATTTTGAGATTTTTTTATCTAAACTTTTTAGTTTATAAAAATAAATCTTAGTTTTTAAAACAAAGTATTTAATTCACAAAGAAAGATTATGAGATTTTTTAATAATAGTTTTAGTTTTTAAAATTTCACTTAGTTCATTTAATTGTTTATTTAATTTAGAAATTGTTTTTAGTTTGTAATTATTATTAATTAGTTTTTGTTTAGTTTCTAAACGAGATTGTTTGATTAAATTAACTGTATTTCAAGTAATAATAGATAAAGCAATTACTAAAACTAAACAAGTACCAAAAACAAAAATAAACGGTCTAGTTTTTTTAGCAGTATAAATGAATGTTGAAACATTAGTTTGCATACCACCAGTAAAATAAGAAATAATAAAATCATCAAAACTCATTGCAAAAGCAATAGCAGCAGCTGTAATAATTGCTGGTTTTAAAATAGGTAATATTACTTTAAACATTACTTGGTGATTTTTAGCACCTAAATCATAACTAGCGTCAATTAAGCTTGGGTCAATTTTTTTTAATCTAGGCATAATTGTAACTAAAACATAAGGAACATTAAATGAAATATGGGCCATAATTAAAGTTAATAGTCCAAATTTTAATCCCATAATTAAAAAAACAATCATTAGTGATACAGCTGTAATTACATCAGCATTGATTAAAGGAATATTTGCAATTGATACCCACTTGTTTTTAGTTATCCTATTAACTCTGCTTAATCCAATTGCTGCTAAAGTTCCGATCACTAGTGAAACTATAGTTGAAATTACAGCAACAAATAAAGAAGTAATAATTGATTTTATAAAAGGGGAATTTTTAAAAAATGATTCATACCAAGAAAAACTAGCATGAGTTCATTTAATAGTAGTATCTCCATCATTAAATGAAAAAATTACCATTGCTAAAATGGGTGCATAAATAAATAGTAAAACAAAAGCAAAATAACTTCTTTTTAAGAGTTTTTTCATTTTCTTTTATTTCCTTTCATTTCAAATTTATTACTAATTAGTTTCATAACAAGCATTAAACCAAATACTAAGATAGCTAAAACTACTGAAACAGCAGCACCATATCCAAAATCATTTCCTTGGAAAAAATAAGATTCAATAGCAGCAGAAACTAAATAAATTCGTCCTCCACCCATATAATGAACAACAATCAAACTAGTAGCAGCTTGAACTAGTACTAAGCTAAAAGCAGTTAGTACTCCAGGCATAGATGATCTTAAAGTAATAGATCAAAATGTTCTAAATTTTGAAGCTCCTAAATCTAAAGCAGCTTCTTCTAAATCAGTTTGTCTTGATTCTAATGAATCATAAATTGGAGCTATTGCAAAAGGTAAAAACATATAAGTCATACCAATAATAATAGCAATTGGTGTTCCTATTGCAAAATCAGCTAATAAGTAAAATAGAGTTTGTAATCCTAATACTTTTAAAAGCATAGAAATTCACATAGGCATTGTTACAATGACTCACATATTTCTAGCTAAAATTTTTGATTTCATTTGAGCCATCATTAAAGCAATTGGATATCCAATTAAAACGCATAGCATCCCAGCTACAATTGCATATAAAATAGATAGAAATAATGAATATAAAATACCATTACTTGTAAATAACTTAGCAAATTTCTCAAAAGAGATTTTAAATAATGTAATCCCATCTGCTGGTTGAATAAAAGCATAAATTAAGATTGAAACTAAAGGAAGAATAACTAAAATTACCATTACTAAGATAAATGGAGCTAGAATTGGTCACACTTTATCTTTTGAAAAATGAAATAATTTAGTTTTTGATAAATAATGATTAACATCTTTTACTTTTAATCTTAAAGATTCGCGTTTTTTTTGTTTTTCAATATTTTCAATAACTTGTTCTAATTCATCTTGATTGATAATTTTATTTTCAATTACATTATTATCTTTTAGATTTTTATTTTCCATTAATTATCAACCTCTTTTCACATAACATGAACGTTGGCTGGTTTTCACTTAATTGAAACTTGTTGATCTACATCATATTCATTGATTGTATGAATAATTCATTGTCTTTTTTTACTAGTTTCAACAACTATTTCTCAGTGTATTCCTTTAAAAGTTGTTTTAATAACTTTTGCATTAAAAAATCCATTATTTGGGTTTTTAATAATAATATCTTCTGGTCTAATGATAATATCAATTGATGATTCATTTTCACCAAAGTTAGTATCAATACATTCAAAAACTTTACCATCAAATTTAATTTTGTTATCTTCTAAAAAGATTCCATCAGTAATAATATTTGAACTACCAATAAAGTTAGCTACTCAAGCATTTTCTGGTTCATTATAAATTTCTTCAGGTGTTCCTATTTGTTGAATAGTTCCTTGATTCATAACAACTATACGATCACTCATACTTAAAGCTTCTTCTTGATCGTGACTTACCATTATAAAAGTAATTCCAATATCTTGTTGTAAACGCTTTAATTCTTCTTGCATAGTTTTTCTTAATTTAACATCTAAAGCAGCCATTGGCTCATCTAATAATAAGACTTTTGGTTTCATAACTAAAGCTCTAGCAATTGCTACTCTTTGTTTTTGACCACCAGAAAGTTCATTTATTTTTTTGTTTTCATATCCTTCTAAACCAACTTGACGAATTTGACGCATTACTTCACGTTCAATAATATCTTTTTTAGTTTTTTTAATAGTTAAGCCAAAAGCCACATTATCAAATACATTTAAATGTGGAAATAAAGCATATGACTGAAATATAGTATTAAATTGACGTTTATTAATTGGGATTGGAATTAAGTTTTTATCTTCAAATAAAATTTCTCCACTGTTTGGTTTTTGAGATCCACCAATAATTTTTAAAATTGTAGTTTTTCCACAACCACTAGGACCTAGAAGAGTGATAAACTCCCCTTCTTTAACATTAAAACTGATACCTTTTAATACAACTTGTCCGTCATATTCTTTAGTAACGTTTCTTAATTCTAATATATTATTTTCCATTTTTCTCCTTAATTTATTGTAAAAAGATTAGAATTTTAACAACAAAAGAAGTCATTAGACTTCTACTTAAGGGAGAGACTTTCAGTTTCTAAAACAGTTTCATTTATTTGAGAAAGAACAAACATAATTTCTAATCAAGATGTTAAAAATTTAATTGGCTCATCAATTATTTTTAGCATGTTTGCCCTCCTTTTTTTGTTTTACATTACATTAATTTTACTATCAAAAGATAATCTAAAAAGTTTTTGCTAATATTAAATAATAAATATTTTTTTAATATAAATCAATGCTAAATTAACTTTTTTCTTGGTTTTTTAAATAAAAATCATTAATTAAAAAATCTCTCCTGAGAGAGATTTGATTATTTATTTAAAGCTTTTTTAGCTTGTTTAACAATTTTTTTGAATTCCTCATTGTTATTAATAGCTAATTCTGAAAGCATTTTTCTATTAATATTAATATTAGCTAATTTTAAACCGTGCATAAATGTTGAATATGATAATCCTTCTGGTCTAACTGCAGCATTAATACGAACAATTCATAATGATCTAAAATCACGTTTTCTTTCTTTACGACCAATAAATGCATAAGCCATTGAACGAATCACTTGTTCGTGTGCTTTTTTATATGATGATTTTTTAGTTCCAAAATAACCTTTAGCAAGTTTAATTCAACGTTTTCTTCTTGCTCTAGTTACTTTTCCATATTTAACTCTTGCCATATTCTTATTACCTTCCTATTATTGTAAAAGCCCTTTTAGATTTTTCATATCTACTTTGCTAATAATTGTTGCTTTACTTAGTTGTCTTTTTTGCTTAGTAGTTTTACCTGTTGCACGGTGTGATCTATAAGCTTTAGCTCTTTTTAGTGTTCCATTTGATTTAACAGTAACACGTTTAGCTAAAGACTTTTTAGTTTTCATTTTTGGCATAATCTAATATCTCCTTTGTTCTTAACTAATTTTTCTTAGGCACAATATACATATCTAGGAATTTACCATTTAACTTAGCTTCTTTTTCCATTTTACCAACATCACTAACTAGTTCAAAAAAATTATTTAGTGTTTGTTGTCCTAAATCAAGATATACAACTTCTCTACCTCTAAATTTTAAAGAAACTTTAACACGACTACCCTCTTCTAAAAATTCTTTTGCTTTTCTTGCTTTTGTTTCTAAATCGTGTTTTCCAATATTAACTGTAATTCTAATTTCTTTGTTTTCAATTTTAGTTTGGTGTTTTTTAGCTTCCTTAGATTTTTTTTGTTGTTCATATTTTAATTTACCAAAATTTACAATTCTAGTAATTACAGTACCATCAGGTTGTACTCCAACTTGATATAAATCTAAGTTTTTTGATCTTGCTATTTCTAAAGCTTGTCTTTTTGACATAACTCCTAAATTTTGCTTGTCTTCATCAATAACTAGTACTTGGTGAGCTCTTATAAACTCATTAACAGGATCTTGATTTTTTATTGGTCTTGAATTTCTGTTTCTGTTTTCCATCCAGTTCTCCTTAAAATAAAAAAATGTGCCATTAAAGAATTAGAAAGCACATTTTTTGCATATAACTAAAATAAAAAAGTTATTACCATTTTGCTAGTAGCTAATGGTGAGCACGTGCTTCTTTCTTAAACGATAATATTATATATATTCATCTAATTTAATGCAAGTAAAAGACAATAATTTTAAATTATTCAATAATAATTCAATTATTATCTTTATATAAAGGATCAGTTTTATTAATATGGTCATAATAAAGAACACCAATATTATGATCCATTTCATGTTGAAAGACTATTGCTTGATAGTTTCTTAAAGTTAAAGTTAGATATTGTTTAGTTAGTCAATCATAACCTTGAACAACAATTTTATAATGTCTTGGTACAAAACCTAGATGATCATTATCAACACTTAAACAACCCTCACCATTTTTTAAACAAGCAATTTGAGTTGAAGTTGAAATTAGTTTTGTATTAATCATTGCATATTGTTCTATTTTATTATTATCAAGTTGAAATCTTACATAAAACATATCTTTATTAACACCAATTTGTGGAGCTGCTAGTCCAACAGCTGGACGTAAGTAATCTTTATTATTTATATTGTTATTATTTTCATCTTGACTAAAAGTAACAAAATCAATTAATTTTTTAATTACTAATTCTTCATCATTATTTAAATTTGTAGGATCAATAATTTTAGTAGATTTTGTTCTTATAATTTCTTTTTTATGATCTTTAACTAACCAACTATTTGAAGGAATTTTATCTTGTAACAAATAACTTTTATCCATATTTATGCTCCATTACATCCATATTATAGCAAAATAGATTTGTTATAATTAAATATAAATGATTGGAGTAATTATGCATATAATTTCTGGTAAGTATAAAAAGATGAAACTACAAACTTTAGACTCATCAATAACAAGACCAACTTTAACAAGAATTAAAGAAGATATGTTTAATATAATTAGTAATTATTTTATTTTTGAAAATAAAACAAGTTTAGATTTGTTTGGTGGTTCTGGTTCTTTATCTATTGAAGGATTAAGTAGAGGAATTAAATTTGCTATTATTAATGATTTAAATAAAGACGCTAATAAGATTATTTCTTTTAATTTAAAAAAAATTCCAACTAGTGATTATGTTTTATATCAAAAAGATTATTTAGATTTATTAAATTTATTAAAAGTTCAACATCAAAAAGTAGATCTAGTATATTTAGATCCACCTTTTAAACAAATAGAATATTATTATGTAGTTTTTGATTTTTTAATCAATAATAATTTATTAAATGATTGAGCAATTATAATTAGTGAAACAAACCAAAAATTAGATTTGACTAAAATTAAAGATCTAAGTCTGTTAAAATTTAAAGACTATAACAAAAAATATTTGTACATATTTAGATTGGAAAAATAAAAATGAAAAAAGGTAAAATGATCATAATTTCAGGACCAAGTGGAGTTGGTAAAGGTTCAGTCAATGGAGAACTTTTACAAAATCCAGATCTACACTTAAGATATTCAGTTTCAATGACAACAAGAAAACCTAGAAATGGTGAAATTAATGGAGTGAACTATTTTTTTGTTTCAAATGAAGAATTTGCAAAAGCCATTGTTAATGATGAGTTAATTGAATATGCACATTTTGTTGGTGATTCTTATGGTACTCCTAGAAAATATGTTGAACAAGAACTAAAAAAAGGTAATAATGTTATTTTAGAAATTGAAGTAGATGGAGCTACTCAAGTTTTAAATAAAGAGCCAAATGTTTTGTCTATTTTTTTAATGCCTCCAAATCTAACTGAACTAGCTAATAGAATTAGAGGAAGACAAACTGAAGATGAAGAAAAAATAAAAGCACGATTAGATAAAGCTTTATTAGAAATTCCTTTAAAACATAATTATCAATATGTAATTGAAAATGATAATGTACCTAACGCTGTTGCAAAAATTACTGATGTTTTACATTTAGAAGGTTTAACTGATATAAAAACTCCAACTGTATATGAAAGATTAGAACAAATTGTTGAACAAATTGTTAAAGAAAAATATATGTATTTTGTTAATAATTGAGAAACTAATGTTAAGTTATTAGCAAAAAATGAAGAAGAAAAAAATAAAGCTAAAAACTTTGATGCTGAAACTTATTTAATTAAATTATTAACTAAAAAGGTATATCACAAAGTTCTAGGGCATGGGGATTTTTCTAAACTACTAGATAAAGATTTTGTTGATTTTAAAATTCAAAAATTAATGTTTAAAATTAATTTCTTTAGTGTTGAACAAAAACATTATAATAATGATGAATTCTAGATATATTGCTTTTGATATTTTAAAAAAAGTTTTTGTTAATAAAGCTTATTCTAATGTTTTATTAAATAAAATTAGTAAAAAAAATTTAAATCAGCAAGATAAAGATTTTGTATTTAATTTAGTGCATGGAGTTATTAGTAATAAAATTTATTTAGATTACTTACTAACTAAACTAATTGATGTTAAAAAAACTTCAATTGATTTACAAATTATTTTATTAATTAGTTTATATCAAATGATCTATTTAAATAGTATTCCAAATTATGCTATTGTTAATGAAAGTGTAAATTTAGCAAAAACTACTAGTCAAAAACAAGCTAATTTTATTAATGCAATTTTAAATAAGTTTTTAAGATTTAAAGATAAATATTTAGAAATTGATTTAGATAATAAAGACTTAGAATTATGTATACTTCACTCTTTTTCTTATGAGCTTTATTTAATGTTAATTAAACAATATGATAAAGATATTGTTAATCAAATAGTTGTTAATAATCACCAAATACCAAAGCTATATATTAGAGTAAATACTTTAAAAATTACATCTGATCAACTTTTTAATAAATATAAGGACATTTATTTATTAAAAAAAACTAATGTTAATGACTGTTTAATTGCAAATAAAAGAATTATTAATTCTGATCTATATAAAAATGGTTTTATAACTATTCAAGATAAAACTTCAATTTTAGTTAGTCAAATTTTAAATCCAAGTTTAAATACAAAAGTTTTAGATATGTGTAGTGCACCTGGTGGTAAGCTTACTCATTTATCAATGATTTTAAAAAACACTGGAAACATTGTTGCAAATGAAATAAATGAATCAAAAATTAAATTAATTAAAGAAAATATTACTCGTTTAAATTGTTTAAATATTAGTGTAATTAATATGGATGCTAGAAAAATTAAACAAAAACAAGAATTTGATTATATTTTATTAGATGCTCCTTGTTCAGGATTTGGAGTATTTAAAAGAAAACCAGAAATTAAATTAAGATTTGATCAAACTCAAGTAAATAGCATTATTAATCTACAAGAAGAATTACTAGAATCAGCTTATTATAATTTAAAAAATAATGGTGAAATGATTTATTCAACTTGTACAATTAATCAAGATGAAAACCAAAATCAAATTAATAAGTTTTTAAATAAACATAAAGATATGGTTAAACTTTATGAACAACAAATTTTTGGTTTTGAAGAAAATACTGATGGATTTTATATTTGTAAATTAAAAAAACTAAAGGAGAATCATGAGTAATTCATATAAAAGTATAGAACTTTTTGCTGGTGCTGGTGGTCTTGCTTTAGGATTAGAACAAGCTGGATTTGAACATATTGGATTAGTTGAATTTGATAAACAAGCAGTTGAGACTTTAAAATTTAATAGACCAAATTGAAATATAATCTTTGAAGATGTTCAAAAAGTTTCCCAGCGTGATTTAAAAAAAGAATTTAATCTTAAAGAACGTGAATTAGATTTATTGTCTGGTGGAGCTCCTTGTCAAAGTTTTAGTTATGCTGGAAAAAGATTAGGTTTAAATGATATCAGAGGAACTATGTTCTATCACTATGCTACTTTTTTAAATAAATTAAAACCCAAAATGTTTTTATTTGAAAATGTCAAAGGTTTATTAACACATAATAAAGGACAGACTTTTCAAACAATTTGTGATATATTTTCTCAACAGGGTTATCAAATTACTTATAAAGTTTTAAATGCATTAGATTATATGGTTGCTCAAAAAAGAGAAAGACTAATTGTTATTGGAATTAGAAATGATTTGACTAATTTAATAAAATTTGAATTTCCTAAAAAACATCAAAAAAAATTGGTTTTAAAAGATATTTTAAAAAACGTACCAAAAAGTGAATGTGCAAAATATTCAAAAGAAAAACAAGAAATATTTAAACTAGTTCCTCCTGGTGGATGTTGAAAAGACATTGATCAAAATATAGCTAAAAAATATATGAAGAGTTGTTGAAATATGCAAGGTGGAAGAACTGGTATTTTAAGAAGATTAAGTTTAGATGAACCAGGGTTAACGGTATTAACTACACCTCAAATGAAACAAACTGAAAGATGTCATCCTTTAGAAATAAGACCTTTTAGTATTAGAGAAAATGCAAGAATACAATCATTTCCAGATGATTGAGTTTTTAAAGGAACTATATCTAGTCAATATAGACAAATTGGAAATGCTGTTCCTTGTAATTTAGCAAAAGAAATTGGGTTAAGTATTATAAAATCTTTAAAAGGAATTAATGTAAATGAACGATAAATTTTTACTAGATTTTATTAAACAGGAAGATTTTGAAAAACACGTAATAAATACCGTTAATCAATATAGAGAAACACTAAAATCTATTAATTTGAAGAAGTTTAATAGAAATATTATTGATCCAATAAAGCTTATTTTTGATAAAAACATTTTTAATAAAGAATTTAAAGAAATTATTGAATTAGAAATATCTAGACAAAGAGATAAAACAAATAATAATGCGATTGGTTATTTTCACCAAAACATTTTTAAATATATTAAAAATTGTAAAGTACCATCTCAAGGATGAGATGTAATTTTTCAAAGTGATGAAAATACTTATTATGTTGAAATGAAAAATAAGCATAATACTATGAATAGTGTGGCAGCATCTGGTATTTATATGAAAATGCAAAATCATTTATTAAATTATGATAATGATGAAAAAAGTATTTGCGTACTAGTTGAAGTAATTGCTAAACATTCTCAAAATATTCCATGAGTTATGAAGATTGAAAATCAAAAGCTGATTGGAAATAGACGCATAAAAAGAATGTCAATAGATAAATTTTATGAAATAGTTACAGGAAACAAAAATTCTTTTAAAAATTTATGTTTACAATTTCCAATAACTCTAGAAAAACTTGTAAGTGAAAATGTTTTTCTTAAAGTTGAAAAAGATACTGTTTTTGAAGAACTAAGTAAAATAAACAATGATATTGTTTTAGCTTTATACAAATTAGCCTTTTTAACTTATGAAGGGTTTGAATTTTAAAATTTAATGATACAAAAAAACAACACTAGAAACTAGTATTTATCGTTTCTGTGTTGTTTTTGTTCTGCTTGAGTTAATCAACGCTTTCTTAACCTAATATCTGTTGGTGTAATTTCAACTAACTCATCATTTGAAATATATTCTAAAGCTTCTTCTAGACTCATTTTTCTAGCTGGTGTTAATTTAACAGCATCATCAGTCCCACTAGCTCTAGTATTAGTTAATTTTTTTGCTGTTGTTGGATTTACATATAAATCATTATCTCTTGAATGCTGACCAATAATCATTCCTTCATAAACATCAACTTGAGGACCTATAAATAAAATTCCACGTTCTTCAAGATTATTTAAAGCATAAGGTAAACTCTTACCATTTGCCATTGATACTAATACTCCGTTTTGTCTTGAAACAATTTCACCTTTATATAGTTCATATCCACCACTACTTTTAACCATAATACCCTCACCATGAGTATCATTTGTAAATTCTGATCTAAATCCAATTAAACCTCTTAATGGTATAGAATAAGTAATTTTATCTCTAATACCATCAGAATCCATATCTAACATAATTCCTTTTCTTTGATTTAATTTGTTAATAATAGTTCCAGAATACTCAGTTGGTGTATTAATAATTACTTTTTCAATTGGTTCTAATAAATCTCCAGTTATTGGATTACGTTGAAAAATTACTTCTGGTTTTGAAATTGCTAATTCAAAACCTTCTCTTCTCATTGCTTCAATTAAAACTGAAATATGTAATTCTCCACGTCCTAAAACTTTAAATCCTTCAATTTCAGAATTAATTAAAGGTTCAATTCTTAAACCAACATTGACTTCAACTTCTTTTTCTAAACGCTCTTTAATATTTCTTGAAGTAACAAATTTACCAACTCTTCCAGCAAATGGTGAAGTATTTACTAAAAAGTTCATAGACATTGTTGGTTCTTCAATATGAATTGGTTTTAATGGTTTAATAACATTTAAATTATTAATAGTATCTCCAATTGAAATATCTTCAATTCCAGCAAATGTAATAATGTCTCCAGCAAACGCTTGTTTAACTTGAACTCTATTTAATCCTTGATAAACCATTAATTTTGCAATTTTTCCTTGCTTAATAGTTCTATCATTTTTAACAATACTTACGATTTGATTTTCTTTAATACTTCCTTCAAAAATTCTTCCAATTCCAATTCTTCCAATAAAACTATCATAAGCTAAACTTGAAACTTGCATTACTAGATCATTATTAGATAGTTCAGTTGGATATGATCCAACTTGATTAATAATAGTTTCAAATAAAGGTGTTAAATCATTACTTTGTTCTTCTAGACTATATTGAGCAATTCCATTTTTTGCAATTCCATATAAGGTTTTAAAATTAAGTTGTTCATCTGTTGCGTTTAGTTCTAAAAATAGTTCAATTACTTCTTCAACTACTTCTAAACTTCTTTGATCTTTTTTATCTATTTTATTAATAAATAAAATTGGGTTTAATCCAATTTCTAAAGCTTTTTGTAAAACAAATCTAGTTTGAGGCATTGGTCCTTCACTTGAATCAACTAATAAAATTACAGTATCAACTGTTTTCATAATTCTTTCAACTTCACTAGAAAAATCAGCATGCCCTGGAGTATCTACTATATTAATTTTGTAATCTTTATAAGTAATAGAACAGTTTTTAGAATAAATTGTAATTCCTCTTTCTCTTTCTTGGTCATTTGAATCCATAACTTGTTCAATTACTTCTTGATTTTGTCTAAAAACTCCACTTTGTTTTAATAAAGCATCAACAAGTGTAGATTTACCAGCATCAACGTGTGCAATAACAGCAATATTTATTATTTTTTGATTATTCATTCTAACACCTCTAAATTTAAGCAATATATTAATTTTATTACATTGATTCTTATTAATTATTTTTTAGTTTAAAATATTAAGTTTTTATTTATTATTAATTAAAAAACACTAAATAATATTGTAAAAAAATTCTTTGCGATGTAAAGATTTTCAAGCATAATATATAAGAAAAATAGAATTCGTGACTTATATTTTATAAATTGGCAAACTAATTAAAGATTAGAAATATAAATTTATTAAAAGTAAGGATAGATTATATGAAAAAAGTCCTAACATTATAGCTACAAGTAGTGTGTTAGTTGTATCTTGTAAAACTAACGGACTAAAAGGTAAAGTAGAAAAATCTAAATATATTTCTAGAAATTTTTCTAAAAAAGAAAAAGATGAGAGCAAAGATCCTGAGATTATGAAAGAAAAATTGCAAAGTGATCAATCACATAATAATAGTGGTTCTAGTTCAGAATCTTTAAGTATGAATAATGATAATGTTTTATCTAGTATTGAAGACGAAAATTTATTTATTTACGGATATAATAAGTGGTTAGAAGATAGTAAAAATGGTAAATCTGAACATTTTATAAATCCTAAGAATCCTAACGAAATTTTGCTTTTAGGTTATACAAAAGAAACTAGAGGTAAAAAAGATATTTATAAATTAAATTCAATTCCTTCAAATATTAATAAAGTTCCCAAATCATTACCTACTAAAATAACAAGTTTAGAAGCTGCATTTAAAGATAATGTTAATGAGATTATTGACGGTATAGAGAGTTGAGATACCTCTAGAGTAACAAACATGAGTAGAACTTTTCATGGTGCCAAAAAATTTAATGGTGATATCAGTAAATGAAAAACTGACAATGTAGAAGGGACACTTATATGTTTCTTAGCGCTGAATCATTTAAAGGTGATTTAAGTAAATGAAAAGTTTCTAAATCTTTCTACTAAGAAACTTTTGATAAATATTCTGGTATTCAGGGCAGAATTGAGTTACTACCGCAATTTAAAAAACCAATTTCAAATAGTTAATAAAATAAAAAAACTGAACTAACAAAATAAAGATTTGTTGTTCAGTTTTTTGTATTATACTTTTTCTTCTAATAATTTTGTTAATGAATTATCATAGTTATCTAATAATAAAACACTCTCATTATAAGAAATTTTTTTTAATATCATCACAATTGCATGCTTACAAGAAAAATTAGATTCAGCTAATGCTTTATATATTATTTGATCTTTAGCGCTTGTTAACTGTTTGACTATTTTAAAAGCACGGTTTTTTAATTTATCATTTGTAGCTACTAAGTCTATCATTAAATTTTTATAAACTTTTCCTAATTTAATCATCAGTGTTGTTGTTATCATATTACATACTAACTTAGTAGCGGTTCCTGCCTTCATTCTTGTACTACCAGTTATTATTTCAGCTCCAGTTTTAATACTAATAACTTGATTGGCTATTTTTGTCATTTCTGAATTTTTAACCATACATAAACCAATAGATAAAGCATCTTTTTTATTAGCATATTTTAATGCTGAAAGAACATAAGGAGTTTTTCCTGATGAAGCTATTCCAATAATTGTATCAAATGAGTTTAATTTGATTTTATTTAAATCTACTATTGCTAATTTTTCATTATCTTCAGCGCCTTCAATAGGATTTTTTATTGCTTTATTTCCTCCAGTAATAATTCCAATAATTCTATTCTGATCAATTCCATATGTTGGATACATTTCTGATGCATCTAAAATTCCTAGTCTTCCTGAAGTTCCTGAACCAATGTAAATTAGTCTTCCACCTTTTTTAAAACGTTCAAAGATTAGATCAATTACATTTGAGATTTGATTTAATTCTTTTTTAATTGCATATGCAACTTTTATATCTTCATTATTAATAATTTTTATTATTTCAGATGTACTCTTTTTATCAATATCTAAGCTATTTTTATTTATATTTTCAGTTTCAATATCTAATATATTATTACTTTTCATTATTACTCAACCTTAATATTTGCAAGTTTGATTCTTTCTTGTTTTGGTAATTTATAATAACTTATTATTCAATATATAAAAATACTGATTATTGTAATAAAAATAACTGTTAATAATATTTTATAACCTAATTTGTATTGATCATTTTTATATATTTCTTTCATTTTACTAGTTCCAATTCTAGATATTTTTGAATAGCCAAATAATGTTATTAGTATTCCAAAAATAATTGAAACTAAACAACCTAATAAATAAATAAGAACACCTAAACCTATATTTTTATCTTGAGTTGTCATCATAAAGGTTGCTAATATTCCACTAGGACCAAACATTGAGTTTAAACCAAAATGAACATTTCCTCATAAATAAATTGATCCTAAGAAAAAACCACCAAAACCCGCAGATATTGATGCTGTAATAAATGGACGAATTCTTGGAAGGGTAATTCCATAAATCATTGGTTCACCAATGCCAAAAATAGCAGGAATTATTGCTCCTTGAATTTGACGACGTAACAAACTTTTTTTATTTGCTAAAAATCACAAAGCAATACCAGTTCCGACTTGAGCCATACCTGTCATTGCTAGAATTGGAAATAATCCATTTACTTCTGTTTTTTCAATTAAAATAGCATAAATTGGTACAAAGCCTTGATGAACACCAAAAGAAACAGATAATAAAAAGATAGAAGATAAAACAAATGCACCAAAAGGATTAGTATATAAGTTTGAAAAAAATCAAGCAACAGCACTATATAAATATCCAGAAATTGGAATTATTAAAAATATATTAATAATAAGTAGTAAAAATAGTGTTAATGTTGGTGTTAATATTGTATCTAGTACTCCAGGTGTAAATTTACGAATTATTTTTTCTATTCATAATGATGCATATGCAGTTAATAAAGCACCTAGAATATTTCCTGATGGGTATGAAAATATTATTTGATCATTTTTAATAAAGGGTCTAAAACCAACAGTTAATCAGTTAGTTGTAGGATTTGTTATATTAATTCCTAAATAATTAATACTATCTTTGTTATTAATTACAATCATAGGTAGAATACTATTTGAAAAAACTGGCGAAAATAAAGCAGCAGTCATAGCTCCTAAAACTCCACTTCCACCTCAAATTTCACAAGTTCTTCAGCCAATAATGATAATAAATGCATTTTTTTAAATATTTAATATTAGATTTAAGGCATTAAATCATGAAACAACTACAGCTGGTGCTGTTTTTAAATTAACAGTTCCTCCATATGATGATTGAATGATACCACCAACTCCTGATAAAATTCCAGCACCAATAAATCCTATTATCATTGGTGAAAATATTTTAGAAAACCTAGTAAAAAAATCTTGAATTCAGTTTTTGTTAGTTCTAAGATTTTGTTTTACAATATCACCAACTTCTGAAGCTGACATAAATTTATCATCTTTTGAATCATTTGCTTTTAGTAATTGCGAAAACTCTTCAGTTACTTTATTTACAAATCCAGGTCCTAAAACTATTTGTAATTCATTAGAAGAAACATTTATAACACCTAATACGTTTGGTATTGATTTTAATTTTTCAAGATCAATATTATTTTTTTTAATATTTAAACGTAATCTTGTTAAACAATTGGTATAAGAATTAATATTATCAATTTTTATAATATTTATAATTTCTTTAGCAGTTATTTTAGGGTCTTTAGTCATTTAATATCACTTCTTAAATCGTATATTTTGTTAATATACAACTTTATTTTAAAAAGAATAAAGACATAAAAAATTCTTATTTATTCAGGTTGTAATTTTATTTCAAAAATTGTAAATTTTAAAATTTTGATATCATTGTTTTTTCTAATAACTCGGTATAATTTTTTAAATCAGTTGATAATAAAAATATGTAAATAAGATCTAAAGCAAATAATAAAGAAAATCTACTAGTAGTAGAAACTAAACGATCAATTTTTTCATTACTATTAATGTTTATTAAGTAATTAGATAAATTAGAAAGTGTATTATTGGTTGCTTTACATACTACAGCAATTTGAACATTATTTTTAGTACAGACTTGAGCTAATTTAATTAAATCAAGTGTTTCTCCAGAATATGAAACAAATATTGCTAAATCATTATTATTTAACTGATTAGCTAATAAATAACCATTATGAAAATCATTAACAGCTGTGATGTTAAAACCAATTCGTAATAACTTTTGTTGAAAATCTTTAGCAATATTAAAAGTGCCACCAACAGCAAAGACTGCTATTTTAAGAGCTTTTTTGATTTTACTAATTAAATTTTTAATAGTATCTTGTTGTTCTATTGTTAATTTAGAAGTTTCATCTAAACTAGAAATTATATTATTATATGCATTAAGTATTAGTGAATTACTAGTAAGTGAGTAAGTAATTTGATCACCTTGCAAACTATTTTTAAAATATTTAATAATATGAACTAATTCTTTATATCCATCTAAATTTAAAAATTTAACAAATCTATTAATAGTTGCAACTGATGTATATGTAGCTTTTGCTAATTGGTTAATAGTCATTTTTTCAATACTATCTAAATTACTTAAAACATAATTTGCAATAAAACAAAAACGATGATCTGTATCTAAACTAATTTTTTTAATTGTTCTTATTATTTGTTTTTCAGTCATCAATTATTTGCCCTTTTTATTTGTTTTTTCAAATACAAATCAAATTATCATAAGTAAAATAAAACCAATTCCAGATATTGATAAAAATATAATTGCTAAATTAATAAATTTAGTTAAATAAAAAATAAAACCAATTAAACCTACAATACTAAATACTATTAATAAAATATTAAAAATTAACTTCTGTTTTTTTGTAAAGTTGCTCATAACTTTAAAATAATTCCTTATAACTTAAATTATAACTTAATCGTAGCTACTGATTTAAAATCTAAAAGAGACTAAAATATTAGTTATTAGCAAATTTTCATTTTCTAAAAATTAACAATAAGTATTTATTATGTAATATAATACTCTTGTATTAGAAATTATTTTTCAGAAAGGGATATTTATGTCAAGAATAGAAAGAATTTTCGCTCGTGAAATTCTAGATTCAAGAGGAACACCAACAGTTGAAGTTGAAGTTTGAACTGAATTTGGTGGATATGGTTGTGCTAAAGCTCCTTCTGGTGCTTCAATTGGAGTTAATGAAGCTTTAGAATTAAGAGATGGAGATAAAGCTCGTTATAATGGTAAAGGTGTATTAAAAGCAGTTAAAAATGTTAATGAAACAATTGCTCCTAAACTAATTGGAGTTGATGCTTTAGATCAATTAACAGTAGATAGAATAATGTTAGATTTAGATGGAACAGAATTTAAAACTAAATTAGGAGCTAATGGAATTTTAGCTGTTTCTTTAGCTGTTGCAAAAGCTGCTGCTAGTGAATTAGACATTCCATTATATAAATATTTAGGTGGAGTTCAAGCAAAAAAATTACCAGTTCCTATGTTAAATGTTATTAATGGTGGAGAACACGCTGATTCAGCAATTGACTTTCAAGAATTTATGATTATGCCAGTTGGAGCAAAATCATTTAGTGAAGCTTTAAGATGATCTTCTGAAACTTTTCAAGCTTTAAAATCATTATTAAAATCTAAAAAAGATATTACTGCTGTTGGAGATGAAGGTGGATTTGCACCTAATTTTGAATGAGCATATGAAAAACATGATTTAAAATCATTTAAAGCAAAGACTCCAGCTGAAATTGCTTTAGATTTATTAGTTGAAGCTATTAAAAAAGCAGGATATAAACCAGGAAAAGATGGAATTATGATCGCAATGGATTGTGCTTCATCTGAACTATATTTAGAAGATAAAAAATACCATTTTAAAAAGATTGAAAAAGTAACTAATCAAGAATGATCATTAACTACAGATGAAATGATTTTATATTTAGAAAAACTTGTTGATAATTATCCAATTATTTCAATTGAAGATGGATTAGCTGAAACTGACTGAGAAGGATTTACTAAATTAACTCAAAAAATTGGTGATAAAGTTCAAATTGTTGGAGATGACTTATTTACAACAAACCCTAAATTTATTAAACAAGGTATTAATAAAAAAGTTGCAAACTCAACTTTAATTAAACTAAACCAAATTGGTACACTAAGTGAAACTGTTGAAGCAATCACTATGACTCAAAAAGCAGGATGAACTGCAGTTGTATCACATAGATCTGGAGAAACAGAAGATACAACTATTGCTGATTTAGCTGTTGCATTTAATACAGGACAAATTAAAACTGGATCAATGTCAAGAAGTGATAGAATTGCAAAATACAATAGATTATTACAAATTGAATCTGAACTTGATAAAAATGCTGTATATGATGGATTAGAAGTATTTTATAATTTAAAAAAATAATAATAGCAATTAAATAATTTTAAAAAAGAGTCTAGTCACTCTTTTTTATTTTGTTAAAATAACTATATGAAAAATAAGATTAATCATTATTATATATATTCTGGAATTGTTTTTATTATTTTAATTAGTTTATTTATTATAGGAAGTGTGTATGATTTTAAAATTGCAAGTTTTAAAAGATCAGAAAACTTAAACTTAGCAGTTTTTATATCAAATTTAGGTGTTATTATTCCATCTATTCCTTTAACAATAGCTTTAATTTATCTTATTAAAAGCTTAAAGCTAAAAAATAAACTAAAAATTAATAATATAATAGAAACTTTAATTTATTTTATTATTCCTTTAGGATTTATTATTTTTAACTTTTTATATGAAAAGCAAAGTATAGTTTATTCAATTATTAGTAATTTATTATGTTTGATAATTATTAGTAGTTTAATTTATTATTTTCATATAAATAAAGAAATTATTAGTAATCCTGATTTAAGTATTTATAAAGCAGTAATAGTACTAATAACTATTATAAGTTTATTAATTGTAGTAAATATTTTAAAATTAACATTTAATAGACCAAGCCCCACTAATTTAGAATTATATAGAAATTGATGAAATATCAAATGAACTTCATGAAAACATAACTCGTTTCCATCAGGTCATACTTATTCAGCAACAACTTTATTATTTGTTTTGTTATTATTTAATAAAATAAATAAAAAAGCCTATTTATGAATTAGTTTTACTTGAATATTAATAATAATTATAGCTATGTCAAGAATTGTATTAAATAAACATTTTTTAACTGATGTTGTTTTTTCTATGCTATTATCATTTACAATATCAACAATCATTTTGATAATTAATCACAAGAAAGGCAAGTTATTTATTTAGTATGACACAAAGTATTATTGCACTTGATATTGGCAGTAAAACTATTGGTTTAGCTTATAGTAGTGGAGTTATTGCTTCAAGTTTAGATACTATTAGATTTGAAGAATATAACTTTGATCAAGGCTTAAGACAACTAGAATCTTATTTAAAAAAATATAATCCAACTATTATAGTAGTTGGTTATCCAAAAAATATGAATAATACTATTGGAGAACGTGCTGAAATGGTTGATTATGTTATTGAAATGTTTTTAGATATGTATAAAAATTTTAATAAAGATCAAATTATTAGAATTGATGAAAGAAGAACTACAAAAATAGCCAAAAACATTTTAATTCAAGCTAATTTGACTAGAGAAAAACAAAAAAAATATAAAGATAGTTTAGCAGCACAGCTAATTTTAGAACTATATTTAGAAAGTAGGAAATTATAGAAACTATGCAAAAATTACACCCATTAGTAAAAGAAGTTTTATTTACAAGAGATCAAATTCAAAAAAGAACTAAAGAAATTGCAAAAGAAGTTGAAAGTTATTATAAAGATAAACCTTTAAAAGATAACAGTTTATTAGTTGTTGGTTTATTAAAAGGTTGTGTACCTTTTTATACAGATTTTTGTATGGTTTGTGATTTAACAATGGAAATGGATTTTATGGTTGTTTCATCTTATCATGGATCAACTAGTTCAAATTCAGCTCCAAAAATTAATTTAGATTTAAATACCGATGTAAAAGATCGTGATATTTTAATTATTGAAGATATTATTGATACTGGATTTACTTTAAAATATGTTAAAGAATATTTATTAAATAAAGGTGCTAAAAGTGTTAAAATACTAACTATGTTAGATAAACCAAGTGGTAGAAAAATTGATTTAACTGCTGACTGAGTTTGTTTTACAATTGATCCATGTTTTGTTATTGGGTATGGATTAGATTATCAAGAAAAAATTAGAAACTTACCATATGTAGCAGTTTGTGATACAACTAAATTAGATGATTGAAAATGATAATAAAAAAACCTGAAATCCCCCCGCTACCATAAACACGGACTAAAAATTTTCAATATTATAACAGGATTGTTTTCTGAATTGTACAGGAGACAATCCTTTTAATTTTTCTTTTATTCTTATGTTATTGAATCAATAAATATATTTGTGTATTGATCTAATTAATTCTTGTATTGAATTATATTTTTCACCATAATAAATTTCTTATTTTAACAGATCAAAAAAATTTTCTATTATAGCATTATCTAAACAATTACCTTTTCTAGACATACTTTGAGTTATGTTATTTTCTTCTAGTGTTTTAATTCAGCTAATATGTTGATAATGAAATTATTGATCAGAATGAATTATAAAACCATTAATATTTTTAACTTTTCTAAGTGTTTTTCTCAACATAGAATTAGTTAAGTTTAAATTAGGACTTGTCTGAATTGAATATGAGACAATTTCACCATTATAAAGATCAATGATTGGTGATAAATATAGCTTTTGACCATTAACCCTAAACTCTGTTACATCAGTACATCAAACTCTATTTGCTTCTGGTGAGTAAAAATTTCTTTTTAAAACCTTATCAGCAATTTTTCCAATAGTTCCCTTATAAGAACTGTATTGTCTATTTTTTGTTCTAAATTTAATGCATTGAATGCCAAATTCTTTAGTTAACCTTAAAATTTTCTTATGATTTACAATATATCCTTTTGATTTTAAAGCCATTTTTAGCCTTCTATAGCCATATCTTTCAAATGATTTGTAGAAAATATCAATAATCATTTTCTTTAATTCTTTGTCTTTATCTATTGGATTTTCTAATTTATATTTTCATTCATAAAAAAAGGATTTAGGCAATTGAGCTATTTTTAATAAAACACAAACTTTGACATTTTTATAGATTTTTAACATTTCTAAAACTACTTTTGTTTTTTATTTGTTGATTTTTGTTTTGTCAACAAGGTATGGAACTTTTTTCAGAATTCAGCCTCCAACTTATAGTATTCAACTTGTTCTTTTAATTCCTTAATCTGTTGTTCATTGTTAATTTCTACTTGAGATTTCTTTATTTTAGTTGGTTTTTTATTAAGGTTTTTCATAATTTTCTTAGGTCTTCCTATATTATTATTTAACCCTAAAAATCCATATTCTTTATACTTTTTAAATCATCCAGCTATAGTTGATGAATAAACAATATTAAATTTTCTTGCAATTTCATCATAAGACTGATTAGTTTTAAGTTTATATAATACAATTTTAAGTTTTAATTTTGGACTATAATAAGGTTTTTTATCCTTATTAATAAGTCCTTCAATTCCGAATGCTTCAAATCTATTAACTAAATTTTTTACAGTTCAATCTGAAATATTATATTTATTTGCTAAATAAGTGCTCCTTTTTACATTAAGTTTTTTAGCTTCTTTAACAATTTTTAACTTTTTTTCTAAATCTAATTTGGACATATAAAAACCCCATTTCCTGGATTTTTAGTCCGGAATATGGGGTTCGGGGGATTGATAAGCTTTTATTTTGCTTAATTTATTAAGTTATAAAATTTTATTTTACAGTCATTGCTATTAATCCAATGACAACAGCAGCTGCTACTGGTCCTAGTCCTGGAATTCAAGCATATGATCATTCAGATGAACCTTTATCTTTTAAAGGTAAGAATGTGTGAACTAGTCTTGGTCCTAAATCACGAGCTGGGTTAATTGCATATCCAGTTGTTCCACCTAGTGATAGACCAATACCAAATACTAATAAACCAACAGCTAATGGACCAATATTTTCAAATGCTGAAGATTTAGCAGCTGTTAATCCTCAAATACCAACTAATAGAACTACAGTTCCAATAAATTCCATTAAGAAGTTTAAAATAGGTGTTTTATGAGTAGCTCCAGTTGAGTGAATTGCTAAAACTCTAGGTTGGAAATCATCATCTGTTTTAGTTGTTAAGATATGTTTTCAGTAAAGTAAATCTACAAAAATTGATCCTAAGATTGCTCCAATAAATTGAACAATCAATACAATAAAGAATAATCCAACTCCTGAGATTTGTTTTATAGCATCTGTATTAAATCCAAATGTATTATTTGCTGCTTTTATTGCAAACATAATTGTTACTGCTGGGTTTAGATGAGCAACTCCACCTAATCCAGCTGATATTCCAGCAGCAATAAACACTGCAAATCCTCAACCAGCTGTTATTGAGATTCAACCTGCATTTTGTCCTTTAGTTCCTTTTAGTACAACATTTGCTACAATACCGTTACCTAAAAGAACTAATAATGCAGTTCCAAATAACTCTATTAAAATAATCTGTTCTAACATATTATCCTTTCATTATTATTTATTTTATTTATAAATTATTCAATTTCTTCTACTCATTTAAATGTTCTTTGAACAGCTACTTTTCAACCTTTAATTAATTTATCAACTTCTGGTTTACTTAGTTCTGGTGTTAATTCAAAGTGAACTTTATAAGTTTTTTTCAATTCTTCAACATTTTCTCAATATCCAACAGCTAATCCTGCCATAAATGCAGCTCCCATAGCAGTAGTTTCTACGTTTGTTGGTTTTATAACTTTAGATTGAGAAATATTTGATTGGAATTGCATTAAGAATTTGTTATTTGCAACCCCACCATCTACTTTAAAAATTTCGATTGGTTTTTTCATATCTTTTCCCATTGCATCAACAACATCATTTGCTTGGTATGCAATAGCTTCTAGAGTTGCTCTAACAATATGTTCACGTTTAGTTCCACGATCTAGTCCAAAAATAGCACCACGTGAGAATGAATCTCAATAAGGAGAACCTAATCCAGTAAATGATGGAACAACATAAACTCTTCTATCATCTTTAACTTGACCAGCATATCATTCTGTTTCAATAGCATTATAAACAATTCTTAGATTATCTCTTAATCATTGAACAGCAGCTCCAGCAATCATTACTGAACCTTCTAAAGCATAATATACTTTGTCTTTAAATGAATAAGCAACTGTTGTTAATAAACCATGATTTGATTTAACAATTTCTTCACCAGTATTTGTTAAAATAAAGCATCCTGTTCCATAAGTTACTTTTACTTGACCTTTTTCTAAGCATAATTGCCCAAACAAAGCACTTTGTTGATCACCAATTGATGATGCAATTTTGATTCTTTGCTCATTGCCTTTAGAAAATAGCCCTTTAAATGTGTAACCATAAACTTCACTACATGATTTAATTTCAGGAAGAATGTTTCTTGGAATATCAAATAATTTTAATAATTCATCATCTCAGTCATTTGTGTGAATATTGTATAGTAAAGTTCTTTGTGCGTTAGTATGATCTGTTACAAATACTTCTTCACCTGTTAGACGATAAATTAATCATGTGTTGATTGTTCAAAACATTAGCTTTCCTTCTTTTGCTAGTTGTCTAGCGTTTGGAACATTATCTAAAATTCATTTTACTTTAGTTCCTGAAAAGTATGGATTAATTATTAATCCAGATCTTTGTTTTACCATTTCTAAAGTATCTTTATCAAATGTTTGACAATAGTCAGCTGTTCTTTGATCTTGTCAAACTATAGCATTATAAATTGGTAATCCAGTTTCTTTATTTCAAATAACAGCAGTTTCACGTTGATTAGTAATTCCAATTGCTTCAATCTGACTTGGATCAATTCCAGATTTATTTAAAACTTGTACTAATGCAGAACGTTGAGTATTTCAAATTTCAATAGCATCATGTTCTACTCATCCTTCTTTTGGAAAGTATTGAGTAAATTCTGATTGTTCAACAGCAATAATATTACCTTGTTTATCAGTAATTAAAGCTCTTGCGCTTGTTGTTCCTTCATCTAGTGTTAAGATGTATTTTTTACTATCTGTCATAGTTATTCTCCTTATACTATTTTCATGGAAGAATAGCTTCTTCTTTTGGTTGTCAATTAGCCTTTTTATCTAATTTATCAAATGCATTTTTTACTAAATCACATACCATATCTGCAATAGCTGGAGCTGATGCAATAGCTGGTGATTTCATTCCAGCAACATTAATAAATTTTTTATCATTTTTTGCTGGTCTAATTATAAAGTCATTAGTTTCAATATCAATAGGTCTTGAACCAGCATAAACTGTACAAGTTTTATCCATATTAATATTTGGTATTAAATGTTTACCAATTTTTCCAATGTTATCGTATTGTTGTTGAGTTACTAATAAGGTTTCTTCTTTTGGTACTCCATCTAAAGCAGTTGGTCCTACAATAACTCTACCATCTAACATTGGAGCAACAATAACTCCTTTTCCATGAATGGTTGGCACCATAAATACTACAGAATTTACAATACCTGCTTCAGATTTATCTAAAATACGGTATTCTCCTCTTCTTGTAGTTAATTTAAAATCACCATATCCAGCCATATTTGCTATAACATCAGCATAATGTCCAGCTACATTAACTACAACTTCAGCTTGAATGATTTCATCTTTTGCAGTTTTGATTTCAAAAATATTATCAACTTTTTTAATATCTACTACTTTTGAATTAACTTTTAGTTCAACACCGTTTTTAATAGCATTTCTCATAAGTGTTGTAGTTAGTACAACTGGATCAATAGCAATTGAAGAGTTACATACTAAAGCTCCAACTGCTTGTTTACTAATATTTGGTTCACGTTTTTGAAGTTCTTTTGCATCAATGATTTGCATTTCTTTTGGATCTAGTCCATTAATTAAACCTCTATCATATAGCATATGAACGTGTTTCATTTCTTCATCATTAAATGCCACTATAGTTGAATCAATTCTTAGATATGGAAAATCCATTTCTTTGATTCAGTCTTCATAACGTTTTTTACCTAAAACATTTAATTTTGCATTTAAAGTTTCAGGTCTTGGATCAAATCCACCATGAACTAATCCTGAGTTATGACTACTTGTTTCTAAGGCAAGTCTTGGGTTTGCTTCTAAAACTACAATTTTTTTATCAAATTTTGCTAGTTCTCTTGCAACAGAAGCACCAATAATTCCACCACCGATGATACAAATATCAACTTTTGTTCGCTTCATAATATTTTTTTTAAAAAATTCAAAATTTTATAAAATTTACTTGAAAAAAAATTTATATTTGTTTACTATTATTTAAGTCTATAAAAAAAGTAAATCATTTTGCTTTTCTAAGTAAGTATAAAATTTGAACAGTTGTTTACTTATCTCCTCTCTTCTATACTAATATTTTATATTTTATTAGTCTAAATTACTTGTTTATTTTCACTTATTAGAAAATGAGAAGTGCAATCTGTAAAATAGGTTCAAAATATACCTTTACAATTAGAGGTATACTTTTTTGTTATATAATTAAATTTATGTTAATGTGTTTTTTTAGAAAGAGGCTTATATTTAATGATAAAAAAAATTGGAATTTTAACTTCTGGAGGGGATGCTCCTGGAATGAATAATGCCATTGCTGGAGTTGTAAAAACAGCAGCTTCAAAAGAAATTGAAGTATATGGGATTAATGATGGGTATAAAGGATTAGTTAATGGTTGATTTGAAAAACTAAATGTTGAAAAAACTTTAGATATTCTTTCAAGAGGTGGAACTTATTTAGGATCTGCAAGATTACCAGAATTTAAAGAATTAGAAGTAAGACAAAAAGCAGTAGCTAATCTAAAAAAGGCTGGAATTGAAGCTTTAGTTGTAATTGGTGGAGATGGTAGTTACATGGGTGCTCAAAAATTAACTGAAATGGGCATTAATTGTATTGGTTTACCTGGAACTATTGATAATGATATTTCTTCAACTGATTATACTATTGGTTTTCATACTGCATTAAATACAATTGTTGAAGCAGTTGATAGAATTAGAGATACAATGCAATCACACAATAGAGCAGACGTTGTTGAAATTATGGGAAATGGTTGTGGTGATTTAGTAACTTATACTGCAGTTGCTACAGGAGCTGAAATTTTTTCACCAGCTGAAAATCTACTAACAATTGAACAAATGGGTCAAAAAGCAAAACAATTTAGATTATTAGGTAAAAAAAGTTTAATTATTTTAGTTTCAGAAAAATCATATGGAATTTCAGCTGAAGAAATTGCTGAAAAAATTCAAAAAATTAGTGGTTATGAAACTAAGGCAACTGTTTTAGGACATATTCAACGTGGTGGTAGACCAACTGCTATGGATAGATATATTGCTTTTACAGCAGGTATGTTTGCTGTTGAAAAATTAGCTGAAGGTAAAGGTGGATTATTTATCGGGTTAGAAAATAATAAATTAGTTGCAAGAGATATTGATTCAACTTTAAATATGAAAAAAGAAGATAAAAAACCATTTATTAAATATTTAAGAGAAATTAATGGATATTTTAGTAAATAACATCTAATAATTAATATATTGAAATTAATTAATAAAATATAATTAAAATGAGTAGTAATTAAGGAGATATAATGACTAAAGAAACATTACAAAAGAGAATAAAGCGAACCAAAGTAATTACAACAATTGGTCCTTCAACTCACTCTGCAGAAGCTATTAAAGAATTATTTAACAATGGTATGACAACTATTCGTTTAAATTTTTCACATGGTAGTTATGAAGAACACGGTTATAGAATTAAAGCTGCAAAAAAAATCTCTAAAGCTTTAAATAAGCCAATTTCAATAATGTTAGATACTAAAGGTCCTGAAATAAGATTAGGAAAATTTAAAGATAATAAACAAGAAGTAGTAAAAGGTCAAGCAATTACTATTTATACAGATAATTATTCTTATTTAAACAAAGAATGTGTTCAAGGTGAAATGACTGTTGCTTATGATATGTCAGTTGATTTAAAACCTGGAGATATGATTTTAATTGATGATGGTAAATTAGAATTAACAGTTGATTCAGTTGAACCTAAAATTATTAAAGCAACTGCATTTAATCATCACATTGTAAAAACTAATAAACGTGTTAACTTACCTGGAATTGATTTTTCATTACCATTCTTATCTGAAAAAGATGAAAAAGATATTTTATTTGGATGTGAACAAGGTGTTGATTATATAGCTGCATCATTTGTAAATACAGCTGAAAATGTAAGACAAATTAAAGAAATCTTAACTAAAGCTAATGCAAATCATATTCAAATTATTTCAAAAATAGAATCACAAGTTGGATTAGATAATATTGATGAAATTATTGAAGAATCTGATGGAATTATGATTGCGCGTGGTGATTTAGGATTAGAAATTCCATATTATGATGTACCTTATTGAGAAAAAATTATCATCAGAAAATGTAGAGAAAAAGGAAAAATCGTTATTGTTGCTACTCAAATGTTAGAAACAATGACAGAAAATCCATCACCAACTAGAGCTGAAGTAACTGATGTTTATTATGCAACTGAACTTGGTGCTGATGCTACAATGTTATCTGGTGAATCAGCTGCTGGAGATTATCCATTTTTAACAGTTCATACAATGTCAACAATTAATAAAAGAGCAGAAGTTGAATTCTACAACAAAATTTACTACCAAGTACAATTAGATAATGCAAGAAACTCAACATCAGGATCTAGAGCTGAAATTGCAGACTTATTAGCTACAAAAACAAAAGATGGTGAATATAAGTATGCTATTGTTTTATCAAAGACAGGTGAATTATTAAAAACCATTTCTAAATTTAGACCAAATGTAACAATTTTAGGAGTTAGTCCAGATAAGAAATTGTGAACTTCATTTGGTGTATGACATTCAATTTTTATGAATAAAGTTGATACTTTAGATAATTTAGATAATAATGTTGAAAAACTATCAGAAATTGCTAAGTCTTGAGGAGCTAAGCTTGGTGAAAAAGTTTTAGTTGTAAGAAGTACAGCTATAAAAGAAATAGAAGTTATTTAAAAAAACTAAAAAATATTCTATAAAATAAATTTATAAATTTAATATTTAATTAATACTATGGATACAATTTTAGTAAAGACAGTACAGAGAGTTAACGGTTGGTGAAAGTTAATTTGGATAGCTAAAATTACTACCATACTAAAAGTATTACGTAATTACGCGATAAGTAAAGTTAAGATGTGTAAAGTAAAATATTTTACATAATTAGGATGGTACCGCGTTAAATCGCTCCTAAATTAGGGAGCGATTTTTTTTATAAGGAGATATATGAAAATTAAATTATTAGATGGATCAATTAAAGAATATAATCAAGAAATTTCAGTTAAAGATATTAGTCTAGAAATAGGTTTAAAAAATGTAATTGGAGCTAAAATTAATGATCAATTGTTTGATATTAATTATTTAATTAAAAATGATTGTAGCTTAGAATTAATTACAAATAAAAGTAAAGAATATGATTTAATGTTAAATTTAACTGCAGCTTTTATTACAAGTTATGCAATTAATAACTTAAAACCAATTAGTCAAGCAGAAAACTTTTATAATGCTGATGAAATGGAATTTTCAACAACATTTGATACAAACCTAAGATTAGTACTAGATGATTTAAAAAATATTCAAACTAATATTAATCAACTATTAACTTCTAATTTAGAAATTAAATCTCATATTTATGATTTAAACAAAGCATTAGAAATTTTAAATAATGATTATCAAAAATATTTAGCAAAACAAATGTATGAAAAATATAATTACATAAAAGTTTATAGTATTAATGATTTTTATATGGTTATAAATAATGCTTTAATTTTAAATCCTAACTTTGTTAAAGTTATTGATATTGAACAATTAACTGGATCTTATTGATTAAATGACAAAAATAACATTATGCTACAAAGAGTACATGGATTATGTGCAACTTCAAATAGTGAATTAAAAAATAAAAAAGTTATTTTAGAAGATAGAAGAAGTAGAGATCACCGTTTAATTAACAAAACATTAAATATTTTTGGATTTGACCAACTTGTTGGAGCAGGATTACCTTTATGATTACCAAATGGGTTTATTGTTAAAAGTGAAATTGAAAAATATTTAAGACAAAAAGAATGAGAATATGATTATATTCCAGTAGAAACTCCACCAATTGGAACTGTTGAACTATATAAAACTAGCGGCCATTGAGATCATTATGGTGAAGATATGTTTCAACCTTTTAATGGTGGAAAAGGTAGTGACGAGCAATTTATTTTAAGACCTATGAATTGTCCGCATCACATTGCAGTTTATAAACAAGAACAAAGAAGTTATCGTGATTTACCTTTAAGAATTTGTGAGCATGCTATTCAACATCGTTTTGAATCAAGTGGTTCATTAACTGGATTAGAAAGAGTTAGAGGAATGAAACTAACTGATTCACACATTTTTGTAAGAAGCGATCAAATTGAAGATGAATTTAGATCAACTTACAAATTAATTAGTGAGGTTTTAAAAACATTTAATATTCAAATTGATTATTTAAGTTTAAGTTTAAGAGATCCAAATGATAAAGTTAAGTTTTATAAAGATGATTTAATGTGAGATAAAGCTGAATCTAGTTTAGAAAAAGTATTAATTGATTTAGGTTTAAAATATGAAAAACGCATTGGAGATGCTGCTTTTTATGGTCCTAAATTAGATATTCAAATTAAAACAGCTCAAAATCATGAAATTACAGTTTCAACTATTCAACTTGACTTTTTAATGCCAAATAAATTTGATTTAACTTATATTGATAAAGATCAAAAATTAGTTCGTCCAATTATGATTCATCGTGGGCTAATTGGAACTTATGAAAGATTTATAGCAACTTTATTAGAACAAACTAAAGGTGTTTTACCTTTATGATTAGCTCCAAAACAAGTTGAAATTATTCCAATTAGTGAGTCTAATTTAGAATATGCTAATTTAATTCATCAAAAACTAAAAAAAGAATTTATTAGATCACATATTGATTTAAGAGATGAAAGATTAAGTTATAAAATAAGAGATGCTCAAACTAAAAAAGTTCCATACCAACTAGTTTTAGGTAATAAAGAAGTTGAAAATAACACTATTACTTATAGACAATATGGAAGTAATGCTCAAATTACTGTACCAATTCAAAAATTTATTGATATGTTAAAACAACAAATTAAAGATAAAAAGTAAATAAATAATATTAGAACTTGCAAATAATTTTGCAAGTTTTTTATTTGTAATAAATATTAGTTAAATTAAAAACAAATCTGTAATTGTATTTAAAAATTCTTAAAAAACTAGAACAAATATATGTTGAATGAATTATTAAAACTTATTTTTAAATTTTTATAAATCTAAGTAATTTTTATAATTAATTTATAAATCTAAAATAAAAAATCTTCTTAGAATAATAATCATAAAAAACTCAAAATTAGGATTAAATTAGATATCATATTTAACAAGTTTATTAGAGTTAAAAATTTAGAAATTAGTCAAAAAATTAGTATAAAAACATAAAAAAAATTTGTACATTTTAGCCTAAATAAGTAGGTTTTTGGTTTAAATTTCTGTTTTTTAGTGGTTTAATATATTAGTTGGATATATTTTAATATATTAGAAATTTTACTAGTTTGAAATTTTTATTAATTTTATATAGAAAATAAACATTTTATGTAGTAATATTTTTTGCTATGTGTGTTATTTTACTTTATATAAGTTAAAATAAGATTAGAATATTCAATAGACTTATTTTGTATTGAATAGTTCTTAAAATGAGATAAAAAACCAAGACTAAAAACTTTAAAAGAAAGGGCTTTTAATAATGAAAGTTATAGTACTAGGTACTAACCATGCTGGAACTACAGCTGTTAGAACTTTAAAAAGATTAGATCCTACTTGTGAAGTAACTACTTATGACAAAAATGATGCCATTTCATTTTTAGGATGTGGTATTGCTTTATGAGTAAAAGGTGAAGTTAAAGACCCAAATATGTTATTTTACGCAACTCCTGAAATTTTAAGTTCTGAAGGAGTTAACGTGTTTATGAATCACGAAGTACTATCAGTTGATGACAAAGCAAAAACTGTTACTGTTAAAGATTTAAAAACAGGTGAAGTAAAAACAGATAACTATGACAAATTAATTGTAGCTACAGGAACTTGACCATTAATTCCACCAATCCCAGGAATCGATTTAGAAGGTGTACAAATTTGTAAAAACTACCACCATGCTAAAAAAATTCTAGAACACAACTTAGATAAAAGTTATAAAAAAATTGCTGTAGTTGGTGCAGGATACATTGGTGTTGAATTAGTTGAAGCATTTAATGAGTATGGAAAAGATGTTACTTTAATTGATGTTGCTAATAGAATTATGCCAGTTTATTATGATCAAGAATTCACTGATCTAATGCAAGAAAAAATGACTAAAGCTGGAGTTAAATTATCTTTAGGTGCAAAAGTTATTGAATTTAAAGGTGAAAATGGAAAAGTAACTCAAGTTGTAACTGATAAAGGAAACATTGATGTTGATTATGTAATCTTTTCAGTAGGTGTAAGACCACAATCAGCTATTTTAGAAGGTATTTGTGATTTAGATGATAGAAAAGCTATTGTAACAAATGACTTTATGCAAACTACAAATCCAGATATTTATGCAATTGGAGACTGTGCTCAAGTTTATAACAAAGCAATGAATAAAAACGTTCCAATTCAATTAGCAACAACAGCTGTTAGAACTGGGGTTATTGCTGCATTTAACGTAATTAAAGGAAATGGATTAAAATCTCCAGGATTCACAGGAGCTAATGGTATTTCAGTATTTGGATTACACATGGCAAGTGTTGGAATCAGTGTTGAAGCTGCAAAAAGAATGGGATATGACATTGACTTTATCAACTTTAAAGATCTAGACAGACCTGAATTTATGTCAACAGCAAATGAAGTTCTATTTAAAGTTGTATGAGATAAAAAGACAAGAAAAATTATTGGAGCTCAAGTAGCTAGTGAAAAGAACCATACAGAAGTTATGTATATGCTAGCTTTAGGTATTCAAAAAGACTTAACAATTGATGAATTACCACTAGTTGATATTTTCTTCTTACCACACTTTAACAAACCATTTAACTTTATTTCACTAGCAGGACTAGAAGTTTTAGGACTAAACTACTTTAAAAAGGAAAAATAGTCATGATCAACTTATTGATTTCTAAGTATCACGATCCTGCTATGAATTTAGCAATCGAAGAATATTTAACTTATCGTTATAAAACTAAAGAACCTATTGTATTTTTCTGACAAAATGCTAATACTATAGTTGTTGGAAGAAATCAAAATGCTTTTGCTGAAATTAACTTAGAGGCTGCTCAAAAAGATAACGTTAAGATTGTTAAAAGAAATACAGGTGGGGGAACTGTTTATCAAGATTTAGGTAATGTTTGTTATTCATTAATTGTTGATAATTCAACTGATGATGTTGATTATCAAAAAGCCTTACAACCAATTATTACTTATTTAAATCAAAAAAATATTAATGCAATGTTTTTTGGGCGTAATGATATGGTAATTGATGGTTATAAAGTATCAGGAAATGCTCAATTAAAAACTAATGAAAAAACACTAGTTCATGGTACATTACTATTTGATGTTGATTTATCTAAAATGCCTAAATATTTAATTGTTGATCCTGAAAAATTAAAACATCAACAAATCAGATCAAAACCTGCCAGAGTTAGAAATATAAAAGAGTTTTTCAAAGATATTAATATCGATATTGATTTAAATACTTTTATTAATGATGTAGTTAGTTCATATGTACAAAATGAGAAAATTAAATGAATTGAATTAACTGATCAAGAAAAACAATACATTCAGTCAAGAAAAGAAACTAAGTTTGATCAATGAGACTGAACGTTTGGGAAAAATACTGTATTTTCTCTAGTTAAAAAACAATACCTTGAATCTAAAGGTTTTATTACCCTAAACTTAGATGTCGATAATGGAGTTATTACTAACATTAAAATTTATGGTGATTTTTTAGGAACTCAAGGAACTGAAAAATTAGAAGCAAAATTAATTGGGGTTAAATTTAATAAAAAAGATGTAGAAAATGTCTTAAACCAATTTGACTTAGAAGCTATTTTTGCTAAGAATTTTACAAGTGATGATATCACCAACTTATTATTTAAAGATTAATTAAAACAAAAAAACAAAACAAATAATAGAAAGGACAATCAAAATGACTTATTTAGGAAAATTTGATCCTCTAAAAAATGAGAAAGTTTGTGTTTTAGATAAAGATGGAAAAGTAATTAATCCTAAGTTAATGCCAAAAATTTCTGATCAAGAAGTTCTTGAAGCATACAAAATAATGAACTTATCTCGTAGACAAGATATTTATCAAAATACTATGCAACGTCAAGGAAGATTATTATCATTTTTATCTTCAACAGGACAAGAAGCTTGTGAGGTTGCATATATTAACGCATTAAATAAGAAAACAGATCACTTTGTAAGTGGATATAGAAATAATGCTGGTTGATTGGCAATGGGTCAATTAGTAAGAAATATTATGCTATATTGAATTGGTAATGAAGCAGGTGGTAAAGCTCCTGAAGGAGTAAATTGTTTACCTCCAAACATTGTTATTGGTTCACAATATTCTCAAGCTACAGGTATTGCTTTTGCTGATAAATATAGAAAAACAGGAGGAGTTGTTGTAACTACTACTGGAGATGGTGGATCTAGTGAAGGTGAAACTTATGAAGCAATGAACTTTGCAAAACTTCACGAAGTTCCATGTATATTTGTTATTGAAAATAATAAATGAGCTATTTCAACAGCTAGAAGTGAACAAACTAAATCAATTAACTTTGCTGTTAAAGGGATTGCTACTGGTATTCCTTCAATTATTGTTGATGGAAACGATTATTTAGCATGTATTGGTGTGTTTAAAGAAGTTGTTGAATATGCAAGAAAAGGAAATGGTCCTGTTTTAGTTGAGTGTGATACTTATAGATTAGGTGCTCACTCATCTTCAGATAACCCAGATGTTTACCGTCCAAAAGGTGAATTTGAAGAAATGGCTAAATTTGATCCATTAATCAGATTAAAACAATATTTAATTGACAAAAAACTATGATCTGATGAACAACAAGCACAATTAGAAGCTGAACAAGACAAATTTATTGCTGATGAATTTGCTTGAGTTGAACAAAACAAAAATTATGATCTAATTGACATCTTTAAATATCAATACGATAAAATGGATATCTTTTTAGAAGAACAATACAAAGAAGCTAAAGAATTCTTTGAAAAATACCCAGAATCTAAAGAAGGAGGACACCACTAATGGCTATTATTAATAATATTAAAGCTGTAACTGATGCTTTAGATTGCGCTATGCAACGCGACCCAAATGTTATTGTATTTGGTGAAGATGTTGGAACTGAAGGTGGAGTTTTCAGAGCTACTCAAGGATTAGCTGTAAAATTTGGAAATGACCGCTGCTTTAATGCTCCTATTAGTGAAGCAATGTTTGCTGGTGTTGGTTTAGGAATGGCTATGAATGGTATGAAACCAGTTGTAGAAATGCAATTTGAAGGATTAGGATTAGCTTCTTTACAAAATATTCTTACTAATATTTCAAGAATGAGAAACCGTACACGTGGTAAATACACTGCTCCAATGGTTATTAGAACACCAATGGGTGGAGGAATTCGTGCTTTAGAACATCATAGTGAAGCTTTAGAAGCAGTATATGCTCATATTCCAGGAGTTCAAATTGTTTGCCCATCAACTCCATACGATACAAAAGGATTAATTTTAGCTGCAATTGATTCACCAGATCCAGTTATTGTTGTTGAACCAACAAAACTATATAGAGCATTTAAACAAGAAGTTCCAGATGAACACTACATAGTACCAATTGGAGAAGCTTATAAAATTCAAGAAGGTAATGATTTAACTGTTGTTACTTATGGTGCTCAAACTGTTGATTGTCAAAAAGCTATTGCGTTATTAAAAGAAACTCATCCAAACGCAACTATTGATTTAATTGATTTACGTTCTATTAAACCATGAGATAAAAAAATGGTAGTTGAATCAGTTAAAAAAACAGGAAGATTATTAGTTGTTCATGAAGCTGTTAAATCATTTTCAGTTTCAGCTGAAATCATTACAACTGTTAATGAAGAATGTTTTGAATACATAAAAGCACCTTTATCAAGATGTACAGGTTATGATGTTATTACTCCATTTGATAGAGGAGAAGGTTACTTCCAAGTTAACCCTAAAAAAGTTCTAGTCAAAATGCAAGAATTGTTAGACTTTTAATTTTAAATAATAAATATTTAGAAAGGAAAAAGATATCTTCAAAGTTAAATTTGCTGACATAGGTGAAGGTCTAACAGAAGGAACAGTCGCTGAAGTTTTAGTTAAAGTTGGTGATGTTGTTAAAGAAGGACAATCATTATACTTTGTTGAAACTGATAAAGTAAACAGTGAAATACCTGTTCCAGTGGCTGGGAAAATTGCAGTAATTAACATTAAAGCTGGACAAGAAATCAAAGTTGGTGATGTAGTTATGGAAATTGATGAAGGAACAGGTGCATCTGTAGCTAGTGAACCAAAAGCTGAAGCTAAATAAGAAGCTAAAGTTGAAGTAGTTGAAGAAAATGCTAGTGTAGTTGGTGCTACTCCAGTTTCAAATGATTTAATTGTTAGAGAACAAGCATCTACAGTTACAAAATCAAGCACTATTAAAACTACACCTCTAGCAAGAAAAGTTGCTGCTGATTTAAATGTTGATTTATCTTTAGTAACTCCAACAGGACCAAACCAAAGAATTTTAGTTGCTGATATTAAAAACTATCATTCTTCATCAGCTCAACCAGTTAGTCAACCAGCTCCAATTTCAACTGTTGCTCAACCAGTTAGTCAACCAGCTCCAGCTCCAGTTGTAACTCCAACAATTAAAGTTGTTGAACCAAGTGCACTTTTATCTTGAGATGAAGCTCCAATGAATGGTGTTAGAAAAGCTACGGTAAAAGCAATGACAAAATCACATACTGAAATTGCTGCATTTACTGGTATGAAAAACACTGATATTACTGAAACTCACAAGATGAGAACTGAATTAAAAGATCATGCTGCAGCTAGTGGAATTAAATTAACTTACTTAGCATTTTATTATTAAAGCCGTTGCTAAATCATTACGTGATATGCCAAATATTAATGTAAGAGGTGATTTTGCAAACAACAAAATCCAATTTATGCACAACATTAATATTGGAATTGCAGTAGATACACCAAATGGATTAAAATCTCCAGGATTCACAGGAGCTAATGGTATTTCAGTATTTGGATTACACATGGCAAGTGTTGGAATCAGTGTTGAAGCTGCAAAAAAATGGGATATGACATTGACTTTATCAACTTTAAAGATCTAGACAGACCTGAATTTATGTCAACAGCAAATGAAGTTCTATTTAAAGTTGTATGAGATAAAAAGACAAGAAAAATTATTGGAGCTCAAGTAGCTAGTGAAAAGAACCATACAGAAGTTATGTATATGCTAGCTTTAGGTATTCAAAAAGACTTAACAATTGATGAATTACCACTAGTTGATATTTTCTTCTTACCACACTTTAACAAACCATTTAACTTTATTTCACTAGCAGGACTAGAAGTTTTAGGACTAAATTACTTTAAAAAGGAAAAATAGTCATGATCAACTTATTGATTTCTAAGTATTACGATCCTGCTATGAATTTAGCAATCGAAGAATATTTAACTTATCGTTATAAAGCTAAAGGACCTATTGTATTTTTCTGACAAAATGCTAATACTATAGTTGTTCGAAGAAATCAAAATGCTTTTGCTGAAATTAACTTAGAGGCTGCTCAAAAAGATAACGTTAAGATTGTTAAAAGAAATACAGGTGGGGGAACTGTTTATCAAGATTTAGGTAATGTTTGTTATTCATTAATTGCTGATAATTCAACTGATGATGTTGATTATCAAAAAGCCTTACAACCAATTATTACTTATTTAAATCAAAAAAATATTAATGCAATGTTTTTTGGGCGTAATGATATGGTAATTGATGGTTATAAAGTATCAGGAAATGCTCAATTAAAAACTAATGAAAAAACACTAGTTCATAGTACATTACTATTTGATGTTGATTTATCTAAAATGCCTAAATATTTAGTTGTTGATCCTGAAAAATTAAAACATCAACAAATCAGATCAAAACCTGCCAGAGTTAGAAATATAAAAGAGTTTTTCAAAGATATTAATATCGATATTGATTTAAATACTTTTATTAATGATGTAGTTAGTTCATATGTACAAAATGAGAAAATTAAATGAATTGAATTAACTGATCAAGAAAAACAATACATTCAGTCAAGAAAAGAAACTAAGTTTGATCAATGAGACTGAACGTTTGGGAAAAATACTGTATTTTCTCTAGTTAAAAAACAATACCTTGAATCTAAAGGTTTTATTACCCTAAACTTAGATGTCGATAATGGAGTTATTACTAACATTAAAATTTATTGTGATTTTTTAGGAACTCAAGGAACTGAAAAATTAGAAGCAAAATTAATTGGGGTTAAATTTAATAAAAAGATGTAGAAAATGTCTTAAACCAATTTGACTTAAAAGCTATTTTTGCTAAGAATTTTACAAGTGATGATATCACCAACTTATTATTTAAAGATTAATTAAAACAAAAAAACAAAACAAATAATAGAAAGGACAATCAAAATGACTTATTTAGGAAAATTTGATCCTCTAAAAAATGAGAAAGTTTGTGTTTTAGATAAAGATGGAAAAGTAATTAATCCTAAGTTAATGCCAAAAATTTCTGATCAAGAAGTTCTTGAAGCATACAAAATAATGAACTTATCTCGTAGACAAGATATTTATCAAAATACTATGCAACGTCAAGGAAGATTATTATCATTTTTATCTTCAACAGGACAAGAAGCTTGTGAGGTTGCATATATTAACGCATTAAATAAGAAAACAGATCACTTTGTAAGTGGATATAGAAATAATGCTGGTTGATTGGCAATGGGTCAATTAGTAAGAAATATTATGCTATATTGAATTGGTAATGAAGCAGGTGGTAAAGCTCCTGAAGGAGTAAATTGTTTACCTCCAAACATTGTTATTGGTTCACAATATTCTCAAGCTACAGGTATTGCTTTTGCTGATAAATATAGAAAAACAGGAGGAGTTGTTGTAACTACTACTGGAGATGGTGGATCTAGTGAAGGTGAAACTTATGAAGCAATGAACTTTGCAAAACTTCACGAAGTTCCATGTATATTTGTTATTGAAAATAATAAATGAGCTATTTCAACAGCTAGAAGTGAACAAACTAAATCAATTAACTTTGCTGTTAAAGGGATTGCTACTGGTATTCCTTCAATTATTGTTGATGGAAACGATTATTTAGCATGTATTGGTGTGTTTAAAGAAGTTGTTGAATATGCAAGAAAAGGAAATGGTCCTGTTTTAGTTGAGTGTGATACTTATAGATTAGGTGCTCACTCATCTTCAGATAACCCAGATGTTTACCGTCCAAAAGGTGAATTTGAAGAAATGGCTAAATTTGATCCATTAATCAGATTAAAACAATATTTAATTGACAAAAAACTATGATCTGATGAACAACAAGCACAATTAGAAGCTGAACAAGACAAATTTATTGCTGATGAATTTGCTTGAGTTGAACAAAACAAAAATTATGATCTAATTGACATCTTTAAATATCAATACGATAAAATGGATATCTTTTTAGAAGAACAATACAAAGAAGCTAAAGAATTCTTTGAAAAATACCCAGAATCTAAAGAAGGAGGACACCACTAATGGCTATTATTAATAATATTAAAGCTGTAACTGATGCTTTAGATTGCGCTATGCAACGCGATCCAAATGTTATTGTATTTGGTGAAGATGTTGGAACTGAAGGTGGAGTTTTCAGAGCTACTCAAGGATTAGCTGTAAAATTTGGAAATGACCGCTGCTTTAATGCTCCTATTAGTGAAGCAATGTTTGCTGGTGTTGGTTTAGGAATGGCTATGAATGGTATGAAACCAGTTGTAGAAATGCAATTTGAAGGATTAGGATTAGCTTCTTTACAAAATATTCTTACTAATATTTCAAGAATGAGAAACCGTACACGTGGTAAATACACTGCTCCAATGGTTATTAGAACACCAATGGGTGGAGGAATTCGTGCTTTAGAACATCATAGTGAAGCTTTAGAAGCAGTATATGCTCATATTCCAGGAGTTCAAATTGTTTGCCCATCAACTCCATACGATACAAAAGGATTAATTTTAGCTGCAATTGATTCACCAGATCCAGTTATTGTTGTTGAACCAACAAAACTATATAGAGCATTTAAACAAGAAGTTCCAGATGAACACTACATAGTACCAATTGGAGAAGCTTATAAAATTCAAGAAGGTAATGATTTAACTGTTGTTACTTATGGTGCTCAAACTGTTGATTGTCAAAAAGCTATTGCGTTATTAAAAGAAACTCATCCAAACGCAACTATTGATTTAATTGATTTACGTTCTATTAAACCATGAGATAAAAAAATGGTAGTTGAATCAGTTAAAAAAACAGGAAGATTATTAGTTGTTCATGAAGCTGTTAAATCATTTTCAGTTTCAGCTGAAATCATTACAACTGTTAATGAAGAATGTTTTGAATACATAAAAGCACCTTTATCAAGATGTACAGGTTATGATGTTATTACTCCATTTGATAGAGGAGAAGGTTACTTCCAAGTTAACCCTAAAAAAGTTCTAGTCAAAATGCAAGAATTGTTAGACTTTTAATTTTAAATAATAAATATTTAGAAAGGAAAAAGATATGTTCAAAGTTAAATTTGCTGACATAGGTGAAGGTCTAACAGAAGGAACAGTCGCTGAAGTTTTAGTTAAAGTTGGTGATGTTGTTAAAGAAGGACAATCATTATACTTTGTTGAAACTGATAAAGTAAACAGTGAAATACCTGCTCCAGTGGCTGGAAAAATTGCAGTAATTAACATTAAAGCTGGACAAGAAATCAAAGTTGGTGATGTAGTTATGGAAATTGATGAAGGAACAGGTGCATCTGTAGCTAGTGAACCAAAAGCTGAAGCTAAATCAGAAGCTAAAGTTGAAGTAGTTGAAGAAAATGCTAGTGTAGTTGGTGCTACTCCAGTTTCAAATGATTTAATTGTTAGAAAACAAGCATCTACAGTTACAAAATCAAGCACTATTAAAGCTACACCTCTAGCAAGAAAAGTTGCTGCTGATCTAAATGTTGATTTATCTTTAGTAACTCCAACAGGACCAAACCAAAGAATTTTAGTTGCTGATATTGAAAACTATCATTCTTCATTAGCTCAACCAGTTAGTCAACCAGCTCCAATTCCAACTGTTGCTCAACCAGTTAGTCAACCAGCTCCAGCTCCAGTTGTAACTCCAACAATTAAAGTTGTTGAACCAAGTGCACTTTTATCTTGAGATGAAGTTCCAATGAATGGTGTTAGAAAAGCTACAGTAAAAGCAATGACAAAATCACATACTGAAATTGCTGCATTTACTGGTATGAAAAACACTGATATTACTGAAACTCACAAGATGAGAACTGAATTAAAAGATCATGCTGCAGCTAGTGGAATTAAATTAACTTACTTAGCATTTATTATTAAAGCCGTTGCTAAATCATTACGTGATATGCCAAATATTAATGTAAGAGGTGATTTTGCAAACAGCAAAATCCAATTTATGCACAACATTAATATTGGAATTGCAGTAGATACACCAAATGGATTAATGGTTCCAGTTATTAAAGGTGCTGATCACTTAAGTGTATTTGAAATTGCAATCAAAATTAATGAATTAGCAAACAAAGCTAAAGATGGTAAATTAACAAGAGCTGAAATGACTGAAGCAACATTTACTGTTTCAAACTTTGGTTCAGTAGGACTAGATTATGCTACTCCTATTATTAACTCACCAGAATCAGCTATTTTAGGAGTTGGTACAATGTCTCAAACTCCTTTATATATCAATGGTGAATTACAAAAAAGATTTATAATGCCATTATCAATGACTTGTGATCATAGAATCATTGATGGTGCAGATGCTGGAAGATTTTTAATTAAAGTACAAGATTATCTATCAAAACCAGTACTATTGTTTATGTAATTAGTGAAGGGATAAAATATGTTTAAAGTTAAATTTGCTGACATAGGTGAAGGTTTAACAGAAGGAACAGTTGCTGAAGTTTTAGTTAAAGTTGGCGATGTTGTTAAAGAAGGACAACCTTTATATTTTGTTGAAACCGATAAAGTAAATAGTGAAATTCCTTCTCCAGTGGCTGGAAAAATTGCAATAATAAATATTTCTACTGGTCAAGAAATTAAAGTTGGTGATGTAGTTATTGAAATTGATGATGGAACATCAGCTTCTACAAGCGAACCTAAAGTTGAAGTAGTTGAAGAAAACGCTAGTGTAGTTGGTGCTACTCCAGTTTCAAATGATGTTTTACCAAGCAGAGCACCAAAACCAAAAGCTGAAACTAAAAAAACAGAACAAGTTGAAGAAAACGCTAGTGTAGTTGGTGCTACTCCAGTTTCAAATGATGTTTTACCAAGCAGAGCACCAAAACCAAAAGCTGAAACTAAAAAAACAGAACAAGTTGAAGAAAACGCTAGTGTAGTTGGTGCTACTCCAGTTTCAAATGATGTTTTACCAAGCAGAGCACCAAAACCAAAAGCTGAAGCTCCAAAAGTGGATGTTCAAATTGAAGATACATTTGATGTTTGTGTAGTTGGTGCAGGAATTGGTGGTTATGTTGCTGCTATTAAATCTGCTCAATTAGGTCTAAAAACTTTAATTATTGAAAAAGAATATTATGGTGGAGTTTGTTTAAATGTTGGATGTATTCCTACAAAAACTTTATTAAAAACTTCTCATGTTTATCACGATATAATGCATAAAGCAAAAGAATTAGGAATTGTTTTACAAAATACTGAAAAAGTAGTGATTGATTGAGCTCAAGCACTTCAAAGAAAAAATGGTGTTGTTAAGAAATTAACAGGTGGAGTTAAATATCTACTAGATAAAAATAAAGTAACTCAAATCAAAGGTGAAGCTGTTGCTTTAGATAAAAATACAATTTCAGTAAATAATAAAAATTATCGTGTTAATAACTTAATTATTGCTTCTGGATCAACACCAAATCATTTACCACTTCCAGGATTTGATCAAGGAAGAAAAGATGGAGTTATCATTGATTCAACTGGAATTTTATCAGTTCCAAAAATTCCTGAAACTTTAGTTGTAATTGGTGGAGGAGTTATTGGTATTGAGTTTAGTTGTTTATTTGCTAGTCTTGGTACAAAAGTTACTGTTTTACAAGGATTACCAACTGTTTTAGAAATGCTAGATAAAGATATTATTGATGCTATTACTAAAGAGTTGAAAAACAGATACAACATTGAAGTTATTACAAATGCTTCAGTTAAAGAATTTAAAAATGGATCTGTAGTTTATGAAATTGATGGTAAAGATCAAATGATTAAAGGAGAATACGTTTTAGAATCAGTTGGACGTAAAACTTCAATAACTGGATTTGAAAACATCGGTTTAGAACTAACTCCAAGAAAAGCTATTATTGTTAATGAATATCAAGAAACTAATTTAGATTGTGTTTATGCAATTGGTGATGTTGTTGGAAAAGTAATGTTAGCTCATACTGCAGTTAAAGGAGCTATTGTTGCTGCTAATAGAATTGCTAAAAAAGCTAATAAAGATCATGCTGAAGATATTGTTATGGATTATGACAGAATTCCATCATGTATTTATATACATCCAGAAGTTTCAATGATAGGAAAAACTGAACAACAATTAAAACAAGAAAATATTGAATACAAAACCTTTAAATTTCCATTCTCAGCTATTGGTAAAGCTTTAGCTGATGATGATACTTCAGGATTTGTAAAAATTATTATAGAACCTAAATACAAAACTATTTTAGGTGCACATATTATTGGAAATAGAGCAACTGAAATGATTTCTGAAATTGCTGCTGTTATTGAGTGTGAAGGAACAATTACTGAAATTGCTAATACAATTCACCCTCACCCAACAATGAGTGAAGCAATTGGAGAAGCAGCAGAAGCTCTAGAAACAGGAAAAGCTATTCATTTTTAATTAATTTATAGAAAGAATAATATGTATACATTAGAAGAAATTAAAAATCAACTAGTTTTAAAATCAGAAAAAAAATCTATTGTTTTTCCAGAAGGTGAATCTGAAATTATTCAATCTGTGGCTAAAACTTTAGTTGATGAAAAATTAGGATTGCCAATTCTATTATTTAAATCTTCAAAAGAAGTTCCAAGTGAAATTAAAAATAATTCATCAATTAAAACTATTTGTTTAGATGAATTTGACACAAAAGAATTTAGTGAAAAATTTGTAAAACTTAGAAAAGGTAAAGCAACTATTGAAGTTGCACATCAAGTAATGCAATTACCAAACTATGTTGGATCTATGCTAGTTAAATTAAATCAAGCTGATTGTATGTTGTCTGGATTAAACAATACAACAGCTGATACAATCAGACCAGCTTTACAAATTATTGGTACAAAACCTGGATATAATATTGCAAGTAGTATCTTTATTATGTCAAAAGGTGATGAAAATTACATTTTTACTGATTGTGCTTTAAACATTAGACCAACAAGCGAACAATTAGTTGAAATCACACAAATGGCAGTTGATTTTGCAAAGACTTTAAATGTAAAAAATGTTGAAGCTGCTTTATTAAGCTATTCAACAAATGGTAGTGGTAAAGGTGAAGATGTTGATAGAGTTCACAAAGCAGTTGAAATTTTAAAATCTAGTCAAAATGATTATGTTTGTGAAGGTGAAATTCAATTTGATGCAGCCTTTGACAAAAAAACTAGAGATAAAAAATTCAAAAACTGTTTATTAACTAAACAAACTCCAGATATCTTTGTTTTTCCAGATATAAATGCCGGAAATATTGGTTATAAAATTGCTCAAAGAATGGGTGGTTTTGAAGCAATTGGACCTTTTGTTTTAGGATTAAATCAACCAGTTAATGACCTAAGTAGAGGGGCAACATTTGTAGATGTATTAAATACAGCTATTGTTACACTACACTTATCTTATTAAAGGAGAAAATTAAATGATTTTAGTAATTAATTCTGGAAGTAGTTCAATTAAATTTAAATTATTTGATACTTCAAAAACAATTGAACCAATATTAGATGGTCTAGCAGAACGTATTGGGATTGATGGGTTTTTAAAATTTGAACACAATAATCAAAAATACAAATTTGAAGATTCTCTTCCAGATCATGAACATGCTATTCAATTAATTTTAAATAAATTACTTGAGTTAAAAATTATATCAAATATTGATGAAATTAATGGAGTTGGATTTAGAGTAGTTCATGGTGGTGAAATTTCTCACTCATCAATCATTACTGATGAAATATTATCAAAAATTCAAGATAGCGTTAAATTAGCTCCACTTCATAATCCAGCTGCAATTATTGCTATAAAAGCTGTTAAAAAATTAATGCCAAATACTAATATGGTAGCTTGTTTTGATACAGCATTTCATCAAACTATGCCTGAAGTAAATTATTTATACACAGTTCCTTATAAATGATATGAAGAATTTGGTGTAAGAAAATACGGATTTCATGGAATTAGTTATGAATATATAGTTAATAAATCTTCTGAAATTCTAAATAAGAAAAAAGAAGATTTAAACTTAATTGTTTGTCATTTAGGAAATGGTGCAAGTATTTCATGTATTAAAGATGGTAAATCTTATGATACTTCAATGGGATTAACTCCATTAGCTGGTTTAATGATGGGAACTAGAAGTGGAGATATTGATGTATCAATATGTGAGTATATTGCAAAACAAACAAATACTGACATCTTTTCAATTACTCAAACTTTAAATAAACAATCAGGACTTTTAGGTTTAAGTCAAGTTTCAGCTGATATGAGAGATGTTTTAGAACAATATGATAGAAATGATAAAAAAGCTATTATTGCTGTTGAAAAATATGTTCAAGTTGTTGCTGATTTTATAGTTAAGTATGCAAATTATTTAGATAGCATTGATGCAATAGTGTTTACAGCAGGAATTGGTGAAAATGCAGATGTTATTAGAGATTTAATTTGTAAAAAAGTTAAACTTTTAAATTTACAAATTGATCAAGATAAAAACCAAGCTAAATACTCAGACTATAAATTAATTTCTAGTGAAAAATCAAAAATTCCAGTTTATGCTATTAGAACAAATGAAGAAAAAATGATTTGTTTAGATACTTTAAACTTAATTAAATAAAAGATATAATAATTAAAACACTTAGCTTAAAAAGCTAAGTTTTTACTATTTAATAAAAGAAAGAAATCAATGAAAAAATCATTAAAATATTTAAGTAGTCTTAGTTTAATTTTAGTTCCATTAGTTACTATTTCATGTACTCATACTAATAAAATTAAACCTGGTTTTATTCCAACTATTAATTCATCTAATAAAAAAGACATAATTGATTTAAATAATCAATTAGAAGAATTCAAATCTATTTTAGAAAATAATCCTAGAATTGATAAAAAATTAAAAGATAAAATTGTTAAAAAATTAACAGAAATTAATACAAAATCAATAAGTTTAAATAATTTGGCTAATATAAAAAACATTTTATTTGAACTTAAAAATTTTTCTAATAATTTTAATAGTGATAATCTTTTAAGTTTTTTAAAAAAGGTTAAAAAATTATTATTAGAACTAGAAATTAATGAATTAGTAAATGAAGTTGATCAACATATTAATAATATGACTAATGATAAGCAAAATAATCAACCAATTATAAATGCTGATAGTAATGTTGAAGACAAGTTTATAGAAGGTTCTGTTTATAGTCCTGCAAATCATAGTTATCCAGAATTTGCAAATAAGTTTACTACAGTTTTAGCAGAAGAAATTTATAAAGAACTATATGATAGAACTTTCTCAATTAAATTTTTAACAAAACTAAATAATGGTGGTTCTTTAAGCAATGGTACAGGGACTGGATGATTATTAGACTATCATAAATATAATAATGAAAACAAATATAAATTATTTTTAGCTACTAATTTACATGTTTTATCTGAATTTAGTAATTCTCTAACTGAAGAACAAAATAAAGAATTAAACTATTATGATCCATCTAATAATAAAGTTATTGCAATTGGTTTAGGTAAAGCTGAAAATGTTAATGATTTTAGTAGTAAAAATAACAATACACAAACAACTAATTGAACTGCAAATTACTATTTAAGTAGTTCAGAATTTAGTGAGTATATTAAAAATGATCCTTGAAGTCAATTAAGTAGTCATACTTTATCTAGTGCAATTTCAAAACCAAAACTTGTGTTTGGTGCAGTTGATTTTATGAATAATTATGCAACTAGTAAATATGATAAAACAATTTATGAATCAGCTATTAGTTATTATGATACTAAAAAAGATAGTCTTAATGAGGATGAAAAAATTGCTTGAGACGACTTTTTAAAAACTAAAAAAGCACCAATTATGGTTGATTTTGCTGTTTTTGAAATTGATATTGATTTGTCTAAGGCTGATCATACATTAAAATTATGAATTGAAAATGCCGTTGATGGGTTAAACAGATATTTAAAAAGACTAGAAAAAACTGATAATTTACCAAATCAGAATAAAGAAATTTCTAAACATTTGCAAACAACAGATTATACTTCATCACTTTTTAGAAAAGATGAATCAGATAAAAATTTATATAATGCAAAAGACATTTATATAGCTGGTTATCCCACAAATCAGTCTAGAAGTTATTGAATGCAAAACAATCCAGTTGAAAGAAACTTAGATAAATTAACGATTCATTCTAGAACTTCTAAAACAAATAAAGAAACATTTGCTTATCCTAACGAATTTGAAACAAGCATAGGATTTGTACCTAATTTTGGTATTAGAGACAATTATTGACACAGAGTTTTTGCGACTTTTTATGGGTATCAATATAATGTTAATTTTTCTTCATTATATTATGGAGCTTCTGGTTCACTAGCTTATAATGAATTTGGACAGATGATAGGTATTTATAATAATGTTAGATCAAATGTTGAGTTTGGAGATTTACTTCAGCATGCAACAATAGCTCCGTTTTTACAATCAGATAATATAAAAGTTGGAGATAATGTTATTTATGCTTATAACTTAATTGATGGAACTGATAAAACTAGATATAAATATCAAAAATCATCATTTAGAGAAAATCTTCAAAAACTATATCCAAATGGTTTTAGTGATAATTCAAAATCTACTAAATTATTTGATAATATTTTTAATTAGAAAGAAAATATGAAAACAGCAATTTATCCAGGAAGCTTTAATCCTTTTCACAAAGGACATTTAAATATTTTAAAAAAAGCTATTTTATTATTTGATAAAGTCTATGTTGTTGTTAGTAAAAACGTAAATAAATCACTTGACCCAGATTTACAAAGTAGAGTTAAAAATATTAAAAATCTTATAAGAGATTTTAATAATGTTGAAATTATTACTAATGAAAATAAACTAACTACTACTATTGCAAAAGAATTAAATGCTTGTTTTATAATTAGAGGTTTGAGAAGTCAAGCTGATTTTGAATATGAAATTAAATATTATGATGGATTTAAAAGTTTAGATCCAAATATTGAAGTAGTTTATTTTATTAGTGATTATGATAAAAGAAGTTTATCTTCAACGATTTTAAGAGAAATTGAATTTTATAAAAAGTAGATATTGTAAATCAAATTGATTATAAAGTTGTTTTTTTATCTTAGTAGATTAAAATTAATAATAGTTATTTATTTTATAGTAAGGATATAAAAATGTCAAAACAAATTAAAGGAATTGCTGCAAGTGAAGGAATTTCTTTAGCAAGAGCTCTTGTTATAAAAGAAACTAAACTTGATATACAAAAGCAATTAATTTCAGATGTTGATCAAGAAATTATTAAATTAGAACAAGCAATTGAAAAATCTATATCTGATTTAAAAAAAATTCAACAAATTACTTTAAAAAAATTAGGAGAAGAAAAAGCTGCTATTTTTGATGCTCATCAAGATATTGCAAATGATCCTGCTATTAAAGAAGAAGTTATTGAATTGATTAAAAAAGAAAAAATGAATGCTGAGTATGCACTTTTTACAGTATCTAATAACTATTTTGAAATGTTCAGTCAATTAGAAGATCCATACTTTAAAGAAAGAAGTGCAGATATTAAAGATGTTAGTTTAAGAATTATTTCTCACATTTTAGGATTAGAAATTCATGACTTATCAACTATTGATAAAGAAGTAATTATTGTTAGTGATGATTTAACTCCAAGTCAAACTGCTCAATTAGATAAAAAATTTGTTAAAGGATTTTTAACTAATGTTGGTGGAAGAACTAGTCATGCTGCTATTATGGCAAGAAGTTTAGAAATTCCTGCAATTTTAGGGTTAAAAAATATAACTGAATTAGTTAAAACTGATGATTTGATAGCTTTAGATGGAAGTAGTGGAATTGTTGAATTAGATCTTAATAAAGAAGATGTTTTAAACTATCAAACTAAAGTACAACAATATATAGAATTAAAAGATCAATTAAAAAAATTTAAAGATGAACCAAGTTTAACAAAAGATAAAATCAAAAAGCTAATTGAAGCAAATATTGGTTCAACAAATGATATTCAATCAGTTCTAGATTCAGGAGCTGAAGGTATTGGGTTATTTAGAACTGAATTTTTATATATGGATAATGATCACTTCCCAACTGAAGAAGAACAATTTGAAGCTTATAAAAAAGTTGTTAGTCAAATAAAACACTTGGTGGTTTTTCGCACTTTAGATATTGGTGGAGATAAAAAGTTATCATATTTTAAATTTGATGAAGAAATGAATCCTTTTTTAGGATATAGAGCAATTAGGTTTACTCTAGATAGAAAAGATATTTTTAAAGATCAAATTAGAGCATTATTAAGAGCCTCAGCTTTTGGAAAATTAGGTATTATGTTTCCAATGATTGCTACAATTGATGAATTTAAGCAAGCTAAAGCATTTGTTGAAGAATGTAAATTAGAACTTGATAAAGAAAACATAAAATATGATAAGCAAGTTCAAATTGGAATGATGGTTGAAATTCCATCAGCTGCTATACTAGCTGATCAATTTGCAAAATATGCTGATTTCTTTTCAATAGGAACTAATGATTTAATTCAATATTCATTTGCTAGTGACAGAATGAATCAAAATGTTTCATATTTATATCAACCATTAAACCCTTCTTTATTAAGATTAATTCAATTAACAATTAATGGAGCTCATAAGCATAATAAATGAGTTGGTATGTGTGGAGAAATGGCAGGAGACTCTAAAGCTTTACCAATTTTATTAGGATTAGATTTAGATGCTTTTTCAATGAGTGCAACTTCAGTTTTAAAAGTTAGATCACTTATGAGTAAAATTGAATTTGGCAAAGCTAAAATATTAGCTAATAAAGTTTTAGAATGTGAAACTAATGAACAAGTAAATAAACTTGTTGAAGATTTTTTAAATAATTTAGATTAATTTGTTAGTTAATTATCTTATTAACCAACACTATCTTGTTAAATGTTAAAATTAAAATGATAAGAAAAAAAGAGGTGCAACATGTGATTTTTTAATAAGAATTTGAAAGTTTTAGCTCCTTGTGATGGAACAATAATTACACTAGATGAAGTTGAAGATGAAGTTTTTAAAGAAAGAATGTTAGGAGATGGATTTGCAATAAATCCAAAATCAAATGATTTTCATGCTCCAGTTAGTGGCAAATTAGTGACTGCTTTTCCAACAAAGCATGCTTTTGGAATTCAAACAAAAAGCGGTGTTGAAATTTTATTACATATTGGTTTAGATACAGTAAGCTTAGATGGTAATGGATTTGAATCATTTGTGACTCAAGATCAAGAGGTTAATGCTGGAGATAAATTAGTAACTGTTGATTTAAAATCAGTTGCTAAAAAAGTTCCATCAATTAAATCCCCAATCATTTTTACAAATAATGGTGGAAAAACTTTAGAAATTGTAAAAATGGGTGAAGTTAAACAAGGTGATGTTGTTGCTATTTTAAAATAGATGATAAATAATTATTTTTTTGCTATTCTTTTACAAGATAAAATCTCTAAAAATTGAGCAATTGGTCTTATACTAATATCTATTTGTTTAGCGATTCTATTAATCGTTTCAATATTTGTTATAAAAAAAATAAAACAAAAAAATCAACACAATAGAGCAATAAGTTTTTCTATTAATACTGATAAAAATGATGATAAAAGATTTTGAATATCTTTTTCATTAATATGTTGTTATTTAACATGTTTTGTTCTTAGTGTTGCATTTTTAATAATTGGAATAATAGCGCTTATTTAGCGCTGTTTTTCCTACGTTTCCCACTTAGTCGCGAAAACACTCAGTTTTCAGCGACTATATTTTTTTATAAAAAAATATAATTTATTATGCTTTTACGTGGGTTATTATACAAAATGGTACTATAAGTTATAATTATATTATCAAAGAAATTAGAGAATAATAGATCTATTCTAACAAGCCTAATTTATCTTTGAGTTCATGGGAAAACCTTGAACAATCACTTTTAACCCTCAATACGATTCCTGAGATCTCGTCAACTAACTCACTAGGTAATCCATTGGGGTATTTTTTTATGTATAAGAGTGTTTTGTCTAATCCACTATGAATTCTTCTTGTTTGGTTTATCATTGTTAGTATTTTTAAATCTTCTTTTCTACTTTCATCTAATTGTTTTCTTCTAACAAAATCAACTTCAACTCAATCAGTTGAACCAATTTCTAATGGCTTTGCAATATAGCGTTTAGTATCTGTTCTAAAGTAAAGTTGTTCATCTGAACCAATTACAAGTTGAATATTTTCTTTTTTATAAAATCTAAAACGTTTACCAAATTCATCGTATGGAGCATAAATTTTAGTTTTATACTCTGCTACACCATTTGCAAATTTTCTAGGTATAGGTAGGTCAAAGAATTTTTCAACTTCATTTTCACCTAGTTGTCTAAATGCATTATCTCTTTTTCTTTTTTTACATTTACTATTAACAAAATCTATTAATTTGTGTTTTATTTGATTTGCTTGTTCAATTGTTTTTATATCATTTTGTTTAAAGAAGAAAGGTGCATTTTTTTGGACTGTATCTCACATTCTTTCAACATGTGGTTTTGCATTAGCATTAGATGAAGAAATCACCTCTATACCCCTATTTTCAAGCTCTAAACGCGTTCTAGCGTTATTTCTTTCATCTTTTTTAAAATTAGCTCTATTATCAGTAATAATTCTTTGAGGATAGCCATAAGTTCTAAATATTGTTTCAAAAATTTTTTGATAAGAATTTAAAGATTCTTCGTATTCTTCAAAACACATATCAAGTATTTGATTAGTTCCAACATCAACAGCCATAACACATGTTGCTATTGTGTTATTTTGAAAATAATAATGAGTACATCCATCTACTTCTATTACCTGTCCAAATTTATAATTGTTTGCTACTGCTAGTCTGTGTTTTTCTACGTTTTTAGGCACATAAAAAACTAGCTCATTGCTATACCTAATTAATTTTCCTTCTTCTTGTTGTCTTCTTATTTTTTTAACTTCTTTTTTGGTTTTACGTTTGCAATAAGGGCTTGCATAACCTTGTTGTATTAGTCTCCTATTTAAAGTTGAATAAGAAATTTTATTTTTAGTGTTAGTTGACATAAGAGTGCTGTGATAGTTTTCTAAAGTTAAATAAGAACAACTAGCATTATTTACATCTCCACCAGTTATTTTTACTTGTTCTTGGTATTTTTCACCTAAATTATGTATTATCTCATCACTATATTTTTGAGCATTTTTATTATTAGTGTTTTTATGTGAAAGAATTAGCTCTGCTTCCTTGTTCTTTCATTTAATATATTCACTTTTATATTTTTTTACAGTAGAAAGTGATTTTTGAAACTGTATAGCGATTGATAACAACTTTCTGTTAGGCTCTTTTTCAAAAGTATCTATTATAAGTTTCTTTTTTTCATTAAACTTTTTATTTTCTTGGATAACAAACATTAGACCTCCTGTTCAATTATAAGACCACAGATCTGTGGTCTTATAATTGGTCTGGTACCATTTTGTTTAATAATCCAACAAAAAAATATAATTTATTATGCTTTTATGCTTAAATATGATATAATAAAGACGTGAAGAAGTCAAGAAATGATGTAAAAAGACAATGAAGAACATCAATAGCAAGAGTTAAAAAAGGCGAATACTTATCAATTGGAGTGCCAAGACCAGATAACAAAGGTTTTGTATATAGATTAGGATATGGATATTTACATGAATTAAAACAATATCATGATGATCCGCTAGCAATTATCAAAGCAATTATTGCAAACTTTCCATTGTCTTGAACAAAAGAACAAGCAAGAACTAAATTAGATGAAATTTTTAAAGAGAAAAAAGAAACCAAAAAAGAAGTTTTAGAAAGGTTTAAAGGTTACGAAGTAGTTTAAAAACTATTTGATTATTTCAATATTTTTAATGATTGTTCTCCCACAAAATCGACAACATTAAAAGATGTTGTTTTACAGTTGATTTATCAAAGAATTAAAAATCCAATAAGTGTTTTTAACACTTATAAGACAGCAAAAAAAGAAAAAATAGACACTCATTCAAAAAATTCATTTTATAGATCATTAGACTATATAGCAAAAAACAAAGATGAAATTTTAAGAAATTTAAATGCAAAAATTTGTGCAAATACCAATAGAAAAATTGATGTATTATGATTTGACGCAACAACTACTTATTTTGAAACATTTTCTCGTGAAGGTTATAAAAAAACTGGTTATTCAAAAGATGGAAAATTTAAAGAAGACCAGATTGTTATAGGTATGGCAACTGATGAAAATGAAATACCGTTACACTACAAAATATTTCCAGGAAATGTTGCTGATTCAAATACTTTAATACCATTTATGCTTGAAATTGCAGATATTTATGAAGTTAACAGTGTAACTATAATTGCTGACAAAGGAATGAGTGTTAATAGAAATATTAGATTTTTAGAATCTAAGAATTGAAAATACATAATCTCATACAGAATAAAAGCTGGAAGCAAACAATTTAAAGAGTATATATTAGATGAAAAAGATTATATAAATGATGGTGGTTTGATATACAAAACTCGTGATATTGCATCTTCATACAATAAAAAAAGAATTAATGGACATTTTAGAAGACAAATAATTAGTTTTAGTCAAAAACGAGCAACTAAAGACAAAAATGATAGAGACATTTTAATTCAAAATTTCACTAAGAAAATGAATAAAGATAATCTTGTTTCTTGTGATGATTTAGCGGGATCTAAAAAATATAGATTCTTTAAACCTATAAACAAAGGTGCATTTTATGAACTTGACATAGAAAAAATACAAGAAAATCAAAAATATGATGGATACTATGTTTATGAAACAAACAGAACAGATTTATCAGTAAAAGAAGTTATTAATTTATATTCAAAACAATGACAAATTGAGTCTAATTTCAAGACATTAAAAGGTAAATTATCTCTTCGTCCAATGTATTTATCAACTTGAAACCATATTGTTGGTTACATTTGTTTATGTTTCATTTCATTAGTGTTTTTAAACTACATCATCTACATTCTAAATTCAAAATTAGGACTGACTGGAAAAAGCAAAATCACTGAGCATAAAGTGATTAATGTTATCAAAGAAGTTAAAGAAATTGAAGTATTTGTAAATAAACAAAAAATCGAAACTATACAAGTGTATAATGATGAGTTACAAGAAAGTTGGCAAACTTATCAAATATTATTAGAGCTTTTAACAAAAGAAAAAGTCACTTAGACATTACATTATAAAAAACATAACTTATGAGATCAAAAATTTACATAAGTATGTTTTTTTGTTTTATGCTTAAACTGGGAAACGTAGGTTTTAAAAACAGTTATTTATATGATCATTTACCAAATAAAAACATTAATTGATTTAGAAAAATCATAATTAAAATTTATAATATTATTCAACCTTTACTATAATTTTTTTAGTTTATAGAGATTATTTTTTTATTCTTATTATTTTATTGAATTTAGCATATTTTTATATATAATATAAAATTGTGTTAATTCGATACACTCGGAAATGTGAAAGGAGGAAAATACATGCCAACAATTAATCAATTAGTTAAAGTTAACCGTAAAGCAAAAACATGAAAAACTAAAGCTCCAGCCTTAAACAGAGGGATTAATACTTTAATTAAAAAAGTTACTAAAATAGCATCACCACAAAAACGTGGAGTATGTACGCGTGTTGCAACAATGACACCTAAAAAACCTAACTCAGCGCTACGTAAATACGCTCGTGTTAGATTAACAAACGGAATGGAAGTTAATGCTTATATTCCAGGAGAAGGACATAATTTACAAGAACATAGTGTTGTTTTAATTCGTGGAGGACGTGTTAAAGATTTACCAGGGGTTAGATATCACGTTATTAGAGGTACTTTAGATACTCAAGGTGTAGCAAAACGTTCACAAGGACGTTCATTATATGGAGTAAAAAGACCTAAAGTTAAAAAATAAGAAAATAAATAGTAATAAGTAAACCGTGTATATCAAATTAAAAAGAACACATTAAGTAGCATATTTATAATAAAAAGAAAGGAGTTATTACCATGCGTAAAAATAAAGCAGAAAAAAGAGATGTTTTAGCAGATCCAATTTATAATTCTAAATTAGTTACTCGTGCAATTAATAAAATTATGTTAGATGGTAAAAGAGGAATTGCTCAGTCAATTATTTATGATGCATTTAATATAATTAAAGAAAAAACTAATAAAGAAGCAATTGAAGTATTTAATAAAGCTATTGAAAATATTAAACCTCACTTAGAATTAAAAGTTCGTCGTATTGGAGGAGCTAACTATCAAGTTCCTGTAGAAGTTTCAGCTGAAAGACAAATCACTTTAGCTTTACGTTGATTAATTAATTATGCAAGATTAAGAAACGAAAAAGTTATGACAATTAAATTAGCTAATGAAATTATTGATGCATCAAATAATATTGGTGGATCAGTTAAAAAACGTGAAGATACTCATAAAATGGCAGAAGCAAATAAAGCATTTGCACACTATCGTTGATAATTAGAAAGGAAAATTAATAAATGGCTAGAGAATACAGTTTATTAAATACTCGTAATATTGGTATTATGGCTCATATTGATGCTGGTAAGACTACTACTACTGAACGTATTTTATTTCACACTGGAAAAATTCATAAAATAGGTGAAACACATGAAGGTGCTTCACAAATGGACTGAATGGCTCAAGAGCAAGAACGTGGGATTACTATTACATCTGCTGCTACAACTGCATTCTGAAAAAATACAAGATTTAACATTATCGATACTCCAGGTCACGTAGATTTTACTGTTGAAGTTGAACGTTCATTAAGAGTTTTAGATGGTGCTGTTGCTGTTTTAGATGGTCAATCTGGTGTTGAGCCTCAAACTGAAACTGTTTGAAGACAAGCAACAAATTATAGAGTTCCTCGTATTGTTTTTGTTAATAAAATGGATAAAACAGGTGCTGATTTTATTTATTCAGTAAAAACTATTGGTGATAGATTAGGTGCTAAAGCTGCTCCAATTCAATTACCAATTGGAGCTGAAGAAAACTTCACAGGTATTATTGATTTAGTTGAAATGAAAGCTTATGAGTTTGATGGAAAACCTGAAGAAAATTATAAAGAAATAGAAATTCCTGCTAATTTATTAGAACAAGCTAAAGAATTAAGAGCGCATTTAGTTGAAGTTGCTGTTGAATATGATGAAGAATTATTAATGAAATTTTTAGATGGTGGAGAAATTAGTATTTCTGAATTAAAATCAGCAATTAGAAAAGGTGTAATTAATGCCGACTTTTTCCCAGTATTAGCTGGTTCAGCATTTAAAAATAAAGGTGTTAAATTATTATTAGATGCTGTTGTTGATTATTTACCATCACCTATAGATATTCCATCAATTAAAGGAATTTTACCAACAGGTGAAGAAGTTGAAAGACATGCAAGTGATACTGAACCTTTTTCGGCATTAGCATTTAAAGTTATGACTGATCCATTTGTTGGAAAATTAACATTCTTTAGAGTATATTCAGGAATCTTAACTAAAGGTAGTTATATATTAAACTCAACTAAACAACAAAAAGAGCGTGTTGGTCGTATTTTACAAATGCATGCAAATAACCGTACTGAAATTGAAGAAGTTTATTCTGGTGATATTGCTGCAGCTGTTGGATTAAAAAATACTACAACTGGTGATACTTTGTGTGATGAAAAACATGAAATAATTTTAGAATCAATGGTATTTCCTGAACCTGTTATCCAATTAGCATTAGAACCAAAAACTAAAGCTGATCAAGAAAAAATGAGTATTGCTTTATCAAAATTAGCTGAAGAAGATCCAACTTTTAGAACTTATACAGATGATGAAACTGGACAAACAATTATTGCTGGTATGGGTGAATTACACTTAGACATTATTGTTGATCGTATGAAACGTGAATTTAATGTAGCAACTAATGTTGGTGCTCCACAAGTTTCATATCGTGAAACTATTAAATTACCAGGAAAAGCTGAAGGTAAATATATCAAACAATCTGGAGGACGTGGTTCATATGGTCATGTTGTGATTGAATTTGAACCAAACAAAGACAAAGGATTTGAATGAGTTGATAAAATTACTGGAGGACGTGTTTCAAAAGAATATATTAACTCAGCACGTGTAGGTTTAGAAAATGCATTAAGAAACGGAGTTATTGCAGGATATCCAATGATTGATGTTAAAGCAACAATTGTTGATGGATCAATGCATGAAGTTGACTCAAATGAAATGGCATATAAAATTGCTGCTTCAATGGCTTTAAAAGAAGCCTCTAAAAAAATGAATCCAGTTGTTTTAGAACCAATTATGAATGTTGAAGTAACAGTTCCAGATGAATATTATGGAGATGTTATGGGAAATATTTCTTCAAAACGTGGAATGATTGAAGGTTCAGAACAAAGAGGAAATGCTCAAACAATTAAATCAAAAGTACCATTAACTGAAATGTTTGGATACGCTACTGAATTACGTTCATTTACTCAAGGACGTGGAAATTACACTATGATATTTAGTCATTATGCAGAAGCTCCAAAAGCAATTGCTGATGAAATTATTAAAAAATCAGGTAAATAATATTTTTTGAATTAAGTATTAAATAAGTGTAAAATATATAATAGTAAAAACGCCCCAAAAGGGGCAGACAAAATAGTAGAAATATATCTATTATTCTTGATTTGTTATAGAAATTTTAAGGAGAAAAAAACATGGCAAAAGAACAATTTGACCGTAGTTTACCTCACGTTAATATTGGAACAATTGGACACGTTGATCATGGTAAAACTACACTAACTGCTGCAATTACTAAAGTTTTATCTGAACAAGGTAATGCAGAATTCAAAGATTATGCAAATATTGATAATGCCCCAGAAGAAAGAGAACGTGGTATTACAATTAATACTGCACACGTTGAATATAAAACAGCTAACAGACACTATGCACACGTAGATTGCCCAGGTCACGCTGACTATGTTAAAAATATGATTACTGGAGCAGCACAAATGGATGGAGCTATTTTAGTTGTTGCTGCAACTGATGGACCAATGCCACAAACTAGAGAACACATTTTATTATCAAGACAAGTTGGAGTTCCAAAAATTGTTGTTTTCTTAAACAAATGTGATATGGTTGAAGATGACGAAATGATCGATCTAGTTGAAATGGAAATTAGAGATCTATTAACTGAATATGACTTTGACGGAGAAGGAGCACCAGTTATTAGAGGTTCAGCTTTAGGAGCATTAAATGGTGATTCAAAATGAACTGGAGCAATTAATGAATTAATGGCAGCAGTTGATGAATACATCCCAACTCCACAAAGAGATGCAGATAAAACTTTCTTAATGCCAGTTGAAGATGTATTTACAATTACTGGACGTGGAACTGTTGCAACAGGACGTGTTGAACGTGGAACTGTTAAAGTAAACGAAGAAGTTGAAATTATTGGATTAAAAGAAGAACCAACTAAAACTGTTGTTACTGGATTAGAAATGTTTAGAAAACTACTTGATTTTGCTGTGGCTGGAGATAATGTTGGAGCATTATTACGTGGTGTTGACAGACATTCAGTAGAACGTGGACAAGTTTTAGCAAAACCTGGAACTATTAAACCACATACTGTATTAAAAGCTTCAGTTTATGCTTTAACTCAAGAAGAAGGTGGACGTCATAAACCATTCTTTAATAAATACCGCCCTCAATTCTACTTCCGTACAACTGATGTTACTGGAGAAGTTACTTTACCAGAAGGAACTGATATGGTAATGCCTGGTGACAATGTTGAAATGGAAATTCAATTAATTAAACCTGTTGCTGTTGAAGAAGGAACTAAGTTCTCAATCCGTGAAGGTGGAAGAACAATTGGTGCTGGAACAGTTATCTCAATTGAAAAATAATTTATTAAATAATTTATAAAAGAACTAGTATATACTAGTTCTTTTTATTTTTTAAAATCTAGTATTTTTCTAAATCATAAACTATATAAAATATATTTTATAAACTAGAAAGGAAAAAGAATGAAAAAAATACTAGATTTTAGAAAGGCTAAAGAGAGTAACTTACACGAATTTTTTTCAAAATTTGCTAAATCAATTTTGACTTTTGTTGCTCTTTTACCTGCAGCTGGATTGACAATTATTTTAGGAAAAATAATTGGTCCTTTAGGGCTAGGACAAATTAAGGCTTCAGCTAAAGTGTTTAATCAAATTGGTGGTGTTATTGAAACTGTTGGTTGAGCAGCTTTTAGTCATATGGGTTTATTGTTTGCTGTTGCAATTGGTGGTACTTGATCTAAAAATAGATATGGTGGTTCATTTGCTGCTGCGTTTGCATATTTTATTTTATTAGCTGTTGGTTCTTCAATGTTTGTAACAAGAACTGATCCTAATACTGAAGAACTACAATTTTTAAACTACACTTTAGGTAGATGAGAAAAACATGAATTATTTTTTAGTAGCCAAGAAGGAGTTATGTCTATTAGATATGATGCTATTGGTGGAATTATAATGGGATTTGTTGGTGCTACAATTTATAATAAGTATTACAACTTTAACAAATTACCACAAGCATTATCATTTTTTAATGGTGCAAGATTTGTTCCTTTTATGGTAATTATTATTGTATTACCAATATCTGTTGGTATTGGACTAATTTGACCATTATTTCAAACTGTAATTAATTATTTAGGAAACTTTTTTGCAAAAGAACAAAAATTGAAATTTTTAGCTCCATTTTTATATGGAACTTCAGAAAGATTACTACTACCATTTGGATTACATCATATGATCACAATTCCTATGAATTATAGTCAATTAGGTGGAAATGTAGATTTTACAAATTCAAGTCAATTTACTAATACAAATGAACAAAACGCTAAGATTATTGCTGAATTTTTTAACAGTTTATCAAATAAAGAAGCTTTAAAAGCACAAGGACAAGAAAAAATCTGATTAAGTTGAATTACTGCATTAGGAAACGTAAAAAGTGAATGAACTGATTATGCAGCAAAACACACTAATGTTAATGGATTATCAATGCAACAAGTTTATGAAATAGTATTAGACTCAGTTGTACCAGTAAGATTTAAAGTTGGACAAATGATTACTTCATCAGGTTCATTAGTTGGTGCTGGATTAGGTATGGCATTTGCGATTCCTAAAGAAAAAAGAGCTAGATACTCTTCAATTTATTTTTCAGGATTAGCTGCTTGCTTATTAACTGGAGTTACAGAACCAATTGAATTTATTTTTATGTTTTCAGCTCCTTTATTATATGTTTTACATGCAATTCTAACTGGAGTAGCATTTGGAATTAGTGATTTTATTCCAATGAGAATTCATGCATTTGGAGGAATTGAAACATTAATTAAATACCTATTTGTATTTGGTCCAACTTCAATAACTGGAATTGGTATTAAAGGTATTTTATGAATTCAAGGTTTATGGTTATTATTAGTAACTATTGCTTTTGGTGGAATTTATTTTGTTGTATTTTACTTCTTTACTAAAAAAACTAAACCGGCAATACCTGGATTTACTAATGATGAATCATCAACTAGTGTTGAAGAAAAGCAAGAATATAAACCAAAAACAATAAAAGCAGATAAAACTGTTAAAACTATAGTTAATTTATTAGGTGGATTAGATAATCTAGAAGATGTTGATGCATGCATGACTAGATTAAGAGTTAAAGTTAAAGATAAAACAAAAGTTGAAAATAAATTTAAAGAATTAACTGGTGCTGTTGGTGTTTTAAATAAAGGAGTTTCTTTACAAATTGTTTATGGTCCGAAAGCTGATATATATAAAGGTGAAATATTAGAGCTATTAGAAAGAAATAAAAATGCCAAAACCAAATAATATTACTAAAGAAATGTTGGAATATTCATTTCCAATTAAACAAAGAATTTTTGATCCTAAAAATGAATATTTAATAACAACTAAAGTTTCTGATCTTTGAACTGCTAATAATAACTTATTTATCGAGATTACTTTTTCAAATTTACAAAAAGCAACTTTTCAAATTCAACTTTTTGAATCAAATATTATTAACTTAAAGTTATTTCAAAAAACAATATCTACTTTATTTAATGAACATTTAAATAATAATTTAAAACAAAAGCCAATTAATTTTATAAAAACTAAAGATCAAATAATTATTGATTTAGATAATGATGAAAAATTAGTTTTTAGCATTAATCCTTTTGTTTTAATGATTTTAGATAGTAATCAAAACATTAAAACTAGAACTACTTTAAGAACGGGGTATCAATTTTTTGAAGGATTTATCAATCCTAATTTGGGAATTGAAATTGATCAAAACAAAACTCAAAAATTTTTTATGTCGTTTGATATTGAAAATGATGAAAAATTCTATGGACTTGGTGAAAAGTTTAGACCTTTAGTTAAAAATGGAGTTGAGTCTGTTATTTGAAATTCTGATAATTCTTGTGTAACAAATAATGATTTAGCTTATAATGGTTTGCCATTATTATATTCAACTAATAAGTGAGGTTTTTTAGTTAATACAAGTTGTAAAACTACATTTGAAATAGGTTCTCCAACAACTGATATATTATCTTTTAAAGTTGATCAAGATTATTTGGATTTATATTTATTTTCAAATCAAAACTTAAAAGAATTAGTCTCAAGTTATACTTTGTTAACTAACAGAATTTCAAAAGTTCCAGATATTGGATATGGAGTTTGATTAAATAGACTTTATTATCATAACTATGAAGAATTATTTGAAGCAATTAATAAGGTAAAAGAATTAAATTATCCACTAGATGTTATTACTTTAGATCCAAAATGGTTAAAAAATAGATATACAAAAAGTTGTAATTTTGAATATAATACTGATGCTTTTGGTGATTTTAAAAAGCTATTTGATGATGTTAAAGCTAATGGTTTAGAAATGTGTTTTTGAATTAATCCATACATTCAAAATGATGGATTAAAAAACTCTAAATTTTTATTTGAAAACGATTTGCTAGTTAAAAGTAAAAATGGCGGTTATGCTCATCCATGAACTGGAACTGAAACATATCAAGAAAATAATTACATAATTGATTTTACAAATCCAAAAGCTTATAACTGATATAAAGATCAAATCAAAAAATTATTTAAATTAGGTCTAAGATTTGTTAAACCTGATTATGGAGATGGTTTACCTGAAGATGCTATTTTATTTAATAATTATCAAGCAAAAGATTTTAAACAATATTTTATGTTTTTATATGTTAAATGTTGTTATGAAGCTGGTGAAGAATTTTTTGGAATTGGTAAAAATGTTGTAGTTAGTCGTCCAGGATATATTGGAACTCAAAAATTTGTTGGTAAGTGATCTGGAGATAGCATAACTAGTTTTAGTGATTTAAAAAATCATTTACAAGCAGGTCTTTCTTTGAGTTTAGCTGGTGAAGTGATTTGAGGAACTGATATTGGAGGATTTGTTCAATCTCAGGATTTTAGTTTAGATTTATATAATCGTTGAACTCAAATAGGAATGTTAAATACTTTTTCAAGATATCATGCTTTAGGTCAAAGAGAACCTTGAAGATTTGATAAAAACACTTTAGATAATTCAATTAAATGAGCTAAGTTTAAAAAAACTTTATTACCAGAATTTAAAGTTTGAGAACAAGAATCAATTAAAAAAGGATTACCAATACTAAGACCGATGGTTTTAGAAAATGAAAATAATAAAATTGCTAGATTAATAGATGATCAATATTATATTGGTCAAAATATTTTAGTGTGTCCAATATTAAAACAAAATTCAACTAATAGAGAAGTTTTCTTACCAGATGGATCTTGATATAAATTAGATGACAAATCAAAAATATATCAAGGTAACTGTTTATATAGTTTTGATGTATGTTGAGATGAGATTTTAATATTTGTTAAAAATAATTCAGCTATTTTAAGATTTGATAATGGTAGTTATAATTTTAAAAATGTTAAAGATCAAGTTATAGAAATTGATATTTATGGTCAAGTTAATAATTTAGAGTATCAATTTGAAATAGGTGATGTTTTAAATAAAATATCTATTATTAATAATCAAATTTATCCTAATTCAAACCACAAATTTATTGTAAAAAAATAATATTAGTTTAATAAATTTTAATAAAAGAAAAAACTGAACAATTTTCTTATTTATAAGTTAATTAGTTCAGTTTTTTAGTAATTTAAAATAATAAAATTTAATACTAGTTATTAATATCTATGTGTCTAAATATTAGTTATTAGATAGTTTAAAATGTTATTATATACTTAGAATTAAAGGAGATATATATGATTAAATTTAATGATAAAAAAGAAGAATTAACTTTAGTTTGTTTAACTGAAGTTAATGATAAACCTTATGTATCAGATACTGATTTATCAACTACATTTATTAGTGAAGATAAAACCATTTATATGGTAATTAAAAAAGATAATAAATGTTTAAAAACTAAAATTAGAAATGCCTTTAAAAAATTTGTTCTAGCTAATAAATTTAATTTAAATGTTGACGTTGATTCATTCTTAGTATTTTTTGATATGTGTGGATGTAAAAAAGATGCTATTGAAGCAATTTATGAAACAATTGCTTTTGAAACATTTGATAAAGTAAGCTATAAAAAAGATAGTAAACCAAATGAAGTAATTTATAACTTAATTACAAATGAAGATGTTAAAGAACTAGAAGAAAAAGAAGCTATTAAAATGGAATTTGTAAACTTTGCAAGAACTTTACAAGATACTCCACCAAATATTGCAACAAGTGAATATTTAGCTGAAAAAATAATTCAAAAAGCAAAAGAAATAGATGAACTTAAAGTTACTGTTTTAGGTAAAAAAGAAGCTACTAAATTAGGAATGAACTTATTTTTAGCAGTTAATGCAGGATCAATATATGAACCACAAGCTGTAGTTTTAGAATATGTTGGTGATGAAAATGAACCAAAAAAAGCTTTAGTTGGAAAAGGAATTACTTTTGATAGTGGTGGGTATAATTTAAAACCTTCAAGTGCTATGGAAGGTATGAAATTTGATATGTCTGGAGCTGCTATTATGCTTTCAACTGTTATGGCATTAGCTAAAATGAAAGCTAAAGCTAATATTGTTGGAATTGGTATGTTTACAGATAATAGAATTGGATCAACTGCTACTTTACCTCAATCAGTTGTTAAATCTATGAACGGATTAACTGTTGAAATTGATAATACAGATGCTGAAGGAAGATTAGTATTAGCTGATGGGATTACTTATGCAATTAGAGAAAAACAAGCAACTGAAATTTGAGAAGCTTCAACTCTAACTGGGGCTATGGTAATTGCTTTAGGAAGTTATGCTACTGGAGTATTTACAAATTGTGATAAGAGATGAGAATTAGTTTCTCAAACATCACACAAGACTAGTGAAAAAGTATGAAGAATGCCAATTTTTGATGAACACTTAGAAAAAGTTAAAGCAGATAGTGTAAATGCTGATTTAACTAACGCTGCTAAGGGAAGAGAAGCTGGTAGTTCTACTGCTGCAGCCTTTTTAAGTGCATTTGCTGAAGAAAAACCATTTGTTCATTTTGATATAGCTGGAACTGCAGATAAAGCTGGTAGAGGACAAGCAGTTTTAGTTAGAACTTTATTTGAAATATTTAATAAATAATAAAAATAATCATTTTGTGCGAAATAATTAGAAATAATTTATTTTACAGTTCCAATTTAATAATTAAATTAAAAAGGATCTATTAAAGATCCTTTTTTTCAATAATTGTAAATATTTTTTTATTTTAAAAAAAATTACAAAAAATAATAATATACATTTACTTGTAAATTTAGTTATAACATTAAAAAAATCATAAGATTTCTAAAAAATAAAATCTTATTCTGAATAGGTAATTTTTATGTTAAATTTAGGAAGATTTTCATTTCCAAATGTGTTTTGAACTTCTTTATTAAAGTCTTTAGTTATAATAACTTTTTTTACATCTCATTTACTTAAATTTTGTGAGAATGATTTGGCTCCACTAAATGTTCCTTGCATATTTTCAACATTAGAAGTAACTCAATTGGAAATATTTCGGTTGAATGATACTGCATATGCAAAAGTATTGTATAAACTTTTAACTTTTGACACATCTCAAGTTGCAATATTTCCATTAAAATTAGTAGCATCTCAAAACATTTGATTAATACTAGCTAAGCTAGAAGTTTCTCATTTATCTAAATCTTGATTAAATTTCTTTGCGCCTGCAAACATATCATCCATATCTCTAACATTGTTTACTTTTCATTCGTTTAAAGGCTGATTAAATTCTGCAGCATCCTTAAACATACCACTCATATCAACAACATTTGAAGTATTTCATTTTGATATATCCTGATTAAAATTAGATGCATCATCAAAAACAGTAGACATTTTTTTAATATTTTTAGTATCTCATAAATCTAAGTTTTCTACTTTTGATATTTTAGATTTAGAAAAAGCATCTTTAAGTGAATTAATTTTTAATGGCAAGTGCTTTGGAACTTCTGTAATAGTTTCTTGAATTTTATTAATTTGTACATCTGTATTTGAATTCTTTTTATATCCTATTTGAATTAGTTTTTTCTTATCAGAAGAATAAATCGTTTCTACTTCATTATTTAAAACTTTTTTAGGAGTAAAAATCACACTAGAACCATAAAGTCTTAATTTAATAGTATTTTTATTAGCGCTATTCCTATCTTCTTTTAGATTTTCATTTTCATTAACACCATTTTCAAGTTCAAGTTCATTTAAATCTTGTTCTTTTGCATAGACTAACAATTGATCTAAAACATCTTTATAGGTGTGAAATGCTGCAAAACCATTTTCTTGTTGTTTAAAAATTGCTTGTAATTTATTTTTTTCTTCTTCAGTTGCTGGTCTTTTAGGTTTTTCTTCTTCAGTTGCTGGTCTTTTAGGTTTTTCTTCTTCAGTTGCTGGTCTTTTAGGTTTTTCTTCTTCAGTTGCTGGTCTTTTAGGTTTTTCTTCTTCAGTTGCTGGTCTTTTAGGTTTTTCTTCTTCAGTTGCTGGTCTTTTAGGTTTTTCTTCTTCAGTTGCTGGTCTTTTAGGTTTTTCTTCTTCAGTTGCTGGTCTTTTAGGTTTTTCTTCTTCAGTTGCTGGTCTTTTAGGTTTTTCTTCTTCAGTTGCTGGTCTTTTAGGTTTTTCTTTTTTTGGATCAGAATTATTTGATTGATATGATGACATTTGATCAGAATTTGTATTCTCTTTATTTTGATTGTCAGATTTATAATTATTATTTTTACAACCAATTACAAATAAGCTTGATGCAGCTATTAAACCAAGTGATGATAAAATTGCTAATAATTTCTTCATTTCTTTTCCTTTTTAAATAGATTAATTTGACTTAAACATTTTAATATAAAAAAAAAAAAAAAAATCAAGATTTTTTTACGTTATTTTTCATAACATTCATAGCAATTATTAATAAATAAAAACACTAAATAGTAATAAAAAAATGAGATTACTCTTACCTTAATGTTAATATTAAATTTAAAAAAATAATAAAACAATTTACTTATTAATAATTAATATATTAACTTTTATTTTTTAACAAATTTACCTTGAGCTAAATTAGCATTTCCTCCACCTTTAGTTTCATAACCTTCTAAATTGTTAAAAATATCAATTGCTTTATATTTATTTTGTAAACTTTGACTAACTGCAACAACTATAAAATTATTTTCTTTTGTACTACTTAATAAAATAACAATTAAATCATTGTATTTATTTCTTAAATCATCTGCTAGTTGTTTTAAATCTTTAATAGTTAAATCAGTAGTTTCTAGTTTAATTTCATTAACGTTATCTTTATTTAAACTAGGAGTTAGATCTTTATATTTTAATAACTTATTATTTGTAATTAAATCATTAACTTTTTTATCATAATCTTTATTTAGAACTTTTAATTTATCTAATAAATCTTTTATTAGTATTAAATTGTCTTTATTAATAGCAATATTTTTTATTTGTAAATAAATATTTTCTAATTGATCATTTACTAAAAGATCTTTATTTTGATTATATTTATCAATAATAGATTCAGCTTGGTCTTTATATACTTTAAATTGTTCATTTAAATACTCATTAACTGCTCTAAATGAAGTTAAACATTTAATTCTATATAGACCACTACCTTTTGATTCAATTCCAGTTATAATAAAATCTTCTATTTCACTAGTATTATTAACATGAGTTCCACCACAAAGCTCTGAAGAAAAATCACCAAATTTAATAACTCTAACTATTTGATCATATTTTTCAGTAAAAAATGCTAAGGCTTGGTGTTTTTTTACTGATTCTTCTAAACTACAAAAATAAGTTTGTCTATCAATTTTATTTTTAATTTTTTCTAATACTAAGTTTTGAGCTTTTAAAAGTTCTTCACTAGTTGGTAATCTGTGATAAGTAAAGTCCATTCTCAAACCATTTTCATCATTATATGAACCAGATTGCATTACACTAGTTCCTAAAACTTCTCTTAAAGCATAATGGATCATATGAGTTCCTGAGTGATTTTTCATTGTATAGATTCTTTTTTCTTCATCAACTCTACAATTTATCAAATCGTTTACTTTTAAAGTACCTTGAACTTTTATTCTATGAATATTTTGATGCATCGGTCCTTGTTGAACATCAATTACAAAACCTTTCATTTGATCATTAAAAATAATTCCACTATCAGCAGCTTGTCCACCTTTTTCAGCATAAAAAGGAGTTTTATCTAAAATTACAAATACTTCTTGATCAGTTATTGATTCTACTTGTTTTTGATCTGTAAACATATAAACAACTTTAACATTATCTCTACTTAGTTCAGATCATCCAGTAAATTCAGATTCTACTTTTAGTTTTGTAAATAATTCATTTTGTTTATCTCAAGCTTTTAGATCTTTTCTAGCGTTTCTTGTTGCTTGTTTTGCTTGTTCTAATAAATTGTTAAATCCTTCAACATCAACTTGTACATTAGAAAGTTCAGAAATCTCAATAGTTTGCTCAATTGGAAAACCATATGATTCAAATAATAATAAAGCATCTTTATCACTAACTATATTTTTTGTTTTAATAATATTTTCTAAAAGATCATATCCTTTTGATAAAGTTTTTAAAAACTTTTCTTCTTCATCTTTAATAGTTTGTTCTACTAAAGTTTTTTTATCAATTAAATAAGGATAAAATTCTTTCATTGACTCAATGACACTATCAACTAATTTATATAAAAATGCTTGTTTAATTCCTAATTCTTTTCCAAAAACACAAGATCTTCTAATTAATCTTCTAATAATATATCCTCTATCTTTATTACCAGGAAATACACCATCAGAAATTGCAAAAACTGTAGCTCTTATATGATCTGCTATTACTTTAAAAGCAGTATTGATTCTAGTTTGTTTTTTATTAGGATTAAAATAATTGTCAATTGAGTATTTAAATTGGTTATTAGTTAGTTGTTCAACTTTTTTAATAGTTGGATAAAAAATGTCAGTTTCAAAGTTAGTAGGAGTGTTTTGAAAAATTGAAGCAAATCTTTCTAATCCAGCACCAGTATCTATATTTTTTCTAGGTAATTCAACATAGTTGTTGCTTCCATCATTATTAAATTGAGAAAAAACAATATTTCAAACTTCAATATAGCGATCATTTTCAATATCATCACTAATTAATCTAGATCCAATTTTATTTGGATCTCAAACTTCACCTCTATCGTAAAAAATTTCAGTATTTGGTCCACAAGGTCCTTGTCCTACATCTCAAAAATTAGTTTTTCTAGATAATCTAAAAATGTGATCTTCATCAATTTTAATAACATCTTTTCAGATATTGTAAGCTTCAATATCTTCATTAAAAACAGTAATATATAGCTTATTTTTATCAATATCAAAATAATTTTTATCTGTTAAAAGTTCTCAAGCTAATTGAATAGCCTCTTTTTTAAAATAATCACCAATTGAAAAGTTGCCAAGCATTTCAAACATAGTATGATGACGTGCTGTAACCCCAACATTTTCAATATCATTAGTTCTAATCGCTTTTTGAGAGTTAGTTAGTCTTGGTGAAGGCGGTGTTTTTCTACCATCAAAATATGGTTTTAAAGTAGCAACTCCTGAATTAATTCATAATAGTGATGGATCATCAACTGGAATTAGAGATACTGGCTCTAAAAAATAATGATTTTTAGAAATAAAAAAATCTAATCAGATTTTTCTTATTTGATTAGTTGACAATTTTTTCATAAAACCTCCTAATAATAAATAGATTATATAGATATATGAGTATTTAATAACTACCTATTAGTTAAAATTTAAATTTTAAATACTAAAAATAGAATAATTGTTAAAATTAACATTAAAAATCCACTTAAATAAAAAATTTTTTTTAATCTAATTAATTTAGCTTCTTTTAATTCTAATGTTTTTTGATATCTTCTTCTTTTGTCGTTAAAAAATTTTGTTGCTTGTCTATTTTTAATAAACCCAATTATAAATCCTATAAAAAATAAAATTGCTGTATATAAAACATTAAAGTAATTAATTCCTTTTCAATTACTTAAATGACTAATATTTAGTGTTAAATACCCAACTAAAACACTAATTAAGGATCCAATTATAAATATTAAAAAAACAATTAATCAACCAATTCATCCTAGTTTTTTTTCTTGTTGATATTCATAAAAATTCATTTTAAATTCACTAGAATCATAAACGCTTTCAATTGTTTGATTAACTTGTTTTTTATGTTGTTCTTTAGTGTACTTGTCAATTTCTTTTAGTTCTTTAAATACTTTAGATTTTTGCATATTAAACATACCTTTTCATTTTTAGAATATAACAAATCAAATAAAAAAATAGAGTTTTTTTTATTTTTTTATTAATTTTGAAAAATATTTTGATACTATCAAAGAAATATATTAATAAATTTTGCAGTGGTTTTAATAGCACTATATTTCTAGTAAATAAGTTAATTTGATTAACTTATTTTGCTTTTTAATATATTTTAATAGAAAGGAAAAGCTTTATGAAATCAACATCAAAAAGTAAGCAAGAAGCATTGAATTTAAATACTCAATTGTTACTTGATGATTTTAGTTTACTTAATGAAACTAATCAACAACATAAAGTAAGTAAATGAACTACTTTTAAATATTGATATTATGACACTTCAGCTAATATTTATAAGTATTTTGTAAGACACCCTTTATATGGTTATTCATTTAAGCGTATATTATATGGTCTAATTACTTTATTATTATCAATTGTTATTTTATATGTTGTGATTCGTTTAATTACTCCAAATGAAAAATATTTACCACCAGATATTGAAAAAACGGGGTTATCTAGAGCTCAACAAGATAAGTTGTTAGAAGATCGTATGAAGCGATTTGGTGTTTATGGACCTTTAATTCCACAAATACTTACATATTTAAAAAACATCACACCTTTTATTCCTAAGCAAATTGTTTTAGGTTCAGAAGTTATTATTTCTCAAAATGGACAAAAAATTGTTGATTCATCTAAATTGATTACTGAAACAAGATATGTTTATTTAGGTGTAACAACTGCTACAACTGTTGCTGAAGAAGGTAGTGATGCATTATCTATTTTCTTAAAAGCAATGCCATATTCATTTGCTATTGGTTCAGTTTCAGTTTTAATTAGTTATGCTTTAGCAATTTTAATTGGTGTTGGAGCTGCTAAGAAAAAAGGAAAATTATTTGATAACGTATTTAATGGTATTTCAGCTTTAGTATTAGCAATTCCATCAATTGTTATTATTATTGGAACATTTATTTTTTCTGTTGCTGTTTTAGGAAATTCAGGAATTTATAACACAGGAAGTTTTGCAACTAGATTTTGACCTATTTTTGCAATTGTTGTAATTAATTTACCAGGAATTGCTACATTTGTAAGAAGATACATAGTTGATGAAATGACTGTTGATTATGCTAAATTTGCTTTAGCTAAAGGAACTAGTTCAAATAAAACATATTATGTTCACATTTTTAGAAATGCTGGAGTAAGAATTATAAGAAGTATTCCAAGTGAAATTATTTTAACAGTATTTGGATCTTCAATGATTGTTGAAACTCAATGAGCTATTCCTGGAATGGGTAGATTAATTAAAGAATCAGCTGGTGGAAATGACTTTTTTGTATTTTTAGGATTTACAGTTTTATCTTCATTTGTAAGTATTTTTGCAAAATTACTAGCTGATTTAGTTCATGTTTTATTAGATCCAAGAGTAAGTTTAACTAAAGATTAGAAAGGAGTGGTTTATATGAAAACAAAGCAATTAGAACAACCAGATTTTTCACTTCTTTTAGATAAAGAAAGAGAAGCGTTTTTTAAAAGACATGGTTTAGATATTTTTCAAATAGATCACTCTCTATTTGAATTAGTTGGATCACAAGCTAAAACTAGTGAAACAATTATTACAAAGCCATACAGTTATTGAAAAGCTGTTGGTAGAATTCTTGTTACTAGTAAAGTATTTATTGTTTGTTCAATTATTTTATTTGCTTTATTACTAACTTCAATAATTGTTCCTTGAGGAAAAGAAGCAATTCCTTTAAAAACACCTGGTACATCTCAAGAACACCCATCTATGAAATATTGATTTGGATTAGGTAGAAATGGTGAAGATTATTGAATTGAGATTTGATTAGGTTTAAGAAGTAGTTTATCTTTTGCTTTTGTTATGACCTTTTTACAGTTATCAATTGGAATTATTATGGGATTAATTTGAGGATATTATAGAAAATTAGATATTTTATTCTACCAATTAACTTCATTAATTCTAGTTATTCCACAACTAATTTTAATTATTATTATTATGTCAGTATTTGGTATTGGATACTGGCCAATGATTTTGGGAATTGTTATTCAAGCTTGAATTGGTCCAGCATTTAGTATTAGAATTTTAGTTTTATCAATTAGAGATGCTGATTATAATATTGCTTCAATTACACTTGGAACCAGATCAGATAAAATTATTAGAAAAAATGTTTTACCAAAAATTTTACCAGTACTAATTCAAGTATCAACATTTTCAATTCCAACAGCAATTGCAATTGAATCAACTTTAGCTTATTTTGATAGAGGATTTGTTGATGGTAAAAAAAATACTTCACTAGGTAAAATTTTACAATCAATTATGCAATCAAGTGAATGACAAGTTTATCCGCATTTAATTATTCTACCTATTTTATTTATTTGTATTATTTCAACTTTATTTTTCTTAGTATTAAAAGTATTTGCCGATTCATTAGATCCAAAAAACCATAGATAGAAAGGACATATTTATGAAAAATATTATCTTATCAATTAAAGACTTAGTAGTAAAATTTCGTGTCCGTTCTAAAGTTTTAACTTCTATTAGAAATATTAGTTTTGATATTTATGATGGTGAAACAGTAGCTATAGTTGGAGAATCTGGTTCTGGAAAATCAGTATTAACTAAAACTTTAACTAATATGTTAGAGTCAAATGGTTATATTGCTAATGGAACTATTATGTATTATCCAAGCAAAGCTACTAAAGAAAATGAATCAGCTGTGTTTAAAAAAGATCTTGATTTAGTAGAATTTCATAAAAATTCTTTAGAAAATGAATCAAGAAAAGGAATTAAAAAATATAATAATAAGAAAATTAAAGATGCTTTATTAATTATTAAAGAATTAAAAGAATCAACTATTGAATCTTTAAATTTAAAAATTGATGAATTACAACAAAAAGCAGATATGTTGAAAAAATACGAATTTACTAATAGTACTAAAAAACTAGTTAAAAGAAATGAGTATTTAGAACAAATCAAGCAATTAAAAGAACAAATTGAATGAAAAAAAGATCCTAAAAAATTAGAATTTGAAATTCAACAATTAGAAAAAATCATTCAAACTGCTAAAAAAGAAATTTATAATTTTAAAACAATTAGTGCTTTTAAAAAGTTTAAATATTTTCAAATTGTTAGTTTAATTAATAAGTTTAATAAAAACGAATTAGAAGATATAAATAAATTAGAACCACATATTAAATGATTAGATGAAATTGAATATAAAAATAATTTTGAAAGTTTAGCTTTAGAAATTTTTTATAATATTAGATCTAATCAAAATAAAAAATTAGATCAAACTAAAGTTGAAGCTTTAAATGAAATGTGAAATTTTGTTAAGCGCTTTAATTTTTGGATTAAAAAAAGTACTGATAAAAACTTACAACATCTACGTGGTGGAACTATTGCTACAATTTTTCAAGATCCAATGACTTCTTTAAACCCTTTATTAAGTGTTGGATATCAAATTAGTGAAGTTTTAAGAAATCATAGTAAATTAAATAGAGCTGAAGCTAAAGTTGAAGCTATTAATTTAATGAAAAGAGTAGGAATACCTAATGCTGAAAAGCGTTATAAAGATTTACCTGGTAAATATTCAGGTGGGATGAGACAAAGAGTTGTTATTGCTATTGCTTTAGCATGTAGACCTAAGATTTTAATTTGTGATGAGCCAACAACTGCACTAGATGTAACTATTCAAGCTCAAATTTTAGATCTAATTAAAGAATTAAAAGAAGAGTATAAATTTACAGTAATTTTTATTACTCACGATTTAGGAGTAGTTGCAAATATTGCTGATAGAGTTGCTGTTATGTATGCTGGTCAAATTATTGAATATGGAACTACTGAAGATGTATTCTTTAATTCAAAACACCCATACACTTGAGCATTATTATCATCACTTCCACAATTAGGAACTAAAGGTGAAGAATTATATTCAATTAGTGGTACTCCACCTTCATTATTTAAAGAAATTAAAGCTGATGCATTTGCACCAAGAAATACATTTGCTTTAGCAGTTGACTATAAATATGAACCTCCAATGTTTAAAATTTCAGATACTCATTATGCAAAAACTTGATTATTAGATCCACGTGCTCCAAAAATTAAACGTCCAAAACAATTAAATAGTCTAAAAAAAGCAGTTTCAGAATCAAAGGTTGGTGAATAAAATGATAAAAAAGAAAAGTGAAGCAATTTTAAAAATTCGAGACCTTTTGATTGAATTTGGAAACGGTAGAAATAAATTAAAAGCTGTTAAAGGAGTTACTTTTGATGTTTATAAAGGTGAAACCTTTGGATTAGTTGGAGAATCTGGTTCTGGAAAAACTACAATTGGAAGAGCAATTATTGGAATTCAACCAGTAAGTGATGGAGCAATTTATTTTGAAAATAAACTATTAAGAGGAAAAACTCCAGATGTTTATAAAATTAATCAAAAAATTGCAAGACACTTATACATTATGCAACAAAATCATTTAACTACTTCACTTAGTTTAAATGATTATTCTAATGAATTTAAAAGAGTTTATTATAAGTATACTCAATCTAAATTTTTTGACTTTAAAACTCAAGAATTAAAAGAATATGAAGATGGTAAGTCAAGAATTATTAAAGAAGGAGTTAATTTAAATACAACTAAATTAGTTAGTGTTAAAAAGAATGCTAATTTATCAATTGTTATCCAAGCTGTTACTGATAATTTAAAACGTTTATTAAAAATTATTAGATTGCAAGAAAAAGCAGCACGTATTACAAAAAACATTTCAAAGCATGCTAATGTTAAAGTAGAGTTACAAGATGCTATTAATAAATATCAAGATTTTGTTCATGATTCAATTTTAAAAATTAAAGATTTAGAAAATACTATTTATAATACTTTACAAGAAATGTTATCTATTAGAAATGATGTTAATAATGGTAAATATACTTCAGTAACTAAGTTTTTTGATGAGATGGGAGCTAAGCTAAAATTAGTTATTAAAAGTCAAAAACTAATTACTCCTCAACTTGAAGATGCTAGTTATGATCAATTAATGAACTTAGCTTTAACTTGTCCAAAATATAAAAATAGTTATTATTTAAAAAAATTAAAACAAAGAATTGATTATTTGACTATAAATAATAAAACTGAACTAGCTGAAGAATATCAATCAGTTATAGAAACTGTTCAAAATAGCGATTTTTATGATAACTTAAAAACTGCAGAAATTTTTAAATCACCTACTAGAAAAGAACTTAAAGAAAATAAAAAGAATATGCAGATGATCTTTCAAGATCCAAGTTCATCATTAAACGAAAGAATGGCTGTTGAAGAAATTATTAAAGAAGGTTTAGATAATTTCCCAGAACTTTATTTGAACGATGAAGTTAAAGTAGCATACCAAAATTGATTTAATAAAAATAATAAAGAAAACCTAATAGCTGATATTTCAGAAATTGATAAAAAAGATATTAAAAGATTTTTAATTAATCAATTACTAGAAACTGTTGGTTTATTACCTGAACACTTGTCAAGATACCCACATGAGTTTTCAGGAGGACAACGTCAAAGAATTGGTATTGCTAGAGCCTTAATTATGAAGCCTAAATTTGTAGTAGCTGATGAACCAATATCAGCTTTAGATGTTTCAATTAGAGCTCAAATTATGAATTTATTAGCTAAATTTCAAAAACAATTTGATTTAACTTATATTTTTATTGCTCACGATTTATCAGTTGTAAGATTTGCAACAGATAGAATTGCAGTTATTTATCGTGGTGATATTGTTGAACTAGCTGAATCTAATGAATTATTTGACTTACCACTTCATCCTTATACTAGATCACTATTAAGTGCGATTCCTTTACCAGATCCTATTCAAGAAAGTAAAAAAGTTCACTTTGTTTATAAACCAGAAGTTGAACATTATGACTATTTGGTTGATTTTCCAAAATGAGTAGAAGTTTCTAAAGGTCGTTTTGTTTATGCTAATGAAAGAGAAGTTAAAGCATATAAAAAACAAATTAAAGATTATAAAGATCAATTAAAATTAAAAATAAAAGTTAAGAAGTAAGAAGTAAGAAAGGAGGAAGTTTTATGAAAAAAGTTTTAGGTATGACAGTGTTAGGTTCTATAATAGCTACAGCTTCAGCTTCTATTGTAAGTTGTTCTGTTGGAATTAGTTTAGATAAAATTTTAAATAGAAGAAATTCTAATACCAAAGTTTTGCGTGAACTTACTAATTATTCTTTAGCTAATTTAAACTCAGCAACTAACAATATTGCTAATGATGCTGACATTATTGCTAATTTACAAGATATTTTATTAACAGTAAATAGACACGATAATTATGAAGGAGCTTTAGCTGAATACTGAGATCATAATAAAGATAAAGATTACTGAAAATTCAGAATTAGAAGAAATGCTTATTGAACTAGAATTGAAAATGGTAAACAAGTTAAAGGACCTCAAATTGCTGGTTTAGATGTTTTTAATACCTTTAGATATGTTTTAAATAAAAACAATTTAGCTTTAACTACTGAACATTTCTTAACTAACTTTAAGCATGTTTATGAATTGATGGAATTTATTAACAAATTATCAGATCCAAAAAATAAAGAATATGATGCTAGATTTAATAAAGATCTTCCTGGTGATTTAAGAACTAACGAATTGAAATCAAGTTATTGAATTGATAGAGCCATTCTTGCTTTTAATTTAAATCCAACTGATGAAAAAGAAGCCAAAAAGCTTGCCTTAGATGCTTCGATGTCAACAAAAGAATTGGTAGAAAAATCATTTAAAGATGGAAAAATAGTTAATAATGGTAAATCTAGTGCAGACAAAGATAAAAGTGAAGATGGATTAGATCAAAATATTTTTGATATTGGTTTTTATCTTTCTAAAAGAATATCTTATTTTGAATCAGTAATATCATATCTTGCTTTTGCTCCTATTCCAGAGATTGCTCTTCAATATGCTAGTGATAAAGACCAAAAATCTAGTATTTATGCAGGAACTGCTTATGGTAAACCTTTAGGAAAAAAATCTGGATATAATGGTTTATGATATTCAGGAGCTTATGTTATTGAAGATTATTTCCCAGGTTCTAATTTAAATCTAACCAAGAATGAATTTTACTATAATAAAGACAAAGTTTATATAGAAAAAATTAATTATAGCTATGTTAATAAGGCTGATGCTGCTACTAGAAGATTTTTATTTGAAACAGGAGACGTTTCTTCAACAAAAATTAATGCAAATGATTTAGCTGGTTGAAAAAAATATGTTGGTAGTGAAGATAATCCAGTTTTTGAAGGAACAAATATTTTAAAACAAAAACCAACAACTACTTGAGCTTTTGGGTTTAACTTTCATACTAAAGGAACCCAGATTTATGACAGAATCGAACTTGACCATGAAGGTAATTTAAAAGAAAATTCTAAAAAAAGACCTAGAACAGCTCAAGAAGATAGCGTTTTAAATAGAGCACTTGCTTTAAAATCTCTTAGAATAATGGCTAGATATGTATTAAATCGTTCTTTATATGCTAAGTTCCATTCTGAAGCTAGAGATGGTAATGATCGTCCTACAAGTACTCAATTAAGAAATACATTTACAAGTCAATACGTTTCAACTTATAATGATGATGATTATAAAGTATTAGATAGAGATTCTGGACAAAAAGTTGCAGATTATGCTGACTTTTTAGCAAAAGATTATTATGATATAAGAAAATATGATGATGATAATAATCCAAAAAATAAAAATGATTCTTCAGATTCTACATCTTCTAGAGCAAGAAGAGACACTGAGTCTAGTTCATCTATTTCTTCTACAAGTCAAGCAGATGAAAAGTCATGAAGTGATTGAATTATTGAAGTTTTAAAGAAAAAAGGTTGGTACAAAGAAGAAAATATTAAAAAGTGAGCTAATCGTTTTGGTAAAGTTAAGGATGCTAAAAATCCAAATAGTAAGAAAAAAGTTAGTGTGTATAATGAAGGAAATGATGCATACTTAGAAAATGATTTATTAGCATTTACTGCCTTTTTAAAAGAAGATCAATTGCAACAAACAAATGGTAAAAACGGTTTATTTGACTTAAATAGAGATGCAAGTAAAGTAACTTTTAAAAACGAAACTTTGGCAAAACAATTTGCTGATTTGATTGGAGTTTATGATACTGGTATTGATTCAAAAAAAGATATTAAAAAGCAAGATCGTCTTTTAACAAATCTATACAAAAAAATTAATTTATTAAAACAACAAGTTAAAGAAGATTTAAAAAACATTGCTGGTATTGAAGATCTTAGAAAACCTATTACAATTCCTTTCTTATTAAACCCAACAGGAGCAGATGATTTTAAAATAAAGATTGCTCAATTCTTTGGTTCATTTAACTATTTAGTAAGAAAATTTGGAAATGATGATATTGATTCTCCATTTGTATTTGATATTGATAAACCTATTGATTTTTCTAATTACTTAAAAGACATAAGAGATGGTAAATATGGATTAACAGCTTTTGGTTGATCACCAGATTATGATGATCCAACTAACTATTTAGCAACATTAAAATATGGTGGAGTATATGAATATATTCAAAGTTGAACTAAAGTATTTGATAAATCTAACTTAGAACCTACAAGCATAATCTCTACAAATGGAGAACACAGAAAAGATATTAAGTTAGATTTAAAAGTTAAGGATACATCTGTAGATAAAGATACTTTAAATAAAGCTTATGAAGATTTAAAAAATATTATTCAACATTTCACTAATGAACTAACTTATATTGATGAAAATAAAACAGAAATTTATAAAAGATATACTGAATTGGCTAAATTAGAAAACTTCTATACTTTAGCTTCTGCTGTTATTATTCCTACTCATACTCATCAAGCTGATACTCTTCCAAGTATTTCTTATGTTGATGAATTTTCAAAACCTACTTGACCAACAGGTGCTCATGCAAAGAGATATGTTGGAGTAAGAATGTTTGACAAAATTGTTACTAGAAAACAATATGAAAAACAAAAAGCAGAGTATGAAAAAGAAAAACATGATGGGTATAAACCTTTAAATCCAATGAAATTTGATGAAAAGACAGGAAAAAATGTTTATTTTGACAATTTCAAAGGAAAATGAAGAGAACAGTGAAAAGAACAATATCAAAAAGAAAATAAAAAATAAATATAGTATTAAACAATTAAGTAAAAAATATAGTAAGCTATTAAAAAAGGAGTATTATCAAAAATTAATTAAAGTAATTGCATTTGGTTTAATTTTAACTTCATTAGGTGTTTCGTTATTAAATGTCAATATTAAAGAACGACTATGCTTTTGTCTAATAAACAAGAAAATAATATTCAAGATTCAAAAGATCATGTTATTGATCAAACAAATAATGAAATTATCAAAGAATTAGGTTGAGAAAAAATAAATGGTGTTTATAAATTAAAGCAAATTCCTATCCATATTAGAACTGTACCTAAAGATCTACCTAGACATATTACTAGTTTAAATAGTGTATTTAAAGAAAACATAAGTGATAAAATAGAAGGAATTCAGTATTGAGATACTTCAAATATAACTGATATGAGTAATGTGTTTGAAAGTGCTCAATGATTTGACCAAGATATTAGTAAATGAAATACTTCAAAAGTAGCTAATATATCATCTATGTTTTATGATGCTAAATTATTTAATAAAAATATTAGTAAATGAGATATTTCACATATAACTAATATTTTTAAAATGTTTTGAGGAGCTAGTAGTTTTGATCAAGATTTATCTAAATGAAATACTACTAGTGTTGTTAATTTTGCTTCTTTTTCAGATAATCAAAATAAGAACTTTATTTTACCTAAACTAGAAATTAAAAATAATAGAGTAAGAACTTTAATTAATGTTTTTCCTGAGTTATTAAAAGCACTTGAAAATAAAAGTAACTTAGTTAAATACCTTGGTTTAAGTAATTTTCAAATTAATAATCCAATAACTATAAAAGCACAAAATACTAAATTAGTAGAAGATTTAAAATTTTCTATCTTATCATTTAATGATTTAGAAAAAGAGTTTAATCAAAATACTAATACAACTTTTGAAAAGTTAAAAGAAGGCTATAAGATCAAACTATCTAATAGATCTAAACTTTATAGTATATTTTTTAAAAAGAATAATTTGCTTACTGATAATGATCATGAACACATCTTATTATTTACTAGCCCAATGAAACCTATTGTTTTAAAAAATCATATAAATGTTATTAATACTAATAACATTATTGCAGAATTAAAAAATACTGATAGTTCTTTTAAAAACATAGATTTAGAAGTTAAAAATAATACTATTATAAATAATCAATCTGTAATCAAATTAAAATCAACTCATGATCTTTATGAAGATGAAATTAGAGTAATATTTAATAATAAAAGTAAATTTTTTAAATATAATAAGAACTTTCCGTTAAAACCACTATAAGAATATATGAAAAATAGCTGAAATGCTATTTTTTTTTGCCTATTTTGTCAAAATATCGATAAAACCTAGGATTTTTATAGAAAAAAATATATAAAAAAACAGCTAAAAACTATAGAAAAAGAACGAAAAATATAATACAATTATAGTGACTAAAGCACTACATAAGGAGAAGGAAAATGCCTATACCAAAAGAGATATTAGCTGTCTAAAGACCAAAAAAAACAAGAGTAAAGAAAAACGGAAATAGATATGATGTTATTAAAAGAACAAGTGTTTGAAAAAATGGAAAATCTGTTCCTGTAGAACTGGGTAAAATCGGTGAAATAATAAACTTTGAATATGTAGAAACTAAAACAAGTAGACTTAACTTTGCTTTGTGTGACATAAAACAATTCGGAAGAACTGAAATTGCTTATAAATTATCAAAAGATGTATTTGAAGATCTTTGCAAAGTTTATAATCCTTCAGATGCAAAAATAATTTATGCAATAGCAATTATTAGAGCAGCTTATGGAAATATCACTAATCGAGAAATTAATAGAAAATATCAATGTTCATTTTTCTCTGAACAATTTCCAGGTATAGGACTTTCATCTAGTAACATTTCAAGGTTTTTAGAAAAGTTAGGATATAACTACAGATGCATCAAACAATTCATTCAAAATAGAATCGATACTGTTTCTCCTGGATCTACTATTGTAATTGATGGTATGTTAAAAAAATGTAGTTCTAAAAGTTCTGATTTTACAAAATGATCGTGAAAAGCTAGAACTAAAGGGGTGCAAAACATTTCTGTTCTATATGCTTTTGACCTAAACAAAAAAGAACCCATTGCAAGTAAGGTTTTTCAAGGAAACACACTAGATACAATGGCGTTCAATAGATTTATTGATGAATTTTCACTAAATAATTGCTTAATCATGGGAGATAAAGGAATTCTTTCTAAAGAAAGTTTAGATAAATTAAATACTCAAAAGAAAAATGTTAAAAATCTTTTCCCTATTAAAAGAAACGATAAAAGAATCAAAGCTTTAGAGTTATCTAAATATGAAATGACTTTCAATTCTGATGAAGATATTATTTTATGTAAAAAAGCAAAACTAGATCAAGGCGAATTTTTATATTCATTTAAAAGCACAAATGACTACAGCCAAGAAAGAAGAGCTTATTTAGATAAAGTTAATCGTGAACAAAGTTTTAATAACGAACTTTTACAAGAAAAAGAAAATCTTTTTGGAACAATTACTTTTATTTCCAACGAAGATTTATCTTTAAAACAAATATATGATCTTTACAAAACAAGATGAGAAATTGAAGAATTTTTCAACTTCTATAAAAACATTGTTGAACTGGATTTTGTAAGAGTACAGCAAAACACAAGTGTAATTGCTACTGAATTTATAAACTTAATAAGTTCTATAATCACTTCAAGAATGAAAAAAGAATTTGAAGAAAAAGGATTAACAGAGAGATTTTCATTTAATCAAATAATGGAAAGATTAAGTTCAGCTAATAAGTATTTAGATGGTACAACTAAAAAATGACACTATACAAGTGAAAAGAAATATACTGACAATATTATTGATATTTTAAACCTATAGTGGCAAAAATGATAAATTTCTTAATCATATGGCAAGAGGGAATTATTCAAAAAGAAGTTCAATTCCAAGTGAATTGATCAAAGATATTATTAATCAAATCAAAATAAAACTAAACAAGAATAAATAATTATGGAATTTAAAGAAATTATAAAAGGTGCTATCTTTCATACAGTTGGTACTAATGCTAAATCTTATTTAAAAAGATTTAAAGATAAATATTCAAAATTTAATAGCTTTTATACTTCACCAAATAGCAAGATTAATAACAACATTAATGTGATGAATGAAAATGACACAATAATTGATGTTTTTACTAGTGATGCTACTTATGATCAGTTTTGTTTAGTTTTAACTGCTTTTGGTTATATTAAAAATGTAAATGGTAATTGAAAAATAATTAATAAAGAATTATCTACAAAACAAATTGCAGATAATATTTTTTTAAAAACTTTTGATAAGAATGTTTCAATATATAGACAAAGTAAAATAATCACGCTTTTAGTAAATTTAAACATTATTAATGAAAGTAACTATCAAGATTTCAAATTAAAAGGTAAAAGAACTAATCAAGTTAAAATTAAAAATTTAAAAGCATAAGTTTCACCTTGAGAAAAAGATGTTTGTTCAGATTCTGAATTAATAACATATTGTCTTAAAAAAATAGAAAATTATGAGTTTATAAAAAAGGAAAAATAATTATGCAAAATCACTGAATTAAGGTTAGTCCTAGAAGTGTTAAAGAAATGTTTTATTATTTACAAATAGTTGAAATACCTTTATATCAAAGACAATATTGTTGAAGCAAAGAAAATATTCACTCACTTTTAAATGACTTATTAGATAGAGATCAAGATAAACGTCAGCACTTTTTTGGAACCACTACTGAAGCAACAGCTCCAATTGATACAGATAGTCCTAATGGTTTAAAACATCGAATAATTGATGGTCAACAAAGATTAACTACTTGTCTTTTATTAATTCATTTTTTTAATAGCAAAATAATCCAACTAGCAAAATAATCAGAAATAAAGAGTCAAATATTTTACAACAATCAATTTTTAAAGAAAAAGGACTAGAAATAAAAGAATTTACTTTGGAAAAACGCTCTGATGACCAAGAAAGTTGATCTATATCAGAAGATATTAAAAAAATAATTAATTATTATACAAGCAATGAGCTTGATAGTAGTGAAATAAATTTTAGTGATAAAAAAATAAAAGAGAATTATGAAATTATTAAAAACTTTTTTGATTCTAAAAAATTCATTGTTGATGATTATAAAAGATTATTAGATATTTTTTTAAATAAGTTTATTTTTTCATCATTGATTTATCCAATAAATGATTCATTTAAAGAAATGACTATTTTTGAAAATCTAAACTCTAAAGGTGTACCTTTAGATGATTTAGATTTAATTAAAAATATTATAATGCTAGCAGATCAAAATAAAAATCCAAAAGAAAACTTAAGACAATTTGATAAATACATTTGAAATTTAGTTTCAAATGGAGATTGAAAAAATAAAGATAAAGAAAAAGTAATTAGAGACTTTTTTTGAAGAATTTTTAAAATGATACTTAAAAGATAATTATAAAAAATATGGATCTTATGAAATTTATAAAAATTTCAAATATTATATAAAATCTAGTAAATCCAAAAACTGAAATTTAACTAATATTTTACAAGAGTTAAAAAAATATCTGATTTTATATTTAACAATTACTAAACCAATAAAGTCTAATCATATTGGAAATAATTTATGAATAAGAGTAATTGATCAAAAAAGAGTTTATATAGGTTTATTATTTGCGTTATTTAATAAATTTTCAAACTTTGATACTAGTGGTGAAGAATGAAAAGAAAATATTACAATTATTAATTATATGAAAGTATTTTCAATACATATTATAAGATTAATGTCTTATCAAGGTACAGGTCAATCACTTTCAGATTTTTGTTTATGATTTGAAGAACAAATAACTAAAGAAGAAAAAACTTATAAAGATTTATCTAAAATTTTAAAAGATAATTCTATTAAAAAACTACTAAACGCAATATCTCCAGATGATATACAAGTTAGAGAATCACTTTTAAATATTAAAGATACAGTTAAGTGAATTGCAAAAAGTGTTATTGATGTTGTTCAAACTACTATTTTAAATAATGCTAATGAAAAAATCAATCACACTAAAAAAAACTACACTAGAACATATAATGCCTCAAACTTTAACTAATGAATGAATTAAATATATAGCAATTAATTAAAACATATCAGAACAAGATGTTATAGATAAACAAAAAACATATTTAAATAAAATAGGTAATTTATGTCTTATTGATTCAAGTCAAAATTCTAAAATAAGTAATTATTCATTTGAAGACAAAAAAACCAAACTTTATCGTCTTGTTTTATCACCTTTAATTAATGGATCTAATAATTTAATAGACTATAATATTGATTCTATTAATTCTTATAGTGTTTGAAGATTTAGTCAAATTCAAAAAAGAACTGAGCAAATTGTTGATCAATTTTTAAAAATCATTAATCAAATTAATTGAGGATTCTTTAGTATGTATAGCAATAGCTAATAGCTATTGCTTTTTATTTTATTAAGATTTCTAATTAATTTTTCTAATTATTTATAATAAAAAAGAGGGGTTAATATACACTAGAAAGGGTTAGTATGATACAAAAAAATACACCAGGAGAAGCGTTAAGAACGTTTTTTAATCCAACAGTTTTTGGTTTTGAAATTCTAGCAGTATTTTTACTAGTATTTTTAGTTTTAGTTTTTAGACTAATTGCAATATTATTAAAAAAACAACATAACAAATTATTTTTATCAACTAGTTTTACAATAGCTACAGCTTTAGCTTTCTTTTTACCTTATGGATTTGCTTCAATTGGAGCAAAAACTTCAATAGCTCCATTTTTAAATCCATTAGTTGTCTTTTTTAAAGCTGTATTTATTGGGTTTGGAAAATCGGGCCAAGAAAGTAATCAATTAGTAGGATTTATTTTAACTAATGGAATTTGATATATTTTATTTGCTCAATTTATTGGAGTAATTTTAAGTGTTTTAGTATTTTATTTATTTTTTAATAGTATTAAAAAAGTTAATAATAAAAAAATCGAATACCAATTTTTAAATATATTAACTTTAAGAGAGTTTTTTAAAAGCTCATCTGATTTATCAATACTTTCTTTTAGTATTAAAGAGTTTGTGTTTATTACTTTATTAATAATAGTTTTACCATTTATATCAGCAATTGATACAGCAATTTATAAGTTTGACCAATTTGGAATTATATTAATGGAATTGTTATTTATTTGAACTATTTTATTTATTTCATCATTTTTTGAATTCTTTTCTTTCCATTTAGCATTTCCTTTTATAGATATTATTTTTAAAACAATAGATTTTATTTTATTAAAAAAACAAAACCAAATTAGTGTTAAATCATATTTATTAAATTTATTAAAGTTTGTTTTAGTATTAGTATTTTCAATAATTATTCCTATAATAATTGGATTTATTAGTATAGCTATTAAGATGAAAACTGGAGTAGTTATATCAGTTGCTTAAGGATTTATATGATAAATAAAAAATATAAAAAATCAGTTCTTGCTGTACTTTGTAGTTTACCAATACTTTCAACTTCTATAGTTATTGGGTGTAAAACAACTCAAAATCAACAAGGTATTTATAAAATAGTAGATTTTGAAAAAGAAAACCAGATAAACATATTATCTGAAATTAATCATTTTTTTGAAAAACACGACTTTAATGAACAACTAGTACAATTTGTTAATAAAGATTCACATAACTATATAACTTTAGATAGTTTAATGAAAAATAACTATGCAGCTAAATATGTTAAATTTGATAAAGATAAATTCAAACAAATTATTAAAAAAGAGTTTAATCTTTCTGATGATTATTTAAATAAGTTAGAAATAGAAGTTGATTACACTAATATTGATAGAGATTATTCTAATAATTTTGATATTGTTTTTCCTATTAGAATAAAAAGACAATTAGAAAATCATAAAAAAGCAAGTTATCAACCTGGATTATTTACTGAACAAATAATTAAGTTTAGATTAAAAAATGTAAAAAGTTCACCTAGTGAAGCGTTTTTTGCTGAAGAGTTAAAAGATGTTTTTAATAAGTTAAAAGAACTTAAATATGATAACTTTACAGCAAGAATTAAAACTAATATTTCTAATGAGCTTAAAAATCAAATAGATCAATGAAATATTAATGAATTAGACTCAACTCAACTTTCAAATATTTTTGAAATAAATATTTCTGAATTTGATCAATTAAAAACAAACAATCCTATTTTTGTTTTTAAATCAACAATTTTTGGTGTTGATTTTAGTGATAAAAATTTAGCTTTAAATGAAGGTTATTTAAAAGTTAGATTTGCAGTTAAAGAAGGTTTTGATTCATCTGAAAAAGCTAAAAAACTAATTGAAATTAATAAAGAAATTAATAACTTAGTTACAAAAAAAGAGAAATTAGAAAAAGATAAGTCTGATTCAAATAAAATAGAAATTGATAAATTAATTCAACAAATTAATCAAAAAATAATAGAACTAAAAACGATTCAAAAAAAAGCTTTACCAGCTGAAGCAGGAATAACTAAATTAATAAAATTTAAATTTGATTGAAATGATCAATTTTGAAAAAACATTAAATTAAATGAAGTTATTAAAATTGATACTATTAAATATGGAATTTCTAATACTGATTTTTTATCATTAACTAAAGATAATTTAATAGTTAAAATTCTTAATAAAGATGTTAAAAATGTTGATATTAAAAAAATAGAAAAAACTAATGATTTTAGAAATGCAAAATTAGTTTTAGATGTTTTATTAAAAGATAATAAAAAATTAGAATTAAACAAAAAAATAGGTGTTGGAAAATATAGTTTATTATATGAAAATGACTTTATAAAAAATAATATTCAAGCTCCTTATTTTACAACTGAAAGATTAACTCAAGAAAATTTACAATCTGTAAATAAAGACTTTTTTAGACAATTTGATTCAGAATTATTTTCTGGAGGTTATGCTTCATCAAGAGGATTTTATGCTCCAAAAATTACTACACCAATATTTATGCATATTGGAGAAGATTACGTAGCTAATGATTTTCAAGCTGTATTAATGCCATATGATGGAGAGATTATAGCTGCATATGAATTAACTACTAAAATACCATTTACTGGAGTTGGAACAGTTGTTGTTGTTAAAATAAAAGTTTCTGATTTAGATTGAACTCCTAAAGAAAAAGAAATCTATTTAAATGATAATAAAGATCATATTTATATGTCGTTTTTACATTTAGATGCATCAAGAACTTTAAATAATCAAAAATTAGGGTGAAGTGCAGAAAAAGTTGTTTTAAATAACAATAGAACAATTCAAGTTGTTAAGAGTTTAACACCAGAAAAACCACAAAAAGTAGCAAAAAATACTATTATAGGTTATTTAGGTAATAATGCATCTAATGGTGGATGAATGAGTCATGCTCATGTTAACTTATATACAAATAGACCTAGTTATTTATCTGAAAACTATTTTTCAACTAAAGCTAATCAAGGTTTATCTGAAGATAGAATTAAACAATATCATCAAAATATAAATGGAAAAGAAACTTGAAGACAATTTGGAAATATTGGTTTACATCAATCTCCACAAAGACCACCGTACACTATAAATGAAGTTGATCAGATTACTGGAGTAGAAAAACTAGATAAAAACAAAAAGAAAATAATAATAAAAGATGAACAAGCTTTATTTTTACCAAACTTAAGTATGAGTTTATTTGAAAAAAGATTAGGTTATGCTAATCCAAACTTAGTGTATAGATTAAGAGATAATAAAACAGTTTCATTTAGTGTAAAAGAAGTTAATAAATTAACATAAAACTAAAACAGATCTTATGATCTGTTTTTTTAGTTTTATATCAAAATAAATAGTTCTAACTTAGTTAATAACTTGGAACTAATATTTAAAAAAATATTAAAAAGAGTCATTCTCAAATATTCATATTTTCAAGTATTAAAATTTATTTAGTAATTAATTTACTAATTTTATTCTTATAATAATTAAATTTTATTAACGTACTTATTTATAAAAAGACTGAAAAATCATTTCAGTTGTCAAGGAGATCTATGTTTAAGAGAAAGAAATTGATAATCCCTTTACTAACTACACTAGCTGTTGTTCCTTCACTTGTTGTAGTTTCTTGTAAAAATCCTCAATCTAATCAATCTTTAAGTGAAAAAATTTATTTAAACTATAATTTACAAACTGAAAAAGACAAACAAGAATTTGAAAACTATAACCAAATTAATATGTTAAGTGAAATTAATCAATATTTTACTAAACACGACCACAACAAAGATTTAGTTAAATTTACAACTGATGGTGCATCTGGAGATACAGTTGAATTTAACAATATAATGAAAAATAACTATGCATCAAAATATATAAAATTTGATCAAGATAAATTTAAAGAAATCATTAAAAAAAAATTTAATTTATCTGATAGTTTTTTAAAAAGATTAGAATTTGAAGTTGATTATAATAACATATCAAGAGATTATGGTAATAACTTTGATGTTATTTTTCCTGTAAGAGTAAAACTTCCTTTAGTTAGTCATAATAATTTTAAATACCAACAAGGTTTATTTATTGAACAAACTTTTAAATTTAGAATTAAAAATGTAAAAGCAAGTGGTAGTGAAAAAATAGATACAAAAAACATTAAATCTATTTATGAAGAACTTCTAAAATTAAAAGATAAAAATAACTTTACAGTTAGTGTTAAAACAGTAACTGAAGAAACTAAAAAGCTAGTTGATGAATGAGGAATTCATGAATTAAATTCAAAACAATTAGGTGATATTTTTGATATTAAAGCTGATGAATTTGATAAATTATCGGAAAATAAAGAGAAAAAAATTGAATTTAAAAAAATTATTACTGATGTAGATTTATCTGATTCTAGTCTAGCTTTTGATGAAGGATTTGTAAAAGTAAGACTAGCAATTAGAGATAATATTGATGAAAAAAAAGGACAGCCTGAAGCAGGAATAAATGTCTGAATTAAATTTAAATTTGATAAAAATAATTCATTTTGAAAAGAATTAAAACTAAGTGAATTAATTAAAGTTAATACTGTTAAATACACTGAAACTAATACAGACTTTACTAATTTAGATAAGGCTAATTTATTGATTAAAGCAAAATCAGACTTTATTAAAGGAATTAAAGTAAAATCAATCGATAAAACAACTGATTATAGAAATTCTAAATTACTTTTAGAAATTTTAACTAATGAAAGTTTTAATAATGTAACTAATTTACATAAAAAATTAGGTGTAGGTAAATATACTGACTTATATAGTGCTGATTTTACTAAAAGCAATATTCATGCTCCTAACTTTGCAACTGAAAAATTAACTCAAGAAAATTTAAAAAGTATAAATAAAGACTTCTTTAGACAATTTGATTCAGAAGTATTTTCTGGAGGATATGCTAAATCAAGAGGATTTTATGGTGAAAAAATAAAGAGTCCACAATATATGCACATAGGTGAAGATTATATTGCTAATGATTTTCAGCCTGTTGTAATGCCATATGATGGTGAAATTATAGCAGCTTATGAATTAAGTACTAATGTTCCATTTGCTGGTGTTGGTACTGTATTGGTTGCTAAAGTTCCAATTACTAGCCTACCATGATCTCCTAAACAAAAAGAAATTGAATTAAATGATAATAAAACACATATTTATATTTCATTCTTGCATTTAGATGCTCAAAGAACTCTAAATAATAATAAATTAGGATGAGTTGCTGAAACTGCAAAATTAAAAAAAGGCAGAACAGTAAAAGTCGTAAAAAGTGTTACTCCAAGCACACCAAAAAAGGTTTCAAAGGGTACAGTTATAGGTTATTTAGGTGATCACTCATCAAATGGTGGATGAATGAGTCATGCACATGTTAACTTATATACAAACAGACCTAGTTATTTATCGGAAAATTACTTCTCATCTAAAACAACTAGAGCACAACTAGATGATAAAAGAGCTGAGGGTTATAAATCTAGTGTTTCAAATAATGATTTTTCTGCAATTGGTAATATAGGGATTGAATTTAAACAAGATAGAAAAATTTATCAAGTTGATCCTAAAACAGGAATAGAAGATAAGCAAAGAGCAATTTTAGATGAAATACCATTATACTTTAATGGTTTAAGCATGTTAGGATTTGAAAAAACTAAAGGTTATGCTAACCCAAATCTAATGTACAAACTAAGAGATGAAAGAACAGTTTCATTTAGTGTAAAAGAAGTTAACAAATTATAATAATTAGAAAAACAAATCTATACAGATTTGTTTTTATTTATTTTAATTAAAGTTTATAAATTTATATTTTTTATATTAAAATAAATAACAATAAAAAAAGGAAGTAAAAAACATATGAATAAAGTTATTTATTTGGCTGGTGGTTGTTTTTGAGGTGTTGAAGCATATTTTTCTAAACTAAAAGGTGTAATTAATGCTGAAAATGGATATGCTAATGGAATTAGTGAAAAAACTAAATATTATAGTTTATCTAAAACTTTACATGCTGAAACAGTTAAAGTTACTTATGATTCAAATCAAATTTCACTAGAAGAATTACTAGTGCATTATTTTAGAATTATTAATCCTGTTTCTTTAAATAAGCAAGGAAATGATGTAGGCCCCCAATATAGAACTGGTGTTTATTATACTGATATAAATGATAAAAAAGTTATTGAATTAGTGTTTTTAGAATACAAAAAACAATATGATGAATTTTATGTTGAGTTAGAAGAATTAAAAAACTATATGACTGCTGAAGACTATCATCAAGATTATTTAGATAAAAACCCAACAGGTTATTGTCATGTTAATTTAAATGTAGATTTTAATTTAACAGATAAAGAACAAGAACTTATTAAGTTAATAAGAAAAGAATTAAGTTTAGACGAATTAAGTTTAAATGTTTTAAAATATTCAGCAACAGAAAAACCACACACTTCAGAATTTAATGACGAACATAGAAAAGGTATTTATGTTGAAAAAATAACTGGAGAAGTGTTATTTGCTTCAAATACTAAGTTTAATGCTGGTTGTGGTTGGCCAAGTTTTGCAGCTCCAATTAATAATAAAGCTGTTGAATATAAAGCAGATTATTCTCACAATATGCATAGAGTTGAAGTTAGATCAAAAACTGGAAATAACCATTTAGGACACGTTTTTAATGATGGTCCTAAAGAAATGGGTGGATTAAGATATTGTATTAATGGGGCAGCTATTGAATTTGTTCCATATGAAGAAATGGAAAAAAAGGGGTATTCTGAATACAAAAAACTTTTAGATTAATTAGTTAATAATTTAATTATTAATCTAAATGTTAATATAACTTTATATTGATATATTTGCGAATTTCTAGATTCGTATTTTTTGTTTTAAAGAAAGAGCAAAAATGAAGCACTTATTAAAAATAATAAGTAGTTTAACTATATTAAGTACTGGTATTTCATCAGTTAGTTGCACTAATAAACAAACTAATTCTAATAAAAATATAAATGAGCAAAACAGTGTCGTTCTTCAAGAAATAGAAAATCTATACCTGATACTTCTGAAATTAAATTAGAAACTGTAGTAAGTGAAGATATTAAAAATAAAGGTCTAACAGCTTTACAAAAAGTTTTTAAAGAACAAGAAGAAGCTTTTGGTAGTTTTCAACTTATCAAGATGTTGTTGATCAATTAAAAGTTTGGGACTGCTACCCTAAAAAAATACAAAGTTGCAAGTTGATAATAATAGTAGTGAAATAAATAAGTTAAATATTAGTTATTTTAATAAAACAATTACTTTTATTCCTAAAACAGTTTTAAAAGACGAAGTTAAAGAAAAATATGATAAATCTAAAAATCAATTATTACAAATTGGTTATAAACTAGATAATACGTTAAAAAGTATAAAAATGAACACAGTTGACAAAAATGCAAAAAAAGTTCCACTGTATCTTCCTTTAAAAATTAATTCATTAGACAATACATTTAGAAATTTAGAATCAGAACGTATAGATAATTTAGATAAATGAAAAATAACTAATGTAAAATACTTAACTGAAACATTTAGTGATACAACAACTTTTGATCAAGATATTAGTAATTGAGATGTTTCAAATGTTATTGATATGACTAAAATGTTTGCTGGAGCAAGTAAATTTAATCAAGATTTAAATTCTTGAGATACAAAAAATGTTAAAACAATGCATGGAATGTTTTGAGATGCTGAAAATTTCAATGGTTCTGTGTTTAAGTGAAATGTAAAAAAAGTTGAAGATATGCAAAGTATGTTTAGTGGAGCCTTTAATTTCAATCAGGATTTAAATGAATGAGATACTTCTAAAGTAGAAAATATGGCAGTGTCGAATGTTTAGTAAAACAAAATTATTTAATGGTAATATTTCTAAATGAAATATATTTAATGTTACATCGATGAGACAAATGTTCCAAGATGCAAAAGGGTTTAAGCGCAGTTTAAGTTCTTGAAAACCAATAAAAGTAACTCACGCAAAAGATTTTAGAAAAGATGCTGAATCAAATATACCAAAAGAAAATCTTCCAAAGTTTTCAGAAGAAATACTTAAAACATTATAACTAGATATCAGAAACACTCATTAAAAAATGAAACTTATAACTAAAAAATAAGTTTCATTTTTTAATTTTTAAATAGTGTAAAATATAAATAGTATAAGAAGGTTGGTGTAAAAATGCTGGTATCTTTTATTATTGTGTCTCAAACACATTTAAATAGATTAAAAACAACTATTGACTCTATAAAACATCAAACTAATGACTCACACCAAACTATTATTATAAATGACTCTAAATATATAGATAATGCAAAAAGAAAGTATATAAAAGAAATTTTTGATAATTCAAATAATATCATTTTAAGCGAAAATAATATTCCACAAGATACTTCAAGTGATTGAAACATTGCAATGGAATTAGCAACAGGAAAATATATTGTTTTTGTTAAAGAAGGCGATTTTTTATATCCCAATTTTGTTGAACAAATTCAAAAAGTATCTGACAAAAACAATGCTGATTTAATAGAATTTAATCAAAATTATAATGGTTTACTTGAAGATCAAATTTCATATAATCTTTTAAAAGGTAATAAATTATATGATTTAAATAAAAATTATGAAGTATTTGCTTATATTCAAAGACTTATTTATACTAAAGCTTTTAAACTTGAGACAATTAAACAAAAAAATTTAAGCTTTAGAAGAAAAGTTAGATTTGACCACTTATTTACTTATAAATTTTTATCTTTAGCAAATAATTGTTATATACTTGATGATTATTTATCATTGCATAGAATTTCTATTATGAAATATTCAGCTTTTGATTTATTAAGACAATGACCACACATTATTAATTATTTTAGACAAATTGATAAATATAAAGTTCTTTCAGATCAATTAACTTATGCTCATTATTATCAAACTTGTTATAAATTTTTAAATTTAATTGGAAAATATAACAACCCTGTTTTATATAAAAAAGCTTTAAATTTCACTCAAAGTAAAGTAAAAAACAAAATTAATGTTTTTGTTAAAAAAAATAAAATTTTTCTAGAAAATAAAGACCCTGAATTTAACAAAAGAATGAATGATTTTGAGCGTTTTATATATAGTGAACTTAAAAAAATAAAATAATGAATGATTCTTTAATTACTAGTAAAATAGATGAAATTAAACTAGATAACAATTACAAATTAGCTAGTTTATGAAAAGTTTTTTTTGCTAGGCTTTTTGATTTTTTAATTTGCTCAATTCCATTAATTATCATTTCAATTTTTTTTAAAATTAAAACTGGTGATATTGTAAGTTTGCTTGCTAAGTATTTAGTATCTTTTGTGTGAACTTTTTTTTATTTTGTTGTTTTAAGTTTTTTATTAAAAGGAAATAGTTGTTGTAAAAAACTTTTTAAAATAGAGTTAAAAAGTTTAACTACTAACAAAATTAGTTTTAAACAAGTAATAATTAGAGAAATTTGGTTTATTTTTATTCCTTTATTTATTGGTTTTATTTTTACAATTATTTTTGCTTTTTTATTACCTAGTAATTTTGTAAAAAAACAAGCTTGAAGAATTTCTTTATCTTTAATTATTTATCAAATAGGTTTAGTTATTGTTTTATTTTGATTTTTGGGATTGATGATTTCAATTAGATTACAAACTAATCATCAATCTTTTATTGATATTAAATTGAATTTAATTGTAATTGAAAAACAAAAAACAATAGTAAATAAACAAATTAAATCTAATAAAATTTTAACTAGAAATGATAAACATATTTCTTTAAATGAACAACCTGGTAATTTTGATTTAGAATTTATAAATGAGTTAAAACAAGATTTAGATAGTGATGATCTAAAAGATAAAAAAAATAGTAAGTAGATGGTGGAAAAATGTCAGTGGATAATTTGTTAAATTTACTAAACACTCAACAATTAGCAGCAGTTTTAAATACAGATAAACCAGTAAGAATTATTGCTGGAGCTGGTAGTGGTAAAACTAGAGTAATTACAACTAAAATTGCTTATTTAATAGAAAAACAAAACATCGATCCTAGTAGAATTTTAGCTGTAACATTTACAAATAAAGCTGCTAAAGAAATGAAAGAACGTGTTTTACAAATTACAAATAATTCTTTTAAAAGTCCGTTTATTTCTACTTTTCACTCATGATGTTCTAAAGTATTAAGAATTGATGGAAAACATATTGGATTAGAAGATAAATTTTTAATTATTGATAGTGATGATCAAAAAAGAATTATTAAATCAGCTTTAAAAGAATCAAATATTGAACTAAATGAAAACGATAAAAAAACTTTTGATAAAAAAATTCTTTATAAAATAAAAGAATGAAAAGAAGAATTAGTTGATCCTAGTGAAGCTATTTTAAATGCTACAAGCACTTTAGAAAAAAACTTTGCAGCTATTTATAGGTTGTATCAAAATACGCTTTTAAAAAATAATTCTTTAGATTTTGATGATTTACAAATTTATGTTTATCGATTATTTAAACAAAATAATGAAATTTTAAATAAATGAAGAAATGCTTATGATTATGTTTTAGTTGATGAGTTTCAAGATACTAATGAACTTCAATTTAGCTTAATTAAATTTTTAACTATAAATACTAATCATTTAACAGTAGTTGGAGATCCTGATCAAACTATTTATTCTTGAAGAGGAGCTAAATTAGATATTATTTTAAACTTTAATAAAACATATAGTAATGCTATAAGTATTGTTTTAAATCAAAACTATAGATCAACAAAACAAATATTAGATATTTCTAATAGTTTTATTAAAAATAATAAATTTAGAGAACACAAAGAAATTTTTACTAATAATAAATCAGGTAAAAAAGTAGTTTTAAAAGAATGTAATTCAAAAACTAGTGAAGCTAGTTATGTAAGCTCTAAGATTAAAGAACTAGTTAAACAAGGCTATCATTATAAAGATATTTTTATTTTATATAGAATGAATGCTTGGTCTCAAGAATTTGAAAAAGAGCTAGCAAATAAAAAAATTCCTTTTCAATTAATTGGTGGAATTAAGTTTAGAGAAAGAAAAGTAATTAAAGATGCTATGGCATTTTTAAAAATGATTTCAATTAAAGATAATTTATCTAGTCAAAGAGTTTTAGGTTTAATTCCAAAAATTGGAAATATTACAATTGAAAAAATTATAAATACTGCTAATTTAAATCATTTGAATATATTTGATTTAATTACAAATGAAAATAGAACACTTTTACATTCAATTACTAAAAACTTAGATGAACTTATTGAAGTGTTTAAAACAGCTCATCAGTTATATTTAGATAATACAAATATTGAAGAAATCTTAAAATATTTACTAATTCAATCTGGTTATGAAAATAAATTAAAAGTTAAAAAAGAGCAAGACGATTTAGAAAATATTAATGCTTTATATGATCAATTAAAAAGATTTGATGAAGATTTTGATCCAAAATATTATAGTGAAGAAAATAAACTAATTGCTTTTTTACAAGAAGAAGCCTTAGCTAGTGATATTGATGAAGCTGAACAAATTGATAAAGTTTCATTACTAACAGTTCATGCAGCTAAAGGATTAGAAAATAAAGTAGTTTTTATTACTGGATTAAACCAAGGAGTTTTTCCATCAAGACTATCTGAAACTAGTATTAGTGAATTAGAAGAAGAAAGACGTGCTTTATATGTTGCTTTAACTAGAGCAAAAGAAGAATTATTTTTAACTTATGTTAAAGGCGATTATTCTCATATTATGCAATCAGAATTAAAACCAAGTAAATTTATTCACGAACTTGATAAAGACTTATATGAATTTGAAACTCAATTTTTAAATACTTTACTTTATGATTCAAATGATTATAAACAAAGTTCATTTTATGTTAGTCCAAAACAACATAATTTATATAATGTTGGTGATCATGTTGAACATAAATTATTTGGAAAAGGTGTTGTAGTTAAAATAATTAATGATCAATTACAAATTTCATTTACAAATTCAAGTTATGGAATTATGATGATTGCTACTAATAATTCTGCTTTAAGTAAGGTATAATATTTAAATGTAGTTTAAATAAGAATGATATAATAATATTGTTAAATTTTAGGAGGATTAGACTCATGGCAAAGTTTTCAGCTATCATTACAGATAAAGTAGGATTACATGCAAGACCAGCTTCAGTACTAGCTAAAGAAGCTTCTAAATTTAGTTCAAACATTACTATAATAGCAAATGAAAAACAAGGTAATTTAAAATCAATTATGAATGTAATGGCAATGGCTATAAAAACTGGAACCGAAATAACTATTCAAGCTGATGGAAATGATGCTGATCAAGCAATACAAGCAATCAAACAAACTATGATTGATACAGCTTTAATACAAAGATAATTTAATTTAAAAACAACCATCTAGGTTGTTTTCTTTATTAATAGAAAGTTATTTTAAAATGATTAAAAAATTTAGTATTAAAGATACTAGTGTTGATCAACAATATCCATTTGATTTTAAGTTTTATAAACCTAAAGTTGAAGGAATGATTATTTTATTTTCATTAGTTATTTTGCCATTAATTGCAGTAATTTTTTTAAATGTTTTTAAAACTCAATTAAATATAACAGATGAAAGAATAGGATTAATTTTTCAACTTTCAAGTATTTTATTTACTTTAGTTGGAGCAACTATTTTTTGATCTAGAAATCCTATGAGTTTTTGAAAGTCTGGAGTTGGAATATTGTTTGGTTTTCCAATATTTTTGCAACTATTTGGATTAGCTTTTGGTTTATTAGCAAATTTAGTTGGTGTTTTTAATAATAACAATAATAATGCTTGATCTGATATTTATAATCTTTTAGTTCAAACTGTTGCTGAAGTTTTAGTAATTATTTTTGCATTTAATAAAATAAATAATTTAAAAAGTAAAGTTAAAAAAACTTTTAAAGAAAATAAAAAACTTTTAATACCCATTGCAATTCTTTTTGCAATTGTTGCTTTTTTTGTAGGTAATACTTTATATAGTTTAATAATTACAGAATTAAAGTTAAATTTAGGTGAATCAAAAAATCAAGAAGGTTTAGTTTCACCTTTTAAAGTACAAGGAATTACTAAATACATTTATATGGTTTTATTTATCATTTTAACTGTTTTTATAGCTCCTTTGTGTGAAGAAATAGTAGCTAGACAAGCTCTATTTACAGGGGTTTCAAATAAAGTTTTATCAATCATAGTATCTAGTTTATATTTTGGAATTTTACATATTTCAAGTGGAGATGTTTATAATATTTTTCCATATGTTATAGGTGGGTTTTTCTTTTCATTAGTGTTTAGTTTTTCTAAAGGTAATTTAAGTTATTGTTGATTATCTCATTCTTTTTATAATTTAATTTCAGTAGTTTTAATAATAGCTAGTTTATATATAAAATAGTTATGACAAAATTTATTGTTAATAAAAATGATCAAAATCAAACTTTATTTAAGTTTTTAAAAAAAACTTTTAAAACTACTCCTATAAGTGTTATTTATAAATGAATAAGAAATAAATCTATTAAGATAAATTCTAAAAGAATTAATGATAAAAAATATTTATTAAAAGTAAATGATATTATTGAAGTTTATGATTCAAATAAACCAATAATTAGAGATCAATTTAACTATATTAGTAATGTTAGTTTAGATATTATTTATGAAGATAATAATATTTTAATAGTTAACAAGTCTAATAATTTAGAAATGCATTCAACATATAATTTATGTTTAGATGATATGGTTAAATCTTATTTAGTTGATAAAAAAGAGTATGATATTTATTTAGAAAATTCATTTGTGATTTCTCATGTTCATCGATTAGATAAATTAACTAGTGGCTTAGTAATTTATGCTAAAAATAAAATTAGTTCAACTATTTTAACTAATGCATTTAAATCAAACGATCAAATTAATAAATATTATTATGCACTAACTAGTTATGATTGAAATTTAAATGATTTTTTACAAGTTAATGGTTATATTAGTTATGATAGTAATACTCAAAAAGCTGATTTTAGTTTAGTTGAAAAAAATAACTATAAATATTGTCAAACTGAGTTTAAACTAATTAATAAAAATTTAATTTTAGTAAAATTAATAACAGGTAAAAAACACCAAATTAGAAGTGTGTTAAGTTTTTATAATAATCCTATTTTAAATGATTTTAGATATAATGGTAAAAAAGAAAACGATCAAAAAATGATCTATTTAGCAGCTTTTAAAATTGAATTTAAAAATTTAAAAAAACCTTTAGATTATTTAAATAATAAAGTAATTATAAAAAACCCAGATTGAATTAGTAGGAGGTAATTATGCAAACAAATGTTGAATCAACAACTGCTAATATACCTATTAGTACAACTGAAAAAACTACTTCAGCTAAAAGTGGTGTTTTTAGTGCTTTATTAGGTGTTGTTATTTCAATAACTAATATGATAATTCAGTTTTTGTTAATTTATTGAGTTTTACAAAGTTTTGGAACTGAAATAAATGGGTTTATTAGAATTTCTATGTCACTTTCAATAATTGGTGGAACTGCTGAAGGAGCTTTAGCTTTATCAACAGTTTTAATGCTATCAGAACCTTTAAGTAAAAAAGATTGAATTACAGTTAATGAAATTTATTCAACTTCAAAAAGAAATTATAATAATAAGATTGTTTCTGGTTTTATTTTAGTTTTTTTATTATCTATACTTTATCCATTACAAATTGCAATTTCTCCAATGATAACAAGTAATCAACCAATTAAGTGAGGAATTGATTTTATTGCTCCATTATCAAAAAGTTCATCTAGTTTAAAGTTTTGAGAACTAAGTTTAATTTTTTTAATTTTAGGATTTAAACAAACTTTAACAGCTGGACTTTTTGGTGTTTATGAAAATATTATGCAAGCAGATCAAAAAAATGCCACTAGAAAATTAGTTATTTTATTTACTGATATGTTGTTTTATGGTGCATTTTTTATAGGATTGAATTCTTATATTTCTTTAAATGATAAATATTCACCAGTTTATTTATTTTTACCGTTTTTACTTTATCCATTCATAAGAGGACTTATAATTAAAATTTATATTAAATCAAAATATCCATTTTTAAAATTTTATAATGATTTTAATAATTTAAGTTTAATTAGAAAATCTACAAAAATTTATTGATCTTCTATTGGTCAATCTATTTTAAGTAATAGTGATTTAATTATTATCTTTTTAGCTTTGGGTTCAATTGGGTTAAAGGTTTCTTCTTTGCTTTCTTTATATATGGTAGTTGCAATTAATTTAAGAGTTATTATGACTACTTTAATTACTTCATTTAGAGAATATTTTTTAAGTGTTATTATTAAAAAAGGCCGACTAGATTGAACAACATATTCTAATTATGAGTATTACACTTATGTTGTAGCTATATTTTCATTTCTTTTTACAAGTTCAATAACTCCTTATGTAGTTTCAGGGCTATTTTCAAAAATCATAATTAATGATGTTGATACAAATGGATTAACAAAAAACACAATTAAATTTATAATTTCTAGTTTTAATTTCTCAACACTTTTTGGTTTTACAACAAGCTTAATTGTTGTTTTAGAAGGAAAATTATCTTTAATACAAGCAAAAGGAATGAACAGAGCAATTGTTAAACCAATTAATATTATTGCTTTTAGTTTTTTTATTACTAGTTTTATTACTACTTTATTATTAAATCGTTTTATTAGTGATGTTGAAACTAAAATTACTTCTGTGATTGAAACATTTTATATTTTTAAGTTTTTCTTTTTAATAGTTGCTTATGTATATTTATGATTTTTTTCTTGAGATAAGTTAGTTTATAATGCTAAATTTGATTCGATTTTTACAAATGTAAGCTATTTAGTTCTTTCAGGAGCAATTATTGGAATGGTTTTACTAGTTTTATCTACTATTGCTCATATTAATTTAGATGATGAGATTCCTGTTAATTTTAATATGCTTTTAACAGTTATTGCTATAACATTTTTTGTAGGTTTATTTTTAATAGTAGTAGTTCCATTAATATTTAATAAATCAATAGGTAAAATATTTTTTTATAACTTACCTATTATTAAACAAATTGCAAGAAAAAAAGAAATTTTAGCAAAAAAGAAACTTTTTGAAAAAGAAGGTATAAAAATTGATGAGTTGTTATTAAAACAAGAAGCTTTATTAAAAGCTATGAATGGTTTTGAAAATGACAAGGTTATTGATCAAAGTGAATTTGAAAAATATTCAAAATATAAACCTAAGCCTAAAATTTATACTTTAAAATTTAGTGATATGAAAAAAGATGAATTGGAGTATTAAAATATGTCAAAAGAACAAGTTCTATTAAGAATTAATCAATTAAAAGAACAGTTAAACTTATGATCTAAACAATATTATGTTGATGATAATCCAAGTGTTGATGATACTGAGTATGACTTAGCTTTAAAAGAACTAATTAGTTTAGAAAATTTATATCCTGAATTTATTACAAGTGATTCACCTAGTCAAAAAGTTGGTGGAACGGTTAATGAAAAGTTTTTAAAAATAACTCACAAAACTCCAATGCTAAGTTTAGGTAATGTTTTTAATTTTGATGAATTTTTAGAATTTAATATTCAAGTAAGTAAAGTTTCAAACAATTTAAATAATGAATATGTAGCTGAATTAAAAATTGATGGTTTATCAATTTCATTAGTTTATGAAAATGGAGTTTTAATATCAGCTGCTACTAGAGGTAATGGTATTGTAGGTGAAGATGTCACTATTAATGTAAAAACTATTAAATCTATTCCTTTAAAAATTAGTAAAAAAGAACGTGTTGAAGTTAGAGGAGAAATATATTTATCTAAAGCTGAATTTGAAAAAATTAATAAAAAAAGATTATTAAATAGTGAAGATTTATTTGCAAATCCTAGAAATGCAGCCGCTGGTACTTTAAGACAGTTAGATTCAAAAATAGTTGCAAGTAGAAATCTTGATGCCTTTTTATATTATTACATTAGTGATGATTCAGCTAAGCTTAATCAATATGAATCCATTTTAAGACTAAATCAGCTAGGTTTTAAAACTAATAAAGAAACAATGTTGTGCAAAAATTTAGATCAAATTAAAGCATATATACAAAAATATACTAATTTAAAAAATGATTTAGATTATCAAATTGATGGAATTGTATTTAAAATTAATGATAAAAACTTACAAAATAGTTTAGGGTTTACTAGTAAAATTCCGAAGTGAGCAATTGCTTATAAATTTCCAGCTGAAATTAAACAAACTAAATTATTAGATGTATTTGCTACAGTTGGAAGAACTGGAAAAATTACTTATAATGCTAAACTTGAACCTGTTTTTTTAATGGGAGCTAAAATTAGTGCTGCTACTTTAAATAATGCAGAATATATTAAAACAAAAGATCTAAGAATTAATAGTATAGTTAAAATAAAAAAAGCTGGAGATGTTATTCCAGAAGTTATTGAAGCTATTAAAGATGAAGATTTTTATAAATTAGAAAAATTTAAACCTGCATTATATTGTCCAAATTGTCATTCTTTATTAGAAAAAAATGATGGTGAAGTTGATCAGTTTTGTATAAATTCTTCTTGTTCTATGAAAATATTAAGATCATTACAACATTTTAGTAGCAGAGAAGCTATGAATATTGTAAGTTTAGGAGATAGAAGTTTAGAGATTTTATTTAATCTAAAAATTATTCAAAATATTTCAGATATTTATAAATTAGAAGAATATAAAGATCAAATTTTAGCAATTGATAATTTTGGTTTAAAAAGTTATTTAAATTTAATTGATTCAATTAATGCTTCTAAAAATAATTCTTTAGAAAAAGTTTTATTTGGTTTAGGAATTAGACATATTGGAAGTAAAACCGCAAAAATTTTAGCTAAAAAATATCAAAATATAGATAATTTAATGAGTGCTAGTTATGATGAATTAATTCAAATAAATTCAATTGGAGAATCTTTAGCTTTATCTATTGTTGATTGATTTAAAATAGAAGATAATTTAAAACTAATTAATGATTTAAAATCATTTAATATTAATTTTAATTATTTGGGAGCAAAAATTAATTCTAATTCAATAATTGCTAATAAATCATTTGTAATTACTGGAAATTTAACAAGACCAAGAGAAGAATTTAAAACACTAATTGAAAATAATGCTGGTAAGATAAGTGGCTCAATTTCTAAACAAACTGACTATTTATTAGTTGGTAATAATGTAGGTTCTAAACTAGAAAAAGCAAAAAAATTAGGTGTTAAAATTATAGATGAACAGCAATTTTTTGATTTATTAAAATTAGAGAAAGGATAATATGTCAAATAGATTTAATAAAGAATTTTGAAAAGAATTAGCTCATGATTTTATGTTTGAATTAAACGATGAAGAGCTTGAAAACTTAATGAGTGTTGAAGACAAACTTTTTGATGATTTTAAAAAAATCACTAGTATTGATACAACAGATGTTGAACCAACTTTTTATACAGTTAATCAAATTCATTCATATTTAAGAGATGATGAACCAATACAAACTAATTGTCAAAAAGAAATTTTAGAAAATGCGCCAACTAAACATGATGATTACATCACAATAGCAAGGGTGGTTAAATAATGCAAGATTATAGAAAAAAAAGTATTTTTGAAATTCACAAAGATTTAGTAGATAAAAAATATACTGTTTTAGATCTAACTAAAGAAGTATTGAAGAATTTAAAATATGAATTAGATTCTAATGCAATTAATTATTTAGCTGAAATTCATGCTTTAAAACAAGCAAAAAAAGTTGAAGAAAATTTTGATAGCAATAATTTATTATGTGGAATTCCATATATTTGTAAAGATAATTTTTCAACAAAAGATATACCAACTACAGCTTCATCAAAAATACTAGAGAGCTATATTCCAAATTATTCTGCTGCCTTAGTTGATTCACTAGATAAAAATCAATCTATATTAGTTGGAAAATCTGCTTTAGATGAACTTGGAATGGGTGGAACTGGATTATTATCATGTAATGGTAAGATTACAAATCCATGAGATAAAAATCGTATAGTTGGTGGTTCTAGTTCTGGATCTGCTTATTTAGTAGCTAAAGGATTAGTTCCATTTGCAACAGGAACTGATACTGGTGATTCAATTAGAAAACCAGCTAGTTATAATGGAATAGTTGGGTTTAAGCCAACTTATGGAGTAATTTCAAGATATGGATTATTACCATATGCTCCAAGTTTAGATACAGCTGGATTTTTTACAAAAAATGTAGATGATATGGCAGTTTTATGTGATGCTAGTTATGATAATGATACTAGAGATTTTTCATCAACAACAGCTGATCATGTTGACTTTTTAAAACAAATAAATGATTTTTCAAATATTAAAACTTTTGGATATATTAGTTCAGTAATTGAAAGTTTAGATCAAGAACATAAAACTCATTACTATAATTTATTTGAAACATTAAAAAATAAAGGTTATCAAATTAAAGCTTTAGATTTTAGACAAGATTTATTAGATGCAGTTTTACCTGTTTATTTAATGATTGCAAATAGTGAAAGTGTTTCAACTAATTCTTGTTTAGATGGAATTAAATATGGAAAAAGAGTGGACGGAAATGATTATAGTGAAATTATGATCAATTCAAGAACTCAAGGTTTTGGTGAAATTGTTAGACGTAGATTTGCAATTGGTTCACTAGTTTTAAAAGGTGAAAATCAAAAAAAATATTTAGTACAAGCTAAAAAAGTTAGAACTTTAATTAATCGTGATTTTAATAATTTATTTGAACAAATTGATGTTTTATTATTACCAGCATCACCATCTATTGCTCCATTAATAGAAGAAATTACTAATCCAAATAAAAAATCTCAAGAAAGAGATTTTATTGAAAATATTTTAGTTTTAGCTAATTTTACAGGTAGTCCTTCAATTACTATTCCATTTTTTAAAACTAAAAATATGCCAGTTGGAATTAATATTACAACAAAAGTTAAAACAGATTTATCAACATTGCAAGCAGCTAAATTATTAGAAAATATTATTGGAATTAAAAACCAAATTGTTGAGGATTAGTATGCAAAATTTTGAAATTATTATTGGAGTTGAAAATCATATTGAATTAAAAACTAATTCAAAAATGTTTTCACCAAGTAAAGTTAGTTACGGACAAACTCCAAATACTTTAGCAAATGAAATTGATTTAGCTTATCCTGGAACTTTACCAAGTGTTAATAAAAAAGGAGTAGAGTTAGCTATTTTAGCATGTAATGCTTTAAATATGCAAATTGACACTTTATTAACTTTTGATCGTAAAAACTATTTTTATCCAGATTTAACTAAAGGCTTTCAAATCACTCAACAATTTAATCCAATTGGAACAAATGGTAGTTTAGAAATAATTTTAGAAAATGGAAATAAAAAAGTAATTGAAATTGAACGTTTGCATATTGAAGAAGATACTGCAAAACAAGTGCATAAAGATAATTTAACTTATCTTGACTATAATAGATCTGGTGTTGGATTAATTGAAATTGTTACAAAACCAGTATTAAGAAGTGCTGAAGAAGCTTGTTTATATGTTGAAAAGCTTAGAGAAATTTTATTATTTTTAAATGTTAGTGATGTAAAAATGAATGAAGGTTCACTAAGAACTGATTTAAATATTTCTTTAAGACCTTATGGTAGTGATAAATTTTCAAATAAAGTTGAAATCAAAAACTTAAACTCTATTTCAAATATTAAAAAAGCTGTTGAATTTGAAATTAATAGACAAAAAGAAATTTTATTAAAAAATCAAATTGTTGAACAACAAACAAGAAGATTTGATGATCAAACTAATTCAACTATTTTAATGAGAAGTAAAATAGATAGTATTGATTATAGATATTTTAGAGAACCAAATATTTTTCCAATCCAACTAGATCAAAAATGAGTTGATCAAATTATTTCAAATTCTCTTGAACTAGCAGATCAAAAACGTATTAGATATGTAAATGAATTAGGTTTAACTAGTGAAAATGCTAATATTATTTTAACTAGTTTAGAAATGACTAATTTTTTTGAAAAAACTATTAAATTAACTACTAATTATAATAAAATAGCTAAAATGTTAATTTCAGAAATTCAAGCTAAATTAAATTTAGAAAATAAAACAATAGATCAAATTGAATTAAGCCCAGAAAATTTAGCTAGTGTAATTAATTTAATTGATAAAAATATTATTTCATCAAAACAAACAAAAGTAATTATGCCAATTATATTAGATTCAAATACTGAAACTGTTGAACAAATTGTTGAAAGATTAAATCTAAAATTAATTACAAATAAAGATGAAATCTCAAAATTATTAATTGATATTATTAATCAAAATAAAGAGTTATTAAACCAATATTCAACTCGTCCTGAAAGAGTAATTAAAACAATTATGGGTCAGTTAATGAAACAAACTAATGGTAATGTTGATCCTGAAATTGCAAATGAAATTGTAATTAAAGAAATTGAAAAGAATTTATAATAATAAAAAAATGGGCACTGCCCATTTTTTATTGTTCTTCAGTTAAAAGGTTTGGATCAGTTTCTTCATCAATCATACCTTGAATTTTTTCAGCTAAACTATTAATAATAGTAGTTCTTGCAAAAACTACAATATGATCTCCTTCTTTTAGTTCAGTATAATCATCTGGTAATAAGATCTTACCTTTTCTTCTAATTTGAATAATATTAAAATCTTTATTTGCTGATAATCCAACTTGTTGAATATTTTTATTAAATAAATCAGGGTTTTTAACTTCTAAAGTTGAAGAGATAAATTCATCATCAATTGAATGTACTTCAATATCAAAATCAATATTAAAAATTACTCTAGTAGCTGTAATTTCTCCAGCAATTTTATTAGGAACAATAATTTGATTTTCAGTTAAACCTAAAGCTAGTAAAACTCTTCTATAATTATCATCTTTTGCTTTAACTGTAATATTAGTACATTCTAAATCTAATAAGTTTAAAACTGTTACTAGTGATGATTCTAATTCATTTTCAATTCCAACAATCACTCAATCATATGATTGAATTCCTTTTTTTGCTAGAGCTACTTTATTAGTTGTATCAATTACAATTCCTTCAACTGTATCAAATTCAGATAAATATAAATTCAAACGTCTTTCATCAATATCAAAAACAGTTACAGATTGTCTTTTTTGTACTAAAGTTTCAATAACAGATAAAGTAAAGTTAGAAACACCAATGATTGCAAAGTTTTGTTTTTTTGCCATAAATTATCCCTTCTTAACTAATTAAATTATACATTTTTATCAAAATGATATAATAATATATTGAAAAGAGGTGGATTTATGTTTTTTAAGAAAAAAAATAATAAAAAACAGAAACGAAAATTCACCTCAAGACTTTTTAAAAAAACTTCAAATTTTAATGAAGAAAAGTATAAATTTTTCCGACTAGTTAAAGATATTTGACCACTTTCTAAAACTTCAGGAAAGATTTTTTTAATTTATGTAGCAATTATTTTATTAGGAGGGTTATTATTATCAATTCCTAACTTTTCACTAACTAAAAGTGGATCTAAATATAATTGAGATTTTTTAACTGGAATATTTATTGCTTCATCTGGATTTAGTGATACTGGTTTAACTGTTTTAGATGTTTCTCATTCTTATACTTTTTGAGGTCAGTTTATTTTATTATTACTAATTGAATTTGGTGGAATTGGTGTTTTAACTTTTAAAATTGTTTTATTTTTAATTATTAATAAAAAAATCTCAATTTCAGATACTATTGTTGCTCAATCTGAAAGAGGAAGTGCTACAACTAGTTTAACTATTGTTCTAATCAAAGATGGGTTTATTTGACTAACTTCAGTTCAAGTGATTTCAGCTTTTATTTTATTCTTTTTATTCTTTTTTAATCAACCTTCAAATAATCCAAATTTAGAAGTGGTTTCACCATATCATGATTTTTGAAAGTCTTTATGATTTGCTGTTTTTCATTCTACAAGTGCTGTAAATAATGCTGGGTTTGATATTATTTCACCAAACTCATTACAACCATATAATGTAGATAATCATAGAGTTTATGCTATTCAAGTAATTTTTATGCTTGAGTGAATAATTGGTGGATTAGGTTATCCTACTTTTCATGATATTAAACGTAAACTAAAAGCTAAAAAAACTAAAGAAAAAATTAATTTTAGTTTATTTACAAAAATTAATTTCTGAGTGTATTTAGTATTATTTATCTTTGGTCCTTTAGCTGTTTTTGCAACAGAATATTCAAATTACGATCATTCATTAATTTTTTATTATTATGATGAAAACTTTACTGTTTTAAATGCTAAATCTAATATTGTTGTTTTTATGGATATTTTATTTAATACAACAGCTTCAAGAAATGCTGGGTTTTCAACAATTGATATTTCAACTTTTAATTCAGGATCAAAAGCTATATTATCAATTTTAATGTTTATTGGATCAGCACCAAGTTCAACTGCTGGAGGAATTAGAACTACAACTTTTGGAATACTGCTTTTATCAACTTTTAAAATTATTAAAAACCAAAAATTCACAAGTGCTTTTAGAAAAACTATACCTAGTGAAACTGTTAATAGAAGTTATGCAGCTTTCTTTATTTCAACATTTTTAATTTTTGTTGCTTTATTTATTATTTATGTTGATTCAAATAGTGCTTTTCATACTTTAAAAAACCATAACAGTGCTTCAATTAATACTATTTTATTAATTACTAGTGCATTTGGGACTGTTGGATTATCTCCATTAACTCATTTTCAAATGTATCAATTAGGAGTTGTTACTAAAATATCAATTATTTTAATTATGTTTATTGGTCAATTAGGAGTTTCAAATACTTTATTAATCTTTTTAAAACCTGCAAGAGATAAAGCTTATAAATATCTTGAAGAAGATATAACTATAGGATAGGTGATAGTATGGTTATTTTAGATGGTAAGTTAGTTTCAAAACAAATTAAAGAAGCTTTAAAAAAACAAATTGACACATATTTAAATAAAAACTATAAAAAACCTAAATTAGCTGTAATTTTAATTGGAAATGATCCAGCAAGTGAATTATATGTTTCAAATAAAATAAAAGCTTGTAACTTAGTAGGAATTGAATCAGTGTTATTAAGATTTGATCAAAATATCACTAGTGAAATGTTATCTGATCAAATTAATCAATTAAATAATGATAATAGTGTTGATGCAATTTTATTACAATTACCATTACCAAAACATTTAAATGAACAAGAGTTTTTACAAGCAATCGATCCTTTAAAAGATGTAGATGGGTTTCACTATATTAATCAAAGAAAAATGTTAGAAGGTTATAATACTATTTATCCTTGTACACCAATTGGAATTATTAATTTATTAAAAGCTTATAATATTGATGTTAGATCAAAAGATATAACTATTATTGGAACTTCAAATATTGTTGGAAAACCTTTAGCAATAATGTTATCTAATATGGGTGCAACAATTAGTATGTGTAATAAAAATACAAAGAGTTTAAAAAAATATACTAAAAGATCTGATATAGTAATTTCAGCTACTGGAAAACAAGCGCTTATTAAAAAAGATATGATTAAAAAAAATGCTATTGTAATTGATGTTGGAATTATAAAAGATCCAATTACTAATAAAATAGTTGGTGATGTTGATTTTGAAAATGTTAAAGAACTTTGTTCATATATTACTCCAGTTCCAGGTGGTGTTGGACCTATGACTGTTAGTATGTTATTAGAAAATACATTCAAATTATACAAACTACATATAAAGGAAAATTATGAAAACTAGTTTTAAAAATAATCATCCTAAAAGACATTATATATATAATGATATTTTTAAAAAGGCTAATTTAATTATTCAAATATCAAGTGCTATATTTATGTTATTAGCAACTATTGGATTTATGTTTGGAATAGTTGGGATTACTTTAGGAACTGTTGTTAATACTACAAATATTAAATTAAATACAATTAGTGGAATTAGTTTAATTACAATTAGTAGTTATGTGTTTTTAATGTGTGCTATTAGTTTGTGTTTATCAGTTATTAGTAATTATCATAAAACAACAATTTATTTAGAAATTCTAGTTATTTTTAGTATAGTTTCAATAGTATGTATAATTGGTGGATTTTTAATTATTTTTAGTAGTAATAAATATAAAGATGAAGAAGAAAAAAACACTGATAATCAATTAGAAAATCAAATTGATAATAAACAAAAAACTGAATCTAAAGAACAAGATCAAATTGAAAATCAAACTAATAATCAGTCTAAAGATCAATTTATATCTAATATAAATCAAACTGATAATCCAAACCAACAAATAGTTGCAGATCATTATCATGCAAATATAAGTAGAATAAATAATAATCAAATTAATAATCAAAAATTAGAACAAGCTAAAAAAACTGAAAAATACCAACAAGTAAAAAGAACTTATCAACTAGTAAAAGAAGACAAACTAAGTGAAGATAAACTACAATCTATTTTTAACTTTGATCCTGAATTTAAACAAATGTATGATGAGTTAAAAAAATAATTAGACAAAATAAGCAATTGCTTATTTTTTTTTTATTTAATTTTTTAAAAAATACTAGTAAAAAAATAATAAATTTGTATAATACTTTTGCAACTTTTCATACTTATAAAGATGTTTTAGATCAACTAAAAGTATTTTTAAGTAAAAAAAATTTAAATGAAGTTATTTTATTTGATGAAAATCAAAAAGATAAACATTTAGTTTTAGATAATAATGCTAATAAGAACTCTGTTAAGATCAGAGTTTTTGGTAATGTTTTTGAATTTAAGCCAAAAACTGTAAAAGAGTATGTAGAAACTAAATATAGTGATGATACTAAAACTAAAGTAACTTAATTAGGTTATAAAAAGAAACAATAAAAAATGTAGATTATTATGTTTTAAATAGATTAGATGAAAATACAAAAGAAGTTCCAATTGATCTGCCATTAAAAATTAATTCATTAAGTGATTCTTTTAAAAAAATAAAAATGAAAAAAGACACTAATATTGACAAATGAGATACTAAAAACATTATTTCTTTAAAAAACATGTTTTATTTAGCAAAAAGCTTTAATCAAAATATTTCTAGTTGAAATATTTCTAATGTTGTAAATATGTCAGCTATGTTTTTTGAAGCTGAAAAATTTAATCAACCAATAGGTAACTGAAATGTTTCAAAGGTTACTGATATGGATTTTTTGTTTGATGGAGCAATAACATTTAATCAAAATATAAATGATTGAAAGACTGATAGTTTAACAGATCTAACTTATACTTTTAGAAGCGCTATAAGTTTTAATCAGCCATTAAATAATTGAAATGTTTCAAAAGTTAAAAGTATGGATGGTATGTTTACTGAAGCTACTAGTTTTAATCAAGATATTAATTTGTGAAATACAGGTAATGTTGAATCGATGAATGGAATGTTTTCTTCAGCAGATAAATTCAATCAAAATTTAAGTTCTTGAGATGTTAAAAAAGTTGGAAATGCTCAAAATTTTGCAAATGCTTTAAAATCAGTTATGACTAAAGATAAACTTTCAAAATTTAATCAAAAGTACTCAGATGATAAATACATTTATGGTAGTTAAAAAATAATTTATAAAAATAAAAAAATATTAAGTAAAATCTTGAAAATGATAATCAGTAATGGTATTATTTTTAGTGTCTTAGATAAATATGACCAATTAAAAGATATGGCTTTTTAGCTCAGCAGGTAGAGCAACCGGCTGTTAACCGGTTTGTCACAGGTTCGAGCCCTGTAAAAGCCGCCATTATCTTGGCCTGTTGGTGAAGCGGTTAACACACACGGTTTTCATCCGTGGACACACGGGTTCGAACCCCGTACAGGCTACCATATTTTCGGAGTGTTAGCTCAGCTGGGAGAGCTCCTGCCTTACAAGCAGGCGGTCATAGGTTCAAGTCCTATACACTCCACCATTTTTTATTTATGCTGACTTAGCTCAGCAGGCAGAGCAACTGACTTGTAATCAGTAGGTCGTAGGTTCGATTCCTATAGTCAGCACCATTAGAAAACTCGAGCACTACTGTGCTCTTTATTTTTAAAATTTAAACAACCAAATATCTTACAAATTGTTCTATTTGACATTCATATTACTAATAAGATAAATTAATTATTTATATAAGAATTTAATTTACATAATTTAAGAAGATCATTTTGATCTTCTTTTTTTGTTTTACAGTAAATAAAAATAAAAAAAGTAAGTTTTAAAACTTACATTGTTATATATTTAATTAAATTATTATGACTTATTTTGTAATTTTTTGAATAATTTCTTCTTTTTGCTCAATTATCTTTTTAATAATTACACCTACTAAAATTAGTATTCCACCAAATGAATTTATAAATATTGGATTAAATAATGGGATTGCTATAGCTACTATAAATATTAAAAGAATATCTTTGTTCTTTTTAAGAGTTGATAAACCTACAATACTCATAATTAAAAGTGTAAATAAACCTATTGAATTAAAAGCTGAAAATGACGTTTCGATTATTAATGACTCAAGATATCTATATATCTCACGTCGTCTGATGTATATGTGTAACTGAGTTAAATCAAATGTATAAAAAATATTTATCAAAAATCCGATGATTGCCCCTATTAAACTTAAAATTAATCTAGCTAAAATTAGTTTTTTTATATTTAAATTGTTTTTTAGTAATTTTTAGTGAGTCTAGATTTTGTTCTGATTTTTTAATATGAATATTTTTTTCTTCTATTTCTGGATTTATTATTTCTTTATTCATTGGTTCAGTACTAATTATTTGAGTAGTTGTATTTGTAGTACTTATAACTGCTGAACTTGATATGTTATTAGCTCCAATTATTAATAAAACTCCCCCAGCAATAAATCCAAAAGCAACATTAAATATATCAACTGTTAAAACTAATTTTTTATTATTTTTAAATTTAGGAACAAGACATAAAATACTTAAAATTACAGAACTAATTGCTAATCCTATGAAATTAAAAAAAGATTTTAAAAATAGCACCAAAAATTGAAAATAATATCCAAATAAAATATTTACATAAAACATATAAACGGAAGCGATACCCAATAAGTAAAAATACTGAAATAACAGAACCGATTATTGAAATAATAGCTCCAGCTAAAATCAGATTATTTGTTTTATTTTGATCCATAATTCACCTATTAAAATTAAAAATTGTTTAAAAAAGTGCTAGTGTTTTGTAATATATCAACTAATAAAAGTATTATTTTTTTAAATGATAAAATAATTTTAGAAACTTAGATTTATGAGACTAAAAGTATGAATGAATTTAATTTAGCAAAAGATAAAACAATGATCTCTAAAATATTTAAAAAAATTCCTTGATTTTATCATTTAATATTTTTTTTGATTGGACTAGTAGTTGGATTATTATTTCAATTTTTACGAGTAAAAACTTTTGCTTTTCCTTATTTTTTTATATTATTTTTTGCTGTTTTATTTACTTATTGTGTTTTATTTATAATTATTAGTCCAATGATTAAACAAAATTGATTTATTAAAAGAGTTAAAAATGAAAAATAAAAAAATTTCAATAAGTACAATAGCAAAAGAATGTAATGTTGGAGTTGGAACAGTTTCACGTTATTTTAATAATGGTTATGTTAGTGATCAAAAAAAAGAACTAATTAAAAAAGTAGTTGAAAAATATAATTTTTCACCTAATTTTGCAGCTCATTCAATTAAAAGAAAAATTCAAGAAGTTTATTTTTTAATTCCAGATTTAACTAAAAGTAATACTTTTGTTATTAAAAAAATCTTAAAGTACCTACAATTAGAATTTTCTGAAACAATGGTATTTGTAATTCAAACTACTTATAATCAAGAAACTTATTTAAAATACTTAAAAAAAGTAGTAGCAAGAAAACCGGCTGCTTTAGTTTTATTTGCTATTAGTGATGATTTAAAAATTAGAGATTATTTAAAAAAAATTACTATTCCTTTTATTAGTTATGGAAAAGATTGAGGAAAGTTTTATTTTATTAATAATGATCAAGAAATGATGATCTCGTTACTAGAAACTATGAATAATCAAAATGAATTTGATCATCAAAAACAAATTTTATATATTGGTGAAAAACCTGAAACTAATAAATCAACTGGATATGATCGTTTTTATAGTTTAAATAATTGATTTAAAAATAAAAATATTAAATTTGATTATTTATTTTTTGAACATAATAGTGAAACTAGTATTTATAATTTAATAAAAGAATTAAATCTAAATAACAAAATCATTATTTGTGGAACTCATACTTGTCATAAAATTTTATTAAAATATATAGTTAATCAAAAGTTTAAAAACATTACTTTAACTGATATTTATCAAAAAAATAGTTTGTTATTACCGATTTTTGAAAAACAATACTGTATAGCTATTGATTATCAAAATCTAGTACAAAGAATAAATGAGAGTATTAATAAAATTTTAAATAATAAACCTATAGATGAAAAAAATGAAAAATACTTAAATTATGAAATTAAAGTTTTAGATAGATAAAATTTTAGTTTCATTTTTTATTATATAATTGTAGTGTGGAAACAATTCCATATTATGAGGTCTTTATGGCAAAAAAATCATATACAGAAGAAGTTAAAGAACTAGTTAGTTTACTTGGTGGAGCTGACAACATTGTTTCATATACTCATTGTATATCTCGCCTTAGATTAGTTTTAAAAGATAATTCTAAGGCAGATACTAAAGCAATTGAAGCTTTAGATAATGTTAAAGGAGTAGTTAAACCTGTTGGTGCTTATCATGTTGTGATTGGTGTTGATGTAACAAATTATTACAAAGAATTTAAAAATTATTTAACTAATCAACAACCACAAACAAGTGATTCAAACTCTCAAAGTATAACTGCAAAACAAAAATCAAATCAAAAATTTTATCAACGTTTATTACGTCATTTTTCAGAAATATTTATTCCTTTAATTCCAGCACTAGTAGCTGGTGGGTTAATTTTAGGATTTAGAAACATTTTAGAAACTGATTGAACTGGTGAAGGTAAATCATTAGTTGCTTTATCAGCATTTGTAAAAGGTTTAAATGAATTTTTATGAATTCCTGCTCAAGCAGTCTTTTGATATTTACCAGTAGCAATTTGCTGGTCAATATTTAAAAAAATGGATGGTTCTCCAGTATTAGGAATTATTATTGGACTTACTTTATTATTACCACCATTAGAAAATATTTATGCTATTTCAGCATTAGCAAAAGATAGCATTTGAATATTTAAAGATGCCCCTGCTTTTGATTTTGGTGCATTTAAATTCCCTTGAAAACTTCAATATACTGCTCAAGTAATACCAGCAATTGGTGTAGCATTTTTTGGAGTTTATTTAGAAAAAGGATTAAATAAAATTATTTCTGCTATTTTAAAACAAATCTTTGTTCCATTATTAGTTATTGTATTATCATATACTGTTGGATTAGCAATTATTGGTCCTATTGGATTTGTAATTGGTTCTGCAATTTCAGTTGCTTCAAGTTGAGCATTAACTCATCCAATTGCAAAATATTTCTTTGCCCCAATATTTGGATTATTATATGCTCCAACTGTTGTTATTGGATTACATACAATGTATAATGCTGTAATGATTCAAAACACAGCAACAATTGGTGGTTCATTTATTTTCCCAATTTTATGTATGTCAAATATTGCACAAGGTAGTGCGTCATTAATGTTTACTATTTTAAATAGAAAACATCAAAAAGTAAAAGATGCTGGAGCTTCAGCTACTGTTTCAGCTTATCTAGCAGTAACTGAACCAGCAATGTATGGAATTAATTTACGTTTCTTATATCCATTTATAGCAGCAATTATTGGATCTGCAACAGGTGCTTTATTATTAATAATTTCAGGAGTAACTTCAAATGGTATTGGAGTTGGTGCTTGATTAGGAGTTTTATCAATTCAAGCTAGTTCAAAAGTTAAAGGAGTTACAACTTGAATTGGATCTGGATATACTTGATTTATGATAAGTGCAATATTAACAACTATTGTTACTATGATATTAACTTGATTTTTAGGAACTCTACCTAACTTTGTTAAACTACGTAATGATTTATTAAATGTTAAAACCGATCCCATCATTAAAATTAAAAAATAATATTTAAATGAAAAAAATTAATTATAAAGAAGCGATTGTGTATGAAATTCATCCACAATCTTTTTATGATACTAATAATGATGGAATTGGTGATCTACAAGGAATTATTAAAAAATTAGATTATTTAAAAAAACTAGGTGTGAATTTTATTTGATTAAATCCAATTTATTTATCTCCTAAAAAAGATAATGGATATGATGTTAGTGATTATAAAAAAATTGATCCAATGTTTGGTAGTATGACTGATTTTAATAACTTAGTTAATCAAGCTAAAAAAAGAAATATTTATATTATGATGGATATGATTTTTAATCATTGTTCAACTGAACATGAGTGATTTTTAAAAGCTTTAACTAATAAAAAATATAAAAACCGCTTTATATTTGTAGATAATAAAAATAAATTACCAAATAATTGAACAAGTAAGTTTGGTGGATCAGTATGAGAATATAATAAAACATTAGATAAATACTATTTACACTTATTTGATAAAACTCAAGCTGATTTAAATTGGAAAAATAAAGCTTTAAGAAATGATATTTTTAAAATTATTAATTATTGATTAGATAAAGGTGTTAAAGGTTTAAGATTTGATGTTATTAATTTAATTTCAAAACCAAAAACTTTTAAAGATGATTTGATTGGTGATGGTAGAAAATATTATACTGATAGACCACTAGTTCATAAATATATAAAAGAAATGGCTAGTAAAACTTATAGTTTAAAAAATGATGTAATAACAGTTGGAGAATTATCTTCAACTTCATTAAAACAAGCAATTTTATATACTAAAAAAGAATCTAAAGAATTAGATATGGTATTTATGTTTCATCATTTAAAAGTTGATTATTTAAATAATGATAAATGACAAATTAAAAAATATGACCCAAAACAACTAGTTAAAATGATTAAAACTCAACAAATTGCTTTTCAAAAAAATAACGCATGATCTGCTAATTTTTTAAACAATCACGATCAACCAAGAGTTATTAGCAGGTTTGGTGATTATAAAAATTATTATTATCAATCAGCAACTAGTTTAGCTAGTGTAGTTTTATTATTAAGAGGTACGCCTTATTTATATCAAGGTGAAGAGTTTGGAATGTTAAACAATAATTATTCAAATATTAATCAATTAAAAGATGTTGAATCAATTAACTATTATAAGATCTTAAAAAATAAAGGTTTAAAAAAAGAAGAAATTTTAAATATTATTAGTAATAGATCAAGAGATAATTCAAGAACTGTTATGCAATGAGATGATAGTTTATATGCTGGATTTTCTTCTCATAGACCTTGAATAGATGTAAATAATAATTATTTAGATATTAACTTTAAAAAAGATTATTCAAAGTCTCAATCAATTTTTAAAGCTTATCAAAAACTAATTAGATTACGTAAAAAACATTTAGCTTTTAGTTATGGAGATATTGAATTTATTAATTTGAACCCTAATGTTTTAAGTTTTTATAGAACTTATTTAAACGAAAAATATTTAGTAATTATTAATTTATCTGATTTAAAAATTAGTTCTAATAAATTAAATCAATTTTTAAATTTAAAAGTTATTTTTAATAATTATAAAAGCTTTAAACAAATTAAACCTTATCAAGTAGTAGTTTTAAAGTGCAATTAGTTAAAACATATTTCAGTATGTGAAATTTGTAAAATTCATATCAATTTTATTAAATAGTATAATTTAAGTAAGTCTAATAAACAAAATTCAAAAATGAAAGGTAGATATGAAAAAGTTAATAAATAGTCCTGAAACATTAGTTAATGAAATGTTAGAAGGTTTAGTTAAAGCTTATCCAAATAAATTAAAAAGAGTTGAAGGTTTTGATGTAATTATTAGAAATGATGATATTAAAAAAGATAAAGTAGCTTTAGTTAGTGGTGGAGGTTCTGGTCATGAACCAGCACATGCTGGATATGTTGGATATGGAATGTTAGATGCTGCTGTTGCTGGAGCTGTATTTACTTCACCAACACCAGATTAAGTTTATCAAGCAATTAAAAGTTGTAATGCTAATAAAGGAGTATTATTAATTATTAAAAACTATACTGGTGATATTTTAAATTTTGAAATGGCTCAAGATATGGCAAGTATGGAAGGAATTGAAGTTGATAGTGTAGTTGTTAATGATGATGTAGCTGTTGAAGATAGTTTATATACTGCTGGAAGAAGAGGAGTAGCTGGTACTGTTTTTGTTCATAAAATAGCTGGTGCTAAAGCTGAAATGGGAGCTAGTTTACAAGAAGTAAAACAAGTTGCTTTAAAAGTAATAAATAATGTTAGAACTATGGGAATGGCAATATCTCCATGTATTGTTCCTGCTGCTGGTAAATCTAATTTTTCATTAAATGAAGATGAAATGGAAATTGGAATTGGAATTCATGGTGAACCTGGAGTTTATAGAGATAAATTAAAACCAGCAGATCAAATTGTAGATACTTTAACTGATAAAATTTTAAATAATATACAAATTAATAAAGATGAACAAGTAGCAGTTATGATTAATGGAATGGGTGCTACTCCTGAAATGGAATTACTTGTAATTAATAATCATTTAAATGATGTTTTAACTAATAAAGGTATTAAAATTTATAAAACTTTTGTTGGTAACTTTATGACTTCAATTGAAATGGGTGGGTTTTCAATTTCAATTTTAAAATTAGATCAAGAACTAAAGGAATTATTAGATAAAAAAGCTGATACTCCAGGTTTTAAAGTTTTTTAATAAATGTTTAAAATAATTAATTAGTGTTAATTAAAAAATATAAATTAAAGGATATATAATGTTAGAATTACATCAAATTGATGTAATTTTTTTGTTTTTTAGTTAAAATTTTAGTCTTCAGATTATTAAAAGTAATTAAAGTATTTAGCTTATTAAATAATTAAAAAATAATTGAAGTATATCTAGTATTTTTATATAAAAAAGTATAGAATTTTAATTGCATGTATATTTTGTGTGCTTTTTTACAACACACCCATAGGGGTTGTTGATTAAATTAGTAAATTTAGGAGGTTAGTATGGCAGAAAACAAGATGAGAATTAAGTTAAAAGGTTATGATCACGCTATTGTTGATCAAAGCATTACTAAAATCATTCAAGCTGCTGAAGGTACTGGAGCTAAAGTTAGAGGACCAATTCCACTACCAACAGAAAAACAAGTTATTACCATTTTAAGAGCTGTTCATAAATACAAAGACTCTCGTGAACAATTTGAAATGAGAACACATAAAAGATTATTAGAAATTTTAAATCCAACTGCAGCAACAATGGATGTTCTAAAAAGAGTTCAATTGCCAAGTGGTGTTGATATTGAAATTAAATTATAATCTTCTATTTATTTAAAAAACAACAAAATATCAAATAGCAGAATATACGTGATTATCAATTAGGAGGAAATAAAATGAAAGGAATCTTAGGTCGTAAGGTAGAAATGACTCAAGTATTTACTAATTCTGGTCAATTAGTTCCAGTAACAGTAGTTGAAGTTCTACCAAACACAGTTTTACAAGTTAAAACTATTGACAGTGATGGTTATGTTGCTGTGCAATTAGGTACTACTGATAAAAGAGTTAACTTAGTAAATAAACCTGAATTAGGACACTTTAAAAAAGCTAATTCAAATCCTAAGCGCTTCGTAAAAGAAATCAGAAATATGCAAGGATATGAAATCGGACAAGTTATTAATGTTAGTGATATCTTTGTTTCTGGTGAATACGTTGATGTTACAGGAATTTCAAAAGGTAAAGGATTTGCTGGAGGAATTAAAAGACATAATTACTCAAGAGGACCAATGGCTCATGGTTCAGGATATCATAGAGGAATTGGTTCAATGGGAGCAATCATTAACCGTATTTTTAAATCAAAAAAAATGCCAGGGCACATGGGTAATGTAAAAAGAACTATTCAAAATTTAGAAATTATTGTCATTGATCAAACTAATAATATTATGTTGATCAAAGGATCAATTCCTGGACCTAAAAATAGTTTTGTACAAATTAAGCAAAATGTAAAAGGTATGAGTTCTAAACAAGCAGTTGAATTATTAAATAGAAATGCATCAGTTCAAGCATAGTTGAGGTAAGAAATGAAATTACAAGTTTTAGACACTAAAGGTAATGAAATTAAAGAAATTGCCTTAAATGATTATGTGTGGGGAATTGAACCTCATCAACAAGCTATTTATGATACTGTAATAAGTCAACAAACTGCTTTAAGACAAGGAACTAAAAAAGTTAAAACCCGTGCTGAAGTATCTGGAGGAGGACGTAAACCTTGAAAACAAAAAGGAACAGGTCGTGCTCGTCAAGGATCAATTAGAGCTCCACAATGAAAAGGTGGGGGAGTTACATTTGGACCAACACCAGATATTAACTATAAAAAATCTGTTAATAAAAAAGTAAGAGCTTTAGCTTTTAGATCAGTTTTATCTTTAAAAGTTAAAGAAAATAATCTTGTAATCGTTGACAAATTTGACTTTGCTAAGCCATCAACAAAAGAAATGGTTTTAGTAATGAAAAATTTAAAAATTGATGATCAAAAAACATTAATTGTTACAAAAGAAAAAGAAGAATTAGTAGTTAAATCTTCAAATAATATTACTGGAGTTAAAACAATTTCTGCTAACCAACTAAATGTGTTTGATTTATTAAATGCTACTAAATTACTAATTACAGAAGAAGCTGCTGTTGCAGTTGAGGAGGTATACGCATAATGCACATAACTGAAGTATTAAAAAAACCAGTATTGACTGAAAAATCATTTTCTGGTCATAAAGATAATGTGTATACATTCTTAGTTGACAAAAAAGCTAATAAAGTTCAAATTAAAAAAACTTTTGAAGAAATCTTTGAAGTAAAAGTTGAATCAGTTAGAACTATTAATTATGATGCTAAAGAAAAAAGATTAGGAAAATATGTTGGTAAAAAACCATTGTATAAAAAAGCAATCATTACATTAAAAGAAGGTCAAAAATTAGACGTGCTAAGCGACTTATAGAAAAATCGACCCGGATAAATTATTATAAGCGCATCAAAATAGAAAGGGAAAAATATGGCAATTAAAAAGTATAAGTCAACAACTAATGGTCGTAGAAATATGACTACAATTGACTATTCAGCTGTTTTAACAACAAAAAATAATCCTGAAAAGTCATTAGTTGTTTCTAAAAGCTCTAAAGCCGGAAGAAATAATCGCGGATTAATTACTACTCGCCATAAAGGTGGAGGACACAAACAAAAATACCGTATTATTGATTTTAAAAGAAATAAAAGAGATATTTTTGGAACAATTTCAACAATTGAATATGATCCAAATAGAAATGCATTTATTTGTTTAGTAAATTATGTAGATGGAGAAAAACGTTATATCTTATTTGCAAAAGGAATGCAAGTAGGAATGAAAGTGGTTGCTAGTGAAAATGCTGATATTAAAGTTGGTAATTCAGCACCATTAAAAAATATTCCTGAAGGAACTTTACTTCATAATGTAGAACTAAAACCTGGAAAAGGTGGACAAATTGCAAGAAGTGCTGGTTCATCAGTTCAACTTTTAGGAAAAGATGATGATGGAAGATATGTAACTTTACGTTTATCATCTGGAGAAGTTAGAAAAGTTTTATCTGAATGTTATGCAACAATCGGTGAAGTAGGAAACGAAGAATACAATTTAGTTAACTGAGGAAAAGCAGGACGTAATAGATGAAGAGGTATTCGTCCAACTGTTAGAGGTTCTGTAATGAATCCAAACGATCACCCACATGGTGGAGGAGAAGGACGTGCTCCAATTGGTCGTAAGTCTCCAGTTACTCCATGAGGTAAGAAAGCTTTAGGTGTAAAAACAAGAAACACTAAAAAAACTTCAGAAAAACTAATTGTAAGAAAACGTAGTAATAAAAAATAAGAAAGGAGAATAGAAGATAATATGGCAAGATCATTAAAAAAAGGACCTTTTGTTGATGAAAGTTTGTTTAAAAAAGTTACAGCAGCAAAAGATGGTGAAGTAATTAAAACTTGATCACGTAGATCAACTATTTTCCCTGAATTCATCGGTAAAACATTTGGTGTTTATAATGGAAAAGAATTTATTCCAGTTTATATTACTGAAGATATGGTTGGAAATAAATTAGGTGAATTTGCTCCAACTCGTAAATTCGGTGGTCATGGTGATGACAAAGGTAAGAAAAAATAATAGGAAGGATAAGAATTAAACAATGGAAGCAAAAGCAAAATTAAGTATGATTCGTATCTCTCCTAGAAAAATGAGATTAGTTGCAGATACAATCAGAAACAAAGCTGTATCAGTTGCAGTTGCTACTTTAAAAAATCTAAACAAAGATGCTGCTGAACCAATTTTAAAATTATTAAATTCAGCAGTTGCTAATGCTGTTAATAATAATGGTATGGAAGCAGATAAGTTATATGTTAAAACAATTTTTGTTAATGAAGGACCAACTTTAAAACGTTTTAGACCTAGAGCTCATGGTAGAGCATATGAAATTTTTAAAAGAACTAGTCATGTTGTGATTGTAGTTAGTGATGAAAAATAAGAAAGGATAGTTAGGAAATGGGACAAAAAGTATCACCAAACGTTTTACGTTTAGGAATCGTTAGAGATTGAGAAAACAGATGATATGCTGAAAAAGATCAATATGTTAAATGATTAGATCAAGATATCAAAATCCGTACTGCTTTATTTAAATTATTAAAAGATGCAGCTGTTTCAAAAATTGATATTGAAAGAACTACAAAAGATCTAACTTTATTTATCAAAACTGCTCGTCCAGCTATCGTTTTAGGTCAAGAAGGTAAAAACATCGAAAAAATTGTTTTAGCTGTTAGAAAAACTGTTAAAAATAAAAAATTAATTGTTAATGTTAGAGTTATTGAAATTAAAAGTCCTGATGCAGATGCAACTTTAGTTGCTAGATGAATTGGTGAACAAATTTCAAACCGTGCTTCATTTAGAACAGTTCAAAAATTAGCTATTAAAAAAGCTTTAAAAGCTGGAGTTAAAGGAATTAAAACTGCTGTAAGTGGAAGATTAGGTGGAGTTGAAATGGCTCGTACTGAAGGATATTTAGAAGGTTCAGTACCACTTTCAACTTTAAGAAATAATATTGATTATGCTTTATATGAAGCTCCAACAACATATGGTCAAATTGGAGTTAAAGTATGAATTAATCATGGTGAAGTATTTAAAAAAGAAAGAATGAATAATTCACAAATAATGGCAAAACCAAGAACTAATAAAGGAGGAAAAAGATAGTTATGTTACAACCAAAAAGAACAAAATATCGTAAACCTCATAGAGTTAGTTATGAAGGAAAAGCTAAAGGAGCTAAAGAAATTAACTTTGGTGAATTTGGTTTAATGGCTTTAGATGGTGCGTGAATTGATAATCATCAAATAGAAGCTGCACGTATTGCTATGACACGTTATATGAAACGTGATGGAAAAATTTGAATGAGAATTTTCCCACATATGGCAATGACTAAAAAACCTGCTGAAGTTCGTATGGGATCAGGAAAAGGAAATCCTGAAAAGTGAGTAGCAGTAGTTAAAAAAGGAACAATTATGTTTGAAATTGCTCAAGTTAATGAGCAAGTAGCTAGAGAAGCTTTAAGACTAGCAATGCATAAATTACCAATTCGTTGTAAATTTGTTAAAAGAGGTGAAAATTAATGTCTAAATCAAAAATGTTAGATCTAAGAAATCTATCTGTTGATGAGTTAATTAAAACAAATGAATCAAAAAGAGCTGAATTATTTGCTTTAAAATTTCAAGCAGCAGTTGGAAGTTTAGAACAAACTCACCGTATTAAAGAAATTAAAAAAGAAATTGCAAGAATTGAATTAGCATTATCAGAAAAACGTTTAAGTGGAGAAAACACTAATAAAGTTATTAAAGCAGATTACAACAAAGCTGTTGAAAAAGCAGAAAAAGCTGGAAAAGAAGTTAGAGCAAAACAAAGAAAATTCTTAGAAGAGCAATATGGTCAACAAAACCAAACTGAGTTAAATGAAGCTGATATTCAAAAAGCAATGCAAGCAGCTGAACAAGAAACTGTTGAACCTGATACTAAAGGAGAAACTAAATAATGCAAAGAAATAGTAGAAGAGTACTAATTGGTAAGGTTGTATCAGATAAAATGGATAAAACTATTACTGTATTAGTTGAAACTTATAAAAACCACCCAATTTATAAAAAAAGAGTTAAATATTCTAAAAAATATAAAGCACATGATGAAAACCAAGTTGCTCAAATGGGTGATAAAGTTGAAATTATGGAAACACGTCCTTTATCAAAAACTAAAAACTTTAGATTAGTTAGAGTTATTGAAAAAGCAACTTTATAATAGGAGATAAAAAATATGATTCAAACATTATCTAAATTAAAAGTAGCAGATAACTCAGGTGCTAAAGAAGTTCGTGTTATTCGTAATCTAGGTGGTTCAGTTAGAAAATTTTCAGGCATTGGTGATATTATTATTTGCTCAGTAATTTCTGCAACTCCAGGTGCAATTATTAAAAAAGGTCAAGTTGTAAAAGCAGTAATTGTTAGAACTACTCGTGAATTAAGAAGAGAAGATGGTACTTATATTAAATTCTCAGAAAATGCAGCAGTATTAATTAAAGAAGATAAAACACCACGTGGAACTCGTATTTTTGGTCCAATAGCACGTGAAATTAAAGAAGCTGGATTTGCAAAAATTGCATCTTTAGCTCCAGAAGTATTATAGGAGGAACCAGTTTATGGCAAAGTCAAGAATTTTAAAAGGTGATGTAGTTAAAGTAATCGCTGGTTCACACAAAGGACAAATTGGACCAATTACTTCAATTACAAAAGATAAACAATGAGTTTCAGTTCAAGGTATAACAGTTAAAAAACATGTTAAGCCAACTAATGAAGATAGTGAAGGTGGAATAAAAGATATTCCTGCAAAACTTCATATATCAAATGTTGCATTACAAGACCCAAAAAATAAAGATCAAGTTACAAAAGTAGGATTTGAAATTATTGATGGTAAAAAAGTTCGTATAGCTAGAAAATCTAAAACTCAAATTAAAACAGCTAAATAAGAAAGGAAATAAATTAGTATGAAATCAAGATTAGAAATTAAATACAAAGATCAAATTGTTCCTGAATTATTTAAAGAATTAAATTACAAATCAATAATGCAAGTTCCAAAAATCCAAAAAATTGTAATTAACATGGGAATAGGAGATGCTACAACAGATCCTAAAAAATTAGATGCAGCTATATCTGAACTAGAAAAATTATCTGGACAAAAACCAATTGTTACAAAAGCTAAAAAATCATTAGCTGTATTTAAATTAAGAGAAGGTATGGCAATTGGTGCTAAAGTTACTTTAAGAGGTAAAAAGATGTATGACTTTTTAGATAAGTTAATTAATGTTGCTTTACCAAGAGTACGTGACTTTAGAGGAGTTTCAAAAACTTCATTTGATGGGTTTGGAAACTTTACAACTGGAATTAAAGAACAAATTATTTTTCCAGAAGTAGATTATGATAAAGTTATTAGATTACGTGGTATGGATATTACTATTGTAACTTCTGCTAAAACAAATAAAGAAGCATTTGCATTACTACAAAAAATAGGAATGCCATTTGAAAAATAGAACAAGGGAGATATTATAATGGCTAAAAAATCATTAAAAGTTAAACAAGCTAAACATCAAAAGTTTAATGTTAGAAATTATACACGTTGTAATCATTGTGGAAGACCTCATGCTGTGTTAAAGAAATTTGGAATCTGCCGTTTATGTTTTAGAAAATTTGCTTATGAAGGACAAATTCCTGGTATTAAAAAAGCTTCATGATAGAAAGAGAGAAGATTCAAAAGTATGACAACAGATGTTATTGCAGATATGCTAACTAGAATTAGAAATGCTAATCAAAGATACTTAAAAACTGTAAGTGTTCCCTCTAGCAAAGTAAAATTAGAAATAGCAAGAATTTTAAAAGAAGAAGGATTTATCTCAGACTTCACTGTTGAAGGTGATGTTAAAAAAACTATTAATATTGAATTAAAGTACCAAGGAAAAACTAGAGTAATTCAAGGATTAAAGAAAATTTCTAAACCAGGTTTAAGAGTTTATGCACAAGCTAATGAAATTCCACAAGTATTAAACGGATTAGGTATCTCAATTGTTTCAACATCACAAGGAATAATGACTGGTAAAAAAGCTCGACTAGCTAATGCTGGTGGAGAAGTTCTAGCATTCATTTGATAATAGGAGTTTAATATGTCTCGTATAGGTAATAGATTATTGCAAATTCCAAATGGTGTTGAAGTTAAAATAGCAGAAAACAATTTAGTAACAATTACAGGATCTAAAGGAACTTTATCAAAACAATTTTCACCTTTAATCAAAATTGAAGTTGAAGAAAACAAATTAATCACTAAAAGATTAAATGAACAAAAACATACAAAACAATTACACGGAACTACTAATTCATTACTACAAGGTATGTTGACTGGAGTTAGTGAAGGATTTAAAAAAGAATTACAAATTACTGGGGTTGGGTATAAAGCTGCAGTTAATGGTTCTAAATTAAATTTAAGTTTAGGTTATTCACATCCTGTTGAATTTGAAATTCCTGATGGTGTAGTGATTCAAGCAGTTAAACCAACTGAATTAGCTATTAGTGGAATTGATAAACAATTAGTTGGTCAAGTAGCAGCAAATATTAGAGCATATAGAAAACCTGAACCATATAAAGGTAAAGGAATTAAATACAAAAATGAAACTATTATTAGAAAAGAAGGGAAAGCAGCTGGTAAATAGTACCAGAGCTTAGGGATTACTAAGTATGAAATTTACTAAAACTCAAGCTAGAAAACGTAGACATTTCAGAGTAAGACATAAAGTTGTTGGTACTGCTGAAAGACCTAGATTAAATGTATTTAAATCAAATACTAATTTCTATGCTCAAATTATTGATGATACTAAAGGAGTTACATTAGTATCTGCTTCTACATTAAAAATGGATTTAAAAAATAAATCTAATATTGAAGCTGCTGAAAAAGTTGCTGAAGAATTAACCAAAAAAGCTTTAGCAGCTAACATTAATCAAGTAGTATTTGACCGTAATGGTTATTTATATCATGGAAAAATAAAAGCATTTGCTCAAAAAGCAAGAGAAAATGGATTAAAATTTTAAGAAAGGGTAGAAGAGATTATGACTGAAGAAATGAATGTAGTAGAAACATCATCAGAAATGAATTCTAATGTTGAAAAAGCTTCTACTCCAAAACAAGAAAATAATAAAAGATTTGAAAGAAAATCAAGACCATCATCTAGACAAAAAGTAGTAAAAGATGAGTTTGAAGAAAAAGTTGTAACAATTAGACGTGTTACAAAAGTAACTAAAGGTGGTCGTCATTTTAGATTTGCAGCAGTTGTAGTTGTTGGAAATAAAAAAGGTTTAGTTGGAATGGGAACTGGAAAAGCTAATGAAGTTCCAGAAGCAATTAAAAAAGCAATTAAAGAAGCTAAGAAAAACTTAATAAGTGTAACTTTAAGAAATACAACTGTCCCACATGAAGTTTTAGGAACTTTTGGAGCAGGTAAAATTTTAATTAAACCAGCTAAAGTTGGTACTGGTATTATTGCTGGTGGACCAGCTCGTGCAGTTATTGAATTATCAGGAATTTCAGATGTTTATGCTAAATCACTAGGAAGCAATAATGCAATTAATATGATTAGAGCTACTTTTGAAGGACTAAGTTCAATGCAAACCTTAAAAAGAGTTCAAGAATTAAGATATGGTAAAACTTTTGATAAACAAAAAGTTGTGTTAGTTGAAAAAACTGCTGAAACTAAGAATCTTGAAAAAAGACCATCTAAATCAACAACTAAAAAAATGACTTCTAAAAAAGTTAAAAAAGAAGATGTCGTAACTGAACCAATGATTAAAAATGAAGCTGAAAATTCAGTTGAATAGTAGAAAGGAGTCATAATTAATGAAATTAAATGAATTAAAATACACACCAGGTAGTAAAAAAGAAGCTACTAGAGTGGGTAGAGGTATGGCTTCTGGAAAAGGAAAAACAGCTACTAGAGGACATAAAGGTCAAAATTCTCGTTCAGGCGGAGGGGTTCGTCCTGGGTTTGAAGGTGGTCAAACACCATTATTTAGAAGACTTCCAAAAGTTGGATTTACTTCATTAAATCAAAAACAATACACTATTTTAAATCTAAGTGATTTAGAAACTTTAGGATTAGAAGTGATTAATCACGAAAATTTAATCAATTGCAAAGTTATTAAAAATAGTACATCATTAATTAAAATATTAGCTAATGGTACATTAACTAAAAAAGTTGATGTAAAAGTTAACAAAATCTCAAAAGCAGCTAAAGATGCAATTGAGAAATTGGGAGGAAAAGTAGAGGTGATTTAATGGTTATTAAAAAACCTGCTAATAAAGTTGATAAAAAAAGTACTTTTAAATCATCTAATAAAAAGAAAAATCTTTTTAAATTAAGTTTTTTTACAAAAAATAAAGATTTAATTTATAGAATTCTTTTTACATTATTAGCTCTTGTTATTATTAGACTTGGCGTTTATATAACTGTTCCTGGAGTAACTTTAGATAAAAGATTTGCAACTGATTCTAGTAGAATTCAATTTTTTCAATTACTTTCAACATTAGGTGGAGGAAGTATTGGAAGATTTTCAATATTAGCTTTAGGAGTTTCTCCTTATATTACTGCTTCAATTATTGTGCAACTTTTATCAACAGATGTGATTCCTGTTTTGACAAGATGATCAAAATCTGGTGAAAGAGGAAGAAAAAAACTTGATAAATTAACAAAAATTATTATGATTCCATTTGCGTTAATGCAAGCTGAAGCAACTATTTTTACTTTATCAAGTCAAGGATTAATTATTCCTGGTTGAGATAACACTAATGCTATAGCAAATTCAGCATTTTATTACATTTTGATTCCTTTAGTAATGCTAGGTGGTTCGTTTTTTATGTTATGAATTGCCGATCAAATAACTATAAAAGGTATTGGTAATGGAATTTCAATAGTAATTTTTATAGGTATTATTATTTCAATGCCATCAAACTTAAAATCAACATTTGAATATTGAGTATCAAATTCTGGTGAAGAAGCAAATATCTTTTTTTCAGGATTATTAAACTTTATGATTTATATTAGTGTATTTTTACTAGTAATTCTATCAGTTGTAATTATGAATGAAGCTGAGAGAAAAATCCCAATTCAGCAAACTGGATCAGGATTAACAGATTCTAGTGAACATACTCCATATTTACCATTAAAGTTAAATAATGCTGGAGTTATTCCTGTTATTTTTGCATCAGCAATTATTTCAACCCCGATTACAATTTCTCAAATTATAGAAGCAGTTAACCCAGATAGTGGATTTGTTATATTTACAAGAGATTATTTATCATTTAATACTTGGTGAGGTATTTCAATATTTGGAATCCTAATCGTGTTATTTACATTCTTATATTCTCAAGTCCAAATTAATCCAGAAAAAATTGCTGAAAACTTCCAAAAATCTGGAACATTTATTCCAGGTATTAAACCAGGAAAAGATACTACAAAATATTTAACTGGTATTATTAATAGATTATCAGTTGTAGGATCAGTATTTTTAGCAATAATTGCATTATTACCTTATGTAATTTCAAAATTAACTCAACTTCCATCAAATCTTGCAATTGGTGGAACTGGATTAATTATTTGTATTTCAGTTGCTATTCAAACTGTTCAACAATTAAAAGGAAGAATTATTCAACAAAACTTTATTGAGAAGAAAAAAGAAAAATTCACTAATAATATTAATAAGAATAAAACATCTCATATTTGATAAAAAGGCAATATGCCTTTTTTACTTTATTGTTATTTTATATAAACTAAAGTATTTTATTATCTTATTTTATTTAGAATATAGATTATTATAAAATACATTTATAATGTTATTAAAAAGGAATTTTATATATGAACATTATGCTGTTAGGAGCACCTGGTTGTGGGAAAGGAACACAAGCAGAACAACTAGTAAATAAATTAAATTTTATTCAAGTATCAACTGGTGATTTAATGAGAAAAGAAATTTCATTAAATACAGAATTGGGTTTAAAGTGTCAAGAGTATATGAATGCTGGTAAATATGTTCCAGATGAAATTGTTAATCAAATCGTTAGTCAATTTTTAAAACATACTAATAATAAATTAATCTTTGATGGATACCCAAGAACTTTAGAACAAGCTAAATCACTAGAAAAAATGTTAGATTTATATAATAAAAAAATTGATTATGTATTTTATATAGATGTAAATGATCAAATTTTAATTAAAAGAATTACAAATAGATTGGTTTGCCCATTTTGTAAAGCTAGTTTTAATTTAGAAACTAGAAAACCAAAACAAGAAGATCTTTGTGATTTTGATAATACCAAATTAGTTAAAAGAAGTGATGATAGTTTAGATAAAGTTAAAATAAGACTACAAACTTATAATGAACAAACTTTACCTTTAATTGATTATTTTAAAACTAATTCTAAATTTATTGAAATTAAAGCAGATAATTTATCAGCTGAACAAGTTTTTAATCAAATCAAAGGAGAATTAAAAATTTAATGATAACAATTAAAAATCAAGAGCAAATTGAAAAAATGAAAATAGCAGGCCAAGTTTTAGCAAAAGGTCTAAATTTATTAAAATCAATGATTAAGCCTGGTGTTAATTGTTTAGATTTAGATAAAGCTTTTGAAGAATTTATTAAACAAAATGGATGTGAATCTAATTTTAAAAATTATCAAGGATTTCCAAAAACTATTTGCATTTCAATTAACGATCAACTGATTCATGGTATTCCAAGAGATCGAGTATTACTTGATGGAGATGTTGTAAGTATTGATGCTGGTTGCATGTATCAAAAATGACATGCAGATAGTGCTTTTACTATGGTTTGTGGAATTGCAAAAAATAAAAAAAATGATATACTTATAAGGGTCACTGAACAGGCACTAGAACTAGCAATAACTGAATTAAAACCAGGAATAAGAGTTGGAACAATTGGTTCAATTATTCAAAATTATGTTGAATCGTTTAATTTTAGTGTTCCTAGAGATTATACTGGTCATGGAATTGGTTTAGCTTTACATGAAGATCCTTATATTCCAAATTATGGAATACCAAATACAGGAATTAGATTGCAAGAAGGTATGGTTATTTGTATTGAACCAATGGTTCAAATAGGTACTTATAAAACTAAAGTTGCAGATGATAAATGAACAGTGTATTCAGCTGATCATAGTACAACAGCTCATTTTGAACATACAATTTTAATTACAAAAGATGGTTGTGAAGTACTAACTAAAACAGAAAGATAGGTGCATTATCGATGGCTAAAGAAACAGAAATGGAATTTGAAGGCACTGTTGTTGAAGTATTGCCTAATGCCCAATTTAAAGTGAAATTAGAAAATGGTGTAGTTATTAATGCCCACGTGTCAGGTAAAATCCGCATGCATTACATCCGCATTTTACCTGGAGATAAAGTAACTATTGTAATTTCACCATATGATATGACACGTGGAAGAATTACTTATAGAAAAATTGGTAAGTAGTTATTTTAAAACAATTTAAATCATTTAAACGATTATTGTTTTATTTTAAAAAATATGGAGGTTTTAAAGATGAAAGTTAGATCATCAGTCAAGCAAATTTGTGACAAATGCCGTGTAATTAGACGTAAAGGCCGTGTAATGATCATTTGTGTTACTCCAAAACACAAACAAAGACAAGGATAATTGTTTAATTAATAAATTAGAAAGGATACCCTAGAATATGGCTCGTATTAGTGGAGTAGAAATCCCAAATAATAAAAGAGTTGTTGTTTCTTTAACTTATATTTATGGAATAGGGCTACCAACTGCTCAAAGTGTTTTAAAAACTTTAAACATTTCTGAAGATATCAGAGTAAAAGATTTAACAGAAGAACAAATCAAAAATATCTCTATTGAAATTTCAAAATACAAAACTGAAGGTGAATTACGTAGAGAAGTATCATTAAATATTAAACGTTTAATGGAAATTGGAAGTTACAGAGGACTAAGACACCGTAAAGGTTTACCTGTTAGAGGACAATCTTCAAAAACTAATGCAAGAACTGTTAAAGGTCCAAGAAAAACTGTAGCTAATAAGAAAAAATAGAAAGTAGAAAGAAGGGAAAATAATCATGGCAAATCCAAAACCACAAGCTAAGAAAAAAATTAAGAAAAATATTCCTAAAGGTATTGCGCATATTCATTCTACTTTTAACAACACAATTGTTACAGTTAGTGATGAAAAAGGAAATGTTCTTTCTTGATCTAGTGCAGGAGCAATAGGATTTAAAGGTTCTAAAAAATCTACACCTTATGCAGCTCAATTAATTTCAGAAGCAGCAGCTAAAGGTGCTATGGATAATGGTGTTAAAACTGTATCTGTTGAAGTTAAAGGCCCAGGGCCAGGACGTGATGCTGCAATTAGAGCATTACAAATGGCTGGTTTAGAAATTACATCAATTAAAGACACAACACCAATTCCACATAACGGAGTGCGTCCAAGAAAACGCCCAAGAGGTTAATTTATGAAACAATTTGTGAGACCAGAATTTATTCTTTTAAAAGAAGGACAAGACAAAAAATACGGAAAATTTAGTGTATCACCTCTAGAAAGAGGATTTGGTATAACTTTAGGTAATGCGATTAGAAGAACTTTATTAGCAGCAACTCCCGGAGCAAGTGTTTATGCGATAAAAATTGCTGGGGCAACTCATGAATTTACTTCAATTCCAGGAATTATTGAAAATGTTACTAAAATTATTTTAAATATTAAGCAATTAGTTTTAAGAATTGATACTTCTATGTATGGTGATGATGAAGTTGTACAATTAAAAATTCGCTCTGATATTCAAGGTCCTGTATATGCTGGTGATTTAGAATTACCAGCAGGTGTAGAAGTTTTAAATCAAGATCTATTAATAGCAACTATTAGTGAGGGTGGAATTTTAGATTTAGTTTTATATGCTAAAAATTCACGTGGTTATAAGACTTTTAAAGATAATAAAAATGAAAAAAATATTGAACCAGGAATGATTACAATTGATTCAAATTATTCACCAATTATTAAAGTTGCATATAGTGTAGATTCAGCAAAAATTGGAAGAGCTATTGATCTTGAGAAATTAGAATTAGAAGTTACAACTGATGGTTCAATTACTGCAATTGATGCAATTAGTATTGCTTCTAAAATTTTAGTTGCTCATTTAGAATTCTTTATTGATCTAAACCGTGAAATTAGTGTATTAGAAGTTATTGGTGTTAATCAAACTGATGATAAAGAACTAGATAGAATAGTTGAAGAATTAGACTTTACACAAAGAAGTTTAAATTGTTTAAAACGTGCTGGAATAAATACATTAAGAGAATTAGTTACTAAAAATGAAGACGAAATAGGTTCAATAAGAAATCTAGGACGTAAATCATTAAAAGAAATTAAAGATAAAGTTGCTTCATTAGGATTAGCATTTAGACAATCATAATTATAGGAGGTAAAAACTTATGTCATACATTCAAAAACGTGGCCAAAATACTGCTTGAAGAACTGCTTTAATGCGTAATTTAACTACTGAATTAATCATTAATGAAACTTTAGAAGTTACTCAAACAAGAGCAAAAGAATTAAGAAGACATTTTGATCATATGATTACATTAGCTAAACGTGGTGATTTGCATTCAAGACGTCAAGCTGCTAGTTGATTAAGAGATATTGATGCTGATAAAAAAGAAACAGCATTACAAAAATTGTTTAATAAATTAGCAAAAAAATATGAAAATCGAAATGGTGGTTACACAAGTATTTTAAAATTAGATAACCGTAAAGGTGATAATGCACCTATGGTTATTATTAAATTAATCTAGTCTCAAAATTATAAGGTCTTGCACCTTATTTTTTTTATTTCTATTATTTTTTTAAATATTTTTTAATTTATAATTATTATAATGAACAAATAGAATCGGGGCTTTTGAATGGATAATTTAGCAATATTTGAAGAATTTAATTCTAAAAAAATATCTCAAGATGATCTAGAAGCGACTATTATTTCTCTTAATAATTATTTTGTTAAATTAAATGATTTAAATAACCAATATTTGAATTTAATTCGTCAAGATAATATTGATAAATTAAAAAAACAAAATATTAAAATTCAAAGAAAAACTACAAAAATCGAAATTAATAAAATAATAGCAACCACTAAACTTTTTAAACAAAATGTAAAACTTGCTGAGAGTATGTATAAAAAAATTAAATCATCTAACAATCAGGATGATATTAAAAAAGCCCAACTTGAAGTTGAGAATGCTAAAAATATGCTAATACAATTTAAAGAAGTTATTAATGGTCAAGGTAAAAGTATTAAACTTAAAAAACTTAATGATATTGCTATTGAAATTAAAAATCTATCTTTTAAGTATGGTCCTGAATTTCCTAATGCAATAGATGATGTTTCATTTACTATTAATAAAGGTGATTATGTAACTATTATTGGTCACAATGGTTCTGGAAAATCAACTATTTCTAAAATTTTAATTGGTGTTTTAAATCCTCAACAAGGTGAAATTAAAATTTTTGGAAATATTGTTCATGATCAAAATATTGAACAAGCTAGAAAATTTTTAGGAATAGTTTTTCAAAATCCTGATAACCAGTTTATTGGTTCAACTGTTGAAGCTGATATTGCATTTGGGTTAGAAAATAAAAGAGTTGATCCTAAAAAAATGCCAGATATTATTTTAGATTCAGCAAAAAAAGTTGGTATGGAGTGAGCTTTAAAAAAAGAACCATTAAATTTAAGTGGTGGTCAAAAGCAAAGAGTAGCAATTGCTTCAACTTTAGCTTTAGATCCAGATATTATGATTTTTGATGAAGCTACTAGTATGTTAGATCCAAAAGGAAAAAGAGAAATTAAAGAAATTATGGTTCAATTAAGAGAAACTAGAACTAAAACTATTCTTTCAATTACTCATGATATGGATGAAATTTTAAATGCTGATAAAGTAATTGTTTTAGATCATGGAAAACTAGTTAGAGTTGCTAAACCATTAGATATAGTTGAAGATAAAGAATTTTTAAGAAATATTCAACTAGATGTGCCTTTTGTTGGCTTGGTTAGAGAAGAATTAGAAAAAAAAGGAATTAAAATTGCAAGTACACAAAATATAGATGAGCTGGTAGAACAAATATGCAAAAAATAAATAATAAAAATCAAGAACCACAAAAAATGGATTTTTCAAAAGATATTATTTTAGATAATGTTTCATACACATATGCAAAAAAAACTCCTTTTGAATTTAAGGCTTTAAATAATACTAGTTTAAAATTTAAAAAAAATAAAGTTACTTGTGTAATTGGAACTACTGGTTCAGGTAAATCAACAATGATCCAATTAACAAATGGGTTAATAATTACTGAAACTGGTCAAACAATTGTTGGTGATTATGCTATTCCTGCAAATATTAAAAAAATTAAAGAAGTTAAACGCTTAAGAAAAGAAATAGGTTTAGTTTTTCAGTTTCCTGAATATCAATTATTTCAAGAAACTATTGAAAAAGATATTGCTTTTGGCCCTGTTAATTTAGGTGAAAATAAACAAGAAGCCTATAAAAAGGTTCCTGAACTTTTAAAACTAGTTCAACTACCCGAAGATTATGCTAAACGTTCTCCTTTTGAATTATCTGGTGGTCAAAAAAGACGTGTAGCTTTAGCTGGAATTATTGCTATGGATGGTAATACACTTGTTTTAGATGAACCAACTGGAGGTTTAGATCCTAAAGGTGAAGAAGATTTTATTAATTTATTTGAAAGATTAAATAAAGAATATAAAAAACGTATTATTATGGTTACTCATAATATGGATCAAGTATTAAGAATTGCTGATGAAGTAATTGTTATGCATGAGGGAAAAGTAATTGCTATTGGTTCACCGTTTGAGATTTTTTCAAACATAGAACTATTAGCAAAAATTGAAATTGATCCACCAAAACTTTATCAATTAATGTATAAATTGAAAAATAAAGGAATTGACTTATTAAATAAAAAAATTAGAACAATTGAAGAATTTGCTAGCGAATTAGCTAAAGTATTAAAATAGAAAGGCCAAATTATGAGAATTACTTTTGGTAGATATATTCCTAAAAACTCAGTCATTCATAAAATGGATCCTAGAATGAAACTATTTATGATTATAGTTTTAATTGTTTCTGTTTTTTTTCCTATTGGTCTTACTGGATATTTAATTATTAGTCTAGTTATTATTAGTGTTTTTGCCTTAAGTCAATTAAGTTTTAAAATGTTAATTAGATTATTTGTTCCTGTTAGTTTTATTTTTGTAATTATTGTAATTATGAACTTTTTTTTCATTCACCCCTCAAACCAAGCAATTGAAGAGATTTCAAAATGAACTACAAGTAATACTGATAAAATTTTTTGATCAAAAACTAGTAGTTCAATAATTGGCCAATTAGATGTTAAAGCTGTTAATATTTTACAAGATAATAAATTAGAACATATTAAAAACTTACAACCTATTGGATATTTTTTTAATTGAAAAGTCTTTTGATTTAGTGAAAAAGCTTTATATAGTGCTTTGGTAATGGGAATGAGAATTTATTTAATGATTACATTAACTTGTATTTTAACAGGTACAACTCCTTCATTGCAATTAACATTAGCTATTGAAGATTTATTATCACCACTAAGATTAATTAAAGCTCCAGTTTATATTTTGTCAATGATTATTTCAATTGCTTTACGTATGATTCCAACTTTAATTGATGAAGCAGGAAGAATTATGAAAGCTCAAGCAAGTAGAGGAATTGATATTAAAAATGGGAAATTTAAAGATAAAGTTAAAAGTTTAACCTCATTAATTATTCCTTTATTAGTTTCATCATTTCAAAAAGCTGAAGATTTAGCTTATGCAATGGATGCTAGAGGTTATGATCCAAATGCTTCAAGAACTAGATTTGTACAATTTAAACCAAGATTAATTGATTTTATTTTATTTGTGTTAGGTATTGGTTTTGCTGTTTTTATGATGGTTTATGGTTTGAATCCAAGTGGAGTATTTACTAACTGACATATTAATCACATTGATTCACTAGTAACATATTAAAATGAAAACAGGTATTTTATTAACTTTATGCTATGATGGAAGTAATTATCATGGATGAATTAATCAAATTAATTCTATAAGTATTCAAACTGTTTTAAATAAAGCTATTAAAAAAGTAATTAAAACTAGTGAGTTTAAAACAATTGGAGCTAGCAAAACTGATGCTAATGTTCATGCTTTAGATCAAAAAGTTTTATTAATAATTTATTTTACTCCAATTTTAGAAAAGTTTATTAAAGCTATAAATAAAGCTTTACCTAAAGATATTAGAATTTTAAATGCTAAATTTGTAGATTCTAATTTTAATATAAGAGAAGTTGAGTATAAAATTTATAATTATTATATTAATGATTATAAATTTGATATTTTTACTAATCGATGTGAATATTTTTGAAAACACTCAAAAATAGATATTTTAAAATTGCAAGAAATCTTTAACCTTTTTATTGGTGAACATGAATTTAAATTATTTTCTGGTTTAAAAGAAAATGAGTGAAATGATTATCAAACAAAAAGAATTATTGATGACATTAAAGTGTTAAGAATTAATAATAAAGTTGTGATTCAATTTAAAGCATCAGGTTTTATTAGATATCAAATAAGAATTATTATTGCAAATTGTTTAAATGCTTATTTGAATTATAAAATTAATGTTAATACTTTGATTGAAATGTTGCAAGGTATTGGTAAAAAAACACCTTTTATTATTGAAGCAAAGGGTTTAGTTTTGCAACAAATTAAATTTAAATAAATGTTTTTATAAATCACCTAATTTGTTACTTGTAACAAAAATGGTGTTTTTTTACTATATTGATATAATAAAAAAGAACGACTGTTTAAATTATCATATTAAAAAATCAGATTAAAAAGGAATAATTATGAAAACTAAATATCAAAAAAGAGATAAATGGCTGGGTCTTATTTTAAAAAACTCTTTAAAAAACTCTTTTAAATATAAATCGCAATTACTTGGTTTAGTTTTATTAGTAATGATTATGAGTTTAATTATGTCTTTAATATCAGCAATTAACTCAAGAGTTTTAAATAGATATGATAATTTGATTACTAATTCTAATCAACATAATTTAGTTTTAAAATTAGATCCATATGAAAATTTACCAACTAGTTTAATTACTTCTAATAATCAAATTCAAGCTCAACAACAATATATTAATCATTTAAATGAAAAACTACATTCTAGATACAATTTTAAATTTGATTGATCAAGAACTGAATCACGTGAATTTAAACAAGTTAAATCTTTAAATAATTTACAAACATTAAAAGCTATTTCAAAACAATATTTAACTAATAATAAAGTTGATCAAATAGTAATTGTTAAAGGTAGAAATATTAATTCAAACAAAGAAGTTGTAATTGATCCAATTTATGCTAAAAAACATAATATAAAAATTAATGATATTATTAGATTTCAAAAAGATGTTTTAGGTGATCAATTATTAGTAAATTCATTAAATAATAAACAAACTAGTCAAGAACAATTTAATGATATTAATAAAATTACAAAACAAGGATTAACTGATGTTAATGGTGTTTATCAGATTAAATATGCAAGTAGTTTTGATTGATACCAAGTAGTTGGATTTGCAAATTCTGCTGATTTTATTTTTCCAACAATTAATGCTTATTCACCAATTCCTAATCGTTTAAATGAAGGAATTATTTATGTTGATCCATCAAGATTTGGCTTAATTAAACAAGATGATGGTTTTTATAGGTATGATTCGACTAGTTCTAAGTTAGTTGTGAGTTCAAATAATGAATGAGAATCATTTTATTCATTAAAAACAGAACATAAATTAAATGATCAGATTATTGATTGAATGAATCAATATTTTAATGAATTAATTAATAAAAGAACACAAAGCAAATGAATTTATAAATTAGAAGATTCAAATTATAGATTTAATTCAAGAACTAGTGTTATTAAAAAAACTATTAGTGCTTATAATATTTATTCTGCTGCTGTTTTACTAGCTATTATTAGTGTTGTTTTATATACTACTTTTTTAATCACTAAAAAACAAATTTTAAATTCTCGTGGTCAAATAGGAACAATGAGAGCAATTGGGTATAAAAAGCGTCAAATGGTATTTAATTATGTGATGATGCCATTTTTTACAAGTATTGTTGGTGGAATTTTAGGATATATTTTATCTTGTTTAATTTCAATTATTATTATTAATAAATTTGCTAATTACTTTAGTTTAGATTATGGAGTTTTTAGCTTTGATTGAATTGGATTTTTAAATAATTTAATTTTTATGTGATTAATTATTTCAGCAATTTCATTTTTAATTGCTTCTTTAATTATGAAAAAAGGAGCAATTAATTTATTAGAAAATAGAAGTGCTAAAAAAATTACAAAACTAGGTAGTTTAGTTAAAAGTTTATCTAATAAAAGAAAGTTTAATCATCGTTTAAGAGCTGCTTTATTAGTTGATTCTGGTTCTAAACTAACTGGAGTTGGGTTTGTTGTTTTAATTGCTACAATTTTATTTACTATTTCTTTTGTTTCACCAAATTTATTAAAAAATAACAAGATTTATTCTTATAATGGAGTTAAGTATAATCAAGTTGTTGAATATAGCCAACCAACTTATAATAATCCTTTTTCTTTTATAAGAGTATTTAATTCAGATATCAAATCTAAAAATTCTTATAATATTATTAAAAACAACGATTCTTATTTAGCCACTTCTTTACCTAGTAAAAATCAAAGTTATGATTTAGAAACTATTATTAAAGACTATTTAGATCAAACTTTTAATAATGCTTATTATAGTTTAGATATTGATTTAAAAGATAAACAAGAAGTTGATTCAATTAACTTGGCTTTAGCAAATATGAAATTATTACAAGCTCAAGACATTGCTTTAACAAAACAATATTTTAAATATATTGCTAGTTTATCAGCTTCTCCTAGTTCAATAAACTTTATTTTATTAAAAAACTGACCTGATTATATTAATTTAATTAGTAATTTAAAACAAACAAAATCAAGTGAATTTGAAACATTATTAAATCAATTTAAATATTTACAACAATTTTATGCAACTTATACTAATAGTATTGGTTTAGCTATTAATAAAAAATATGTTAATAGTTTTGATTTAAAAGACAATGAAAATTTAAAAATTAATAAGTTTAATCAAATTAAAAATGAGCAAATTACTTTAAAAACTAAAGCTTATGAAGATATTTTGAATTCTGATTTATTATCAATAAGCAAATCTAGTTTATCAAATGATAGTTTTAAAGCTAACATATTAAAAGAGTTTAAACTAACAGATAGTAAATCTAGATTAGGGCTTTATCATATTTTAGATAATAAGTGAAATAAATCTAATTCTATATCAGATCAATTTTTAGATATTTCAGCTTCTGATTTTATTAATAAAAAATATAAATTAGATGATTTAAAAGATTTGGTTGCAAAACTATTTTTATGATTTAGTGTAATGTTTTATAAAAGAGATGATCAAGCTTTAATTCAAGCAGCTTATTCACGTGCTCCTTATTTTGTAAAACAAAACTTAAAGATTTCATACAATAGTAATAAAGATTACACTTTAGGATTTAACTTAGCTCCTTTTAATAAAAATTATGAGCAACTAGGAACTTTATTAAATGTAAAAACATTAGATAATAAACATTCATTTAAAATTTATGGAATTTTAAATAATCATGACTATATTGATTTATATGATGAAAATAAAAATGATTTAATTAAAAAATTATTTGATTCAGATAGAAATAGTATTATTATTAATCAAACTATAGCAAAAAGATTGAACTTAAATACTAATGATAAAATTTCACTAAATGTTTTACAAAATGAACTACAATATGTAGAAAATAATAAAACTACTGTTTTTAAAACTAGTGATTGATCTATGAAACAAGATAATAAATTTAATAGTTTTGTTCAAAGATCTCAAATTACTACAGATAATTTAAAAGTTAAAACTAATAATAGTTATTTGTCTTTAAATAATTTTTCAGATATTACTAGTTATTATCAAAGTTATTTAGAAAATAAACTTAAAATTGCAAATAAAAGTCAAACTAAAGAATTTAAAATAGTTGGTATTCATAATGGTTATAATGAAAGCATGGCTTGAATTAAAGAAGATGATGCTCAAAATATTTTAAATTATAAACAAAATAAACAAATTTGATGAAGAGATATTTTTGCTCCTCAGTGAAATAAGACTTTTTCAACAACTCAAGCAAAACAAGTTTTAAAAAATATTTTAGATTTAAATAATAAGTCTTTAACTGATTATAGTTATGATCAATTTGTTGAACAATTTATTAATGATTCTAAAAACCCTAATCATAATGTAGCTAAAAAAGTTTTACAAATCTTTGATAATCAATTTCCGATTTTTAATTATAAATATTCAAAAAGTAATGATATTGGTAATTTAGATACAATAGTTTCAACTTATTCAAAAATTGCTGATTATAATCCTATTAGTTTAAATGGACAACATTTAGAAAATAAAATTGTTTATGATGGAATTGGACAAGGAGTTATTAAAACTATTACTCCAATTCAAATTACAAAACAAATTCTAGATCAAATTTCTAGTTTAGTAATGTTAGCGTTAGTTTTAGCAATTATTACAATATTAATGATTGTATTTATAATTATTTTATTAACCACTTCTTTAATTATTTCAGACAATGTTAGGTTTATTGCTACTTTAAAAGTTTTAGGTTATTCAAATAAATACATTACAGAAAACATTTTAGGAATGTATTTTATAGTTATTGCTAATATGTTAGTAATTGGATTTGTTAGTGGTTGGTTTATTTTTGATTCAACTATTAAATCATTATATTCAATTATAGTTCTTCCGATTATTTTTCCAATTTGACTACCTTTTGCTGTAATTTTTGCAGTTAGTGGAATTTATTTAATTACTTTAATTGTTGGATTTAATTCAATTTATAAAACTGATGCAACTTTAACTTTAAAAGATAATGATATTTAAAATAATTAATTGCTTGTATTTTAGGTTGTTATGTTGATAAACACTATAAGTTTATATATAATAAATTAATGCTTATCACACTTTAAAGACCCCGGACAAGTCAATTAAAGGAAGTTAGCAAAAATGAAACAAACTACTATGATTTCTGCAAAAGACATTAATAAAAAATGATACATTGTTGATGCAGAAAAGAAAACTGTGGGTAGATTAGCAACTCAAGTTGCTCTTATTTTAAGAGGAAAACATAAAGTTGATTTTACTCCACATATTAATAATGGAGATCACGTTATTGTAATTAATGCTGAAAAAGCAATTTTTTCTGGTAAAAAAGAATCTAATAAATTTTACTACCATCATTCAATGCATCCTGGTGGATTGAAAAAAAGAAGTGTTTCAGTTCAAAGAGAACTAGATCCTACTAAGATTTTAGAAAGAGCTATTAGATTAATGCTTCCAAAAAATGTTCAAGGTTCAAATCAATATAGAGCTTTACATGTATTTAAAGGATCTGAACATCCATATGCTGCACAAAAACCTGAAGTTTTAGAAATTTCAACTAAAAAAGGAGATGTTAAATAATGTTTAAAGATAAAGTTATTTACAGAGGAACTGGTAGAAGAAAATCTTCAATTGCTCAAGTTATTTTAACTCCTGGTTCAGGTTTGATTACAGTAAATGGAAAACCAGCATTAGAATTTTTCCCATATGCTACTTTAGTTCAAGATTTAGAACAACCATTAGTAGCAACTAATACTTTAAAAGATTTTGATATTATTGTTAAAGTAATTGGTGGTGGGTTTACAGGTCAAGCAGGTGCAACTAGATTAGGTATTGCTAGAGCTTTACTACAAGCTAGTGAAGATTATAGAAAATTATTAAGAGATCAAGGGTTATTAACTCGTGATGCTCGTATTAAAGAACGTAAAAAATATGGTTTACGTGGAGCACGTAGAGCACCTCAATACTCAAAACGTTAATCTCTTTTAAGCAACATAAAAATGTTGCTTTTTATTTTTTTAAGATAAAATTAATATGTCATAGAACTTATAGTTATTTTGCCAAGAATATACTATCACAAGTAAGATATTTGTAATATGTTATAATTTTTATAATTGTCAATATTAAATAAGGAGTTTTTATGAGAAAAATACTTGCTATTTTTAGTTCGTTAACTTTAGTAAGTACTGGTGTATTTTCTACAGTTTTAGCTTGTAAAAAAACTATAACTCCATCTATAAATACAAATAATAATAATAATAATAATGAAGTTACAATTACAAATAATTCATTAAATAATATTAAAACAGTTTCAGCAACACTTTTAAAACAAGTTGCTATAGCTGATTATTATGGCTATAATTTTGAGTTTTTAAAATCTTATTTTAATAATAAGAACTTTTTTCAACAAGCAAAAAACTATAATATAAACGCTGAAGTTAAAGACAAAATTACTTTATCAACTGATTTTGAAGATGCTCTTGAAAATTATTTTGGCAAATCTTTAATTATTAAAAAAAATGAAAATATTAATTTAGATGGCATTAAAGGAACTGACACTGATTTTTTAACTTCTGTATTACCAAAAACTTTATTTGGATTAACTAGTGAACAAATTAGTGGTGCTATTTCTCTTATTTTAGAAAATTTAAGTAGTGCTGGTATTGTTGGTATACTTGATTTAGGTAAAAATTTTGATATTAACAATAAGTTTGCTGATATTATTAACAATTTAAAAATAAGTAAGGACATTATAACAACCATTTTAAATGCTATTTTTTCTAATCCTAAATTTTTAGAAGAGTTAAATAAAGAAATTGAAACATTTGATGCTTTAACTTTATATAAAGATTTTGAATTATCTGAGTTAAATAACTTAGCTCTTTTAAATATTTTAGATGGTATTAATGGTATTTTAGATAAAGATTATAATTTAGTGTCTGCAGAAGTTAAACCTAATAATGGTTTGAATGTTAAGTTATGAGAAACATCAAAAACATTTATAAGAAAAATAAGAAAATTTGATAATAAAACAAGTGTAATTCCATCAGTAAATATAATTTCTAATAATACTAATAATAATCAACCAATTATTCCAGATAATATTAAAAGACATATTAAAGTAGCTGCAAGTTTAATTAGAGGATTAGAATTATTCCAATATCTTTTTAGTTTATTTGATGATACTCGAAAAGAGCAATTTAGCATTAATGGTGCTAACATTTTTAAAAAAAACAAAACTAATGCTGATTTTATTAAAGAATTATATGGATTAAATAATAGTAATGGTTCTGGTTCATCTACAAACTTTACTTCTAGTAAAAAAATATCTAGTCCTAATAATAACTGATCATCTGGTTCTAATTTTAAAACAACTTTAAATTTAAAATATTTAATAGATACATTAAATTATTATTTAGGTAGTGTAAATAAAAAAGAAAATGCGTACAGATTAAGACAATTTGCTGCTATTTTATTTTCTGGAAAATATATAGAAAACAAATATAAAAATGAAAATAGTACTACTAGTTCTGGAAGCGAAAATAGTGGGACAAATGCTGGTCAAAATTATAATAGTTTATTTTTTGAGTTTAATGGAAATCAAAATAATACTATAAAAGAAATTAAATTAAATGGATTTCAAACATTTTTAGTTGCCATATTATTTGAATCACTTTCAAATATTAATCTTAAAAATCTGAAATTTGATAGTCCAATTTTTAGTATTGCTAAAACATATATAGAAAAAATAGATCTTAAAAATTTCTTTGAAAGCGAATTATTTTTAAAAAAAGGACTTGCAGATGTTTTTATTTCATTATTAAATTTAGTCATTGATTCTTTTGTATCAAATAAACCAATTATTGATGATAACTTTGTTAAAGTTGTGGAAAATATTTCAATAATATTAAAAAATTTAAAATTAGATGAATTATTAAAAAGTTTATTTAAAGATAGCAGTGTAACAATCAATTTTATTAAGACATTATTAGAAAAATTTGTTAAATTTGATGATATTTCAACAAAAATAGATAATTTTATTAAAAATGAACCTACTTTTTCTTTAGTCAAATCAGGTATTAAAAGTTTAATTCCAATTCTTGGTGAAAATTTCTTTGAGTATATATATGATAAAAATGTTGAACAAACATTTGATACTATTGCAACACTAACAAATGATTCTGTAACAAAACTAGTTTTAGAAAAATTTAATATTAAAATTCCAGCAGCCTTAAATTTTATATTCCCCTATTTTAAAAAAGTTGCCATTAGTTTAAGAAATATATTTCCAAATAATATTCACTTAAATCTTAAAAATTTATTTAGTATAAAATTATCAGATTTTATTAAAGTAGATACTTATCCTAATTTTGGTAGTTATTATCTAGATAAATCTATAACTGAAATTTTAAATGAAATTTCTAACTCAGATTCATCTGATTCAAAACTAAAAGATCTTGACAAAGCTTATGGGTTTAGTATAATTTCTTTAAAGAATTTTATAAAAGGTATTTTTGAGTACAAATATAAATGAAATAATGGAAAAGAAGATAAAAAAAATTTATTTTCTATTATTTTAGAAAATCCCAATAAATTTAAAGAAGTTATAGGTTTAACTGATGAAGGGATGAAAGAAAATTCAAATTCATTAATAGATCTTTTATTTAATAAGCTAATTCCAAGTGATAAAGCAAAGAATCAAGATAGCTTGAAATGATTTGCTGGACTTTTAAACAATGTTATTATAAACTTAAATAAGAAACCAAACTTTACAACTAGTCTAGAAAAACATTTTAATGATCAAAGATTTAATAAATTTGAATTTAGTGAAACTAAAAAAGAAAATTCAGGTTTAATTATTTCTCAAAGTGTTTCAATTACTATAAACAATCAAAAATATGCTATAATTGTTAGAAGAGATTTAAAACAATCGACATTTATAGTTGAAACTATTAAAAAAGAAACAATACAAAATAATATTTAAAAATTTAAATAACATCTTGAATTTATAACAAAAAAAATATAATATTATCTTGTTATCCGGAATATAGCTCAGCTGGTTAGAGCACTCCGCTGATAACGGAGAGGTCGTTGGTTCAAGTCCAATTATTCCGACCATATGAATATTAATTTTGACACCAATTGGTGTTTTTTTTTTACTTTTTTATATAATTAATAAATAGTTATTCATTTTCTTACTTAAACATTTTAATAACAATTTTAATTAATTATAGTAAAGGAGTTAACATATGGATTTTTCACACAAAGCCATTGAAAAAAAATGACAAAAATATTGAAAAGAAAATAATGTTTATAAAACTACTGATAGTAATCACAAAAAAGCTTATGTCTTAGATATGTTTCCTTATCCAAGTGGAGCTGGATTACATGTTGGTCACATTAAAGGATATACAGCAACTGATGTTTATAGTAGATTTAAAAGAATGCAAGGTTATGATGTTTTACACCCAATTGGTTGAGATGCATTTGGTTTGCCAGCTGAACAATATGCTTTAAAAACAGGAAATGACCCAAGAGACTTTACTTTAAAAAATATTGAAAATTTTAAAGCTCAACTTGTTAAAATGGGTTTTAGTTATGATTATGATAAAGAAATTAACACAGCTGATCCAAATTACTATAAAGTTACACAATGAATATTTAAAGAATTTTATAAAAAAGGTTTAGCTGAAAATAGAAATATTGATGTTAATTGATGTCAAGAACTAGGGACTGTTTTAGCAAATGATGAAATTATTGAAAAAGACGGTTTAATGGTTAGTGAAAGAGGAGAACATCCTGTAGTTAAGAGAAAAATGCGTCAGTGAGTTTTAAAAATTACTGATTATGCAGACAAACTTTTAAAAGGTCTAGATAATTTAGATTGACCAAATTCTGTAAAAGAATTGCAAAGAAATTGAATTGGTAAATCTGAAGGATGTGAAATAAACTTTAAATCAAATGATATAAATATTCCAGTTTTTACTACTAGAGCTGATACTGTTTTTGGAGCAACTTATATTGTTTTAGCTCCAGAAAATGAACTTGTTTTAAAACTAACAACACCAAATAAATTAGATGAAGTTAAAAAATATATTGAACTAACTGCAAATAAATCTGAAATTGAAAGAAAAGATGAATCAAAAACTAAAACAGGTGTATTTATTGGTAGTTATGCTATTAATCCATTAACTAAAGAACAAATTCAAATTTGAATTAGTGACTATGTTTTAAATGATTATGGTTCAGGAGCTATTATGGCTGTTCCTGCTCATGATAAAAGAGATTGGGATTTTGCTACTAAATTTAACTTACCAATTAGATTTGTAATTAGTACAAAAGATCAATCTAAAGCTTTTGTTGGTGAAGGAAAACACATTAATTCAGACTTTTTAAATGATCTTGATAGAACTCAAAGTTTGCAAGTAATTCATAATTATATTGAAAAAAATAATTTAGGTAAGAAAAAAACTAATTACAAATTAAGAGATTGGTTATTTTCAAGACAAAGATTTTATGGTGAACCATTCCCAGTTTTATATGATAAAGATAATAATATTATCTTAATTGAAGATGACAATTTACCAATTACTTTACCAAAGAATGATTATATAAAACCAACTAATACTGGTGAAAGTCCTTTAGCTAATGTTAAAAATTGAGTAAATGTAAAAATTGGTGATAGAGAATATAAAAGAGAAACTAATACTATGCCTCAATCAGCAGGATCAAGTTGATACTTTATTGCTTATGTTTTAGCTAATTCAAAAAATAACTTAATTGATTTAACTGGTGATGAAGCTAAAAAAAGACTAGAAAAATGACTACCAGTTGATTTGTATATTGGTGGTCAAGAACATGCTGTTGGTCACTTGCTATATTCTAGATTTTGAACCCATTTTTTATATGATTTAGGATTATTGCCAACAAGTGAACCATTTCAGCGATTATTCAACCAAGGAATGATATTAGGGTCTGATAATAGAAAAATGTCTAAATCTTGAGGAAATGTTATTAATCCAGATGATGTAATAGATACACATGGTGCTGATGCTTTAAGATTGTATGAAATGTTTATGGGTCCATTAGATGCTAGCTTACCTTGAAGTTTTGACGGATTAGATGCTAGTTTAAAATGATTAAATCGTTGTTATAGAATGATTAATAAAGTTGAGTTTAGTAATACTAATAATCATAAGTTAGATTATGTTTATAATGATGTAGTTAAAAAAGTAACTCAAATGATAAAAGAATTGAAATTTAATACAGCAATTAGTCAGTTAATGGTTTTAGTAAATGCAATTTATAAAGAAGAATTATCTACAGTTTATAAACCATATATTGAAGGTTTTGTAAAAATGTTAAGTTTATTTTCTCCACATTTAGCTGAAGAATTATGAGAAAAATTAGGAAATAGAACTAGTGTAACTTTACAAACTTGACCAGAATTTGATGAAACTAAAATAGTTAAAAATACTGTTGTTATTGCTTTACAAGTTAATGGAAAATTAAGATCAACAATTGAAGTTGAAAAAGGAACAGATAAAGAAATTTTAATAAAATTAGCACAAGAAAACGAAAATATTATCAGATTTATTAAAGATCATAAAAACTTAAAATATATAGCAGTTGTTGATCGAATTGTCAATATTGTAATTGAGTAAAAAGGTAGAAAATACCTTTTTTATTTTGCAAAATTATATAATCATTTTTGTAGAAAAGGAGTTTAAATGAAAAAAACCGTTAAATTAACAATCATTTTATTAGTTGTTGCAGTAATTTATTTTGGTTATTCAGCTTGACTTGACGGGGTTGCTATTTATGCAATTAGAGGTGTAAAAAATGATGGTAAAGATCCATTTTTCTCACTAATGACTTCAACTTCTGCATGAGTTAATAATTGAAAAACTATTTTAATTGAAAAATTAGGTGAAAGTAGTGAATGAGGAAAAAAAGTAGCTGCTTTTAATGGATCAACATCATGAACAGATTGAGTTAACGCCATTAATCAGTCTGGTTATAAATTAACTGGATTTATGGCTCCAGACTCATTATTATATACATTACTAAGTCCTTTTAAACTTATTTTAGTTGGAGGGGTTTTTGCAATGTTTATACCTTTATTAAAACAATTATTATTTAATACAATTATTGGCATTAAATCATATTTAAAAAATAGAGATATGAATGTTTTATTTAACTATAGTAAAACTATTGAATTTGTTGAAAATTTAAAAACAAAAATTAGTGAAGGTGATTTTGAAGGAGTTAAAACAGCTTACTCATCATATTCATCACTAGCATTTAAACCTGTATTTTTAACTAATTTAATGAATGAAATTTATAAAACACTAATTAAATTTGGTGATGTCACAGTATTTAAAAATGGTTGTATTTCAGTATTAGAATCAATTCAAGAAATGTATCTTAAAGAAAAAAGACGTGCAATGAATAATGGAAGAGGAGATGAAATGTTTTATGACATAAAACGTGGATTTGAATACTCTTCTTATAGTTCAAGATATTTTGTTAAATATTATGAAGCAATGTCTAAAGATTCTAAAAAGTTGGGATGAAAAATCTTTAGTATAGAGATTTCTCGTTTTTCATTATTCTTGCTATTTGCTTTACTTCCAAGTATCTTATTATCTGGAATAATTAGTGGTATTTTATTACAACTAATTACTGAAAACTCTTCAAACATTACTGCTTTAGTTACAATTGGTTCATTTATTATGTTGTGAGTAATTTTTGCAATCATTTTTCATGGATTTTATATTTTCTTTAAAAAAGATTACAAAATTAATAAATATATATTAATTAAGCCTGCAATTACTTATTATTCATTATTATTATTAGCATTTATGACATTAACTGCTGGTTGTGTTGGAATTGCTCAAGTTGGAAATATTGCTCAACCTTTTACAGCTCCATTAATGACTAAATGATTTGGTGCTTTAGCTTATTTAGTGTTAACAACTTGTTTAGTAATGTATGTGTTAGCAACTTTAGTTGATAATTATAGATCAGGAAAACAACTATCAGTAAAACTAATAGTTAATAACATAGTTTTACCTGGATTTATTTGAACAATTACAACTGGAGCTAACTTTGTTGCATTATTTGCTAAATCTGAACAAGTAATGGAATATAGTAGTTTAATTTCTGGTATTAACACTTTAGTAATGGTAATATTTTGAATTTATTTATTTACAGCTCAATTTTTAATTAATAATTTAATTACTTCAAAAACAGCAAAAATTTTAAAACAAACTAAAGTAATTCAAAAATAAAATAACCTTAAAATATAAATTGATTTTCTATAGTTTGTGAATATAAAATAATAATTAAGAAAATTATTTTAAAAATAGAGGTGATTTTTTGAAAAAAATATTAAGTCTTCTAGCTATCTTAGTATCAATTTCTACTAGTATGTTTTTAAGTTCTAGTTTGATTATTAATAATGATATTAATAGTATTGTTTTAAAATCTGAAGCTAAAAAAGAAGAAAAAAACAATTCTAAAACACTAGCTAATTTAATAAAAAATACAAAACTTGGTAGTTTTAATAAAACACCAACAGCTAGTGAAATTATTAAAAGGGTTAATGAAGTTAATAAACTAGAAAATGATAAAAAACTTAAAGAAACTGATGTTGATATTAAAATTGGAAGTAAAAAAGCAACACTTATTTTAAAAATAAATAAAAGTGATACTGTTGTTATAGAATACAAAAATACTCATAAAATTGCTGAAACAGTTGGAGGAGTTCTAGCTGGAGTTGTAGTTTTAATTGGAGCTGGCTTTTTATCTTATAAACTTATTAAAAAACAAAAAGCATCTAGAAAACAAGATTGATAAAAAAAGAGAAGATGACAAATCTTCTCTTTTTTATAATGTTAAATCTTTTTTAGTAAAGCTAATAATTCCAATACTAGAAGATAAAACTATAATTCCTATTAATATTGCATAACTAATATAAAATTCAGAAATAGTTTTAATAGAAAGTCTATTAAAATCTATTAAACTTAGTATAGTAAAATTTTTAAAATCAATTAAAAATTGTCTATTTAAAGCTTTACCAACTTGACTAATTACATCACTAGCAACAAAAATTGTAAAAATAGCTCCATTAAAAATTAATGCTCAAGTTCCTTTATTAAAAATACAACTAAACATAAAACAAATTGATCCAATTGCACATACTATTATTCAAAATGAAAAACATTGTAAGGTTCAGTTTTTTAAATTAAGCTCTTCTGTGTTTATGTGATTAATTTTCATAAATACTGCATTTATTAAAAAAACAACAAAAACATAAACTGTAATACTAAATAAAAAGTATAAAAATCTACTTAAAACAATATTAGTTCTAGATAAATTAGATGAAAGTATATAAGTTAAATGACCTTTTTCAATTGGTCTTGTCATTAAAGAAATAGTTCCTGAAATTAAAAAAGTAGAGATAATTAAAACACCATATTGATCAAAAAGAATTTTTAAAATAGTTTGATAAGCAGTTATATTTATTGATTTACTATCTGATTTTATAGAAACTAATAAAATAATAGATATAAAACTAAAAAAAGGAATACAAAACAATCAAACTATTAAAGTGTTTTTAAATGAGTTTTTTCATAATTGAAAATTAAACATACTATTCAGTTTCTCCTTCTTTTTTATAAAATTTTAAAAAGTAGTTTTCTAATGAAAAAGGAACTTCTTCAAGCAGATTAATCTCATATGATTTTAATTGATTAAAAAAGTAATTTACTTTATTAATAGGAACTTTATAAGTTGCTAGTAAATCATTTGTACTTATTAAAAATTCATCCTTATAAATATTTTGATCTTTAAAAGTAACTTTGTACTCTCTGTCATTAGTGTTTTTTATTTGGTCTAAATCTAATTTATTAATTATTCTACCATTTTTAATTATTGCTACTTTATTACATAGCTTTTCAACTTCTTCAAAAACGTGAGAGCTTAGAAAAATAGTAGTGTTATTTTGCTTTAATTTTAAAATCAATTGAATAAATTTGTTTTTAATTAAAGGATCTAGTCCAGTTGTTGGCTCATCTAGAATCAAAACTTTTGGTTGGTGCATTAAACATAAAACTAAACCTAGTTTTTGTTTCATTCCTTTAGACATTTTTTTTATTTTAATATTTGGATTAAATTCTCAATATTTAATTAGTCTTTCAACATAATCTCAATTATTTTGTTTTCTTAATTTGTAAATAAATTTAATATAGCTTAATCCATTTTCTTGTTCTGGAAAATTGATCTCTCCAGGTAAATAACCAACACTTGGTTGAATCTTATAAGAATGCTTTCAACAATCTTTATTAAAAATTAAAGCTTTTCCCTTGTTTTGTTTAATATATCCCATTAAGTGTCTAATTGTTGTAGATTTACCTGCTCCATTTGGTCCTAAATAACCATAAATTTCACCCTTATTAACTTCTAAGTTAATATCAAAAATTCCATAACCATTATTATATTGTTTAGTTAAATTTTTAATTTCTATAATTTTTTCTTGCATATTCTTCCTTTTACTATAGGTTAATTATAAAGATAAATTTAATTATAAAGAGAGTTAAATCTTAAAAGATTAACTAAAATAACAATTAAGAATTTATAAAATATTAAAATTTTAATATAAATTAACCTTATTTTTTAAGTACTTTTTAAAAGGACTTAAGTCTTTTGTAATTTAAAAAAAAAAAAAAAAAACATACAATTAGTGCTAAAATAAATTTAAGAAAGGAATTTTTATATGAACAAAGTTAGACATTTTATAGATACTCAAGATTTGAATAAAAAAGAAATTTTTGAAATATTTCGACTAATGAAAATGTTAAAAGAAGCTCGTTATTGTGGTGCAGTGCCTGAATTGTTAAAAAACAAAACTCTGGCCATGATATTTGAAGAACCTTCAACTAGAACTCGTGTTTCATTTGAAGCAGCTATGACACATTTAGGTGGTCATGCTCAATATTTAAAACCAGGTGAACTACACCTTGGAGTTCGTGAAAGTTTATATGATACAACCAAAGTTTTATCACATATGTGTGATGGAATTATGTGTAGAGCTTTAAAACATGAAACAGTTTTAAATTTAGCAAAATATGCTGATGTTCCAGTTTTAAATGGTCTAACAGATTATAATCATCCAACTCAAGCAATTTGTGATGTATTTACAATGTTAGAATATATGCCAGCAACTAAAAACTTGGAATATGAAGACATTAAATTTGAAGATATTAAAGTTGTCTTTATTGGAGATAGAACTAATGTGTGTTCATCAACAATGCATATTACTACAAAACTAGGTATGAATTTTCTACATATTTCACCAAAAAGATATCAAAGCCCACAAGAATGAGTTGATATTGCTAATGAAAACATCAAACAAGCTAATAGTGGATCTGTATTAGTAACTGATGACTTGGAACAAGTTAGAGGTGCTGATATTGTTTATACTGATTTATGATGATGAGTAGATCAAGAAGATGAAGCTGAAGAAAGAGTAAAAGCCTTTAAACCAACTTATCAAGTTACTCCTGAACTAATGGAAAAGGCAGGAAAGCAAGCACTATTTATGCATTGTTTACCTGCTTCAAGAAATGTAGAAGTTTATGATGAAGTAATAGATTCAGATCAATCAATTGCTTTTGAACAAGCTGAAAACAGATTAACAGCTCAAATGGGTCTGTTAGTTTACTATCTATACCCACAAATTGATAAATCATCAAATGCTGTTAAAGATTATTATAGAGGTAAAGTTGAAGCCTTTATGGAACACCAAGATCGTTCATGAAAACATCGCTACACATATAATAATGATTATGCTGAAACAAAAAACAAAAAATAAAATAAAAAATATTTTTAAATATGTCTAAAACAAAAAAAGGTCTAAGATTATTTGACATAATTGCTTTTACATTTAGTGCAGTTTTTGTCTTAGACTCATTTGCTTCAGCAGCAGCAATTGGTTGACAATCAATAATTTATTGAACCTTATTAGCTTTTTTATACTTTTTACCATATGGATTAATTACAGCTGAATTAGGTGCAGCATATAGTGATAATGGTGGAATTTATGCGTGAGTTAAAAATGCTTGTGGTAATAAGTGAGCAGCTAGAACTAATTGATTTTATTGATTAAATGTTGGTTTATGAATGTCTTCAGTTTATATTGCATTCTCATCAACACTATCAAAAATCTTTTTTCCAAATTCTCCATTGTCATTATGAACTCAAATAGGTATAGCTATTGGTATAACTTGACTAACTGTTTTAGTTGGATTGTTAAATTTTAAATATACTAAGTGATTACCTAATTTTTCTTCTATTTCAAAACTTGTTGTAACTATTGGTTTAATTGCAGCAGCAATTACTTGATTAGCTCAAGGAAATCCAGTTTCTACAAAAATAAATGATGCTGAATATGGAATCCTTCCATCATTTAGTAAAGGTATTGTCTTTTTACCAGTAATTATTTATAACCTTTCTGGTTTTGAATTAGGTTCAAATACTGCAAGTGAGATGAAAAATCCTAAACGTGATATTCCATTATCGACTATTTTAGCTGGAGTAACAATTGTAATTTCTTATATTATAGGAACTATTGCAGTTAATATTATATTAGATGTAAAAACTTTAGATGTTTCTAATGGTATTATTCAAACAATTGAAAAAGTATTTCCAGAATGATTAACTAAAATTTTAGGTGTATTTTTACTATTTACTTTTTTTGGAAATATGATTACTTGAAGTACAGGTGCTAATAAAGCAATTCAAGAAGCAGCAAGTGATGGAGAGTTTCCAAAAATCTTTGGTACAGTTTTAAAAAATGATTCTCCATTATGAGCAACTATTATTACTGGAAGTGTATGTACAGTGTTATTAATTATTGCAGGTTTATTATCTCCAAGTGGAGAAATTTCTGAAATCTTTTGACAATTATATGCATTTTCATCAATTATATTCTTATTACCTTACTTATTAATATTTCCAAGTTTTATCATTATTAGATACAAATATCCAGATCTAAAAAAACCATTTAAAATTCCAGGACCTAAATGATTCCAATGAGTTGTTGTAATTACTCCTATGATGATTTTATGTTTAAGTATAATTTTATTCTTATTTGGTGAGATTATGATAGGTGCAAAAACTTGAGAATTAAATTCTGGTGGAGGATATGTTTTATTTGCTTTAATTGGAACCGTGATTTGTATTGGTATTGGTGAACTATTAATATGATGATCTAGTTATAAAAATAAAAAAAACTTAGTTAAAGGAGAATAGATTAATATGAGTAAAAAAATGAATTCAACTCCTAAAAAAGATGGTTTTTGAATGCCGGGTGAATGAGAAAAACACGATCAATGTTGAATGATTTGACCTGAACGTTCTGATAATTGGAGACTTGGAGCAAAACCAGCTCAACGTGTATTTGCAAATGTAGCCAATGCCATTGCAAAATATGAAAAAGTAACAATGTTAGTTTCTCATCAACAGTTTGAAAATGCTCGTAACCTTTTAGATCAAAATGTTAGAGTAATTGAAATGTCAAATGATGATTCTTGAATGAGAGATGTAGGGCCAACTATTGTTAAAAATAAAGATGGTGAAATTCGTGGTGTTGATTGAGTCTTTAATGCTTGAGGAGGATTTAAAGGTGGGTTGTACTTTCCTTGAGATAAAGATGATGCTATTGCTAGAAAAGTTTGTGAAATTTGTAATATAGATTATTATAGAACTGATTTTGTTTTAGAAGGCGGAAGTATTCACACTGATGGAGATGGAACATTATATACAACTGAAGAATGTTTATTAAATGAAAACCGTAATCCAGATTTAACTAAAGAACAAATTGAAGAAAATTTAAAAGAATATTGTGGTGTTGAAAAAGTAGTTTGATTACCATTAGGAGTTTATAATGATGAAACTAATGGACATGTTGATAACTTATTAAATGTTGTTAGTCCAGGTCATGTTGTTTTAACTTGAACAGATGATACAACCGATCCTCAATATGAACGTTCTAAATTAGCTTATGATATTTTAACAAATACTTTAGATGCTAAAGGTCGTAAGATTAAAGTAACTAAATTACATCAACCAGGTCCATTATTTATTACAAAAGAAGAAGCAGAAGGTATAGATATTTGCGATACTATGTCAAGAGAACCAGAACAAAGAATGCCAGCAAGTTATGCAAATTACTATATTGCAAATAATGCTATTATTTTACCTATTTTTGGTGATAAATATGATGATTTAGCAGTTAAAACACTTCAATCAGTTTATCCAAATCATAAAATTGAAACTGTAATGGCTCGTGAAATTTTATTAGGTGGTGGTAATATTCACTGTATTACTCAACAACAACCAACAACTAAATAAAACTATCTTATAAACAAATTTTATTAATAAATTACCACTCATTAAAATAAAAACTTTATAATGAGTGGTTATTTTTTAAAAGATAAAAGAAATTTATAAAGAAAGGAGAAGTTAAAATGTCAAAAATTGTAATTGCTATTGGTGGAAATGCTTTAGGCAATTCACCAAGTGAACAATTAGAAATTGTTAAAAAAACAGCTAAGTCACTAGTTGATTTTATTCAACAGGGAAATGATATTGTAATTGTTCATGGTAATGGTCCTCAAGTTGGAATGATTAATAATGCTTTTGATATTGCTAATAAAAATGAGTCAAAATCTCCAATTTTAGACTTTCCTGAATGTGGATCTATGAGTCAAGGTTATATTGGATATCACTTACAACAAGCTATTGATAATGAGTTAAAACTAAGAAAAATAGATAAACAGACAGCTACAATTGTTACTCAAACTCTAGTTGATAAAAATGATCCAGCGTTTTTAAAACCAACTAAGCCAATTGGATCTTTTATGAGTGAAGATGAAGCTAAAAAAATGGCTAAAGAAAATAATTGAAATGTTGCTGAAGATGCAGGTCGTGGGTGAAGAAGAGTAATTGCTTCGCCAAAACCAATCGATATTATTGAAAAACAAGCAGTTTTACAATTAGTAAATAACTCATTTATTGTTATTGCTGGAGGTGGTGGTGGAATTCCAGTCTATCAAGAAAATGATAAATTAGTAGGAATTGCTGCTGTTATTGATAAAGATTTTGCTGCTGCAAAAATAGCTGAAATAATTGGTGCAGAAAGTTTAATTATTTTAACAGCTGTTGACAAAGTTATGATTAATTATAAAAAAGAAAATGAACAAGCTTTAGATCAACTAACTTTAGATAAAGCTCAAGAATATATTGATCAAAATCAATTTGCATCAGGTTCAATGCTTCCAAAAATTCAAGCTGTAATGTCATTTGTTAAAAAAACAAATGGTAAACCAGCTTATATTGGTTCATTAGAACAAGCTGAAAAAGTTTTACAAAATTTAAGTGGAACTAAATTTATTAAATAAAAATAAATTTATTATAGTATTTAGATACAATAATTAAAAGTAGTTAATTTTAACTACTTTTTTAGATGAAAAAATCTAATAATCCAACGAAAAAATCTAATTATATTGACTTTAGGTGGAAAATTTTAGATAATAAGATAGTTAATGGCGTAGGTGGTGAAGTGGTTAACACATCAGGTTGTGGCTCTGACATACGCGGGTTCGATCCCCGTTCTACGCCCCATTTTGAAAACAACAAACAACACTTAGGTGTTGTTTTTTATTTTTATAAATGATAAATATCTTCTATTTTTTTCTAATACTTATATGAGGTGTAATCATGAATGTTGAGTTTAAAGAAATAGAAGTTAAAAATACTAGAGCAACACAAAAACCTAAATATCTAGTTGATGTGATTTTTTCAAAACAAAAATTTCAAGAAGATAAAAAAGAATTTTACAAACTTTACTTAATAGTTTCTAAGAATTTGCGTTATTTTGACAAAGAAAAGATTTTTAGTTATTTAAATAACTTTGTTTATTCTATTAATTATAAAAATAAAGATAAATTAGTTAATTTAATTAGCAATACAAAAGAACCAATTAATTATAAAATTAGTAATACTAAAGAAAAACAACTTATTTTAATTAATCTACCTGCTAATTTATTTATTGATAATAAATTAGAATTAGTTTTTAATGCTAAATTTAAAGCAAATAATTTAAATGAAGAATTTAGTAATATTATTTTATTAAACAACAAATCTATTAAAACTGAAAATAGTTATTTAAACAATCTAGTTACTTATTATAAAAATTTTGAAGAAAATAGAACTAACCTTTTATATAATCTTTTAACTTATCAATTAAATTACAAGTCACTAGAATTTACAATCAATCAAAAATATCAAAAAATTATGGATTTTGATTATAATTTTAAAGTTAATCTGCATAAAGATTTTAATAGAAATTGAGAAATAAACTATTTAATTAACAATCTTTTGAATTTAAATATTAATAATTTCATTCAAATAAATAAATTACAAATTAATGATTATTTAAAAACTAATAAATTTTATAAAGATTTACCTAAAGGTCAAATAAAAGATGATGGTATTTATTTTAATAATAATTCAATAATTAAAGACAAAACTGTTATAAATAATTCTAATGAAAAAGGTTTTATTTTTAATGGATTAGTTGAAAATACATTTTATTATGATTTGAAGATTTTTAATGATCTGTTAAATTTTCAAACTAAGGTTAATAGTATTAAATTTATAGATTGTAATGATTGTAAATTTATAAATCCAATAATTTCTAAATATCTTTTATCAAAAGAGTTTTTTCAATCATTAGAAATTAATCCTAATTTAGAAAGTGATTTAAATAAATATGAAGTGAAGTAAAAATATTAAACTTTTTATTATGTTTGTTTTAATAGCTTCTTGTATTTTATCAACAATAGCTTCGATTTATTTTTCAAATATTTTTTCATTAGATAAAAATAATTTATTAAAACAATCTATAAAAATTAATAAACCTATAATTGATAGTGAAAAATATCTAAATAAATTATTAACATCAGATAATAAATTAAACATTACTCAGTTTAAAACTATCTTTTTAAAAGAGTTAAAAAAACAAAATAAAGATCTTTTAACACTAGATGAACTAATTACCTTTCAACATGACAATACTAGTGTTAGTGTTGCTTATCAAAACTATAAATGGTCATATAAAATTGTATATAATAATAAATAGAAGAAAGCTTAGGTGAAATAATGACTATTTATAATCAAATTATTAAAGAGTTAAAAAGCAAGGGTGCTAAGGGTAATATTACTAAAGATAGCGAATTTAAATCTCTAGGCTTAGATTCTTTAGATTTAATGGATATGGTAGTTACATTAGAAGAAAAATTAAATATTAGAATTAATGATGATCAACTACTAAGTCTACGTACTATTGATGATTTGTTAAAAGTAATAGAGGAATTAAAATAAAATGATTGTTTTATCTAAAACTCAAAAACAAAAATACAATCAAATAGTTCAAAGGTTAAAAGATAAAAAAATCAGATTAACTGATATAAGAAATATTGTAATTAAAATGCTAATTATTTCTGATCATTTAACTATTCAAGAAATTATTAATAATTTAGAATCTGAAATTAATAATATTAATGTAATGAGTGTTTATAATACCATTGATTTACTATTAAAAGAGCATATTGTCTTTGCTAATACTTTTAATGGCAAAGATATTTCTTATGAAATAGCAGCTGATAAGTCTGTTCATTTAAAATGTGATGAATGCTTAAAAGTCATTCATTTAGATGACAAGAATATAAAAAATTATCATTTCTTAGAATTATTAGATTTATGTGAAAAAAATAATATTAAGCTAACCCATTTTAAAATTGAAGGACATGGATATTGTTTAAAGTGTTCAAATAAAGAAATAAATAAGTAGATGAGTTAGCTAATGATATGTATTTGCCTTGAAAAACTCATTAATTGACTTTATAATTATAAGTGAGTTTTATAGGGGCATAGTTCAGTAGGTAGAACATCGGTCTTCAAAACCGAGTGTCACGAGTTCGAGTCTTGTTGCCCCTGCCATTTTGAAAGTAAATCACACCTCGTGTGATTTTTTTATAGGAGAGTAGTTCAATGGTAGAACGTCGGTCTCCAAAACCGAGCGTTGAGGGTTCGATTCCTTTCTCTCCTGCCATAAGAAATAAAAAAAACTGGGAACCCAGTTTTTTTTATTCTTCAATTGCAACAAAACCTATAGTCTCAATCCCTGCATGAATAGTGTAAATATTTGGCACATATCCGTGAATAAATTTTACTTTTCCATCATTAAGAATTTGTTTAATAATTTCAACAGTTTTGCTTGAGGTTAGTGGAGTTGATAAAAAGTATAGTTTATATTTATTTTTTTTAAACTTTTTAGAAAGATTTTTTATTAATTTTTCAATAAGACCATTATAAGTTCTTCCAATGGCCTCTTTTTTAGGTTCTTTTGCTCAAACAATTAGTAATTTAGTTTTTAAAAGATTTAAAACAGTTGTAATAACTCCTTTAGCTCTACCACCACTTGATAGTTTTTTTAGATCTCCTGGAATTATAGCTATTAGAACTTTTTCTTTAAAGTTGTCTATAAATTTAATAGCTTGTTCTACAGTTTTAACTTTATTACTTTTAATAGCTTTTGCAAGACTTAAGGCAGTATAAGCAATAGCTTGAGCAGCTAAATCATTGTTTTGATAAACTGTTACTTTATCTTTGTATTTTTCATCTTGACTAACTAAAGTAGCTGTTTGTAACATAGAAGATAAGTTATTAGTAATTGGAATATGAATAATATGATCATACTTTTCTAATAATTCATCATATTTTTGTTCTAATTCTCCAGGACTTGCCTGGCTAGTTTTTATATTAATTCCTTCTGAAACTTTTTCTAAAATTTTTTCTTGGCTTACAGTACTATTGATGTCTAAGTACTCATCATTGTTTGGAAAAACTATATGAAGTGGAATTACATCAATAATTGTATCCTTAAATTCAATGGGATCATAAATAGCAGCACTATCAACTAATATACCAAATTTCATAATTGTCACCTCTATTTTTTTCAAGCTACTAATGCAATAGTATCAATTCCAGTATGTGATGCTATTACATTTGTTAATTCTGATTCTAGTCTTATTTTTAATTGTTCTTCTTTAATAATATTTTTAATCATTTCTAAAGTTTTTTCATCAGTTCTAGAATATGAAATATCTATGGTTTTTAAACCTTGAACTTGTTCTTTTAATAAGCTTAAAGCTTCTTTTAAAGCTTTTTTAAAAGTTCTAGCTGTTGATTGTTTATCAATGCTTCCATCATATTTTAGAATTGGAGTTATTTTTAAAATTTTAGCTAAAGCTGCTGCGGCTGGAGAAATTCTTCCACCTTGTTTTAAAGTATCTAAGTTTTTTGGAATAATATAAGTTACAAAATCATCTGCTATTTTTTCAATTAATTTTGAAATTTCTTGTGCAGTTTTATTTTCTTTTATTCACATAAATACTTTATTGACAACTTCTTGCATAACAACACTAACTGCATTAGTATCACATACAAAAACTTTATTTTCATATTTTTCTTCAGTTTGTTGAAGCATTTTAAAAGTGTTGTATTGCCCACTCAATCCTTTTGAAATTGGTAAAAAAATGACTTGATCATATTTAGTTAATAGTTCATCTCACATTTTCAACATATCTCCAGGAGTTGTTTGACTAGTTTTTAAAACCTGTGTGTTTAAGAGATTATAAAATTTATCTTTTGATAAATTTTCATCATCATAATATGTTTGATTGTCTTGAGTTACGATAATTAAAGGAATCACGTAAAGGTCTTGATAATCACTAACTTTTCCATCAAAAGATGAATCAGTAAGAACTGCTATTTTTATATTAACCACCCATTTCTATTTCTTTAATTAGATTATATAAATTGATATAATATAATACAATGGTAACAAGGAGGATATTGACTGTGAATAACATAAAATTTGGAATTTTTTATAGTAAACAGTTCAATAGTTTGTTGGTAAGTTTTTATAATAAAAAAGTTACATCAATCCAACAAATAAATAATATAACAATATTGAAAAATAATGATCAAATAATCGGTGCAAATATTTTTAATGTTGATCAAAATTTAGATTTGAAATCAGGATTTTGTTCTGAAGATCCAAAAGTAGTAAATTATGTTATTCAAACTTTAAAAGATATTATTTGAATTAATCAAGAACAACAATTTTTAATAGGAAGAATTATTGATTGTGAACCTATCGAGGGAACTCATTTAAATATTTGTAAAGTAGATATTAAAGATGAAATTTTGCAAATAATTTGTGGTGCAAGTAATGTTAGAAAAAAAATGATTTCTGTTGTAGCAACTTTAAATAGTTGATTACCAAATGGAACTCAAATCATTCAAAGTAAAATTAGAGGTGTTGACTCATTTGGAATGTTGTGTAGTTATAAGGAATTAAATATTGAAAATGAACAACAAGGAATTATTGATTTAGGTAGTGAATATAATAATAAAATTGGTGAAAGTTTCTGAAAGGAATATTATGCAAAATAAAATCAAGTTTAAATTTGACCCTAGAATAAAAGATGGTTATTTTATAGCTGATTACTTTAAAAAGACTGTAGAAATTCTAAAAAAATTTAAACCTGATCAAAAAGTTACGATGCAATTTTTTCAAAGAAATGATAACGTAGTTTTATGTGGAGTTAATGAAGTTATAGATCTTTTAAAATTTGCTTCTCCTAATTTTGATGATTTAGAGATATATGCATTAAATGATGGAGATATAATTAATAGTAAAGAACCAGTTTTAAAAATAACTGGAAGATATCAAGATTTTGGTTGATTAGAAGGAATAATTGATGGGATTTTGTCAAGAAATACTTCTATAGCTACCAATTCAAAACAAATTATCGATGCTGCTAATAATAAAAATGTTTTAAATATGTTAGATAGAGCAGATAATTATTTAACACTAGCAAGTGATGGTTATGCTTCTTATATTGGTGGATTTAGATTATTTGTAACTCAAGCTAGTTTAGAATATATTGATGATAAAACTATTCCAATTCCATCAGGTACAATGCCTCATGCATTGATTCAAGCTTTTAATGGAGATACTTTAAAAGCAGCTGATGCATTTTATAAAACATATTCAAATAATAATTTAGTTGTTTTAATAGATTATGATAATGATTGTGTAAATATGGCAACTAAAATTGCAAAACATTTTAAAGATAAATTGTTTGCAGTTAGATTAGATACTTCTGAAAATTTAGTAGATAAATTTTTTATTAAAAATAAAGAATATGAAAATAAAACTAATTTAAATGGAGTAAGTGAACAATTAGTTAGAGAAGTAAGAAAAGCTTTAGATAATGCTGGATGTAGTCATACAAAAATTATTGTTTCATCAGGTTTTTCAGCAAAAAAAATTAAAGAATTTGAAAACAACAAAGTTCCAGTAGATATTTATGGAGTTGGATCTGCTTTAGCTAAAATAAATATTCACTTTACAGGTGATGCTGTTTTAATCAACAATAAAAAACAAGCAAAATTTGGAAGAGAAAATATTAAAAATCTTAGATTAAAAAAAGTTAAATAGGAAGTTTTATGAAAAATAGTATATTAGAAGAATTGAAATGAAGAGGGTTAATTAAACAATTTACAAATGAATCTAAAATTTTAGATGCTCAAAATAATAATGATGCAGTTTATTGTGGGTTTGATCCAACAGCAGATTCACTACATGTTGGTCATTTAATGATGATTATTACTTTAAAAAGATTTGCTTTACAAGGCTTTAAACCAATTGCTTTAATTGGTGGAGCTACAGGAATGATTGGTGATCCATCATTTAAAGCCAATGAAAGAGTTTTACAAACAAAACAACAAGTAGATCATAATATTAATAAAATTAGTGCTCAATTAAAAGAAATTATTCCAACAGTTATTTTTGTAAATAATCGAGATTGACTAGAAAATATTAGTTTAATTGACTTTTTAAGAGATATAGGAAAACATTTTAATCTAAGTTATTTATTAGCAAAAGAATCAATTGATACAAGAATTCAAACAGGCTTATCTGTAACTGAGTTTTGTTATACTATGTTACAAGCATTTGATTTTTATTATTTATATAAAAATAATAATTGTAGTATACAAATTGGTGGATCTGATCAATGAGGAAATATTACTAGTGGTATTGATTTTATTTCTGATAATGTTAATAAAAACAATAAGGCAGCAGGAGTAACTATTAATTTATTAACCAAATCTGATGGTCAAAAATTTGGAAAAACTGAATCTGGGGCTGTTTGATTAGATAAATCTAAAACTAGTGAATATGAATTTTATCAATTCTGAATTAATCAAACTGATGAAGATTCTATTAATCTATTAAAATGTTTAACATTTTTAACTAAAGATCAAATTGAACAATTAATTAAACAACATAATCAACAACCTTCTAAACGTCTTTTACAAAAAGCTTTAGCTAGTGAAATGACAAAGTTTGTTCACCAACAACAAGGACTAGATAAAGCTTTAAAATTAACAGAAGCTTTTTTTAGTGGTAATTTATTTTCACTAACTGATGATCTATTTAAAATGGCTTTAAATTCCTTACCAAATACTCAAATCAATAAAACTACTAAAGTAATTGATGCTTTAATTGAAGTAAAAGCTGCTAGTTCAAAAAGAGAAGCTAGAGAATTTTTAACTAATAAAGCGATTATGATTAATAATCAAATAATAGAAGATGAAAACACTTTAATAAGTAGTTTTGATTTAATCCAAAATAAATATTTATTAGTTAAAAAAGGTAAGAAAAAATATTTTGTTATTTTAATAAAGTAAAAATCTAAGTTGTTTAAAACTTAGATTCTTTTGTTTATATTTTCAAAAATACTATTAATTTATTGTTTTATTATTATAGTTTTATAATTTGTTAAATAGTTTATTTTTTGATATTTTTTAAACTTATATCTCAACTTATAACTAGTATTACCCGAGTTTTACAGTTGTTGTGCTAATAAATAGATAAAAAAGATGAAAAGTTCAGATTTTAAGGGCTTTTTCATCTTTTTTCTTACGCCTATTTACTTTTTCCAAAGTTATGCTAAAATATTTATAGGAGATATTATGATAAAACGAGATAAGATAAAATTTAAAGACGGGACTGTTAAGACATATTTTAGAGTTGTTAGAGGATATCGAGATAAAGACGGAAAAGTTAAACAAGAAATCGTTAAAAGTTTTGGCTATCTAGAAGACCAACTAGATCAAAATAAATTCATAAAAGAGGTTGAAGAGTTTAACAAAAACGCACTTAAAGGACCTAGAATAACTTTTAGTGAAATTAAAGATAAATCATTTTTAGATGATCTAAGTTCAAGTTCATATAACTTTGGTTACAAATATTTAGAAGCAGTATATCAATTCTTGGAATTAGATGATTTTTTTGCTAGCTTAAACTACAAAACAACATATTCTATAAATGAAATTTTCAAGTTTTTAGTTTTGCAAAGAATAATGTCACCAGCTTCTAAGAGATCTACATATAAAAAGATAGAATCCTTTTATAATAAAGATCTTAATTTTCCTATTCATGCTGTTTATAGATGCTTAGATTACATTGATAAGCACTCAGATGAACTTCAAAAACATTTAAATAAGGTTATTTCATCAAAAATAGGAAGAAATGCAGTTGAAACATTCTTTGATTCAACAAATTTTTATTTTGAAAAAGACTTTGAAGATGCAGATGTTTATGAAGAGGTTTTTCCTCTTGAAACTAATAAAAAAATCATAAATGATCAGCAAATAATTTCAATTAAAGACGGTAATACAGAAAAACAATATAAAAAAATTACAGGTTTATTGAAACGCGGAGTTAGTAAAGAACATGTTGTTGATCCAATTGTTCAGTTGGGATTTATGATGGATTCAAATGGAATTCCAATAAGCTATAAGATTTTTCCAAGAAATACTTCAGATTCAAAAACTCTTTTACCTATTTTAAATGAAGTAAAAAGTAGTTATAACTTAGAGCGAACTGTAATAGTTGCCGATAAAGGAATAAACTGTCAAGAAAACATAAAATCTATTGCTAAAAATGGTGACGGATACTTATTTTCACAAATTCTAAAAGGTAAAAAAGGTAAAAAATACCAAGAAAAAATGTTTGATGAATCATTGTATAAAACAGTTACTTCAGACTATAAATACCAAGAATTTATCGAACCAGTTACTTATTTTGATGAAAATAACAAAAAAGTTACAGTTAAACAAAAGGTTTTAATTTGATGAGATGGCAAAAGAGCAAGAAGAGATATTAGAAAAATTAATGAAAAAGTGCTAAAAGCACAAAACGCAATTAAATATGGGGTTGCTAATCTTACACATAGCTACACAAAATATATAGAAACACAAAATTATTCATCAATAACAGGTGAAATAGCTGATAAAAAACAATTTATAATTGATGTAGAAAAAATAGAAAAAGATTTAAAATTTGCAGGTTATTCTTGTATTGTGACTTCAGAACTTGAATATGATCACAAAAAAATCCGCGATTTATACCACGGATTAGCAAAAATAGAAGATGTTTTCAGAGTAACAAAAAACGATCTAGCAACAAGACCAATGTTTGTTAGAACCAAAGAACACATAAATGCTCACATTTTAATATGTTATGTTTCTCTGGTTATACTTAGAATAATTTTTCATAAATTAAATGGGAAACTTAGTGTAGAAAGAATTATCAAAGCACTTAATATGTGCTCTTGTAGCAATATAAGTGGTGGAATTGTTTATATTTACAAAAATGATGAAAAACAAGGTTTTGAAATAAAACAAGATCAAAATGGAAAGAATTATTCAACTACAAAAATAATTAATGATAGTTCACAAACTGTTGAAGATTTTAAACTTTTATCAAAGCTATTTGAAAAAACAAACACGATAAAATCGCTAATGACAGATGTTGAATTTGATAAAATTTTGAACTCTATAAGATTTAAATAACGATTAAAATATTGTTGCACTTTTTACTTTAGCACAACAACTGTAAAACTCGGGTTATATCTCAACTTATAACTAGTATTATTTTAAAACTATAAAAAACTCACTAAAATTAATATAAGGAGCAACTATGAACTATATATCTTTATTAACTATTAAAAATCAATATGATTTTTTAGAATCTTTAATTACTATTGATCAATATATAGAATTTATTAAAAAAAATAAACTTAGTTATGCTTTTTATAGTGAAACTCATACTATGTATGGTGTTGCTGAGTTTTTTAAAAAAGCTACTGATAATAACATAAAGCCAATAATTGGTTTAACAATTGAATTTGAAGATTCTACTAAATTTATAATTTATGCTAAAAACAAAAAAGGTTATCAAATTCTTAATTTTGTTTCTAGTTTTTTAAATGATGGATTTAATCATTATGATTATGAAATTAAAGAATATATTTTAGAACTAGTTAATAATAATGTAGTTGTTATTGGTTTAATTAGTGATTTAGATTTTAAAACACATTTAATTAATAAGTTAAATAATGATTTTTATGATGTTAAAGAATTAAATCTATATTTTAATCAAATAAGCTATTTAGATATAAATGATCAAAAAACTTTTAATATTTTAAATGCTGTTAAGACTAATAAAACAATAAAACAAATTCAAAATATTAATAATTATTTTTATCCAGATAATGATTATTTATTAAAAAATTATTCACTAGAAAATATTAAAAAAGTTATTAATGAAATTAATTTAAAAGTTGATTTTAATTTATTTGATAGTAATAAAAAACATTTAGTTAAATATAAAAATATAAATAATTTATCTTCATTTGAATATTTACGCCAAATTTGTTTATTGTCATTAAAAAAATATCAACAAAAAATTAAGCCTAATTTAGATTTAAAACTATATATTAATAGGTTAAATTATGAATTAAAAGTTATTAAGCAAATGGGGTTTAGTGATTATTTTTTAATAGTTAGTGATTATGTGAATTTTGCAAAGAAAAACAATATTTTAGTAGGTCCTGGTAGAGGAAGTGCTGCTGGTAGTTTAATTAGTCATTTATTAAGAATTACAGATATTGATCCATTAGAATATGATTTATTATTTGAAAGATTTTTAAATCCAGATAGATCAAATTTACCTGATATTGATTTAGATTTTCAAGATAATAGAAGAGAAGAAGTTTTAGAATATTTATTTGAAAAATATGGTAAAAATCATGTTGGTATGATTACAACTTATCAAACTATTGGTTATAAAATGGCTTGAAGAGATGTGTGTAGAGTTTTTAATATTGATTTATTAATTGTTAATAAAATTTCTAAAGTTTTAGATCAATATACAAATTCTGATTTTTTAGAGTTTATTAAAGAAAATAAATTATTAAATGATTATTTTCAAAACAATGTATTTAAAGAAATTTTTATAACAATGCATAAAATTGTAGGTTTACCACGTCAAACTTCAACACATGCAGCTGGAATTGTTTTAACTGATTGTGATTTAAGAGAACTTGTTCCTATTAAAATTGGTTTTAATGGAATTAATCAAATTCAATTTGATATGAATTATTTAGATGATTTAGGTTTAATTAAAATGGATATTTTAGGGTTAAGAAATTTAACTACTATTCAAGAAATAAAACATTTAATATATTTAAATCAAAATCTAAAAATTAGCTTAAACAAAATTCCATTAAATGATAAAAAAGCTTTTGAGCTTTTAAAAAATAAACAAACTTCAGGAATTTTTCAACTTGAATCAAAAGGAATGACTGATCTAATTTCAAAAATGCAAGTTGATAGTATTGAACAAATTTCAATAGCTTCAGCTTTATATCGTCCAGGTCCTCAAGAAATGATTCCAACTTATTTAGAAAATAAAAAAACTAATAAGTTTAAAATTATTGATCAAAGTGTTTTTGAGATTTTAAAACCAACTTATGGAATTATTATTTATCAAGAACAAGTAATGCAAATGCTTAATAAAGTAGCTAATTTTTCTTATGCAAAAGCTGATATTATAAGAAGAGCTATGAGTAAAAAAAATAATAAAGTAATGCAATCAATGAAATTAGAATTTATTAATAGTGCTGTTAAGAATAATTTTTCTTATAATAAAGCTAATTTAATTTGAAATTGAATTGAAAAATTTTCAAATTATGGATTTAATAAATCACATTCTATTTCTTATTCTTATATAAGTTATTGATTAGCTTATTTTAAAGCTCATTTTACAACTGAATTTTATACTAGTTTATTAGATCAAAATATTGGTAATGAAATTAAAACTCAACAATATATTAAAGAGTTGTATGATTATAAGATTAAAGTTAATAAACCAAGTGTGATTAATGCTAATTTTAATTATCAAATTATAAACAAACAAATTTATATGCCATTAACTTGTATTAAATCAATTGGTTATGAAGTAGTTAAAAAGATAAATTTAGCTAAAAGCGAAAATGAAAATATGTATTTAGATATTCATAATTTTATACTAGCTATAGTTAAACAAAAAATTAATATTAATGTATTGCAAACTTTAATAAAAGCTGGAGCTTTAGATATTTTTAATTATAATAAAAAGACAATGATAGAAAATTTAGATTTATTAATTAGTCAAGCTAATGCTTATAAACAAGTTAATAATATTTTAGATGATGAAAAAATTAATTTAATTATTTATGATGAATATGAAGATGAGATTTTAGCAAGTTTTGAAAAAGAATTATATGGTTTTTTTATTGAACAAAATCCTATTTTAAAACTTAAAACTAGTAATTTTGATTTAAATCTTATTGATATTTCTAAACTTGAATATAATAAAGTACAAGTAATTTTAGGTTATATTTTAAAAATTAAAGAAATTAAAGATAAAAATAATAATAAAATGGCGTTTGTAACAATTTTTGATAACACTAGTGAACTTGAACTAACAATTTTTAGTAGTGATTATAAAGATATTTCTGATCAATTAATAGAAAATGAAGCTTATGTTTTTAAAGTATTAAAAACTAAAACAAATAATAAAACTTCAATAAAGTTTGTTAGTTTAATTAAAGCTATTTAGGAGGTTATATGAAAATTAAAATTTTAGTAGTAGATGGTAATTCTTTAATTTTTCGAGCTTTTTATGCAACTGCTTATTCACCAAATACTAGTTTGTTAAAAACAAAAAGTGGTGTTTTAACAAATGCAGTTTATTCTTTTATTAATATGTTATTATCTGTAATTCATCAAAGAGGACCTTATGATCACATTTTAATAGCATTTGATAAAGGAAAAAAAACTTTTAGACATGATTTATTAAGTGATTATAAAGCTAATAGAATTAAAACTCCTAATGAATTAATTGAACAATTTAGTATAGTTAGAGAATTTTTAACAAAAGCAAATATTCAATGATTTGAACAAGAAAATATTGAAGCTGATGATATTGTTGGTTCAATTTGTAAATATGCTCAAGAGCAATTTGATGATTTACAAGCTGAAATTTTAAGTAGTGATAAAGATATGTATCAATTAATTACAAATAAAGTAATTTGTTTAAATCCAATTCAAGGAGTTAATGAACTTGAAGAAATTGATACTAATAAGTTATTTGAAAAATGACAAATCTTACCAAATCAGGTTCCAGATTATAAAGCAATAGTTGGTGATTCTTCAGATAATTTAAAAGGAGTTAATGGAATTGGTCAAAAAGGAGCTATTAAATTAATTCAACAATATGAAAGTTTAGAAAATATTTATAATAATTTAGAACAATTAAAAGGTGCAATTAAAACTAAATTAGAACAAGACAAACAAATGGCTTTTTTATGTAAAGATTTAGCAATAATCAAAACTGATGTAGTTTTAGAAAATTTTTCTTTTAATAAATTAGATTTTAATGTTAATAATATTTATGAATTTTTAAACAAATATGAAATGTATTCTTTAAAAAAACGTTTTTCAAATATTTTAAATCTTGATTTTAATTCTTATCAAAATAATAAAAAAAATTTAGATATTAAAATAATTAGTTCATGATCAAAAGATTATGAAGATTCTATAAATTATTTGTATGTTGAATCATTAGAAGAAGATTATCATAAAGATAAAATAATTGGAATTGGCATTTCAAATAATAAAGGAAATTTTTATTTAGATTTTAAAAATAAAGTTCAGCAATTATCTTTTTTTGAAGATACAACATTAAGTTCAACTGACAGTTTGTTTGAAGAGTTTTTAAATAATAAAAACTTAAAAAAATATACTTATGACATTAAAAAAACTACTTATTTATTAAAAAATCACAAGTATAATGTGTTACCAAGTAATTTTGATTTTGATTTTATGGTTGCTTGTTATTCATTAAATGCTAATGTTGTTTCTGATTTATCTAACCAAATTAAATTAGTTAATCAACAAGAAGAAATTGAAACAAATGAAATTATTTTTGGAAAAGGAGTTAAAAAAAATCCAGATATTGATATAGATATTAAGTCTAAATATATTAGTAAAAAAGCTTATTTATTAAAAAAATATTCTGATAAATTAATTGAACAATTAAAACAAACTAATACTTATGATTTATATTTAAAAATTGATTATCCTTTAATTGAGGTTTTATATGATATTGAAGTCCAAGGAATTTTAATAGATAAAGAACAGTTGAAATTACAAACTGAACAAATATTAAAAAAAATTAATCATATTGAATGGCAAATGAAAATTATGGTTGCTGAAGAAATTGATAATAATTTTAATTTTTCGTCACCAAAACAAATTCAAGAATTATTATTTAATAAATTAAAGCTGCCTAATTTAGAAAAAGGTACTACTAGTAAAGAAGTTTTAGAAAAATTAATAACTTTTCATCCAATAATTAATTTATTATTAGAACATAGAAAATATACTAAGTTATATACAACTTATTTAAAAGGTTTTGAAAAATTTATTTTTGATGATAATAAAGTTCACACTATTTTTAATCATACTTTAACAAATACTGGTAGATTAAGCTCTTCTTATCCAAACATTCAAAATATTTCTATTAGAGATAATGAACAAAAAGAAGTTAGAAAAATTTTTATTACAAATAATAATAAGACATTTTTAAGTTATGATTATTCTCAAATTGAATTAAGAGTTTTAGCACAAATGTCTAAAGAGTCAAATCTAATTAAGGCATTTAATCAAAATGCTGATATTCACTTACAAGCTGCTAAACTAATTTTTAATATTAGTGATGATCAAATTACAAGTGAACAAAGAAGAATAGCTAAAGTTTTTAATTTTGGAATTTTATATGGTTTAACTGATTTTGGTTTAGCAAATGATTTAAATATGAATGTTAATCAAGCAAAACAAATGATTAAAGATTATTATTCTGCTTTTCCAAGTTTATTAGATTTTAAAGAAAAACAAGTAGAAATTGCAACAAATCAAGGCTATATTACAACTTTATCAAATAGAAGAAGATATATTAGTGAATTAAATTCAACAAATCATAATATTAGACAATTTGGAAAAAGAATAGCAGTAAATACACCAATTCAAGGAACTGCTTCAGATATTTTAAAAGTAGCAATGATAAGCATTTATAAAAAAATTAAAGAGCAAAATTTAGATGCTAAAATTGTTTGTCAAATTCATGATGAAATTATTTTAGAAGTTGATAATAATCAATTAGAACAAACTAAAAAAATTGTTATTAATGAATTACAAAATGCTTTAGAAAAATTATTTTTAGATTTAAACATAAAAGATCAAGTAGTTGTTAAATTAAAAGTTGGAGAATCAGTTGGTAAAACTTGATTTGATCTAAAATAGAAAGGTTAATATGCCAGAACTACCAGAAGTTGTTACAGTTACAAACACAATAAAACCAAGTTTAATAAATAGAACAATTATAAAATCAGAAATTTTTTCTAATAAAATAGTTTCTTCAATTAGTGTTGAACAATTTATCAATCTAACTAAAGAACAAAAAATATTAGATATTTATAATTTAGCTAAATATATAGTTTTTGAACTAAAAGAATATGTAATTATTTCTCACTTAAGAATGACTGGAAAATGAGTAATTGAAGATCCTGACCAATATGCTTATAAGAAATCTTGATTAAAAGCTGAATTTTTATTAGATAATAATTTAGTAGCAAGATTTTATGATATGCGTGGATTTGGTACTTTAAATCTTTACAATAAGTCAACTTTTTTAAAAGATTCACATCTTGATAAACTAGGACCGATTCCTTTAAATAATCAAACTAGTGTTGATTATTTATTTAATAAATTGCAAAAATCTAATAAAGCTATTAAAACAGTTTTACTAGATCAACATATTATTAGTGGATTAGGAAATATTTATGTTAATGAGGTGTTGTTTTTATCAAAAATCAACCCTTTAACTAATGCTAATTTAATAACAAAAGATCAAACTAAAGAAATTATTAAAAATTGTGAAAATGTTTTAAGCCAAGCGATTTTGTTAAAAGGCACTACAATTAGTGATTTTGAATCATTACCAGGAGTAACTGGAAGTTATCAGAATAAACTTTTTGTACATTTAAATAATAAAAATTGTAAATTGTGTAATACTAAAATTTCTAAAATAAAAGTTAATGGAAGAGGAACTTATTATTGTTCTAATTGTCAAAAATAATTGTGGATAAGTGGATAAGATATACATAACTACTATTTAAAACTACTATTTATAACTTCTAACAAGCAATTAATTACCAATTAAAAATAATTGCTTTTTTCTTTTAAAAAAAATTATAAACTTAGGTATTATAACTATTAGAAGAGAGGTTAAAGCTATGTTAAGTAGGAATTTTTCTTATTCTGTAAGCCTAAATTTTGAACTATCTCAAGAACAGTACAAATCATTAACTTGTTTATATCAACCTCTTATTAGCGCTCAAGCTATAAGCTTATATTTAACTTTAATTCAAGAAGTAAAAATTAGTAATATCTTAAAAGAAGAAGCATTAGAATCTAAAAGATTATTAAATATTACTAATTTTTCTTTTAAAGAATTATCAAAAGCACTTGATTTATTAAATGCTTTTAAATTAATTAAAGTTTATGTTAAAAAAAGTGATTATAGCTTAATTAAATTTGAAATTTTAGAGCCTTTAAAAAGTAATGAGTTTTTTAATCACAAATATTTAAATAACCTTTTATTAAACAAATTAGAAGCAAATGATTATGAAATTACAAGATTTATGCTAATTAGTGAAGCTCAAATTAATACTAATCAATATCAAGAAATAATAGTTGATTTAACTGATGTTTATGATGAAAGTTTAATTTGTGATTTTAATTGTTTTGATTTTGAAATTAAAAAAGCATCTAATTATTTTGAAAAACTAAATGAGTTTTTAAATTTAGATTATTTAATAACTAGTTTAAAAAATAAAAATATTAGTTTAGATTTTGTAGATCAAAATACATTTAAAAGTTTGTATGAACTTTTAACTATTAAAAAATTAACTGAAGAACAAATTATTAATTTAATTATTAATTCTTATAATTCTTATAATAAAAACATTGATCTTAATTTATTTAAAAACCTATTAATTGATCTAACAACAAAAAAAGATACTAATAATACTAATTTAGAGTTAATTGAATTAATTAATAAAACAAATTGATTTGAATATAGTAAACAAAAATATGATATTGATTTAAGCAAATACACTACTGTTTTTGAAAATATAAAAAACAATTATTGCTTATCTAATGGAATTATTAATTGCTTAATTGATTTTAGTTATAAAAAAAACAATGAGCAAATTATAGTTAAATATATTGCTAAAATTGCAAAAACTTTATTTGATAAAAACATTAACACTACTTTAAAAGCAATGCAGTTTTTAAAAAATATTCAAAATAAAACTACAACTAATTATGAAACAATTTTTAAATCTGATGATTTTAATTTACAAGCTGAACCTATTTTTGAGTTTACTGAAGAAGAATTAAAATGTTTGGTATAGAAAGTATTTATGAAACTAGATGATTATAAAAATAATCCTAAAATTAAAAAGTTAATTGATGATTCTTTAAATTCAAATGATGTAATTACAGATCAAGTTTTATTGGATAATAAAAATATCTTAGATGAGTTTTTATTTAATTATAAAGAATGTAGTTTAGATAAAAAGTGTAATCAAATAGTTAAAAATTATCAAGTTGATTTAGTATTTAAAGATCATTTATTTTACTTAAAAAATGTTTTATGTATTCATGGTAAACAAACAGAAAAACTTTTTATAATTAAAAAAAATTATTTATTTAGTGATTTTGATCTTAATTTATTTTCTTTAACTTATGATGAGTATTTTAAAAATGAATTAAATAATTCAGAGTTTAGTTTATTAGGTCAAAAAGAAAAAGATATTAGAAAAAAGCTTTTAAGTAATATTTTAAAATTTGTTCAAAAAAATTCTAAAAAAGGTATTTATTTATATGGTAATTCTGGAATTGGTAAAACTTATATGTTTAAAGTTTTAGCAAATACTTTAGCTAGTAAAAATAAAACAGTGATTTTTTCAACACTAAGATCTTTAATAGATAAATTAAAAGAATCATTTAATTCTTCTGAAATTAATTCCTTAGAATTAATGAAAAAAATAAAAACAGTTGATTTTTTATTTTTAGATGATATTGGTGGAGAAAATCTTTCTTTATGAGCTAGAGATGACTTTTTATTTGAAGTTTTAAATTATAGAATGGAAAATCAAAGACCTACATTTTTTACTTCTAATTTTTCTATTGATTTATTAGAAAAAAACTTACAATTTACAAGACAATATAATAATTTTTTAAATTCAAAAGATGTATTTGAATTAGAAAAAATTAAAATTGAAAGATTAATTTCAAGAATTAAAACTCTATCTAAAGAACTATTTTTTATAGGAAGTAATAAAAGAAAAAACTAATTAATTTACTTTTATTTATCTATTATTTGTATAATTTAAAATGTTATTAGTATTTTATATGAATACAAATAAAACAAAAGAAAGGTAACAATATGTCAAAAAAAGTTGCAATTAATGGATTTGGTAGAATTGGTAGATTAACATTTAGACGTTTGTTTGAAAAAGGTGTTGATATTGTTGCAATTAATGATTTAACTGACACTAAAACACTAGCTTATTTACTTGAATTTGATACAGCTCAAGGAATTTTTTGCGAAGGTGAAATTTCATATACTGATAATTCAATTATAGTTAAAGGAAAAGAAGTCAAAGTATTTGCTGAAAAAGATGCTGCTAACTTACCATGATCTGATTTAAAAATCGATTTAGTTGTTGAGTCAACTGGATTTTATACAGATAAAGAAAAAGCTTCAGCCCATATTAAAGCAGGTGCAAAAAAAGTTATTATTTCAGCACCAGCAACTGGAGATTTAAAAACTATTGTTTATGGAGTTAACCATAAATCACTAACAAGTGATGATGTAATTATTTCTGGAGCTTCATGTACAACTAATTGTTTAACACCATTTACTAAAGCTTTAGATGATGCATTTACTATTAAAAAAGGGTTTATGACTACAGTTCATGCTGTAACTAATGACCAAAGGTTATTAGATTTAAATCATAAAGATCTACGTAGAGGAAGAGCTGCTGCTTGAAATATTATTCCATCAACTACTGGAGCTGCAAAAGCAGTTAGTTTAGTATTACCTCATTTAAAAGGTAAATTAGATGGATATGCATTGCGTGTTCCTACTATTACTGGTTCAATTACAGATTTAACTGTTGAATTTGAAACTCAAAATTTAACTATTAATCAAATTAATAATGCAGTAAAAAAAGCATTACAAGAAGATACTGATTTAGCACAAGCTATGAAATATGAAACTAAACCAATTGTTTCATCAGATGTTATTGGTTCTAAATATGGATCTATTTTTGATGCTACTTTAACAAAAGTTATGGATGTTGATGGAAAACAATTAGTTAAAGTTTGTTCATGATATGATAATGAAAGTTCTTATGTTTCACAACTAGTTAGAACTACTATTTACTTTATGTCTTTATAAAAAAATATTAAATTTAAAATCTAAACTTTTTATTATTAATTAATAACAAGTTTAGATTTTGTTTTTTTTAATTTATGAATTTATTTAAATATAGTAGAATATGAATAACTACTATAAAAGGAGAAAATATGAATTATAATAACAAAAAAACATTAAAAGACATAAATGTTAAAAATAAAATTGTACTAGTTCGTGTGGATTTTAATGTACCAATTCAAAATGGAGTTATTACTGATGATAATCGTATAATTGCTGCTCTTCCTACTATAAATTACTTAATAGAAAATGATGCAAAAATAGTGTTATTTTCACATTTATCAAGAATTAAAACTAAAGAAGATAAATTAAAAAAATCTTTAGCTCCAGTTGCAAAAAGATTAGAAGAATTGTTAAATAAAGAAGTTAAATTCATTAATCAAACTAGAGGAAAAGAATTAGAAAAAGCTGTTAGCTTGTTACAAGATAAAGAAATTATTTTAGTTGAAAATACTAGATTTGAAGATGTATTAGATGATCAAGTTGTTAAGTATGAATCAAAAAATGATCCTGAATTGGGAAAATATTGAGCTAGTTTAGGTGAAATATTTGTAAATGATGCTTTTGGAACAGCACATAGATCACACGCTTCAAATGTTGGAATTGCTTCAAATATTAAAGTTTCAGCTATTGGTTTTTTAGTTGAAAAAGAATTAAAAATGTTGTCTCAAGCAGTTAATGATTCTAAAAAACCATTTATTGCAATTTTAGGTGGCGCAAAAGTTTCAGACAAAATTGGTGTTATTGAGAACTTATTACCAAAAGTTGATAAATTACTAATTGGTGGAGGAATGAGTTATACTTTTTTAAAAGCTCAAGGTTGTAGTATTGGTAAATCATTATTAGAAGAAGATAAAATTGATTTAGCTAAGCATTATTTAGAAATTGCAAAAGATAAAATTGTTTTACCAGTTGATACAGCATGCGCAAAAGAATTTGCTGATGTAAAGCCAACTATTTTTGAAACTAATATTCCTGATGAATGAGATGGATTAGATGCTGGACCAAAAACAATTGAAATGTATAAAGAAGAAATTAAAAAAGCTAAAACTATTGTTTGAAATGGTCCTGTTGGTGTATTTGAATTTAAAAATTTTGAAACTGGTACAAAATCTATATGTCAAGCAATTGTTGAACAAACTAAAACTGGAGCTTTTACTTTAATTGGTGGTGGAGATAGTGCCTCTGCTGCTATTAATATGGGGTTTAAAGATAATTTTTCATGAATTTCAACAGGTGGAGGAGCCTCACTTGAATTTATGGAAGGAAAAGAATTACGAGGAATTTCGGCAATTCAAAATAAATAAAATAGAAATAATTAATTATAAATAGATGTTAAAAAAACTCACTTATGAACAACAAGTGAGTTTTTTAATAAAAATATTTATTTATCTTGATCCTGAATTTGTTCCTGGTTTTGGAGCTGCTTCTGATCCTGAATTTGTTCCTGGTTTTGGAGCTGCTTCTGATCCTGAATTTGTTCCTGGTTTTGGAGCTGCTTCTGATCCTGAATTTGTTCCTGGTTTTGGAGCTGCTTCTGATCCTGAATTTGTTCCTGGTTTTGGAGCTGCTTCTGATCCTGAATTTGTTCCTGGTTTTGGAGCTGCTTCTGATCCTGAATTTGTTCCTGGTTTTGGAGCTGCTTCTGATCCTGAATTTGTTCCTGGTTTTGGAGCTGCTTCTGATCCTGAATTTGTTCCTGGTTTTGGAGCTGCTTCTGATCCTGAATTTGTTCCTGGTTTTGGAGCTGCTTCTGATCCTGAATTTGTTCCTGGTTTTGGAGCTGCTTCTGATCCTGAATTTGTTCCTGGTTTTGGAGCTGCTTCTGATCCTGAATTTGTTCCTGGTTTTGGAGCTGCTTCTGATCCTGAATTTGTTCCTGGTTTTGGAGCTGCTTCTGATCCTGAATTTGTTCCTGGTTTTGGAGCTGCTTCTGATCCTGAATTTGTTCCTGGTTTTGGAGCTGCTTCTGATCCTGAATTTGTTCCTGGTTTTGGAGCTGCTTCTGATCCTGAATTTGTTCCTGGTTTTGGAGCTGCTTCTGATCCTGAATTTGTTCCTGGTTTTTCTTCTTTTTTATCTTTATTTTCTTCTGTCATATCTGATGGTTTTTCAGAAGTTCCATTATTATTTATTTCAGTATTTGATCTATCACCACATGCAACTACAGCAGCACTAGTTGATGCAATTAAACCTACTGAACCTAGTAAAGTTAATAATTTTTTCATTAATTATCCTTTCAAAAACCGGTTATTTTAGCTACATATTATGTATTCTATATAGCTGAAGTTCATTATATATATATATATATAATGTCAAGCACTTAGCAGGGTTTGGTTGGATTATTAAACAAAATGGTACCAGACCAATTATAAGACCACAGATCTGTGGTCTTATAATTGAACAGGAGGTCTAATGTTTGTTATCCAAGAAAATAAAAAGTTTAATGAAAAAAAGAAACTTATAATAGATACTTTTGAAAAAGAGCCTAACAGAAAGTTGTTATCAATCGCTATACAGTTTCAAAAATCACTTTCTACTGTAAAAAAATATAAAAGTGAATATATTAAATGAAAGAACAAGGAAGCAGAGCTAATTCTTTCACATAAAAACACTAATAATAAAAATGCTCAAAAATATAGTGATGAGATAATACATAATTTAGGTGAAAAATACCAAGAACAAGTAAAAATAACTGGTGGAGATGTAAATAATGCTAGTTGTTCTTATTTAACTTTAGAAAACTATCACAGCACTCTTATGTCAACTAACACTAAAAATAAAATTTCTTATTCAACTTTAAATAGGAGACTAATACAACAAGGTTATGCAAGCCCTTATTGCAAACGTAAAACCAAAAAAGAAGTTAAAAAAATAAGAAGACAACAAGAAGAAGGAAAATTAATTAGGTATAGCAATGAGCTAGTTTTTTATGTGCCTAAAAACGTAGAAAAACACAGACTAGCAGTAGCAAACAATTATAAATTTGGACAGGTAATAGAAGTAGATGGATGTACTCATTATTATTTTCAAAATAACACAATAGCAACATGTGTTATGGCTGTTGATGTTGGAACTAATCAAATACTTGATATGTGTTTTGAAGAATACGAAGAATCTTTAAATTCTTATCAAAAAATTTTTGAAACAATATTTAGAACTTATGGCTATCCTCAAAGAATTATTACTGATAATAGAGCTAATTTTAAAAAAGATGAAAGAAATAACGCTAGAACGCGTTTAGAGCTTGAAAATAGGGGTATAGAGGTGATTTCTTCATCTAATGCTAATGCAAAACCACATGTTGAAAGAATGTGAGATACAGTCCAAAAAAATGCACCTTTCTTCTTTAAACAAAATGATATAAAAACAATTGAACAAGCAAATCAAATAAAACACAAATTAATAGATTTTGTTAATAGTAAATGTAAAAAAAGAAAAAGAGATAATGCATTTAGACAACTAGGTGAAAATGAAGTTGAAAAATTCTTTGACCTACCTATACCTAGAAAATTTGCAAATGGTGTAGCAGAGTATAAAACTAAAATTTATGCTCCATACGATGAATTTGGTAAACGTTTTAGATTTTATAAAAAAGAAAATATTCAACTTGTAATTGGTTCAGATGAACAACTTTACTTTAGAGCAGATACTAAACGCTATATTGCAAAGCCATTAGAAATTGGTTCAACTGATTGAGTTGAAGTTGATTTTGTTAGAAGAAAACAATTAGATGAAAGTAGAAAAGAAGATTTAAAAATACTAACAATGATAAACCAAACAAGAAGAATTCACAGTGGATTAGACAAAACACTCTTATACATAAAAAAATACTCCAATGGATTACCTAGTGAGTTAGTTGACGAGATCTCAGGAATCGTATTGAGGGTTAAAAGTGATTGTTCAAGGTTTTCCCATGAACTCAAAGATAAATTAGGCTTGTTAGAATAGATCTATTATTCTCTAATTTCTTTGATAATATAATTATAACTTATAGTACCATTTTGTATAATAACCCACGATAATGTCAAGCACTTAGCAGGGTTTGTCTAAACTTTATAGTTGGAATAAGATCTATACTTATTTTTAAAATAATTTATTTTTTAAGAATTTGATTTTTTACTAAAAAAATCTATATAAAAAAATCTTATTATCTATACTTAATCAACTAACTAAATATAAATAATAATAGTAAAACTTAAACTATTGTAAAAGGACCAGTTCACTTATAATGATTAGTTCAAAAGTTATTTATTTTAAAAACTGGTATATAAGTTCATTTAATATTTAATGCATAAATTCTAGCTGCTTTAAAATCATATTCATACATTTCTAAAGCTGAAGAAACTAGCTTACTAACTTCATCATTATAATATAATTCAATTTTATTTTTAATAATAATAGAAATATAGTAATTAATAAATAAACATATAATCATAGAAAAACTTAAATAATTAAAAATCATATATTTTCATAATTTGTATAAAAAGTTTATATTCATATTATTTTGATTATTTAAACTATTAACTTCAAATACATTTGTAAAAAAATTATAAATAAATAAGAATAGATTTGCTAACATAAATAAACTTAACATAATAATTAAAAAAGTAGGAATAGTTAAAATAGTTAGTCTATAAACTTTTAATAAACTATCTTTTTTAACTTGCTTTGCTGAAATTCATAATCTAGAAATTAAATAATCTAATTCATAACCAACTGATTCAAATATACGTTTACTAATAATAATTTGTTTTTTATTTTTATTAATATTTTTAAAAACTTTAATCATATTATCAGTATCAGTATAAATAATTTCATAATCAGTTAAATTAAAGATAATTTGAAATTGTCTAATTGCTTTATTAATATCTGTTGAATTAATTACTAAATTACTAGAATTAATAAAAGGTACTTGGTGATTTAAATAACTTCTAGTAGTTATTAAATAAATTAATAGAATTAAAAAAATAGTTAAAGTATTAACTATTAAAAGTATGAAATTAGCTAAACTAAAGCTCATAAAATCACCTGACTTAATTATTTAATTTTTAAACTTACTAATATTTTATTAGTATTATTTATTAATTATCTAATATTTGTAAATAAAAAAGTTGTATTTCTACAACTCAGCATTATGATAGACGTTTTGTACATCTTCTAGTTCATCTAATTTATCTAATAAAGTTTGTAATTGCAATTTAATTTGCTCATCTTTAATTTCAATTCTTTTATCAATTGGAATAGCTCTAATTTCTGAAATTAAATACTCATCAATATTTAATTTATCTAATGATTGTTTAACACTATTATAAGCTTTAAAAGGAGCATAAATAATAATAGTCTCATCTTCACAAATTAAATCATTAATTTCAACTTCATCACTCATTAAAGTTTCTAAAACTTCATCTTCTTTTTTATTTTTAAAAGCAAACATTGCTACATCTTCAAATAAAAAACTTACTTTTCCATCTGGATTACCTTTATTTTTATTAAAAGTTTCTCTAATCATAGCAGCTGCTCTATTAACATTACTTGTTAAAGTATCAACTAAAATTGCTACATTATTAGGTCCAATACCTTCATACCTATTAGATACATAATTTTCAGCATCTCCACCAGCAGCTCTTTTAATTGCTCTTTCAATTACATCTCTTGGTATTTGATTAGCTTTAGCTTTATCAATTACAGATCTTAAAGCTAAATTTGAATTTGGATCAATTCCACCTTGTTTTGCAGCCATATAAATTTCTTTTGCTGCTCTTCCATTTGCTGCAGATTTTTTAGCAGCAGTTTTAGCCATTGAAGCGGCTCTTACTTCATGTGCTCTTCCCATATTAATACCTCTAATTTGGATTTTTCATTGAGTTTAATTTATTCATAATTAATTCTATTTGAGTTTGTACATCTAATTCAGCATCAACAACAAAAAAAGGAAAATTATAAATATTTTGTTTGTAAAACTCTTCATAGTTTTTATTTAAAGTTTCTCAATACTCATCACCAATTAGCAATTCTTCACTTCTTCCTCTTTTTTTTATTCTACTAATTGCAGTTTTAGTTGAGACTTTTAAATAAATAACAATATCAAAGTTTAATTTGTTTTCAGGAATCTTTAAATTTTCTAAAACAACATTATTATAAAATTCAATATAAGTATTATAGTCAATTTGATCAACATTATTTAAATCATAATTAACTTTCATAAAAATAGGATCTTCTAATAAAGTTCTATCAAAAATAATATTTTCTAAATTTTTTGCTTGTTTTAATTGTTTTGATCTAGCTGTTAACATATAAATTTGCATTTTAAAAACAGTCTTTTTTAAATCTTTATAGTATTGTTCAAAATAAGGATTTTTTTCAACTGGTTCTTTAAAAATCTCATAGCCTAGTCTTTTACTAATTTCTTGAGAAATTGTTGATTTTCCAGCTCCTACAGTACCAAAAATTGCAATTTTCATAATTTCTCCTTTATTTTTTATTGTTTTGTTTTAAAGAATAATAAATACCATAAAGTTTTTTAATTTCATGAATTTTTAACTCACGATATTGACCTGGTCTTAAATTATCTATTTCTAAAAATTCAATTTTAGTTCTTTTTAGTTTTAAAAGTTGAGCTTGAATAGATTCAAACATTTTTTTAACATGATGTTTTTTACCTTCATTAATAGTTAGTTCTACAATTGAAACATTTTTTAATTTATCATATTTTACTAATTTAGCATTATAAGCTTTTGTTAAATAATTATTATCAATATATACACCTTTGATTAGTTGATTAACTTGTTGTTTACTAACTTGGCCTTGACAAAGACCTTGATATGTTTTTAAAAACTCATACTTTGGATGCATTATAAAATTAGATAATTCTCCATCATTTGTCATAATTAATAAACCACTTACATCATAATCTAAACGTCCAACTGGATAAACTCGATGGTTTAAATCTTTAAAATAATCAGCTACTGTTTTTCTTTTTTTAGGATCATACATAGTAGTTAAAACTAATCTAGGTTTATAAAATAAATAATAATATTTTTGATTATTTGAATCAGATGTTACTAATTTATTATCTATAATAATTTCAGCTTTAGGATCAATTTTTACTCCTAATTTATTAATAATTTGATTATTAACTTTAACTCTGTTTTCTAATATTAGTTTTTCAGCAGTTCTTCTTGAACAATATCCTCTACTACTAATGACTTTTTGTAACCTTTCTAAGCTCATTTTTCTCCTTAAAAAAACCAATAACAAAAGTTACTGGGTGCATTTTTTATATTATCAAATAAAACAAGTAATACTAATTATTTTGATTATCTAAATTAAAATCTTCAACATTACCATACAAATCAACTGCTTGTTGAGCTTGTTTTTGTTCGTTATTGTTTTGGATTGCTTGTTTAATATCTTGTTCACTAATTACTGGTAATTCTTCAATTCCGCCTTTAATATTAAAAACTTTAAAAAAGTTATCAGTAATTGCATACAAATTACTTCTATTATTTTCTAAATCTTTACCAATTACTTTAATTAATTTTTTTTCTCTTAATTTATGAAGTTGATAACTACAATCAACATTTCTAATTTCTTCAATACTTTGTTTTGTAATTGGTTGTTTATAAGCAATAATTGATAAAACTTCTATAGTAGAATGAGATAATTTTTTATTTTCATTATATTGTTCTAATTTAGCAAAATATGGGTGTAATTCAGGTTTTGTTTGTAATCTGTAATTATTTTTTTTATAAGTTTGAATACAAAAAGCAGTAGATTGGTCAGCTAAATATTTTTTGTTTAACTCAATTATGATTTCCTTAATTTCAGTTGGCTTTAAATTTTCTAAAACAGATTGAATATCTAATAAAGAAAGACCATCATCTCCATAAATAAATAATAATCCTTCAATAATAGCACTATATTGTAGATTCATTTGCAATCACCTCTAATTGTTGAGTAATTAAGTTTTCATTTTTGATTACTTCTTTTCTTAAACAAACATAAATACATTCATCTCTAGTATCGATTTCTAAAATTTGATATCTAACTAAATCTAGAATCGCTAAAAAAATAACAATAAAGTTTTTTAAATTAAACTCTAAAATTTCTAACAATTCTTCAAGTTTTCACTCTTTTAATTTATTTGAAGTAACTTTATTAATTATATCTAAAATTACTTCATGAACAGATAAACTTGGAGTAGTTAAAGTTTGATAAATTTCAGTTTCTAAATCAAAATCAGCTTGATAGTTAAGTGATTTTGAATTAGTAACTACATTATAAAAAATTTCTGTTAATTTATCTAAATCTAGATCATTTAAGTCAATTAAAGGTTCAGGATTTTCAAAAATTAAATCTTTTTTAAATGTTTGTTTTGATTTTTTTTTAGAAAAAGTTTGTAAATAAACTTCTTGAGCATTAAACAATTGATCAGAAATCTCTTTTATTTGATTGTATTGACTAATTTGATAAACTAAATCATCATAATCAATTTGATCAACTTGTTCATCTTTTTGGTCTTTAACTAATAAGTATCGAGATTTTAATTCAATTAGTTGAGAAGCAATAATTAAATATTCACTAGCTATTTCTATATCTAGTTGTTGGTTTTGTTTAATATATGCTAAGTATTGATCAACAATTTCTAATAAACTTAATTCAACAATATCAAGTTTTTTTTCTTTAATCATTAATCACAATAACTCAATTGGTCCTGAAAATTGGTCAATTGTTAATCCTTGTCAGTGTTTCATTTTTTCTTTCTATAAATTATTTGAATTAATTTCAAGTAATTTATTAATATCTTTGTTTGTCTTAAAATCTAAAGTAATTTGAATAAAAATCCTACAAATAATTATAAATAAACACTCTAATTCAAATACTAAATTTACTAAATAATCTAAATTATCTAAATTAGTTTTTGTTTTTAATAAATGATTAAATAATCAAGATTGGTCTAAAAGTTTGAAAAACTGTTCACTTCTGTTTTGTGTACCTCTAGTTTTATAAAAAGCATAGCTTAAATTAGTAAAATCATTAATAAATATATATTCTTTGTATTCTTGTTGGTTTGGTTTTAAATTATAAGCTAAGTTTAAAGTATTAATAATTTTATTTAATTGATTAAAAATATTAAACATATACAAATACATACTAGTTAAGCTATGTAATTCAGAATTTTCTAATAAATATTTTTGATTTTGATCATCATAAAAACTATATTCTAAACTTTGTTTTATATAAAATAACAAAATTGGGTTTAACTTGTCAAAAATATCAAAATTAAAAAAAGCTCTTCTTGAAAATAAAATTGCTAGTAGTGTTTTTAATAAGTACAACAAGTAATCAAACTGCTCGTTTTGATTAATTAAATTAGTTTTTAAACTTTCTTTTAATAATAAATCATCTATAACATTTGTTAAATAAATACAAATGTCAAACAATTGCTCTTGAGAAAGTTCTTTTTTTCTACTTAATTTAATTAGTTCATTTAATTTATTAGTAATTAATTCATATTCACTCATAATATTTCTCTTTATTCTCTTATTAATCTAGTTATCATTTTTTGTTCTATGTCTTTTTTTGCTAAATTTATCATTTTTAATTTAATATCTTTTAGATCATTATATTCAGCAATAATATAATTTGATATTCAAATAAATGTTGCTAGATAAATTCCTAAAATACTAAAAATTAATAAACAACAAATATAATAAACATTTCTAATTTTATTAATAAATAAACTATTTTTATTAATATCAGTATTATTAATAATTTCAAATACTGATTTAAAAATACTAAATATTCCAATATTATTAACTTTACAAATACTAATTATTAAATATCAAACTGATAAAGTTAAAAACACAACTGTTAAAAAAATAGATAAAACTGAAGTTTTTGAACTTCTATAGTCTCACATTAAACTAATACCAAATCATAAATAAAACATTACAAAGAAAAATAAACCAAAAATTAACATCATTATTGTTAGTAAGTAAATATTATGAATAAAAGTCATTAAAATTACACCAAACATTGTTAAACTAGTTAAAATAGAAACTGATTTAACTATTCCAATCGATTTAATAATTATTTTATAAAATAAATAACCTAATAACATTTCACCTAAAATAAAACAAATTCTAAATGATTGTAAATAATTTCAAATATTTAAATTATTAACAGAACTTTGCTTTAATTTAGCTACTAAAAATAATTCAAAAATATCTGATCTAATAATTACATTTACACTTATAATTAAAAAACTCATTACAATTAAACAAATTAAAACTTTATAATCATATCTTTGTAATTGTTCAATAATCTCATCTTTATACTTAACTACTTTAGTTTTTCTTTCTTTTATAAATATTGAAACAATTAAACAAGTAAATAAACAAAATAAACTTAAAACAAAAATTGGTCAAGTTGTAAAACTAGTTTGATTAGATATTAAATTTAAGTTTAATAAACTATAAATTTGATAACTTATAAAACTTGCAAAACTAACAACAAATCCAGCTTTTATACTACTAAAAACTGGAAATAATCTTTCATTAAATTGTTCATTAAAAAATAAAAAATAAATGATTTGACATGAAATTCCAACTCCTATAAATAAAGTTATAAAAATAAGAGAAACTATATTTATACTAGATAAAAAAGCAATCATTATACTTATAAAACAACTAAATAAACCAATTCAAATTCAAATTCTTCTACTTTGTAGTTTTAAAGTTAGTCATAAAGCTAGTGGATTTAAAATAGTAGCATATAAAAAATAACTAGTTAAAAAAAGTAAAACAGTAAGTATTGAACTTGGTAAAGTTTTTAAAATTGGTGAATCAACACTATTTGTAATTATTTGAATTAAAAAGTTAATAACTATTCAAAAACTACTAATTTCAAGATAAAATAATCCTTTTTGTTTAGAAATACTATTTTTATAAAATAAATAAATAGCAACAATTAGTCAAATAATTATTAATAAAGGATTTACTATATATAAATCTCATCTAAACAACTTATTCACCACTTCTCTAATTAACTATTTATATTATAAATAAAAGCATATAAATAAAATTTAAAATTATCTATAAAAACTAAGTTTTATAAATTTAAAAAAATTTTATAAATAATTAATAATTATAAGCTAAAGTTTATAAAAAAGAATTTTACTTTAAATTTAAGAAGTGTTATTAAAAAACGCAAAAATGTTTATTATTAAAATACTACTAGAAAAACTAAAAAATTTAAAAATTAGAAAATCAATTTAATAAAGATAGAAATTAAAATAAACAAAAAATTATTAAGCAATAAATTTATAATGATGATTTAATCCAGTTTTTTAGAGTTAAATATTAATGATATGATAATCAAAATATCAATTATCTTTGTAATATTCATAATATTAATAAAGTGTAAAGGTATTGCCAAATAAAATTATTAACTTAAAAAACACTCTCACTTATATAATAAAAATGAGATTATTATTTAATAAAATATTAGAATGCATCATAAATAGTTATTAATATGCATTATATATTTTGTTACCTTGATAGTCTTTATCTATATTTCTAATTTAAATTTAGATAAATGTAAATTAAATATAGATAAAAAATATTAAAATTTCAAAAAAAAGATAATTTTAATTTGAAGAGATATTAAATTTAAAAAATGATTTACAAGAAATAGAGCTGAATTTTTGCAATAATTTGAATATAAATCACTTTTATACTAAAGAATTTCTATTTTTAGAAAGGAAGAAATGATAAGAAAAAGTAAATTATTTGTCCTAACATCTATATGTATAGTAATTTTTATATGATTTTATTTTAATATTGATGATATAGTCCTGTACAGTATATCAGGTAAAAAAGATGGTATTTTTTTTAAAATTACTATGGGTTCTTATAGATGATTAGAAGAATGAAATAGACTATTAGAAGTTCATTTTTATTCCAACACAAGCATAAAAATTTGAAAGGAACATATAGAACATAAGGGTTTTCAGCTTCAAGGCTTTGTTAAGTATAATTCTTTAATTTACTATTTAATAAATTTAACAAAAATTGGGTTTGGTTCTTTATGTTTTACCTTATTTATAACGTTATGTAAAAAGACTATTTTTAATCCTTTTAGAGATATTTGAAAATATCAAAAAAATAGAGATGTTTTTGTTTCTTCAAAAATGAATGAAACATTAATTTTTCTTAATAAAATGTTAACAAGGATTCAAGATCATAATATAAAGAAAGTTTTTTACTCTATTAATTCATTTCCAAAACTAACTTATAAACCCGTTTTTTTAATTAGATTAATTAATGATATTAGAAATTCTTTATTAACAAAAAGTTTAAAAAATGAATTATCCTATTATGAAAATCTAATAGATTTAGTTATTGATTTTATAAGAGAAATTAAGAAAAAAGAAATTCATAGTTTAGAATATAAAATGCCACACGAATTATTTCCACTAATCAAAAGAACTATAGAATACTATTCAAAAAATTCTTCTTATTATTTATTTTATTGCATTAATGCTAATCAAAATTCTGGCATAGCAAAAATATTAACTATTTGACTTACTTATTTATCTTGATCATCAATCTTTTTACTTAACTTAATAATTGGTACTGTAATTGTTTTCATCCTTAATGCAATTGTTTACTTAGTAGTTTATGATAAATCAAATAATTTATGATTTATCAATTCTTCAATATGATTAACCTTCACTATTTTGACAATTTCATCAAGTATCATATATTTGTTTATTTCAAAAAATAATAATAAATTTAATAATTCTGCTAATTGTAAAGATAAAATCAAAAATTTAAAAAATATCTTAGAAAATGTTAAGAAAATTACAGTTAAAATTATATTTTTTGTTATCCTTACTTCTATACCTATTGCATTATATTTAAAATTGGATTTGTTCTCTTCACTAATTATAAAACAAACTAATCCATTATTTTCTAAAGAATTGGATTTCATTCTATACCACATTTTATATGTAAATTTGCTGTTTTATTGATTGTTATCTCTTATAGAAATAGTGAGAAAAGAAAAGAAAATAACAGTTATTATTGTTTTTAACAAAGTATTTATTCCTATATTTGTTCTATCATTCTTTATAGGTATTAGTTTTTGACTCAAATCTGTAGTAGGATTTGAGTCAATTGATTATAAAGTAAAAATTATCATTACTATACTTATTACAATATGGGTATTTATAATCATTTATGAAGCTGCAATTTATAATCCAATAGCATTTATTATATATTTACTAAGCTTTTTGGTTAAATTAGTTTTTAATTGATTATTTGAAATTATAGAAAATTTTTTCATAACTATAAACTCAAACAATAAAAATACAGAGAGTGTCATAATAACTTATCTAATAAAAGAAAATCCAAAAAACATTCACCAAATTGCTGAACAATTTAATATAGAAGAAAAAGAAGTTAATCTTATTATTTTAAAATACTTATATAAGAAAATAGATTGCAAAAAAGAAACAAAAATTAATATATTAAAATACTTATGTTGGCAATATCAATATACTGAAAAAAAATTAGCAGAAATGTTTAATGTTGAAAAGAAAAAAATAGAAACATTAATTAGAAAAAATAACAGTAAAAAAGAACACATAAATATATGTAATAAATTTACGAAACAAAAAAACTTAAAGGTTTTTAATTTAAATATATTTTGATTAATTAAAGTTTATATTCTATTTATGTTTGTTAATCTTTTATTGGTTGGAGCTTTTTTATTTTTTTTCTTACACATTGCACGAGAGCCTAAAATATTATTAATTCTTATACTATGATCAATATTTAATATAAATTTAATCATAATACTCAGAGGAGTAGTGCTTTATAAAAAGAATTTTGTCTTATTAATAATTCTTAATCTTGTAGCATTAAACATAAGTAATATTATAATTTTAGTTTTAATATACAAAGCAAATAATTCTTTACATTTGATTCAGCAATATAACAAAACATTAACTAAACTTTAATTACATAAAATATATATCAATAAAAATTTAATGAAAAATAACAATCGACACAAATTAGACTTAATGTTCTATTTATAACTCTGAGAAAATTATATATACTTACACAATTTACAATTAATACTAAAATTTAAGTATTTAATAAAATTATTTCCCTACTTATATAGCAAGTAGGTTTTTTAATGAATAAAATTTTTTGCTCACATAAATTGAAATAAAAAATTAATTTAGACAAAAGAATATATTTGTTATTATAAGAAAATTAATAAATATCTAAATTTAAATTACTTTAATGGTTAAAATAATTTATTTACTTATTAACAAGATTTTAAAAAAAGACAAAGGTTGATTAACAAGAAAATAGAAACTAAATTTTTAATTACATATAAATATTCAAAAAAACAAAAAAACTAGAATTTTGTATCTATTAATTTAAAAAATATTAATAATATTAAAGACGAAAAGTGAATAAATGTGTTTACTATGTTAAATTTTAATGAGATTATAAAAAGCATAATTGTTTTATATAAAAAGCTTGCGCTGCTGCAAGCTTAAGTTATATTTTATTTACTTAAAGAATTTAATCAACCACTAACTAACGAAGAGTTGCTTCTATCATTAATATTTCTTGGTGCTCTAGATATTGAAACAGTACCATCAGCTTTATCTTTTTGTTTTTTTAAAACTTCTTCAGTTTCATTGGTTTTTTTAAGTTGATTTTTTTGATTTGAACTACCCATTATAGAAAATAATTCTTTAGTTAAATCTGAAGCAGCTTCTTCATGTGATTTAACTTTTTTTGTTTCTTTTTTAACAACTGTTGATAATGTTGTAGCTAATTTTTCTTTTTCTTTAGCTTTGTCAGATTCATTAGTGTTTTTTTTCTTGTGATGGTGTTTTGCATGCAACACTAACAACAGCAGTTGATGCAACTAAACCTAATAAACCAAATAAAGTTAATAATTTTTTCATAACTAATTCCTTCTAATGAGATTAATTATATTCACACAATTTTTTATATATTTAAACAATGAAAATATACTAATTATAAAATTATTCTTTTATATTATTTATAAAAAAAAAACGCTAAACTTAAGCTTTTATTTACAAATTAATAGTAATTAATTATTAGAGTACTGCTACCTTAAGCAAAAACAAGTAAAATATCAATTAAATATTGATTAGTTACTTTTAATTTAACATATTTTTTAAAAATTATAAACCCAAATTTAAAAAAAATTAAAAATTTTGCAAAACAAAAACTATGCTCTTATTTTATAAGCACTTTTTTTAGATTTTGTAATTTTTAATTTATCAAGATTTTATTAAACCTTATAACTATTAAGGTTGTATAGGGTATTTAAAAATATTAACAGATTAGTAATTTTCTTTTGTTTAACTTAATGCTTGAGTTTTTAGATTTGTTATATCACTTACACCAAATATCAATATTTTTTAAATAGTCAAATATTGATTTATAAAACTTTTTATTTGAGTGAATTGTTCCCTTTTTAAGTTGTCCATGAAAACTCTCAATTACAGCATTATCTAAACAAGAATAGTTGATACCCATTGATTGTCTAATGTTGTATTTTAAACAAAGTTTTCTAAACTGTTTTGATTCATAAACTAATGCATGATCTGAGTGAATGATTAAACCTGATATATCAATATTTAATTGTTGATATTTTTTAATTGTGTGTTTTAGGTTTTTAACAACTAAATGAGTGTCATTTTTATTACTTATTCTATAATCTATAATTTCTTTTGAAAAACCATCAATAGTAGTAGAAAGATAGTATTTTTGCTTATTTAAAGTTATATATGTAACATCTGTATAAACTACTTGTCCTTGTTGTTTAAATTGATTAAAATCACGATTAACTAAATCTGGTATATTAAATTTATTTTTACCTGATTTATGATGTGGTGTTTTTGATTTGTTTTTCAACCAACCAACTACTAGGTTTCACTTTCTCATTATTTTTAAAATAACTTTATGATTAACAACTAGGTTATATAATTCAAAAAGTTTTTGTTTTATTTTTCTATAACCTATTAAATTATGATTATTAACAAATATTTTAATAATTAATTGTTCTAATTTATTAGGTTTATTTATATTTACTTCAACTTGTTTTAATCTTTTGTAATATAAACTCTTTGAAACACTAATAGTGTTTAATATTTTATTTATTGGAATATTAAATTCTTTTTGAATTTGATATATTTGGTGAAAAACAGAAATGCTTTTTTTGTTTTGTTTTTGTCAAATCTCTTTTATTTTTAATAAACCATTCAAATTTTGTTGGTGTTTGAATAAAACTTGTGATTGATGATTAATTTTCTTTAATAATATTTTTTGTGTTTGATATTTTCAATATTTAAGTGTGTTGTAGTTTATATTGTAAATACTAGATAATTCTTTTAAGGATTTAAATTTAAATTCATTAAATACCTTGTGTTTAAATTCTAAGCTATATTTCATTAATATCACCTATTTATACTATTTTTGACTAATTATAATATTTGAATATAAGTTTTTACTTATTTTAAATACATAAAATAACAACTCTAATCACAAGGTATATAGAAGTATATCTAGGTGTATATTTAGTTATATAGGATTAATAAAGTACTTTAGAATAAAGTGTCGGAATTTAATTTAATTATTTAGACTTTTTTATATTTATTAAAACAAATAAAATAACATACTTTTAATTTCTAATAATTATTAAAGTATGTTTTAAGGGGTTTAATAATCAAAATAAGGAGGTGTTTTACTTTGGTAGGCGGTTTACATCAACTCATAGTAAAATATCTTGTAAAATTAGTTTTTAAAGTATAAACAAAATAGTATTAAAAAAAACACCTAATTCCCCCCGCTACCATAAACACGGACTAAAATTTTTCAATATTATAACAGGATTGTTTTCTGAATTGTACAGGAGACAATCCTTTTAATTTTTCTTTTATTCTTATGTTGTTATATCAATAAATATATTTATGAATCCTTTTAGTTAACTCTTCTACTGAATTATATTTTTCACCATAATAAATTTCTTGTTTTAATAAACCAAAGAAGTTTTCTATAATAGCATTATCTAAGCAATTACCTTTTCTAGACATACTTTATGTTATGTTATTTTCTTCTAGTTTTTTAACTCAGCTAATGTGTTGATAATGAAATCCCTGATCAGAGTGAATTAACAAACCATTTGTATTTTTAACCTTTTTAAGTGCTTTTTCTAGCATTGAATTTGTTAAGTTTAAGTTAGGATTAGTTTGAATCGAATACGAAATAATTTCATCATTGTAAAGATCAATAATTGGTGATAAATATAACTTTTGACCATTAACTTTAAACTCTGTTACATCAGTGCATCAAACTTTGTTTTCTTGTAAAGAATGAAAATTTCTTTTTAAAACATTATCTGCAATTTTTCCAACAGTTCCTTTATAAGAACTATATCTTCCATTTTTTGTTCTAAATTTGATACACTGAACACCAAGCTCTTTAGTTAACCTTAAAATTTTTTTGTGATTAACAATATATCCTTTTGATTCTAAAGCTATTTTTAGCCTTCTATACCCATATGTTTCAAATGATTTGTTAAAAATATCAACAATCATTTCCTTTAATTCTTTGTTTTTATCTATTGTATTTTCTAACTTATGTTTTCATTCATAAAAAGAAGATTTAGGCAGCTTGGCTATTTTTAAGAGAATAGAAATTTTAACTTTTTTGTGTGTTTTTAGTAATTCTAAAACTACTTTTGTTTTTTCCTTGTTGATTTTTGTTTTGTCAACAAGGTGTGGAACTTTTTTCAGAATTCAGCCTCCAACTTATAGTATTCAACTTGTTCTTTTAATTCCTTAATCTGTTGTTCATTGTTAATTTCTACTTGAGATTTCTTTATTTTAGTTGGTTTTTTATTAGGGTTTTTCATATTTTTCTTAGGTCTCCCTATATTATTATTTAACCCTAAAAATCCATATTCTTTATACTTTTTAAATCATCCAGCTATAGTTGATGAATAAACAATATTAAATTTTCTTGCAATTTCATCATAAGACTGATTAGTTTTAAGTTTATATAATACAATTTTGAGTTTTAATTTTGGACTATAATAAGGTTTTTTATCCTTATTAATAAGTCCTTCAATTCCGAATGCTTCAAATCTATTAATTAAATTTTTTACAGTTGAATCTGAAATATTATACTTATTTGCTAAATAAGTGCTCCTTTTTACATTAAGTTTTTTAGCTTCTTTAACAATTTTTAACTTTTTTTCTAAATCTAATTTGGACATATAAAAACCCCATTTCCTGGATTTTTAGTCCGGAATATGGGGTTCGGGGGAATTTTTAAATAGGTGTTTGATTAAAATTATTGATTAGATTTTTTACGTTTATATAGATAAATTGCAGAACCTAGTATACCTATACCTGCAATACCACCTATAATCCCTAAAACAATTGATAGTGTTTTTGTATTGTTAGGATTATAATTTCTAAATTTTTCTGGGATTTGTCAAAGTTTAGATGAAAATATCCCCCAACCAAAATTATCTCATTTAGTTACTTTACCAACATCTCACATTGAAATATCTTGATTAAATGAACTAGCTCAAGAAAACATACGTTCCATATTTGTTACATTTGAAGTATTTCACATTGAAATATCTTGGTTAAATGAACTAGCTCAAAAAAACATATGATTCATATCAACTACATTTTCTGTTTTTCAATTGTTTAGTGGTTGGTTGAATGATTTGGCAAAGCCAAACATTGCACCCATATCAGTAACACTTGAGGTGTTTCATTTATCAAGATTTTTTACACTGCTAGATTCAAGACCGCCAAATGCACCATATAAACTAGTTATTCATGGTGGAAGTTCAACAGGAACTTCGGTGGTGTTCTTTTTAAATCTTTGAATTCGAACTGTACCATTATCAAGAGTTTTTCAACCTATTTCAAGAACTTTAGTTGGGTTGTGTTTATCATAAACATGCTGTTTTTCTTTTAATTGAGGGTTTGTCTCTTTTTGTTTTTGTTTCTGATAATTGTTTGTTGATAAAACTTGGTTAAGATTATTGGTTAATAAGTAACCCCCCACAGCAACTCCAGACAATGTTAATGTTGAAATTGTTAGTAGTGTTAATATTTTTTTCATTATATATAATCCTTTCATTTTTATTATATATATTTTTTGAAAATTTATTATTTATTATATTTTTCTCTAATTTAAGATGGAGTCAACACTATCTAAATTTTTCTGGGATTTGTCAAAGTTTAGATGAAAATATCCCCCAACCAAAATTATCTCATTTAGTTACTTTATCAACATCTCACATTGAAATATCTTGGTTAAATGAACTAGCTCAAGAAAACATACGTTCCATATTTGTTACATTTGAAGTATTTCACATTGAAATATCTTGGTTAAATGAACTAGCTCAAAAAAACATATGATTCATATCAACTACATTTTCTGTTTTTCAATTGTTTAGTGGTTGGTTGAATGATTTGGCAAAGCCAAACATTGCACCCATATCAGTAACACTTGAGGTGTTTCATTTATCAAGATTTTTTACACTGCTAGATTCAAGACCGCCAAATGCACCATATAAACTAGTTATTCATGGTGGAAGTTCAACAGGAACTTCGGTGGTGTTCTTTTTAAATCTTTGAATTCGAACTGTACCATTATCAAGAGTTTTTCAACCTATTTTGACAACTTTTGTACCAACATAAACATGCTGTTTTTCTTGCATTGGTGGTTTTGTAATAAAAGTTAATCGGACTTGTCCTTGATATTTGTGAGATGGATTTCACTCGCTATTTGTTTCTGGGTATATTTCAACTTGTTGACCTCTTTGTAGTGATCTTCATGCTATATCAGAGCTAGTTAAATTAATTCCAGGATTTTTTTCATTAATTGCTTTTAAGATAGAATTAAAGTTTTTTTCTTTTATATAACCTAAATCTGTGTTTTTAATAATATCTTGAAGTTTAGTTTTAATGGTGAAGTTAACTATAACTTGTCCTTGATATTTGTGAGATGGATTTCACTCGCTATTTGTTTCTGGGTATATTTCAACTTGTTGACCTCTTTGTAGTGATCTTCATGCTATATCAGAGCTAGTTAAATTAATTCCAGGATTTTTTTCATTAATTGCTTTTAAGATAGAATTAAAGTTTTTTTCTTTTATATAACCTAAATCTGTGTTTTTAATAATATCTTGAAGTTTAGTTTTAATGGTGAAGTTAACTATAACTTGTCCTTGATATTTATTTTCTGAACCATTTGACTTAGGTGTTATAGTTGCAGAAGTATTAGTTATATTATTAAGTTTTATATGATTTTCATTCATTGATCAATCATTTTTAGAATTGATTAGGTCAAGTAAGGTTCTTGATGTATTGTCTTTTATATAACCTAAATTTGTATTTCTAATAATGTTTTGAAGTTTTGTTTTAATGGTGAAATTAACCGTAACTTCACCTTGGTAGTTATTGTTTGGTTTTGCTTTAACAATTGCACTAGTTGGGGTTACATCAATAATATCAACTTGGTCTAAGGTTAACTCAATGCCATTTGCTTTATTTATAGCATTAAGAATTGAATTTTTATCTTTATCTAGTAAAGCACCTAAACTAGTTGTTTTAATTGTTGAAGCAATTGTAGGTCTAATGTTGTATGTAACTTCAACTTGACCTTGATATTTAGAACTACTATCTTTTGCTTTGATAACTGCTTTGTTTTCACTAGTTTTTATTTCAACAGTTATATCATCTTTAGTTAAATTTAAATCTGGGTTAAGTTCATTAACCTTAGTGATGATTTGTTGTTCATCTGGATTATCAAACTTGTCTAAATGAAGTTTTGTTATAACTGTATTTAGTTTTGTTTTAATTGTAAATGTAACTTCAACTTGACCTTGGTATTTATCATTCTGATTTTTAACAGTGATAGTTATAAAGTCATCAATGATTTGATTTAGTCTTTCTGATTGATCTTTATAAACCATATGAGAAGCATTGTTGATAATAACTGTTTTAACGTTTTTAATAGTATTAAAAAAATCTAAAGAATTATTACAATCAATTATTCTATCATTTTTTGCTAAAACTACTAAAGTTGGAATTTTAATTGATTGATAAGCTCTTGTGATTTTATTATGTAAACTTTTAGCTAAATTAACTATATATTTGTTATTATAGTAATTTAAATTAAACTTTAACTTAGCATTATTAACTCAATTTTGATTATTTAATAATTGATCATAATTATAGTAAATATATGGAACAAATTTAGTTAAATAATCATCAAATGAATTTATAAAAACATAATTATTTTTTCAAAAATCTAAACTTAGTTGAGTTTGATTAATAGGAGTAATTAATATTAGTTTTTTAAATAGTAAAGAAGATTTATAATAAGCCAAACTAGCTACACCAGCTCCAAGTGATTTACCAATTAAAATCACATTTTTTGGTGGCGGTGTCTTTTAACTTATTTTTATTAATAAAATCAATTAGTAAATCAGAAAATTGTTCAACACTAACTTGGTGATCTTTAATAGGTTTTATTAAATTAGAACCCGGAAATTGCAATGCATAATAATTTGATTTTGTTCAAAAATTACTAAATGCACTTAAAGCAGTTAATTTAGAATTAAAACCATGACAAAATATTATATTTTCTTGATCATTATCCTACGTTTCCCACTTAGTCGCGAAAACACTCAGTTTTCAGCGACTATATTTTTTTATAAAAAAATATAATTTATTATGCTTTTATGCTTAAATATGATATAATAAAGACGTGAAGAAGTCAAGAAATGATGTAAAAAGACAATGAAGAACATCAATAGCAAGAGTTAAAAAAGGCGAATACTTATCAATTGGAGTGCCAAGACCAGATAACAAAGGTTTTGTATATAGATTAGGATATGGATATTTACATGAATTAAAACAATATCATGATGATCCGCTAGCAATTATCAAAGCAATTATTGCAAACTTTCCATTGTCTTGAACAAAAGAACAAGCAAGAACTAAATTAGATGAAATTTTTAAAGAGAAAAAAGAAACCAAAAAAGAAGTTTTAGAAAGGTTTAAAGGTTACGAAGTAGTTGAAAAACTATTTGATTATTTCAATATTTTTAATGATTGTTCTCCCACAAAATTGACAACATTAAAAGATGTTGTTTTACAGTTGATTTATCAAAGAATTAAAAATCCAATAAGTGTTTTTAACACTTATAAGACAGCAAAAAAAGAAAAAATAGACACTCATTCAAAAAATTCATTTTATAGATCATTAGACTATATAGCAAAAAACAAAGATGAAATTTTAAGAAATTTAAATGCAAAAATTTGTGCAAATACCAATAGAAAAATTGATGTATTATGATTTGACGCAACAACTACTTATTTTGAAACATTTTCTCGTGAAGGTTATAAAAAAACTGGTTATTCAAAAGATGGAAAATTTAAAGAAGACCAGATTGTTATAGGTATGGCAACTGATGAAAATGGAATACCGTTACACTACAAAATATTTCCAGGAAATGTTGCTGATTCAAATACTTTAATACCATTTATGCTTGAAATTGCAGATATTTATGAAGTTAACAGTGTAACTATAATTGCTGACAAAGGAATGAGTGTTAATAGAAATATTAGATTTTTAGAATCTAAGAATTGAAAATACATAATCTCGTACAGAATGAAAGCTGGAAGCAAACAATTTAAAGAGTATATATTAGATGAAAAAGATTATATAAATGATGGTGGTTTGATATACAAAACTCGTGATATTGCATCTTCATACAATAAAAAAAGAATTAATGGACATTTTAGAAGACAAATAATTAGTTTTAGTCAAAAACGAGCAACTAAAGACAAAAACGATAGAGACATTTTAATTCAAAATTTCACTAAGAAAATGAATAAAGATAATCTTGTTTCTTGTGATGATTTAGCGGGATCTAAAAAATATAGATTCTTTAAACCTATAAACAAAGGTGCATTTTATGAACTTGACATAGAAAAAATACAAGAAGATCAAAAATATGATGGATACTATGTTTATGAAACAAACAGAACAGATTTATCAGTAAAAGAAGTTATTAATTTATATTCAAAACAATGACAAATTGAGTCTAATTTCAAGACATTAAAAGGTAAATTATCTCTTCGTCCAATGTATTTATCAACTTGAAACCATATTGTTGGTTACATTTGTTTATGTTTCATTTCATTAGTGTTTTTAAACTACATCATCTACATTCTAAATTCAAAATTAGGACTGACTGGAAAAAGCAAAATCACTGAGCATAAAGTGATTAATGTTATCAAAGAAGTTAAAGAAATTGAAGTATTTGTAAATAAACAAAAAATCGAAACTATACAAGTGTATAATGATGAGTTACAAGAAAGTTGGCAAACTTATCAAATATTATTAGAGCTTTTAACAAAAGAAAAAGTCACTTAGACATTACATTATAAAAAACATAACTTATGAGATCAAAAATTTACATAAGTATGTTTTTTTGTTTTATGCTTAAACTGGGAAACGTAGGAACTAGCTACACCAGCTCCAAGTGATTTACCAATTAAAATCACATTTTTTAACTTATTTTTATTAATAAAATCAATTAGTAAATCAGCAAATTGTTCAACACTAACTTGGTGATCTTTAATAGGTTTTATTAAATTAGAACCCGGAAATTGCAATGCATAATAATTTGATTTTGTTCAAAAATTACTAAATGCACTTAAAGCAGTTAATTTAGAATTAAAACCATGACAAAATATTATATTTTCTTGATCATTATTGTTGTTTTTAAAAACAAAATCATAATCATAAATAATTGACATAATATTTTTAATTAATTAATAGTTATTTCAATAATTTCAGAAGCTAAAGCAGTTTTGTTTGGTTTAACTCTAATTTCATAAGTTCCTGATTCTAATTTTTGTATTTTATTATTAGTTATATTAATTCAAGTGCTATTTTGATTTTTTAATCTGTATTGCATTTTATCATCTACACTAGTCAATGTTTTATTAAATACTTTAATATTAGTTGGATTATTTGATAAAAGTAATATATTCATTTTCATCAATTCTAATTTTTGGTTTAGGTTTAACTGATTTATTTATATAACCAAAACTCATTGTTAAAACTATTTGCTCATCTTCAACTATATATTGCTTGTCAATAAAAAAACTTTCTAACACTTTAGCATTAAAACCACCAATTATACAACTATCAACATTTAAACTAGCAGCGGCTACTGTAGCTATTCCAGCAGCAATATGAGCTGTTGTTCTACTTCAATGATCTAATTCATTTAATTGAGCTAATCTATTTGTAGCATTAATTACATTATTTTTAAACTTATTAGCAATTTCAATTTGATTTTCATTAAACATTTTATTAACAGTTTTATTAATAGTATGATTTAAAATTTTATTAGCTTTATCAGAAACAAACAAAATTACTTTATCAGCATTAATAAAATTTAATTGATTATAAAATAACGGACTAAGTTCAGATTTAAAACTACAATCTCTGTCAATAATTAACAATCTTAAGTTCATTAAATTAAAAGCACTAGGAGACATTCTCATAGCAGTTAAAATTATTTTTAAATCTTCATCACTAATTTTTTGATTAGGATCAAAATCACGTGCGCTTTTTCTATTTATCATCAATTCTTTTATATATTCTTTTTGCATATTATCCTTCTATTAGAAATCAAAAGTTAATTGTTCATCAACTGATAATGAGTCTAAAATATTAAATTCTTCAAAAATTTTAATTTGAGTTTGTGTAGTTTGTGTTCTGTTTTTTAAATCATTAACTGAAGTAATTGGTTTTGTATTTCTAGCATTAATTATAGAAAGTGCCACTGCTTCTCCTAGTGAATCAATCACATTAAATGGTGGAATAATAATTTTAGTATTATCATTTAAAACATCTACTTTAAATTTAGTAGCTTCAGATTTTTCAAAATCAATATTACTAAATTTAATATTTCTAGCAAACATTTCTAATAAAACTTCATACACAACTTCTAAATCTTCTTCTTTTTTAGAAAGCTTTTCTCCATTTTTTACTTTTTGCTGTTGAGATTTTAGTTTTAATAAGACTGATTCATAGCCACCAAGAGCTGTTTTTAAATCAAAAACATCAGCTTTTGTAGATAAATAAGTTGCATAATATTCGGTTGGATAATAAATTTTATATCAAGCAATTCTATAAGCCATTAATACATAAGCAGTAGCATGTGCTTTTGGAAACATATATTTAATTTTTAAACAAGAATCAATATATCAGTCAGGAATATTATGTTTTTTCATAATATCAATTCATTCTTTTTTTAATCCTTTACCTTTTCTAACTGATTCCATAATCATAAAAGCCAAAGAACTTTCTAATCCTATGTTTATTAAATAAACCATAATATCATCTCTACATCCAATAACTGTAGAAATATTAGCTTTATTATCTTTAATTAAATCTCTAGCATTACCTAACCAAACATCAGTACCATGTGAAAGACCAGAGATTTGTACTAGATCTGCAAAAGTTTTTGGTTTTGTTTCTCTTAACATATTTCTAACAAAACCAGTTCCAAATTCAGGTATTCCAATAGCTCCAGTGATTTCATCATTAATTTTATCTGAAGTTAAATTTAAAGCCTGTAAAGATGAAAATAGTGAATAAACATTTTTATCATCTGTTGGAATAGTAATTGGATCAATATTTGTCAAATCTCTTAGCATTCTTAAAGCAGTTGGATCATCATGACCTAGAATATCCATTTTTAATAAATTATCATGAATTGAATGAAAATCAAAATGAGTTGTTTTTCAAGTTGAACTTAAATCATCAGCTGGATAATTAACTGGAGTAAAATCTTCAATTTCATACTCATTTGGTAGAATAATAATTCCACCTGGATGTTGACCAGTTGTCCTTTTTACTCCTTGAGCTAGTTTTGCTAATCTATTAATTTCAGTTTTTCTTGGTAAATTTGTATCTTTTTTAGTTTCTTCAAAATAAGTTTTTACATAACCAAAAGCTGTCTTTTCAGCAACTGTTGAAATTGTTCCTGCTCTAAAAACATTATTTTCACCAAACATTTTTTTAGTGAAATTATGAGCTTGGTTTTGATATTCTCCAGAAAAATTTAAATCAATATCTGGAACTTTATCACCATCAAAACCTAAAAAAGTTTCAAATGGAATATCATGACCATCCCCAATTAGTTTTTCATTACAATTAGGACAATTTTTTGTAGGTAAATCATATCCACATTTATAAGTTGGATCAGTATCAAAATCTGAATATTTGCAATTTAAACATCTATAATGAGCTTTTAAAGGATTAACTTCTGTAATTTGAGCCATAGTTGCTACAAATGATGAACCAACTGAACCACGTGATCCTACTAAATATCCATCATCATATGATTGTTTAACTAATAAATGAGAAATTCAATAAACAATAGCAAATCCATGTTTTGTAATTGAGCCTAATTCTTTTTCTAATCTTTTTTCAACAATATCTGGTAAATTTTCTCCATACATTTGTTTTGCTGTTTGATAACATTTATCTCTTAATTTTTCATTAACATTAGCAATTTTTGGAGTAAATAATCCATCTTTAATAGGAATGACATTGACATCAATCATTTCATTAATTTTATTAGAGTTAATAACAACTATTTCATAAATCAAGTTTTCATCTTCTAATCAACTAAATTCTTCTAACATTTCATTAGTTGTTCTTAAATATTGATCAGGATAATCTTTAACTTTGTTATTAAAATCAAATAATGGATGTCTAATTCCACCAAGTCCTTTAGCATTAATATAAACTTCTCTAATTTGTTTTAGTTCAGGATTTGTATAATGACAATCACTACTTGCTACAATTAGTTTATTTTCTTGTTTTGCTATATTAATAATATTTGTAATTACTTGTTTTAATTGATCTAAATCTAATGAATCATTTTGTAATAAATTTTTATAAACACTAATTGGTTGAATTTCAATATAATCATAAAAACTAATTGCTTGTTTTAAATTTTCAAGTGTACTAGTTCTAGCTAGTTCAAAAATTTCACTATTAACACAACTTGAACCAAATAATAAATTATTATTTTTTTTAACTTCAATTAAATCACTTTTAAAAATTTTTGGAGATGAATAAAAATTAGTAGTATGTGATTTTGTTACTAATTTATATAACTCTTTTAATCCTGCTTGGTTTTTAACTAAAATGTTTGTATGAAAACCTTTATTTTTGTGATAATTTAGATTATTGATATTATTTAAAGGATTTATTTTATCTCAATCACTATCGATTGTGATTTTAGTTTTTTTTCTAGTTTCATCTAGCATTCTTTCATAAATATCAGCTAATATATCAGCATCATAATCTCCACGGTGAGCAACACTTGGATCATATGAAATATTTACTCTTTTTGCTAGTGAACCTAATCTGTGTGATTTTAATTCAGGATAAATAATTCTTGAGATTGTTAAAGTATCAATAATAGTGTTTTCTAATTTTCCATAACCTAGTTTTTCAGATCAATGTGATAAAAAAGTATAGTCAAAATTAGCATTATGAGCTACTAAAATAGCATCTTTTATTATTTGATTAATTTGTTTAAAAGCAACTTCAATTCCTGGTTTATTTTCTAACATTTCTTCATTTATATTAGTTAGTTTTTTAGTAAAATCTTTTAGTTTTGCTTTTGGTTTAATTAAAATATCTATTTTTTTTCTTTCACCAGTTTTAAAGTTATATTCAATAGCTCCAAATTCAATAATTTCATCTAATTCAGGACTTAGTCCAGTAGTTTCTAAGTCAAAAAAGACCATTTTAGCATCTTTTAAATTTTGGTTTTTAGGATTTTTAACATACCATAAATCATTATTTAGCATATTGATTTCTAAACCATAAATAGCTTTAATTTTATTCTGATCATCACGCTTTTTATTAACTGAATTTAAAGCTTTATAAATATCTGGAAAAGCTTGTACGTTAGTATGATCTGTAAAAGCAATTGCTTTATGATTTCAATTACTAATTAGTTCTAAATAATCAATTGGATCACTAACTCCATCCATTACACTCATTTTAGTATGAGCATGCAGTTCAACACGTTTAGTTTTAGCATCATCAGTTCTACTTATAATTTGTTTATTAATTTTTTTAAAATCATCAATATAAAAAATTTGTTCTTGATCATATAAAGATAAACTAGTTTTTCCTTTAACACTAATTCAATCATTTATTTTTATTTTACTTTCTTTAATTTCTTCAACATTTTTAGAATTTAATTGTTCATCAGTTAAATCATCAAACTCACATAATGCATCACTTTTTGCAAAATACATACATCTAATTGATGATTGATAGTCAGTTATATCTATATAAAAAATCTTTCTACCTGTTTTTGATAATTTAAACTCTTTATTAATCACAACACCTTGAATTACAATGTTTTGTGCATCATCTTCAACATCTAGTAATGACTGATAACTAGGTTTATCTAAATTAGTTCTTTTATTTTTATAACTATTAGTAGGTAAACTTGGTTTTTTTTCAACTTGTTTAATTACTATTTGTTGTTCTATATTTGTACTATATTTTTGTTCTTGTTGATCTAAAGCATCTAAACTAATTTCTTTAACATTTATTAAATAACTAAGATTTTTAAACCCAAATTGGTTTAATTTAGTTAAACAATAATCTAATTCTTGACTAATATCATTTTTAGTTGTTTGACTACTTACTGTAAAAATTAATTGATTATTTTCTAAGTCAAAATTATAAATATCTAACAATTTTCAAGAAATTCGATTATTAAATAAAGATTTATACATTTTAATAAATTCTAAATATTGACTAATTAGTTGTTTATTAATATCTTGATTTTCTACATTAAGTATTAATTTAAAATTAAAATAATTATTATTTTTTAGTTTATTGTCAATTTGTTTTAAAACTTCTATTGGTAAAAAGTCTTTAATTTGAATATGCAAATAACCTTTGTTTTTAATTTTAGAAATTCTAGGAGTTTCTACTAAAATAGCATCTTTAAAATAAATATAATCAGCTTCACTTAACTTGATATCCAATTTTTTAAAGATGTTTAGTATTTTTGTTTGCATAAAACCTCCTATATTCTATTAAAAGTTAGACTAATATGTAGAATTATATAAATTATAAAAAATACAAAATAAAACGAATCTAATCTATCTAAAATTCCACCATGTCCTGGAATTAAGTTAGAAAAGTCTTTAACATCTATACTTCTTTTAATATAACTAAAAACTAAGTCTCCAAATTGAGTAAATAAAGAAATTAAAATAGTTAAAAAAATATAGACTAATAACATTAAAGTAACATTATTATTTAAAAGTAAATCAAACATTCCTATAAAAGGAGCGAAATTTCTTGTCCAAGGAACAAAAAAGATTGTTAAAACTCAAATCAAGTTGATTATAGTACTTAAAAAAAATCCACCAATTGCTCCTTCTCAACTTTTTTTAGGACTAATAATTGGAGCTAGTTTATGTCTACCAAATCTAATACCAAATAAATAAGCAAAACTATCTGTTAGAATAATAGTTGCTCAAATTCAAATAATTGAACTAAATCCATACAAAATTACACCATTTGTTTTTAAAAAACCTAAAAAATTAATTGCTTTAAAAGCAAAAATCATAATTAATAAAACAAATAAAATTTTAGTCACTTGAATAATATTTTTATTACAAAACTTCATTAAAAAAAATGTTGTTAAAAATAAATATAAAATAATACCAATTATTATTAAATATCAATATTCTTTTAAGTTTAAATTATTATAAACTGGAATTTTAGATTCAATACTACTAAAAGGAATTCAAAACAAAACTACTGTTAAAATTTCAAGAAACAACTTTTGGTCAAGATTTTTTATGTCAAATGAAATTAATAATTCTCTTATTGATAAAAATAAAACAGCACTACTTAAAATTAGTGAGATTAAATTATAAGCAGTTAAAAGACGAAAAGAACTATTATTAGTAAAATAATACAATATTGGAAAAGATAAATAAAACCCTAATAATAATACTAAAATAGTTGCTGAAATTAATCTTGTTTTTAAATTTTTTTTAATTTGCTTAATACTATTTTCATCTTTAGTAATAATTGTATTCATATCTAATTTGTCTTTCTAACTAGATTATATTTTATCATCTTACTATATATTTTTAATTTAGCTTATAAGTAAAAGATAAAAATAAAAAAGAACACTTAACTTAGTGTTCTTAATTAATTTTGTTCACTATTTAAATAATCATAGTTATAGTTAGAAGTAATTTTAACTATAACTACTAATATTATAAATTATTAATTTATTTTTGTAATTTTATTAAAATTCTTGGTGATGAAGTTAGCAGTTTGCACCCAGTTTTAGTTACTAAAACATCATCTTCAATTCTTACTCCTCCAAGATTTGGAATGTAAATTCCTGGTTCAATAGTAATAGTCATATTTTCTTTTAAGACTTCACCACCTATTGAACCAACACTTGGCTCTTCATGAATTTCTACACCAATCCCATGTCCAAGTCCATGATCAAAATATTTTCCATACCCTTTTTTATCAATATAATCATAAACTTGTTTATGAATATCTCCAGCAACTACTCCTTCTTTAACTAAACTAATTCCTAAGCTTTGAGCTTCATAAACAATATTATAAATTTCAACTAATTTTGGATCAACATCACCTATTGCAATTGTTCTTGTTTGATCTGAACAATATCCATTATAAAAACAACCCATATCAATAGTGATTAATTCATTATTTTGAATAATTTTTTCACTAGGAACAGCATGAGGCATACTTCCATTTACACCACTTGCAATAATAGTGTCAAAACTAATTTTATCTGCACCAAATTCTAAAAATTTGTCATCAATAAATCTTTGTAATTGTTTTTCACTAATTCCTGGTTTTATAAAATCTAGTGCTGCTTGAAATACTTGATCTGTAATATCACAAGCTTTTTTAATATTTGCTATTTCTCATTCATCTTTAATCATTCTCATTTTTGAACAGTTAATTCCTACTAAATTAAAGTCTTTAAATCAATGATTTTTATATGCTTCATATTGACTAAAATAAGTTCAATCAGATTCAAATGCTAAAGTTTTAATATTATTTTTATTTAAAATTTCAATTAAATCATCTTTTAAACTTCTTGAAAAATGATGTAATTGAACATCTTTATTAATTTCTTTACTATTTTTTGCAGCAGTTATATATCTTCCATCTAAAAATAAATGACTTTCAGTTTTACTAATAATTAAATAACCTAAAGAAGAGTGAAATTTAGAAAATCAATATCTGTTTTCAGGAGAATATAAAAGAATGGCATCAGCATTATTTTTTTCTAATAATTCATTAATTATTTCATGTTTAGTCATAATAGTCCTCATTTCTTTATTTTTTAATATTATATTATATTAATTTGAGATGATAATATTTAGTTTTAGTTAAAAACATCAAGATTGATTTAGTATTTTTATTTAATCAATTTCTCTTATAGAATAATATTAATCAATTGCTTTTTAGGAGAAAAAATATGCAAAAAGAAATAATGGTTTCAGGAATTACTCCAAGTGGAACTATGACTTTGGGTAATTACTTAGGAGTAATAAAACGTTTTATAAAATATCAAAGTGAATATGATTTATTTATTTTTATTGCTAACTTACACGCAATTACACTACCTCAAAAAAAAGAAAAATTGAAAAAAAATATTAAAGAAATTGCTGCTTTATATTTTGCTTGTGGATTAGATATTAATAAGACTACTATTTTTTTACAATCAGATGTTTTAGAACATGCTCAATTAGGTTGAATTTTAACAACTAACACTAGTATGGGTGAATTATCTAGAATGACTCAATTTAAAGACAAATCTTTAAAAGCTGAATCAATTAATGGAAAAGGATATATTCCAACAGGTTTATTTACTTATCCAGCTTTAATGGCAGCAGACATTTTATTATATGATCCAAAATATGTACCAGTTGGAATTGATCAAAAACAACACATTGAAATTACTAGAGATATTGCTATTAGAATGAATAATAAATATGGAGAAATGTTTAAAATTCCAGAACCTTTAATTAATAGTGAAATTAAAATTATGGATCTTCAAGATCCTAGTAAAAAAATGAGCAAATCTAGTGATAATCCAAAATCAATAATTACTTTATTAGATTCAATTGATGAAATTAAGACAAAAATTAAAGCAGCAGTTACTGATTCAGAAAATTTAATTAAATATGATTTGATTAATAAACCTGGAGTTTCTAATTTAATTACTATTTATTGTCAGTTAAAAAATATTTCAATTAAACAAGCTGAAGAACATTGAAAAAATAAAAACTATAAAGATTTAAAAGATGATGTAACTCAAGCTTTAATTGATGAAATTATCCCAATTCAAACAAAATTTAAAGAACTATATAATTCAAAACAAGTTGAACAATGATTAGAATTTGGTGCTAATAAAGCTAGACATATTGCTAATAAAAAACTTAATAAAGTACAAAATTTAATGGGATTAAACTATAGTAGAAAATTATTTAAGTTCTTTTTTAATGAGTAATTATAAAAATAATAAATATGATCATAATTAAAATTAAAAAGATCAAAATAAATTCTCATTTATATTTAGATCAAATACTTGGTTTATATGAACTATTAGTAGGACACTTATCATTATTTTTATTTTCTTGAGATTGTTGATTAAATTTTTGAAAAGCTTTTTGTTGTTCAAGTAATCTTTTTCTTTGTTTTAAATAATGATCTAAATCATAAAGTTTATTTAGTTTAAAAGTTGGTGGTAAGTTAATATTATCATTAACTTCTTTTGGTAAAATTCTTGCTTTTAAATAAGTATCAATTTCATCATATAAAATACTTAATTGATATAAATTATTATGTTTATCTTCTAATAAAGAGCAAGCAAATCAGTTCTTTCCAGTTAAAATTTTATGATCATTAATATAAGATAGACATTTAAAATAATCTAGTTTTTTATCTTTAACTGAGTGAAAAAACAACTTGTTTCTCTCATCTTCAAATTCATGATAAGAATAATAGTCATTAATTTTTCTAATCAATAACCTAATTCCGTTTTTAGATAAATTGTTTTTAGTTTTTTGATAAATTTTTATATGTAAAACTAAATGTTCAATTAAATTACAATAAACTAAACGATCAGATTTTTGTTCATTTATATATAATTCTCTATTTTCTTTTGATGATAAATTAGGAATTTTATCTTCATCTATATGATGTATTTCTAAGCCATATCAAGACTTTTTAATTTCTAAGTTCTCACTGATAGTGTTAAAAAATCTACTATATACAATATAATTACCTTTAACTTCTCCATATTTTATTAGCAAAAAAACAACACAAGTATCATAATCAAGTGTTAATAGATTTTCAATATCAATTAAATTAGTTATTGTATTTTCCATATTTTGATTATATAAAACTATTTATAAAATCTTTTATTTTTTAGTTATTAATTAAAACAGTTATTAGGATTATTTTAATTATTTAAACTTAATACTAATAGTAGTTTTTAAAAAACTAAAAGATTTAAAATATCTTAAGTGTTTATTAATAAAAATAAAAACAAGAGAGTATTACAAATTAATGAATTAGAAATATAAAAGAATAATTTATTTTTATATAAACTATATAATTTGTTTATGAGATATTTGTTTTAAAAAGAGATTTATTATGAAATTAAATTTTATTGAAAAAGAATATGAAATTGAACTTTCTAAAAAACGTTGTCAAGAATTGTGAAATAAAGATATTATCTCTACTTTTGAAATTGGAACATGAAAAGGTTTACAACAAATTCATAAATATATTTTTCAAGATGTATTTGATTTTGCTGGAGAAATGAGAAAAGTTAATATTTCAAAAAATAATTTTATGTTTGCTTCTTTATTATTTTTAGATGATAATTTAAAAAAATAGATAAACTACCTGAAAATACTTTTGATGAGATTATTAACAAATATGTTGAAATGAATATTTGTCATCCATTTAGAGAGGGTAATGGTAGATCAACTAGAATTTGATTAGATTTAATATTAAAAAAAAGATTAAAGTTAGTAGTTAATTGAGAGTTTATTGATAAATATAGCTATCTTTCAGCTATGATTAGATCAACTGTTAATCCAGCTGAATTAAAAGAACTATTAAAAAAGCATTTAACAGATAAAATTAATGATAGAAAAACTTTTATAAAAGGTATAGTTAAATCTTATGAATATGAAGGATATTATATTAAAATTTAACTACCAAATAACTTGAAAGTCCATTTAGGACTTTTTTATATAAAAAATTATTTTATTAAGAACTTTCCGTTAAAACCACTATAGAAATATATGAAAAATAGCTGAAATGCTATTTTTTTTGCCTATTTTGCTAAAATATCGATAAAACCTAGGATTTTTATAGAAAAAAATATATAAAAAAACAGCTAAAAACTATAGAAAAAGAACGAAAAATATAATACAATTATAGTGACTAAAGCACTACATAAGGAGAAGGAAAATGCCTATACCAAAAGAGATATTAGCTGTCGAAAGACCAAAAAATACAAGAGTAAAGAAAAATGGAAATAGATATGATGTTATTAAAAGAACAAGTGTTTGAAAAAATGGAAAATCTGTTCCTGTAGAACTGGGTAAAATCGGTGAAATAATAAACTTTGAATATGTAGAAACTAAAACAAGTAGACTCAACTTTGCTTTGTGTGACATAAAACAATTCGGAAGAACTGAAATTGCTTATAAATTATCAAAAGATGTATTTGAAGATCTTTGCAAAGTTTATAATCCTTCAGATGCAAAAATAATTTATGCAATAGCAATTATTAGAGCAGCTTATGGAAATATCACTAATCGAGAAATTAATAGAAAATATCAATGTTCATTTTTCTCTGAACAATTTCCAGGTATAGGACTTTCATCTAGTAACATTTCAAGGTTTTTAGAAAAGTTAGGATATAACTACAAATGCATCAAACAATTCATTCAAAATAGAATCGATACTGTTTCTCCTGGGTCTACTATTGTAATTGATGGTATGTTAAAAAAATGTAGTTCTAAAAGTTCTGATTTTACAAAATGATTGTGAAAAGCTAGAACTAAAGGGGTGCAAAACATTTCTGTTCTATATGCTTTTGACCTAAACAAAAAAGAACCCATTGCAAGTAAGGTTTTTCAAAGAAACACACTAGATACAATGGCGTTCAATAGATTTATTGATGAATTTTCACTAAATAATTGCTTAATCATGGGAGATAAAGGAATTCTTTCTAAAGAAAGTTTAGATAAATTAAATACTCAAAAGAAAAATGTTAAAAATCTTTTCCCTATTAAAAGAAACGATAAAAGAATCAAAGCTTTAGAGTTATCTAAATATGAAATGACTTTCAATTCTGATGAAGATATTATTTTATGTAAAAAAGCAAAACTAGATCAAGGCGAATTTTTATATTCATTTAAAAGCACAAATGACTACAGCCAAGAAAGAAGAGCTTATTTAGATAAAGTTAATCGTGAACAAAGTTTTAATAACGAACTTTTACAAGAAAAAGAAAATCTTTTTGGAACAATTACTTTTATTTCCAACGAAGATTTATCTTTAAAACAAATATATGATCTTTACAAAACAAGATGAGAAATTGAAGAATTTTTCAACTTCTATAAAAACATTGTTGAACTGGATTTTGTAAGAGTACAGCAAAACACAAGTGTAATTGCTACTGAATTTATAAACTTAATAAGTTCTATAATCACTTCAAGAATGAAAAAAGAATTTGAAGAAAAAGGATTAACAGAGAGATTCTCGTTTAATCAAATAATGGAAAGATTAAGTTCAGCTAATAAGTATTTAGATGGTACAACTAAAAAATGACACTATACAAGTGAAAAGAAATATACTGACAATATTATTGATATTTTAAACCTATAGTGGCAAAAATGATAAATTTCTTATTTTATCTATTAGATGTAAAAATAAATTAAAAGACATATAAAGACAAAATACATTAAAGAATTTGAAGTTGTCAAAATAAAGTTTTTTATTTTTTAGTGATTCAATTAGTTTTAAAAAAAATTTAGTTATATTATAAGACATTAATTAGTTCTTCATTTAAATCATTAATAATATCATAGTAGCGTTTTTGAGTTGTAATTAAATAAAATATAACACCACTTATAACAGTTCAATATAGTTATTAAATTGTTTAGTTATTAGACACTGCCACTAATAATTGTATTTTTAATTTGTTTTTTATCATCAATTCATTTAACAAAATTACTTAGTGTTTGTTGTTTTTTTAGTTTCTAATAGATTTTAAATTGGTTGATAAGAAATATTTATACAATATCGAATGAATTAAATATACTTCAACTTTTTCATTGTTCAAAACTTTACTAAATAAATTATTTATAATGATATGTATTTTAAGTATAGCTTGATATATTAACATTTTTTTTATTTTTCATTACTTATAAAATGACTAATTTATTGTATATGAAAAAAAATGCTTTAAAATATTATAGTTAAATAACAAATTAGTAATATAAATTAAATTCTATTCAAGGAGAATAATGGTGTATTTTTTAAAAAAGAAAAAAAACAAGATTTTAATGTATGCATTAATAGCTAGTTTAACTACTTCTTTATCATTTGGTTCAGTAATCTATTATTCTATTTCAGATGCTAATATTTCTTTTGAAACTTCTTCAAATGGAATAACTGATGCTGAATTAACTCCAATTAATAATGCAACCAATGATGCACTAATCTCAAATAGAGATAATAAATTAAAACCAAGTTCAGAAAAAGTCATTAAAGAATCTGATAAGACTAAAGAAGATAAATTAATAATTCCTGTTAAAAAAGAAAAAGAACAAGATGTAGCAAAAGTTCAACCTAAGCCTGAAATCAATAAACCTGATAGTCCCGCAGTTAGACAAACTACTAGTAGATCAAAAACTAGGATTACAATAAATGGAGTAAGTGTTGAAGCTGAGATTGAAGGACCTCCAGGTTTTTATGTTCATAAACAAGATATAGATAGAAAAATAACAAATCCTACTAAGCCTTATCAAAATCATACAGTTGGTAAAATTATTAGTATTGAAGTAACTGATGAATTGAGAAAGAGTGTTTTAAATAATGTATTATCTGCTCCTGACGGTCATGAAGATAGAGGTGCAGGCTTATTTAATAACACATTAATGCAGGTATTTGATAGTGAGCTGAAAGATGCTTCAGATGTGATAAAGGCTTTAGAAACATTAGAAGCAATTGGAAAAGTTAATTCAGAATTTTTTAAAAATAATATAGAACGCTATCAAAAATTATTAGATTCTTCTAGAGTGTCAGAATTTTTAACTGAAAAAGGTCAAAAAGAATATCCAGAATTAAAAGGTAAATTCAAAACTAAAACACAAGAATACATTTGATTAATTCATAATTTAGATCAGAAAAAATTCACTACAATAGCTTCTAGATCAGAAAAATATCTAAAAGAAGGTTTAACAATTTCACCAAGAAATGCTTTTATTAACGAGAATGGAGAAATTGACTCTTATTCATGAGGTCCACCTGGAGAATATAATACTGTAACTGCTAGAATGCAAAGAGATAATTCAACTTATAGAGTTTTTGACTATGATGCATGACAAACAAGAAGTCCTGGAGATATTGATAGTGGCAATTTTCCCGGTTGAAAAAAAGAAAATGTAACTTCTGAATTTACAAGTAAGTTTAATTTTTCTGATGGAGAAGGAATTACAATAAGTAGATTAACTAGAGAAAAACAAACTGAATCAACAGGAAAAATAAATACTGGTTTAGTTTTAGAATTAGATGTTTCTAATCCAAATGCATATAAAAAAGCTCAAAATTTAATCAAACAATTTAAAGGTCATACTGAAAAAATTACTTCTTATAGAATTAAAAATATGGGTGATGTTGATACCTCTCAAAGTTTTAAACAAATATTAGATGAACTTCCTGAAGAAATTCCACAACTAGAGCTATTCTTTTCAGATAAAGCAACAAATACAGCCAGCCTAATTGCTTTAGAAAATAAAAAAATTAAAGAATTATCTTTATATACTAATGGAAATTCACTAAGAAATTCTTGATCATATAATCCGTTATCCTTTAGAAATACAACATATATTAACAATTTAGATTACAATGTTAGTTATGATTATCCTAAGCACGAAAAAATATCAACAAGAATCACTTTTAATACATTAGCTTTTGATAAAGATGATTATAAAAATGATCAAAATTATCAAAGAATCAATGATGGATTAAGAATGGTTTATTATGCAAGAAACAATGAACCATTTTTCCAAGGAGCATTTGGTCCTGGACTTACTCCTGATAAAAAAATAGGAGATAATAGTTATCCATCTAAATTAGACTTTTCTAGGGTAACAGGTATTAAATCATTAAGAGGTTTAATTTTTCATGATGAATATGATTCATCAAATAGATCTAGAAAAATTACTGAATTAACTTTATATAATAATGAAGATTTTTTTGAAATATCTGCAGATGAATTAGATAAAGCTAATTTAGAACATTTATCAACTGGAGAAGGAAGTCCTGAAAAACCAAAAATTAACTTTAGTAACGGAAGCTCAACTAGAGGAATAAGAATAAGTGGTTCTAATCAGTTATCTGAATCAGGTAGAAAAAATCTTGAAAAATACTTTGAATATAGTGAAAGCTTAAAATTTGCTGGTAAACAAATTCAAGTTGATTCAAGTTCAAATCAATTAAAAGAACAATTAAAATCATGAGGGTATAGTGTTTCAGATTCAAACACTAGATCATTTACTTAATTTTAAAGGAAAGATAAATAATGAAAAAATTTAATAAATTATTAATGTTAATTTCTTCATCAACTTTACTTATTCCACTTACTTTACTTATTTCTTGCAAACCACAAACTAAAAAAACTATTAATAGACCTTTAAGTGATAATGAGTTTATAAATTTAGTTGATTCTATTAATAATGAAAATGATATTCTAAAGTATGCTGATATTAAGTTTAAAGATCCATCAGGTGATTTGATTAGTAAAGAAAGTGTTTTACCTACAAGATTAAGTAATAATGATATATTAATCACTTTTAAAGATAGATATGAAAAGCAAGTTAATGCTAGTGTTACTAATATAAAAATTGAAGATTCTGATAATCCATTTTCTGTAGTAAATGATGCTACTGTTTTTATTGAATTTAAAAATGCTTCAACAAATAAAGCGAAAACTAAAAATTTTAAAATAACTGGTTTAAATACTAAAAATACAGTTGATAGATCTGGTCATAAAGTAGTTGATGAGTTAGCTTATTTTAATGGTGAAACAGGTTATACTAAATATACAAATATTAGTCAAAAAGAAAGATTTAAATTTGATAATGATAAATACATTTCTAGACTGGAAGCCGAATTTGGTGGATCTAAAGGTTCTATTGATTTAAAAAGATTTAGAGGTTTAGAAGCTAGTGATAATGATATTAAAAGCTTTGATAAACAAGCTGAATCAAGCAATTTTGATAGTTATTATAATGCTGCATTAAAGGGGTTTACCTTACCTGTTTATAAAGATGGTAAAGTTGATGGATTGAAAATCAATGATGCTTCAGAAACTATAAAAGGTCCTTCGCCAATTGATTCACTAGGTAGAATTGAAAAAGCAAAAACTAATGGACTAGCTAGAACTATACCAAATGAAACATATAAGACAGCTGCTATTCAAACTTTTCAAGTAAGTTTTAAAGGTTGAAAAGATTATGCTCAAGAAATAGCTGAGGCTGAATATTATATAAATCTATTTAATAAGTGAAGTGATAAACAGATTGAAGCTTATATTGCTAGACAATTATGACAATTAGAACAAAATCTTAAATATGACTTAAATTTAGTAGAAAAAGATATTGCTACAACTGATCCTGAGTTAACTACAGTAATTAAAGGCTTTAACGATAAAAAAGAACAATTAAAAAAAGATTATGAAAAAGAAAAAGAAACTTTGTCTTCTTTAAAAAGAGATGGATTAGTTAAATGGCAAAGAGAAGAAATTGAAAAATATAAAAAGAAAAAAGAAGAAAAGATTTTTCAAACTTCTGAATCTGGAACTATGTGAATAATGGATTATCTTACTGAAGATAATAGTAAAATTCCAACCAAGTTTTATTTTGGAACAAATTCACACGTTGCTAAAGCTATAAAAAATGATCTAATTTCAGTATCATTAACTAGAATTAATTCTGATATAAATGTTGGTCAAACTTTTAATATAAACAGTTTTGATAAAAACTTTACAACTTTTACTTTTGAAGCACAAGAAAATAAAAGCAAAATTAGTGATGCTGTTACTGCTATTTATCATGCAACTGACTTTATAAAAAAAGAAAGTAGCCCAGTTGAATTGCTAGAAAAAGAACAAAAAGAAAAATATAAAGATGCTGGAATATTTGCTGATTTTGCTGTTATTGAAATAGATTTTGAAAAACTATTAAAAACAGATGATTACAAACGTTCTATTTGAAATGAAAAAACTGAAATTTCTGATAAATCTCCAAGTGATCAAGAAGAATTAATTAAAAAAATTACTAATGATTATCAAAATAGTAAATCTAAAGTTCAATTTGAATCTAATTCGCTGTTAGAAGATCAATTCTATAATACATTTGATAGAAAACTTGATTTTAATCATAACAAACCTGAAGATGTAAAAAACTATAAAGATTTAAATAGTTTTTATATTTTAGGTTATCCTTCTTCAAAAGAAGATTATTATTTAGAAAAATACTATGACCAAAAGCAATTAGATTACCAAAAATATGATTTTTCATTATGAGTAAATAGTGAATATAAATATTATAAAAATATAGTGAAAAAAGAAGGTTATACTAGTTCATTTAAAGATTATGAACTAGAAAAAGGAAATTTCTTATCATATCAAATTGGATATAGATCATTTATAGATAAACCAGGATTAACTGATGCATTTTTAGCAGTTCATAGAATCGGTAATGATTTATATACACTTTATGATGAAAAAGAAAAGAAAGTTAAACATTACTTTAATTATGGATTAGAAATACTACCAAGATTTTATGCGCCAGCTGGTGGAGCTTCTGGGTCTAGTGTTAGAACAAAAGATAATAAATTAATTGCAGTATTTCACGCAGCAAATTATGTTGCAAAAACTGGTTTAGCTGCTGCATTTAGATCTAATGGTTATGATTATAATAATCTATTTGGTAATTATAAATTAGGTCAATATGATTTAATTTATGGTGGTGGAAAAGATCAACAATTAGGAAGATCTTATAGAGAAGTTATGAATACTAAATACAATAATAAGAAGAGCGCATTATTTAGTAATGGATTCAATGAAGTTCCTGAAAATTTTAAATTTAAAGATAGCAAAGCAAAATAATATAAATCACAAGATCTTTTAGTTAATTACCAAAAGATTTTTTAATTAAAATTTTAATATTGAATATCTTAAGTTAGCTTATGTGTTTTTTTTAATTTTTTATATTATTATAAAATGCTAAACAAAAAGAAAAACTATATTTTATTTCTAAGGAGAATAAAAGTGTATTTTTTAAAAAAGAAAAAGAATAAGATTTTAACGTATACCTTAGTTGCTAGTTTAGCTACTTCTTTATCATTTGGATCAGTAATTTATTATTCTATTTCAGATGCTAATATTTCTTTTGAAACTTCTTCAAATGGAATAACTGATGCTGAATTAACCCCAATAAATAATCCGATTGATGATGCAATAGTTTCAAATAGAGATAATAAACTAAAACCAAATCATGAAAGAATTATTAGAGAAACTAATAAAAAAGATCAAGACAAACTAATAATTCCTAAAAAAGAAGAAAAAGAAATAAAAGAAGTGGCAAAACCCGAACCAAAACCAGAAATTATTAAGCCTGAAACTACTATAAATAAACCAAGTAGAGCTAAAGTAAAATCTCAAATTGTTATAAATGGAGTTACAGTTAACGCTGAAATTGAAGCACCTCCTGGATTTATTGTTCATGATCAAGACAAATCTAGAAATATTGCTAATCCAACTAGACCCTATCAAAACCATATAGTTGAAAAAATATTAAGTATTGAAGTAACACAAGCATTAAGAGATAGTGTTGTTAAAAATTCATTAACTGGTGGTGAAGGTTATGATAAAGGTGCTGGATTATTTCAAAATACACTAACTAATGTCATTTCTAGAGAAATTGAAGAAAATAAAGATAATATTCATAAGGCCCTAGAAAATCTAGAAGCTATTTCAAAACAAAATTCAGATTTTTTTAACTCAAGTATTGAACGTTATAAAAGATTATTAGATTCTAAAAATGTAATAGAATATTTAAAACCAGAAGCAAAAATACAATATCCTAAACTAAAAGGTGAATTTAAAACTAAAACACAAGAATATCTTTGATTAATTAATAATTTAGACCATTCTAAATTTACCAAAATTGCTTCAACTTCAGAAAAATATTTAAAAGAAGGTTTAACAATTTCACCAAGAAGTGCTTTTATTAATGAAAATGGTGAAATTGATTCAAATGGTTGAGGACCACCTGATGCATATAATACAGTAACATCAAGATTACAAAGAGATAATTCTACTTATAGAGTTTTTGATTATGATCAATATTATAATAGATCATCAGATAGAATTGAAAATGGAACTTATCCTGGTTGAACTAAAAAAGATGTTACAAATGATTTTACTTCTAGTTTTGGTTTTTCAAAAGACGATGGAATCACAATTAGTAGATTAACTAGAGATAACAAAACTAATGCTGAAGGAAAAATTAATTCAGGATTAGTTTTAGAATTGGATGTCTCAAATACAAAAGCTTATGAAAAATCTAAAGAATTAATAGAAAAATTTAAATCACATTCTGAAAAAATTATTTCTTATAGAATTAAAAATATGGGTGAAATTAGTTCAGATCAAAAATTTATTGAGATTTTATCTGCACTGCCAGAAGATATTCCACAACTAGAGCTATTCTTTTCAGATAAAGCAACAAATACAGCCAGTTTAATTGCTTTAGAAAATAAAAAAATTAAAGAATTATCTTTATATACTAATGGAAATTCACTAAGAAACTCATGATCCTATAATCCATTAGCTTTAAGAAATACAACTTGAATAAATACAATTGACTACAATGTAAGCGCTCAATATTCATCGCATCAAAAAATTACAACTAGAATTACTTTTAACACTTTAGCATTTGATCAAAAAGATTTTGAAAATAATAGTTACCAAAGAATCAATGATGGATTAAGAATGGTTTATTATGCAAGAAACAATGAACCATTTTTCCAAGGAGCATTTGGTCCTGGACTTAGTCCTGATAGATCATTAGGTGATAATAGTTATCCAACTGGTTTAGATTTTTCAAGAGTAACAGGAATTAAGTCATTAAAAGGGTTAAGATTTGATGATGAATATAACCCATCAAATAAACCTAGAAAAATTGCTGAATTAACATTATTTAATGATAATAGTCATTTTGAAATTTCAGCTGATGAGTTAAATGATGCTAATTTAGAACATCTATCAACTGGAGAAAATAGTCCAATTAAACCAAAAATTAAATTTAGTAATGGTAATGCTACTACAAAAATTAGAATTACAGGAAACAATATAACAGAAAAAGGTCGTCAAAATTTAGAAAAATATTTTGATTATAGTGATAGTTTAAAAGTTGGTAATAAACAAATTGAAGTAACAGATACAAGTGGACAACTTGCAAATAAATTAAAAGATTGAGGTTATAATGTAACTCAAGCTTCAGATAAACAATTTACTTAATAGAAAAAATATAAATTATGACAAGATTAAATAAACTATTAATATTAATATCTTCTTTAAGCTTATCTCTACCTTTAACATTATTAGTTTCTTGTACTCCAGCTAATAAAAAGATAATTAGTAAGCCTATTGATGATAAAGAGTTTTTTGAATTAATTAATTCAATTAAATCTGAAGATGATCTTTTAAAATATGCTAATATTAAATTTAAAAATTCTAGAGGTTCTTATATTAGTAAGGCTGATGTGATACCTACACAGTTAGAAAAAAATCAAATAGAAATAATATTTAAGGATAAATATAAAAATCAAATTGGGTCAGAGATTGTAAATGTAATTACTAATAGATCTAATGGGTTTGCAAGTATAAATGAAGCTACACTTTATGTTGAATTTAAAAATAATAAAACAGGTAAAACTAAATCTGTTAATTTTAAAGTTACTGGTCTAAATAGAAAAAATACAGTAGATGCTTCTGGTCATAGTATCGTTCATAGTGATCTTGATTATTTTGGTGGAGAAGCTGGATATGCTTTATATACTCAAAAAAGTCAAAAAGAAAGATTTGAATTTGATAATAAAAAATATATTAGTTTATTAGAACGTCAAGTTGGAAATGGTTATTCTATTGATTTAAAAGCATATAGAAATTTAGATACCAAGCAAGAAAATAAAGACAAATTTGATAAATTAGCTAAAGAAAATAATTTTGATACTTATTATAATGCTGCATTAAAAGGATTTACTTTACCAGTTTATGATGATAAAGGAAATGTAACAGGTTTACAAATTAATGATGCTCCTGAAGTAATTAAAGGACCTTCTTCAGTTGATTCTTTAGGAAGAGATCCATTTAAAACTAATGGATTAGCTAGAACTATACCAAATGAAACATACAAAACTGCTGCTATTCAAACTTTTCAAGTAACTTTTAATTGGTGAAAAGATTATAGTGAAGAAATAGAACAAGCTCAAGAATATATTGAATTGTTTAATTCCTGAACTGAAGAACAAGTTAAAAATTATGTTAATACACAGTTGCATCAATTAGAGCTAAATTTTAAAGATGATACTAGAGAAATAGAAAAACAATTAAGAGAAACACCTAAGGATAGAGAAGGTATAATAAGTACTCTTAATAAGCAAAAAGCTGAAATAGAAATTAAGTATAAAGAAGATTTTGAAAAATTTAATAAATTAGATAAAAATGGTTTAATAGCTTGACAAAAAAAGGAAATAGAAGAGTATCAAAGTAAAAAAAATCAAACAACACTTAGATCATCTGAATCTGGGACGATGTGAATAATGGATTATCTTGAAGAAAGCAATGGTAACCCAACCAAGTTTTATTTTGGAACAAATTCACACGTTGCTAAAGCTATAAAAGATAATTTAGTTTCATTTTCTTTAACAAGACTTAATTCAGATATAAGTGTTGGTCAAACATTTAATTTAAATGGTTTTGATAGAAACTTTACTAAATTTGCTTTTGAAAAGAATGATAATGGAACTAAATTAAATGATGCAGTTTCAACTATTTTTCACGCTACTGATTTTATAAAAGATGATGCAAATCCGCTTAGCTTTTTAGAACAAACTCAAAAAGAAAAATATAAAGATGCTGGAATATTTGCAGATTTTGCTGTTATTGAAATAGATTTTAAAAAGCTTTTAAATAATTCGAATTATAAATTTTCAATTTGGAACGAATCAAATGAAGTGTCTAATAAGTATGATAAAGACACAAATAAATTAGTTAGTTTAATAACTAATAATTACTTTACAAGTGATAAAAAGATTCAATTTGAATCTGAATCATTGTTAGATGAGAATAAATATAAAAAATTTGATAGAAAACTAGATTTTAATCCAAAAATAAACAAAGAAGTAGAAGAATATAAAAATCTAGATAGTCTTTATATTGTAGGTTATCCAATAGCAGTTGAAGATTATTATTTAGATAAATATGAAGATTATAAACAATTACAAAGTAGAGAATATGATTATTCCTTATGAGTAAACAGTGAATCTAAATATTATAAAAATCTAGTTAAAAAAGAAGGAACCCCACCTTCATTTAAAGAATATGAAACAGATAAAGGTAATTTCTTTTCATATCAAATAGGGTATAGATCGTTTATAGATAAACCTGGATTAACTGATGCATTTTTAGCAGTTTATAGAATCGGTAAGAAATTATATACTTTAAATGATAATGGTAAAACTAAAAAATATTTTAACTATGGATTAGAAATATTACCAAGATTTTATGCTCCATCTGGAGGAGCTTCTGGATCTAGTGTAAGAACAAAAGATAATAAATTAATTGCAGTATTTCATGCAGCAAATAATTCAGCAAAAACCGGATTAGCGGCTGTATTTAGATCTTATGGTAAAGATTATAATAAGTTATTTGGTAAATATAATTTAGGTCAATATGATTTAATTTACGGTGGTGGAAAAGATCAAATTGATGGTAAGTCATATAGAGAAGTTATGAAGAAAAAATATCCAGATAAAAAAAGTGCTCTATTAAAAGAAGGTTTTGATAAAATACCTACTGAATTTCAATTTAGAAATAATAAAAATAATGTATAATTCTAATACTCCTTTAGTAAAAACTAAAGGATTTTTTACTAATAATTGCAAAATATTTATTTTAAATAACTATATAAAATTTATTAGCTTATATTAGATTTGTATCTTCCTGACAATAATTTTTTTTATGATGGTATTATTAATATTGATTATTAAGAACTTATTTTTTTATTTAAGGAGAAGATATTGTGCATATTTTAAAAAAGAAGAAAAGCAAAATTTTAGCAATGGCATTAGTAGCTAGTTTAGCTACTTCTTTATCATTTGGATCAGTAATTTATTATTCTATTTCAGATGCTAATATTTCTTTTGAAACTTCTTCAAATGGAATAACTGATGCTGAATTAGCTCCAATTAATAATGCAACAAATGATGCAATAATTTCAAATCGAGATAATAAATTAAAGCCAAGTACTGAAAAAATTATTAAAGAAACTGATAAAAATATTGAAAAATTAGTTATTCCTACAGTTAAAAAAGATGAAAAAATAGATGCTGCAAAACCAGAAACAAAACCAGAGATTATAAGACCAAATAGTGGATCTAAACCTAGATCTAGTAGATTTTCAACAAAAATTTATATAAATGGTGTTGAAGTTGAAGCAGAAATTGAAGGTTCTCCAGCTTTTCATGTTCACAGTGAAGATGTAACTAGAAAAATTGCAAATCCTACCAGACCTTATCAAAATCACACAGTTGATAAAATACTTAACATTAAAGTAACTGATGAATTGAGAAATAGTGTTATAAATGATTCATTAACAGGTTCAAGTGGAGGTTATGACAGTGGTGCTGCATTATTTAATAACAGCTTATTTAATGTATATGATCAAGAGTTATCAAAAACAACTGATTTAAATAAAAGTTTAGAAAGTCTTGAAGCTGTTGCTAATCAAAATTCTGAAGTTTATAAGAATACTTTAGAACGATATAAAAGATTATTAGACTCATCAAATGTTGTAAATTTCTTAAAACCTGGAGCTAAAGAAAAATATGAACAATTAAAATCTCAGTTTAAAACTAACACACAAAGATACATTTGATTAATTGCTAATTTAGATAAAAATAAATTCACAAAAATAGCTTCAACTTCTGAAAAATATCTAAAAGAAGGTTTAACAATTTCACCAAGAAGCGCTTTTATTAATGAAAATGGTGAAATTGATTCAAATAGTTGAGGACCACCAGCTGAATACAATACTGTAACTTCAAGATTACAAAAAGATAATTCTACATATAGAGTTTTCGATTATGACCAATATTATAATAGACCTTCTGATTCTATTGAAAGTGGAAATTATCCTGGATGAACTAAAAAAGATGTAACTAGTAATTATATATCCACATATGGTTTTGAAACAGGAAAAGGAATTACAATTAGTGAATTAACAAGAGATAAACATACTAATGCTAAAGATAAAATTAATTCTGGTTTAGTTTTAGAAATTGATGCTTCTCAAGATTATGCTTATGGTAAAACTAAAGAATTGATTAAAAAGTTTAAAGAAAAAAATCAAAAAATTATCTCATATCGAATTAAAAATATGGGTGAAGTTAATTCATCTCAAAACTTTATAGATATTCTTTCTGAACTTCCTGATGAAATTCCACAATTAGAATTATTCTTTTCAGATAAAGCAACAAATACAGCCAGTTTAATTGCTTTAGAAAATAAAAAAATTAAAGAATTATCTTTATACACAAATGGTAATTCTTTAAGAAGATCATGATCATATAATCCATTAGCTTTAAGAAATACTACTTGAATAAATACAATTGATTATAATGTGAGTGCTGAATATTCTAAATATGCAAAAATTACAACTAGAATTACTTTTAACACATTAGCATTTGATGAAAAAGACTTTCAAGATGGTAAATATGACCGAATTAATGATGGTTTAAGAATGGTTTATTATGCTAGAAACAATGAACCATTCTTCCAAGGAGGATTTGGTCCAGGACTTAGTCCTGATAAATCATTAGGAGAAAATAGTTATCCAACTGGACTAGATTTTACAAGAATACCAAAAATTAGATCATTAAGAGGATTAAGATTTGATGATGAATATAATTCATCAAATAGATCAAGAAAAATTACAGAATTAACTTTATATAATACTGATTCAGCATTTAATATATCAGTTGAAGAATTAAATAATGCAAACTTAGAACATTTATCAACTGGTGAAGGAAATCTTGAAAAACCAAAAATTTACTTTAGTAATGGTAATGAAACAACAAGCATTAAAATAACTGGACAAGGTACAATTACTGATAAAGGTAGAGAATATCTAAGAAAATACTTTGAATATGGTGAAAGTTTTAAAGGAAGACCACGCATAGTTAAAGTTGAATCTGGAGCTACTGAATTACAAAACCAATTAAGACAATGAGGATTTAATGTAAATGTATCTAATGGAAGAGAATTTACATAATAAAAGGAAGTAATATTTTATGAAACGTGTGAATAAATTACTAGTATTATTATCTTCAACAACTTTAGCACTGCCTTTAACTTTATTAGTTGCTTGTACTTCAACAAAATCAGCACCAAAATCTATTGATGATAATGAATTTTTAAAAGTAGTTGATTCTATTAAATCTGAAGAAGATCTTTTAAAATATGCTGATCTTAAGTTTAAAGATTCTAGAGGTTCTTATATTAATAAAGGTGATGTCATACCTAGTCAGTTAGAAAAAAGCCAAGTTGAAATTACATTTAAAGGTAATTATAAAGGTCAAATTCGTGCAGAAGTTACAACTATAAATAATGATCTAAATAATAATGGATCTTCAAGTAGTGTGAGACTTTATGTTGAATTTAAAAATAATAAAACAGGCAAAACTAAATCTATAAACTTTGTAGTTACTGGATTAAATAAAAAAGGTGTTGTTGATCCTTTTAGAAATAGTTCTGTTAATACTATAAGTTATTTTGATGGTGCTGGTGGGTTTGATTCATATTCTAATAAAAGCCAAAAAGATAGATTTAAATATGATAATGAAAAATATATAAATTCATTAGAAGGTCAAATTAGTCCTGATAAAAAACCTATTAATTTAAAAACATATAGAGATTTAGAAACTAGCAAAGAACATATCAATAAGTTTGATCAAAAAGCTAATGAAAGTAATTTTGATACTTATTATAACGCTGCTTTAAAAGGATTTACTTTACCAGTTTATAATGATAAAGGTGAAGTTAATGGTTTACAAATTAATGATGGTCCTGAAATAAATAAAGGTCCTTCAACAGTTGATTCATTAGGAAGAGATAGATTTAAAACTAATGGTTTAGCTAGAACCATTCCAAATGAAACATATAAAACTGCTGCTATTCAAACTTTTCAAGTAAGTTTTACAGCTCATAAAGATTATGCTGCTGAAATTGAAGAAGCTGAAGATAATATAAAATTATTTGAATCATGAGATGATAAGCAAATTGAAAATTACATCGATATTCAACTAAAACAGTTAAAATTGAATTTTGAAGATGAATCTGGACAAATAGATAAACAAATAGCAACTACTAATAGAGAAAATACAGGTATAATAGATAATCTTCAAAAACAAAAAAATGAATTGGAGTCAAAATATAAAAAAGATAAAGATGAGATATCTAAATTAGGCAAAGATGGTTTAGTTAAATGACAACAAGAACAAATTCAAGAATATAAAAAGAAAAAAGAATTAAAGCAATTTCAAGCTTCTGAATCAGGAACAATGTGAATAATGGATTATTTAACTGAAAATGGTGGCAAAAATCCAACTAAGTTCTATTTTGGAACAAATTCTCACGTTGCTAAAGCACTTAAAGATGATTTATTATCAGTATCATTAACTAGATTAAATTCAAATATTAGTGTTGGTCAAACATTTAATTTAAATGGTTATGATAAAAACTTTACTAAATTTGTATTTACTCCAAAAAATAGTAAAAAAATAACTGATGCAATTACTACAATTTTTCATGCAACTGATTTTATAAAAGAGGAATCAAATCCATTAAAAATGCTTGAAGATAAGCAAAAAGAAAAATATAAAGATGCTGGAATATTTGCAGATTTTGCTGTTATTGAAGTCGATTTTTCAAAGCTATTAAATGATAGTGAATATACTCATACAGTTTGAACTGAATCTAGAGATATAACTTCTGGTTATGAAAATAAACAAAATGAATTGATTTCTAAGATTACTAATGATTATGCAGGTAATAATTCTAAAAAAGTTCAATTTGTTTCTGATTCATTGCTAGATAAAACTTATTATGATAAATATGACAGAAAATTAGATTTTGATAAGAACAATTCTAGTGAATTAGAAGAATATAAAAAATTAGAAAGTCTATACATAGTTGGTTATCCAACAGCAAATGAAGATTATTATTTAGATCAATATGAAGATCATACCCAATTAAGTACTAAAAAATATGATTTTTCATTATGAGTAAATAGTGAATCTAAATATTATAAAAAACTTGCTAATAAAGAAGGTTATACTAGTTCATTTAGTAAAGATGAATTAGAAAAAGGAAATTTCTTATCATATCAAATTGGATATAGATCATTTATTGATAAACCAGGATTAACTGATGGATTTTTAGCAGTACATAGAGTTGGTAAAAAGCTATATACACTAAATGAAAAAAATAATGGACAATCAAAGAAATACTTTAACTATGGTTTAGAAATATTACCAAGATTTTATGCACCAGCTGGTGGGGCTAGTGGATCTAGTGTTAGAACAAAAGATAATAAATTATTAGCTATATATCATGCAGCTAATAATATTGCAAAAACTGGGTTAGCTGCAACATTTAGATCCAATGGTTATGATTACAAAGGTTTATTTGGTAAATATAATTTAGGTCAATATGACTTGATTTATGGTGGTGGAAAAGACCAACAAAAAGAAAAATCATATAGAGAAGTAATGAAATCTAAATATAGCAATGCTAAAAGCGCCTTATTCTCAAAAGGCTTTGATGATGTACCTGACGAATTTAAATTCAAAACACAAGCCAAATAAAATAAATATTAATAAATAAACAAATAATATCTTTTAGATTATATCTAAAGGATTTTTTAACTACATTTACTATTAAATGACAATTTTAAATTTATTTGTTCAAAAATAAGAAAAAATACTTTATTATTTAATTGTTAAATATTGCCTTTGTGTAAATTTGCTTAAAATAAGATATAAAAATAATAAAAATTGTCTATTTACAATACCTTTAAGTGACTTTATAATTAGTCAAATTACATACAATTAATAATTCTATTTCTGGGGAGAGAAATTATGTATTTTTTAAAAAAGAAAAAAAATAAAATTTTAACAATAACTTTAGTAGCTAGCTTAGCTGCTTCTGTTTCATTTGGTTCTGTTTTTTATTATTCATTTTCTGATAATCATATTTCCTTTGATACATCTTCGAATGGAATAACTGATGCTGAACTAGCTCCAATTAATAATGCAATTAATGATGCAATAGTTTCAAATAGAGATAATAAATTAAAACCAAGTGAAGAAAAAATCATCAAAGAAACCGAAAAGAAAATTGAAGAAAAAATAATAATACCACCTGCTAAAAAAGAAGAAAAAATAGAAGCGGCAAAACCAATACCAAAACCAGTAGTGAGAAAGCCTGAAACAAAAATAACTTCACCAAAAATAACTAGAAGAAAACAAACTATTATAATTGCTGGAATTGAAGTTGAAGCCGAAATTGAAGGACCACCAGGATTTATAACTCATCAAAGAGATAAAGACAGAAAAATATCAAATCCAACAAAACCATATCAAAACCACACTGTTAATAAAATACTTAGTGTTAAAGTAACTGATAAACTAAAAGAACAAGTTGCTAAAGACGCTTTAAATGGTGGTGAGGGTTATGATAAAGGTGCAGGATTATTTAACAATAGTATTTTTAATGTACTTAAAAAAGAATTTAATTCTGGTAAAGAATTAAATGATATTTTAAGCACTCTTGAATCAGTAGCACGTCAAAACTCTGGTGCTTTTCAAAATACTTTAGAACGTTATAAAAAATTGTTAGATTCACCAAATGTTATAAATTTCTTAAAATCTGAAGCACAAAAAGAATATCCAAAACTAAAATCTAAATTTCAAACTAAAAATCAAGAATATATTTGATTAATTGCTAATTTAGATCAGTCTAAATTCACAAAAATAGCATCAACTTCAGAAAAATATTTAGAAAAAGGATTAACAATCTCTCCAAGAAGTGCGTTTATTAACGAAGCTGGTGAAATTGATTCTAATGGTTGAGGACCACCAGATGAATATAATACTGTAACTTCAAGATTAAGAAGAGATAATTCTGAATATAGAGTCTTTGATTATGATGAATACTATAATAGATCATCAGATAAAATAGCAAATGGAACTTATCCAGGTTGAGTTAAAAAAGACATTAGTGATGAGTATGCTAAAAAGTATAATTTCAAAGCAAGTGATGGAATTAGATTTAGTAAATTAGAAAGAATAAATCCAAACCCAACAAAAGGTAAACTTAACTCAGGACTAGTATTAGATTTAGATGTTTCAAATGATGAAGCTTATAGAAGATCTAAAGAATTAATAGAAAAACTTCAAAAAGATGGTGAACAAATCACTTCTTATAGAATAAAAAATATGGGTGAGAAAAACTCAGATCAAGCATTTAAAGATATATTAGCTGCACTTCCAAAAAACATTCAACAATTAGAATTGTTCTTCTCAGATAAAGCAACAAATACAGCTAGTTTAATTGCTTTAGAAAATAAAAATATTAAAGAATTATCATTATACACTAGTGGAAATTCATTAAAAAAAGCTTGATCATATAATCCATTAGCTTTAAGAAATACAACTTGAATTAATACAATAGATTATAATGTAAGCGCTCAATATTCTAGTTATGACAAAATTACAACTAGAATTACTTTTAACACTTTAGCATTTGATCAAGAAGACTTTAAAAATGGTAGTTATGAAAGAATCAATGATGGATTAAGAATGGTTTATTATGCAAGAAATAATGAACCATTCTTCCAAGGTGGACATGGACCTGGATTAGAGCCTGATAAAAAATTAGGACAAAATAGTTACCCAACAGGTTTAGACTTTTCTAGAGTTATAGGTATTAAATCATTAAAAGGACTAAGATTTGATGATGATTTAGATACTTCAAATGAACCAAGAAAAATTACTGAATTAACCTTATATAATAATGAATCTTACTTTGAAATTTCTTCTGATGAATTAAATGAAGCTAACTTACAACATTTATCAACTGGAGAAGGAAATCCTGAAAAACCAAAAATTCATTTTAGTAATGGAAATAACACAACAAGTATAAGAATTTCTGGAAAAACTCTATTATCTGATGAAGGAAGAAAAAACTTAGATAAATACTTGGAATATAATGAATCACTTAGAAATTCAGGAAAACAAATTCAAATACCAAGCGGATCTGATGAACTAAAAAAACAATTAGAAGGTTGAGGTTATAAAGTTTCAACTGCTTCTGATAGATCGTTTACATAATCAAAAAAAGGAATATACAACCTATGAAGAGATTGAATAAATTATTAGTATTATTATCTTCAACAACTTTAGCATTACCTTTAACTTTATTAGTTGCTTGTACTCCTTCTAAAGTAGTTCCTAAAGCAATTAATGATGATGAGTTTAATAAACTTATTGATTATATAAAAACTGAAAATGATCTTTTAAAATATGCTGATATTAAATTTAAAAATCCTAGTGGTGTAGAAACTAAAAGAGAGGACATTATACCTTCACAACTAAAAAATGAAGATATAAGTATAACTTTTAAAGGTCAATATAAAGGTCAGATTAGTGCAGTAGTTACAAATGTAGATGTTGATAGAACAAACCCTTTTGCAGTACAAAATGAAGCTACAATATTTGTTCAATTTAAAAATCTTAAAACAGATACAACTAGATCTATAAATTTTATTATTAAAGGATTAAATCAAAAAGGTAACTTCGATGCTTCTGGAAATAGAGTAGTTGATGATTTAGCATACTTCGGTGGATCTGACGGTTACGATCAATATGCTAAAAAAAACCAAAAACAAAGATTTGATTATGATAATGAAAGATATATGACTAGATTAAAGAGACAATTTGGCGATAGTTCGGGTTCAATAGATTTAAAAAAATATAGAGGTCTAAATACTAAGCAAGAACATATTAAAAAATTTGATGATCAAGCTAAAAATAGTAATTTCGACACTTATTATAACGCTGCTTTGAAGGGATTTACTTTACCTGTATATGGTGAAGATGGAAATGTTAAAGGTTTACAAATTAATGATGGTCAAGAAGTAGGAAAAGGTCCTTCAGAGTTGGATTCTCTTGGTAGAAATGAAAAAGCTAGAACTGTTGGTTTAGCTAGAACATTACCTAATGATATGTATAAAACAGCAGCTATTCAAACTTTTCAAACCAACTTTACTATCTATAAGGATTATGAAAAAGAAATAGAAGAAGCAGAAGATAATATAAAATTATTTGATTCTTGAAATGAACAAGAAATTCAAAGTTATATTTCAGAACAGTTAACACAATTAAGGCTAAATTATGAGGATGAAGTTTCTCAAATAGATAAACAAATTTTAGAAACTCAAGATGATCGAACTACCATATTGTCTAATCTTAAAGAAAAGAGAAAAAAAATTGAAGAAGAATATCAAAAAAATGTAGCTAAAATATCAGGTATGGATAAACAAAGTCTTAAAAAATGACAAGAAGAAGAAATTGAAAAATATAAAAAGAAAAAAGAAGAAAAGATTTTTCAAACTTCTGAATCTGGAACTATGTGAATAATGGATTACTTAAATGAAGATGATGATAAAAGCCCAACCAAATTCTATTTTGGAACAAACTCACACGTTGCTAAAGGGATTAAAGATGGGATGGTTTCATTTTCTTTAACAAGAATAAATTCAGATGTTAAAGTAGGACAAACTTTTGGTTTAAATGGACATGATAGCAATTTTACAAAATTTACATTTTCTCCAATCAATAATAATAAACTTGAAGATGCTGTTACTGCAATTTTTCATGCTACTGATTTTATAAAAGAAGATAGTAGTCCTGTAAAATTGTTGCAAGATGACCAAAAAACTAAATATAGTGATGTCGGAATATTTGCTGATTTTGCTGTTGTTGAAGTTGATTTTAAAAAGCTTTTAAATACAAGTAAATATTCACATTCTGTATGAAGTTCTTCTAATGATATATCAAATACATATGAAAAAGAACAAGATAAATTAATTAGTAAAATAACCAATGATTATGCTAAAAGTGGGCAAAAAATTAAATTTGTTTCAGATTCATTGTTAGAAAAAGAAAATTATGAAAAGTTTGATAGACCACTTGATTTTAATCCTAATAAAGAAGAAGAATTGAAAAAATATAATGATCTAGATAGTTTATTTATAGTCGGTTATCCTACAGCCTATAAAGATTTTTATTTAGATAGATATGAAGATGAAAAACAGCTAAAAAATAAAAAATATGATTTTTCATTATGAATTAATAGTGAGTACAAATTCTATAATAAACTAATTAATAAGGAAGGATCAACTAGTTCATTTAAAGATTATGAAACTAAAAAGGGAAACTTCTTTTCATATCAAATTGGTTACCGTTCATTTATTGATAAACCAGGACTAACTGATGCTTTTTTAGCAGCACATAGAGTTGGTAAAAAGCTATATACATTAAATGAAAAAAATAATGGACAATCAAAGAAATACTTTAACTATGGTTTAGAAATATTACCAAGATTTTACGCACCAGCTGGTGGGGCTTCTGGTTCTAGTGTTAGAACAAAAGATAATAAGCTATTAGCCACATATCACGCGTCAAATGAAACAGCAAGAACAGGATTAGCTGTAGCGTTTAGATCTAATGGTTATGACTATAATAATTTATTTGGTAATTATAAATTAGGGCAATATGATTTAATTTATGGTGGAGGAAAAGACCAAGCTGAAGGTAAGTCATATAGAGAAGTTATGAATTCTATGTATAAGGGTAAAAAAAGTGCATTATTTGATAAAGGATTTGAACAAAAGGATGTTCCGACTGAATTTCAATTTAAAAATGATAAAGAAAAGTAATCTGATAAATATACTTTTCATCTATTTCAAGGAGACAAAATAAATGATTTCTTTAAAAGTTGAACAACAAAAATTTTATGATGATGGTTCAAACTTAATTTTAGAAACAAAAAAGAATAAAATAGTATCTATTTATAAAACTATTGTTCTTTCATTCTTTTTTGTATCAATGTCATTGTTACTATTTTTATCAAATTATTCAATCTTTAATAAAAATATAGAAAATTCATACCAATTTCTATTTAATTTTTCTCAACCAGCATTTGAACAATATAACTGAGTAGTACTTTTTAGAATTTGTTTATTAGGATTTTTATATTTTTATGGATTAAAAAAAGCTTATATAAATATAGAACCAAACAAACCATATTTAAAACAATACACGATTTGATTTAGTTTATATTTAATAACTAGTATTTCTGCATTTATATTATTTTTTACTTACTCACCATTAGAAGCACAAAATATAATTAATCTAATTTATAGTTTAATCGGTTTATTATTAATAGATATTTCTTATGTGTTATTTAAATATAAAACAAGAAAAAAATTAAACCCATTAGTATATCAAAACAAATGAAGTTTAATTGTTGATTTAATTAGTAGAACAATTTTAGTTAGTTTAGTTTTAGCTATTTTTCTAGTTTGAATAAATCAAGGTGGAGAAGCTTATGAAATGCTAGCTAATAATAAGTTTTATGAGTATGTACTAAATTTATTTGGAATTAAAAGCTTTTTAAACTTTTTAATTATTATTACTAGTTTTATATTTATTGGTTTATTGTTTATTGGATTAAATATTTATACTATTTTAAAAATAGTTTATAAGCAATTTAATTTTGAAATTATTAGAGATAATTTGAATTTTTATTTAACTGGAGTAATTGTTGTATTTATTTGATTAATAAGTTTAGTGTTTTTAAAAATACCATCAACTCATGAAGTATTTGTAAAAAATGATAACTTAGAATATTTATATTTATTATTTTCTTTATTAAACATTATTATTACTATTGTTTATTTATGATTTAAACAATTTAAAAATAGATTAAATAGTCCTTTAATTAAAATCAGTTATTTAACTATTTTTCATTTTATTATTTGAACTGTATTTATGGTTGCTAGTTTTTTAACAACAAATACAACTGTAAGTATGATTAACTTATTAATTACTATTGTTTTAGTTGCTATTAGTTATTATTGACATATTAAATCATCAAGATTTAACAACTATTATAATTACTTATTAATTACTTTAAATGTAATAATGATTTTTATAATAAGTTTAGTATTTGGATTTAATCAAATATTACTATCACATAATAATAAAAATTTATTTATTATTCCTTTAAAAGCTAATTTATTACAAATTATAAGTATTTTTATAGTAGCATTTCAAATTATTAATGTAATTTATCCATTAACTTATATGTTAATTACAAGTATTAAAATTTCTAAAACTTTTAAAAAGGAGCTAAATCATGAAACACAAAAACAAACAAACTAGCGATCAATCTTTTATGGTTTTTGATTTATATGAAAAAATAGTTAATGCTAATAATTACATTGATTATCAAAAACTACTAGCAACAGTATTATTAGAAAATCAAATCGGATTTGATTCAAAAATTTATAAAGAATTTGAAAACTCTTATTTACTAGCTTTTAAAAATCATTTTGATATTGTTTTAAATGATTTTGTAATTACTTTTAATGTTAATTTAAAAATTAGTAGTGATTTATTAGTACCAATGTTAAGTGAAACTGAAAGTAGTAATACTGAAGCAATTAATTTAAAAACAAGTAATAATGAACAATATCAAAAGTTTTTAACTATTTATAATAACTACTTTATTTCACTAATTAAACAAGGTTTTTGTGTTGAAATTTTTCCAAATGTTATTTTATTTAAATCAAAAAACACAGATCATTTAAAAATAGTATTTGATAAAACTAAAGTTTTAACTAGAGGTTAATATGGATTTAAAAAAAGTAGAAACCAAGTTAAACAACTTAAAAACTATTCAACAAAGACTAAGTAATGAAAAAAACATTTTATTAATAGATATGATTAAACAAAACGCTTTATTAAATTATTATGTTAAAAATGCTTTGTGAAATCAAAACATTATTTCATTACTACAAAATGAATATAAAATCAAAAATAATTTGATTAGTGAGATAAAAATTAGTAAAAATAAACTAATTAATAAATTAAAAGATTTTATTTCTCAACCAAAAGAATTATGAATTTATGTTACTGAAGAGCAAAAATATTCAACAGATTCTTATTCAAGATATGAAAAACATATTTTAAATAACATTAAAAAAAGTAGTGCTGATTTTATTACTATTGGAGATCGTGCTAAAGAGTTTTGTAGTCAAAATAAGTTAAATGTAATTTATAATGTTGATCAAAAGCAAGCTATTTCAAAACTTTCTTGAATTTTAACTTTAATTGTAAAATTTTTATTTTCTCAATATAACTATCAAAGCTTACATTTTGTAATTAATTCTAATAAAAATAAAGATAACAATTTTACTATTCTTCCATTAACTAAATTTAATGTAAATAGTTTAAGTGAAACTGAAAATAAATTCGACTTAACAAATATTAAAGAATTTAAAATCTTTCCAGATATTGATAATTATATTCAAACTCAAATTGATAACTTTATAGAAAATTCAATTCAATCTTTATTAGTTGAATCATCATTTTATAAAACTAAAAATGAATTGATTAAAACTAATAAAACTATTAATGAAGTAGATGAAGAAGTTAAAAAGTTAAATAAAAAGATTATTAGAATTAAACGTGAAAAAGAAATTGAAGAAATTGTTTTACTAACAAGTAATAATAAAAGATTTTTAATCAGGAGAGATCAATAATGGCTTTTAGTGTTGAAATTAATTTTATTGAAAATAAGCAAACTATTAATTTTAATAAAGCAATTGTTTATTTTAATGCTGATGAAGAAAATGAATGAATTTCATTAACTAATAATTCTATTTTAGGTTATGAAATTATGTTATTAAAGATCCTAGATTTATCTAATAATCAAGAAAAATATTTATTTGTAAATAATGTAAACATTATGGTTAAAAATAATCATATTGTAATTAATACTTTTTCAAAACAAAACTTTTTAGTTAAAACAAATCGTAGGAAAGAATATCAAGAACAGTTAAAAGAATTACATAAACAAATTACTATATTACAAGCAAATCAAACAATTGGTTTAACTATAGATTTTTTATTAGAATTAAAAAGATTAAAAAATAAATATTATGTTTTAAAATTAAAAAATTTATTACAGTTAAAAGGAGAATAATATGAAAAAAAATAAATTATTATCTAAATCATATAAAATAGCTATTCTCCTTTTAACAGCAACTAGTGGTTTAAGTTTAACAACACTAATTAAAAATGTTAATCAAGATAATACTGTTGTTAGATTGTATCAAGATGGTAGTGGAAGTAGTGGATCTGCTAGTGGAAATGGAAATAATGACACAAGTAATGGAAATGATAATACTACAAATTCTACAGATCCATTAACACCTAAAATTTCAGATCAATTTGATACTTTTAAAGAAAAAGCAGAAAAAAGCATTAAAGAAACTTTAGAAAAAGTTCAAAAAAAGGCAATTGAAACTATTGAACAAGAATTAGGCAAATTAAAAAAATTAGATGAAAGCACTGAAAAATCAGAACAATATTTTAAAAATTTGCAAAAAAGAGTTTATTTAACTGAATTAAAAAAGCATTTTATTAATAAAGATGCATTTGAGAAGGAAGCATCAAAATATGGTTTTGATATTACTTTTCCTAAAGTTATAGCAAATGATAAAAAAGTAGATACAGCTATAGTTAAATTTAATGGTAAAACATACAATAATATAAAGGTATCACCTGACAAAGCAGAAAGAGATTATACAAAAGTAGTTGAAAAAGATAAACAAGATGGTGTTGAAAAAAATAAAAAAGAACAAGAAAATGTTATAACTAGTCATAGATTTGATGCTTTATTGAGTAATTATTCACAAAGTTTGTTATCTAAATTAAAAGATATTATTTATAAAGAAGAACAGGATTTACCAGAATTTGGTAAAGACATATTTTTTAGTCAAAAAAATTCAAATGAATCCAATGCTTCAACAAATGAATCTGGTAATACAACAAATATTGATGGTTATACTATTGTGTTGAAAAAAGAGCACAAAACTTGACAAGATTATATTAAAACTAAAATTAAAAATAGATTTGTTGATTTTGATTTAAATCAAAATCAAGCTTTTCAGTTTAACACTCAAACTAGTAATTCAAGTAAACCAACCCCACCAAATCTTCCTGACATAAATAGGAAACCATTAGATCCAACAGAAAAAAGAGACCAAAATTCAGTTGAATATGCTGAACAATTACCAAGATTAGAACCGATTTTAAAATGACAATATGCAAATAAAGATCAAGGTTATATAAAAAGTACTTTTAAACCAGAAAATGAAGAAAAAGAACCTATTTTCTTCTTTATTAACCCAGTTAACACAAGATTTAAGTATCATGTTACTTCATTAGATAATAGTGGTAGAGCTACTGTTAAAATTAAAGATCAAGTAAAAGATGTTGAAAGAACTTATTATACATCTAAATTAACTTATAATGCTGATCCTAGATTTGCTTTTATTTTAGAAAATCTATCTAAAAAAATTGAAGCAAAATTCTTACAACTTTATAAAGCTTTATTGTTGGATGAAAAAATCAATTATGTAGAGCTAAACAATGATCATTTGCAAACTAGTTTATTTGGTTTAGTAAATTTAGCTACTAGAATAGTTAGTGATACTAAATATTTACATAATGTTCTATATAATATAGCAAATAATAAATATCAATCGCTAAGTGATATTAGTAGTGATGATGATTATGCTAGTTGAATCAATAAAGTTTCAAATCAAGCGTTTTCAAGATTATTACATGCAATTAGTGCTTCACAATTAAATAATCAAAATAATCCATGAACAGTTCTTACAGCTGGATTTAAAAGTGTTCAAGAAATTTATCAAGAACTAGCAAGAGTTAGTGGTACTAGAGAAGCAATTATTAAAAAAGCTAATGAATTTAATATAGACCTAAAACATCTAGACCAATTATATGACTATTTAGACACTTCAATATTAAAAGCACAAACTAGTGCAAATCAAATTGGTAAGGCTTTAAATATTTTAAGTTGATATGATGATTTTACAAATCATATTAAAGATACTTCTGAACACTCAGCTTTATTAAAAGTTTTAACTGATACTTCAGAAATTAAAAATAATGAAGAAAAAGTTAAAGAGTTTCAAGAAAGTTATCAAAGTGCTATTAAAAAACTAGAAGATAATAATAGAGAAAATAAAAGACCTTTAATAATTATTAGTTCATTATTTATTGCTCTTTCATTATTGTTTATTATAGCAAACACTTTAGTATTTCTAATTAAAGCAAAACGTATTAATAATAAAAATGCTAAATTAACATTTATTATTTCAACTACAATTTCAACAATTATTACTATATCTTCAATTATTTTATTAATAATAGGATTGAAAGGATAAAACAATGAATTTAAAAACAAATAGCAAACATACATTACCTAAAATTAGTGCAATTTATGATTACATTGTCGAAGTTAAAGGTGAGTTTGACTATAAACAACAACAAATTTTTACTTCTAAAAAAAATAAAGAAGCAAGATTATTTTTAATTAGTGCTACAAGTGACACTGCATATTTATTGGCTAATTTGCAAGCTTTAAAATTAACTATTAATGATGAATTAGAATTATTAGATAGTACAAATGAAATCTTTACTTCAAGTGAATACTTTGGAAAAGTAATTGATATTTATGGAAATATCATTTTACCTGAACAAAAAACAGTAGTTAAAAAACCTGAAGATATTTCAAGTGAAGTTTTTAAATTAAGTCATGATTTAATGAAAGTTCAAAGATTAAATGAACAATTATATACTGGTTTGGCTGCTATTGACTTATTAATTCCAATTGGAAAGGGTCAACGTGAATTGATTGTTGGAGATCGTCAAACTGGTAAAACTCATATAGCTTTAAATACTATTATTAATCAATCTGCTAGAAATATTAAATGTGTATATGTTGCTATTGGTCAAAAAAAAGAAAGTATTTCAAGAATTTATAACATTTTACAACAACATGATGCTTTAAAAAACACAATTATACTTGATGCACCTGCTAATAGTAGTTATGAACAATATTTAGCCCCATACATTGGAATGACACATGCTGAAAATATTTCAAATACTAATGATGTTTTAATTATTTTTGACGACTTAACAAAACATGCAAACATTTTTAGAGAAATTGCTTTATTAAGTAATCGTCCTGTTGGAAAAGAAGCAATGCCTGGTGATATGTTTTTTGCTCATTCTCAATTACTAGAACGTGCTGGATCATATAAAAATAAAAAGACTATCACAGCATTACCAATTATTCAAACTATTGATAATGATATTACTAGTTTAATTGCTTCAAATGTAATTTCTATTACTGATGGTCAAATTGTTACAAGTAGTAAATTGTTTTCTCAAGGAATTTTACCCGCTGTTGATATTGATTTTTCAGTTTCAAGAACTGGTGGAAGTGTACAAGATAAAACTATACGCCAAATAGCTGGTGAAATTAACAAGACATATAGAAAATATAAAAGACAATTAAAATTATCGATGCTAGATTATAACTTAAATAGTGAAGTTAGCGATTTAATGTATAAAGGTAAAATGATTGATAAATTGTTTACTTCAAAGGGATTTAGCATATTTTCATACAATTTTATTTTAATAATGACTAAAATCATTAATTGATCATTAATCAAGGATATTAAAGACGAACAAAAAGCTTTAAAATTTATTGATGAATTAATTAATAATAGTAATGATGGAAAAAAACAATTTGAAATTATCAAATCAGGAAATAATTATGATGATAAAATGATGAAAAATTACTTCTTATTTGCTTTAAAACAATATTCTGATTATGTTGGATTAAACTGAGAAATTGATAATGAATATGATTTCTTATCATTAGATCAAAGTTTTTTAGAAAAAACTGCTAAAAAGTTGGGAGATAAATAATGAACGGAAAAATCTTAAGTATATCAGGTGATGTAATTGAAGTTCAATTTGAATCAAGTAATTTACCTTCAATTAATCACTTACTAACAACTCACGATAATCAAACATATTTACTAGTAAAAAGTGTTATTAATGACACTAACATTAAAGCAATCATCATTTATGCATATAAACAAATTTCATTAAGCGATGTTATTATTAATACTAAAAAAAGCTTTATGGTTCCAGTTGGAAGTAGTGCTAAAAACAATATTTTTAGTTTTACAGGAATTTCATTAAATAATCCTCATAATGATAAACAAGAATATGTTGAAATGAACTCAACTATTAATAATAAAAGAGAATTAAATAGTGAATTTGAATTAATTGAAACTGGTATTAAAGCTATTGACTTTTTTATTCCTATTTTTAAAGGGTTTAAATTAGGAATTTTTGGTGGAGCTGGTGTTGGTAAAACAGTTTTAATGAAAGAAATTATTTTTAACGTTAATAATAAATATAAAAAGACTTCAAACATTTTTATTGGATCAGGTGAACGTTCAAGAGAAGGTATTGAACTTTATGATGAACTAACTGAATCTAATTTAATGAAAAACTCAACTATGTTTGTTTCTAAAATGAACGAATCTCCAGGAGCACGTATGTCAATTGTTCCAATTGGAGTTACTGCTGCTGAATATTTAAGAGATGTTAAAAAAGAAGATGTTTTATTATTTATTGATAATATTTATCGTTTTATTCAAGCAGAAAATGAAGTAAGTGCTACACTTGGTAAAAAACCTTCAGTTGGTGGATATCAATCTACATTAGAAAGTGATGTTGCAAATATTCAAGATCGTTTATTTAAAAATAAAAACGGAGCTATTACTTCGTTTCAAACTGTGTTCTTACCAATGGATGATTTAAGTGATCCATCAGCTGTAGCTGTATTTAATCACTTGGATTCAAATCTAGTTTTATCAAGAGATCAAGCTGCAAAAAACATTCTTCCAGCTTTTGATCCACTAGCAAGTTCTTCTAGTTCAGTTGATGAAACTTTAATTGGTAAAAAACACTTTAATGCAATTATTGAAGTTAAAAGAATTTTAAAAGCTTATAAAGATTTAGAAGATGTAATTTTAATTTTAGGATTTGATGAATTAGATGCTGAAAGTAAAATCTTAGTTAAAAAAGCTTTACAATTAGAAAACTTCTTTACTCAATATTTCTTTATGACTGAACAATTTACAAAACAAAAAGGTCAATATGTACCTTTAAACGAAACAATTGATAGTGTTATTAGAATTATTGAAGGTAAATATATTAAACAATCTCCTGAAATCTTTTCATATATTGGATCAGCTTTAGATTTAAAAACTGATGAAGAGTTAGGATTATAATTTTAGATAATAAAAGCAAGACTTTATGTCTTGCTTTTTATATTAATTAATTTATTATTCTCCTACGTTTCCCACTTAGTCGCGAAAACACTCAGTTTTCAGCGACTATATTTTTTTTATAAAAAAATATAATTTATTATGCTTTTATGCTTAAATATGATATAATAAAGACGTGAAGAAGTCAAGAAATGATGTAAAAAGACAATGAAGAACATCAATAGCAAGAGTTAAAAAAGGCGAATACTTATCAATTGGAGTGCCAAGACCAGATAACAAAGGTTTTGTATATAGATTAGGATATGGATATTTACATGAATTAAAACAATATCATGATGATCCGCTAGCAATTATCAAAGCAATTATTGCAAACTTTCCATTGTCTTGAACAAAAGAACAAGCAAGAACTAAATTAGATGAAATTTTTAAAGAGAAAAAAGAAACCAAAAAAGAAGTTTTAGAAAGGTTTAAAGGTTACGAAGTAGTTGAAAAACTATTTGATTATTTCAATATTTTTAATGATTGTTCTCCCACAAAATCGACAACATTAAAAGATGTTGTTTTACAGTTGATTTATCAAAGAATTAAAAATCCAATAAGTGTTTTTAACACTTATAAGACAGCAAAAAAAGAAAAAATAGACACTCATTCAAAAAATTCATTTTATAGATCATTAGACTATATAGCAAAAAACAAAGATGAAATTTTAAGAAATTTAAATGCAAAAATTTGTGCAAATACCAATAGAAAAATTGATGTATTATGATTTGACGCAACAGCTACTTATTTTGAAACATTTTCTCGTGAAGGTTATAAAAAAACTGGTTATTCAAAAGATGGAAAATTTAAAGAAGACCAGATTGTTATAGGTATGGCAACTGATGAAAATGGAATACCGTTACACTACAAAATATTTCCAGGAAATGTTGCTGATTCAAATACTTTAATACCATTTATGCTTGAAATTGCAGATATTTATGAAGTTAACAGTGTAACTATAATTGCTGACAAAGGAATGAGTGTTAATAGAAATATTAGATTTTTAGAATCTAAGAATTGAAAATACATAATCTCATACAGAATGAAAGCTGGAAGCAAACAATTTAAAGAGTATATATTAGATGAAAAAGATTATATAAATGATGGTGGTTTGATATACAAAACTCGTGATATTGCATCTTCATACAATAAAAAAAGAATTAATGGACATTTTAGAAGACAAATAATTAGTTTTAGTCAAAAACGAGCAACTAAAGACAAAAATGATAGAGACATTTTAATTCAAAATTTCACTAAGAAAATGAATAAAGATAATCTTGTTTCTTGTGATGATTTAGCGGGATCTAAAAAATATAGATTCTTTAAACCTATAAACAAAGGTGCATTTTATGAACTTGACATAGAAAAAATACAAGAAGATCAAAAATATGATGGATACTATGTTTATGAAACAAACAGAACAGATTTATCAGTAAAAGAAGTTATTAATTTGTATTCAAAACAATGACAAATTGAGTCTAATTTCAAGACATTAAAAGGTAAATTATCTCTTCGTCCAATGTATTTATCAACTTGAAACCATATTGTTGGTTACATTTGTTTATGTTTCATTTCATTAGTGTTTTTAAACTACATCATCTACATTCTAAATTCAAAATTAGGACTGACTGGAAAAAGCAAAATCACTGAGCATAAAGTGATTAATGTTATCAAAGAAGTTAAAGAAATTGAAGTATTTGTAAATAAACAAAAAATCGAAACTATACAAGTGTATAATGATGAGTTACAAGAAAGTTGGCAAACTTATCAAATATTATTAGAGCTTTTAACAAAAGAAAAAGTCACTTAGACATTACATTATAAAAAACATAACTTATGAGATCAAAAATTTACATAAGTATGTTTTCTTGTTTTATGCTTAAACTGGGAAACGTAGGTATATTAAACAATCTCCTGAAATCTTTTCATATATTGGATCAGCTTTAGATTTAAAAACTGATGAAGAGTTAGGATTATAATTTTAGATAATAAAAGCAAGACTTTATGTCTTGCTTTTTATATTAATTAATTTATTATTCTTTTGTAATTTTTGTAAATTTAAACTTGTCTTGTTTATCTCTTTGATAAGTAAATGAATAAGTTGATTGGCTATTATCTTTTTTATTTTTAACTTTAGCTATTAAAGTTTCACTTAATAATTGTTCAAATTTATTTTTCTTTTGATCTTTAAATTCAAAACTAATTTCAACACTATTTCAATTTGTTTTAATTTCTATTGATTTGTTTACTGTTGAAATAATTTTAGAAATTTGGTTTATAGCATTTTGTGATTTATCATCTTTTTTATCTAAATTAACATTAAACACTTTAGTTAATAATGCGTAAATTAAAGAATCTTTTCCTATTGGATTATTTTTATCTGAAGTTCAACCTAAAATTTCTAAAGTTTTTTCTGGATTATTTTTTAGGATTTCTAGTAAGTGTATTTTACCACTAGTATTAATGTCTTTAACTTTATAAGTATAGTTATCCATTAATTTAGCAACTTCAGTTAAACTTGTTAAGTTAATATTTGAATCTTTAACTTGATCTATTTTTTCATTACCTTTAACATCTAAATCATTTAGTAATGAATCTAAAATATCAGTAACTGATTGTTCTTGTAATGATTTAGAAATTGGTTGATCTTTTCATCAAATTTCATTTATTTTATTAAGTGGAGTAGTTAGTAAACCTTTTAAGTTAAATTCTTTAACATTTTTAAAGATTTTGTCATAACCATTTTCTAATGTAGTTAAAAATCCTCTAATTGTAGCAAACGGAATACTTTTTGTATCAACTTTTACTTCAGTTAATATCTTAATTAATGTTTTTCTAAAGACTTTAAACATTTCATTAACTTTATTTACTAAAAATACTTGTCCTGCATATAAATCTTTAAATGAATTTACAGCAGGTTTTTCACTTCCGCTATATAAAATAGGAAATGCAACTGCTAAAACTTCATTTATTAATGGAATAAGTAAAAATGGTAAGAAACCTAATTGTGCTGCTATTTCAGGTGGAAGTAGTTTAGTATTTTTTTGTATGCTTTCTATAATTACAGGTAAACCCTTAGCAAATAATGTTGTTAGACATTTATTTAAGTTATTTTCTCCTGTTAATAAACTATTTAAAGTGAACGAAATTCATTTATATAATTGTTGAATTAAAGTATCTACAACTTTTTGAATTTGATCATCAGTAGTTTCTTTTGATATTAATGCCACCAAAGGTTTAAGTTTTTCATTTAATGCTTGTTTTGCTAAGTCAGCTAGTATAGTTAATGATGGATGAGCTTTGCTATTATCATAATACTCTTTTGAATCATCTTTAGAACTATCTTCTGAATATTCAACTTTATTTGATGTTAAAAATAAAATTCCTAGTAGTTTTTGTAATTCAAACCCATCTTTTTTAGTTTCATCTTTTAGTTCATTAACAGCTTTTTTAATAAATGAAAAAATGTATTTTATATTAATAGATGATTGTTTATCTTTAGTAATTTCTTTTATAGTTTTACTATTATAAATAGATTTAATAAATTCTTCATTTTTCTTAGAAGCGCTAAATAAATTAGTATATGAGTTAGGAGTATAGTCTCTTGCTTCTTCAAATAAGCTAAGTTTTATTTGTAAGAATTGTAGAGATTGCAGAATATAAGTAACAATACTTCATTCTTGTCCATTTTTAGGTTTAGCAGGACCATTTAATGCTTTAGTCAATGCTTCACTAGTTTGCTTTAATGACTTGGAAGCTTCACTAGTTTTTAATTCAATTGGTGTGTAACTAGATCCAACTGTGCTTAAACCTATAGCATTAGATAAGCTTACATAAAATGCATTATCTAAATCTTCAACTTTTAAGTCTTTAAATTTATTATTAACATCAATTTTTTCTTGAAAAGCTTTAACTTCATCTTCAAATTTAATACTTGGATTAGACAATTTTTCTAGTCCATCTTTTAAATAAGGCTTAACTTTTTCAAAGAACGATTTCAAAGTACTGTTAACTGAATCAAAACCACTTAATAAAAACATTGGACTTAAACTAGTAGTTAGATCTAATATTTTTAAAATATCATCACTTAATTTATCCAAATCAGTTGTATCTACTCCAAATAGTTTAAACACCTCATTAAATAATGGAATAGAAGGTTTTTTAGTTTGATTATCTAATTTAATTTTTGAATCTAAAACATCTTTTGATAAATATGAATCTTTTATAAAGTAATGATCAACAAGACCATTTAATGTTGTTATATTACTGATATCTTTATCAGTATCTTCTAGTTTTAAATTATTTTCTTTTAATAAATCAGTTAGCGATTTTTTATTATTTTCGGTTTTAATTTCTTTTAAGTTAACTTTTAGTTGGTCTGCTAAAATAATTTCTTTAGCAAATAAACTAACAGTTGAGTGAGTATTTGTTATCGAATTATTAGTGTCAAATTTCTTTTCTTTAACATGGCAGGCAATTATTGGTAAACTAGCAGTTGTTATCATCATAAAAGAAGATAACATTGCAATTAATTTCTTCATAATCTCTCCTATGTAAAACAATATAAAAAATGCTTTACATTAAAATATTGCCAATAAAAGTAGTCTAAAAGTAAAAAATAACATAAATATAAAAAAGATTCAATAGTTTTTATCGAATATGAACTACATTTCATAACATAATTCATTTTTAAGAAATTTTTTATTTTCTAATAAGTCCATCAATTTAACAACAATAAGCAATAAAAAAGCAAGATCTTATAATATTTAAGATCTTGCAGTTTTAGTTAATAATGATTATTAATTAATTTTTTGAGATTTTTGTAAATTTGAATTTAGATTCTTTATCTCTAGCATAACTAAATGTGTATTTAGTTTGAGAGTTATTAACTTTATTTTTAACTGTAGCTATCATAGTTTCAGATAATAATTGGTTCGAACTATTTTTATTAGTATTAGTAAAGCTAAATGTAATTAATAGATCAGATTCATTTAGTTGAGTAACAAGTCATTTGTTTAGTAGACTAGTAACTTTTGTAAATTGGTTTAAAGCATTTTCTGTTTTATTCTTTTTATCATCCATTTTAAAATTAAAGACTTTAGATAATAAAGTATCTAACAGTGAGCCTTTACCAATTGGATTATTTTTATCTGAAGTTCAACCTAAAATTTGTAAAGCTTTATCTGGATTTTCTTTTAAAAGCTCAATTAGTTGAGTTTTACTACTATTAACTCCTTTTGCTTTGTATGAATAATTATTAATTAATGAAACAACTTCAGTTAAAGCTGTTAGATTAATATTTGAACTTTCTAAGCTTTCTAGTTTTTCATTACCTTGAACGTTTAAAGTTGTTAGTAATGTATCTAAAATATCAGCTACAGATTTACTTTGTAATGGTTTAGCAAATCTTCTATCTTTTCATTTTGATTCATCCATTTTATTAAGTGGAGTAGTTAATAAAGTTTTTAAATTGAAAGTTTTAACATTACCAAATAGTTCATTAAATGGTTTAATTACAAATTTTTCAGCATATTCTGTAACAACTTTAGTATCAAATTGTTTAGAGACTTCAGCAAATATTGCTCCATCAGGGTTTTTAGCTATATTATCTAAAACTCCTTTTAAGTTATTAATAAAAGTTTTGACTTTATTAATATTAAATATTGATCCTGAATAAATTTCTTTAAATGCATTTTGCTTTGAATCTAATTTAAATTCTACTACTGGAATAACTTCTTTTATTAGTGAAGATAATTCATCACCTTGTGTTAAAAATGTTAATAAAAAACTACTAATTAATGCTGGTAAAAATGGTATAAATAATTGAAAATCAGCAGGGATAACATTTTTATCAATAATTTCACTTTCAAATAATTTTTCTAATATAGTTTGAAAAATTTGATTTTCTTTAAAAATTTCATTAAAAGATTTAGCTAAACTTTTACCATTTAAAAGATCATTTGCTGTTAGTGTTAATCATTTAGTTAAAATATCTAAACTTTTAGTTAATACACTTATTTTATCTTTTTTAGATTTAAATTTGTTATTTAATTGACTTTCTAAAACTCTTTGTAATAGATAAAAAAGTGGTGAACTTTTGTTTTCTTCAACAAATTTTTTAGAATCTTCTACAAATTCATTAGTACTATTGTATTTTTTATAAGTAACTTCATCAGCAGTTAAGAATAACATAGCTAATAATTTTTGTAATTCATAACCATCTTTTTGGTTTTTATCTTTTAGTTCTTGAACTGGTTTTTTAAAAAAAGATAATAAGTATTTTAAATTAATAGATGATGGTTTTTTCTTGCTTATTGATTCTATATTTTGATCTTTATAAAGATCTTTTATAAATTGTTGATTTTGCTTAGTATTATCAAATAATTTATCTGCAGATGTTGGTTTATGATCTCTAGTATTTTCAAATAAACTTAATTTTAATTGCAGGAATTGAAGTGCTTGTAGAACATAAGAAACTACTTTTGATCCATTTACTTTATTAGGTTGAGCTGAAGAACTTAGTATTTTGTTTAATGCATCTCCAGCGTTTTTTAGTGAATCAAATACATTATTAGTTTTTAATTCTACTTCTTTAAAACCTTTTGTTGATAATGCTAAGCCTACAGCATTAACTAAACTTACATAAAAAGCAACATCTAGATCTTCGGCTTTTAGATCTTTATATTTTTTATTTACATCAATTTCATCTTGAAAGGCTTTAATACTTTTAGCTAAACCTTCTTTTGGAGTGCTTAAAGTTTTTATTCAATTTGAAAAAGTTGGTTTAAGTTTTTCAAAGAATGTGTTTAAAGCACTATCAACTTCTTTAAAATTAGTAAAAACAAACATTGGGTTTAAACTAATTGTTAAATTTAAAAGTTTTGTAATATCATCACTAAAATTATTTAATTCAGTTTCACCTAATCCAACTAATTGAAAAATTTCTTTAAATAAAAAATTAGATGAGTTATTTTTTAAATCTAGTTTGATTTTAGAATCCAACACTTTTTTGTATGAATCTTTTTTAAAATATTGATTTAAAAGATTTTCAAATGTGTTTATATTACTGATACTCTTATCAGTATTTTCTAATGTTAAATTGTTTTCTTTTAATAAATCACTAAGTGACTTTTTATTGTTTTTATTTTTAATTTCACTCAATTGAACTTTTAATTGATCTGCTAAAATTAGTTCTTTAGCAAATAAACTAACAGTTGAGTGAGCATTTGTTATCGAGTTATTATTTTCAAATTTAATTTCTTTTTCTTCTTTTTGGTTTTTATGACAGGCAATTACTGGTAAACTAGCAGTTGTTATCATTATCATTGATGATAAAATTGCAATTAATTTATTCATAATTTCTCCTATGTAAAGCACTTAATAAATAAGTACTCTACACTTAAATAATGCCAATAAAATCACAAAAAAGCAAAAGTAAATAAAAAGTTCAAATGCCTTTTTTTGCATTTGAACTAGTTTTTTAACAAAAAATAATGTTTTATTAATTATTAATTCTTAGTAATTTTTGTAAATCTAAACTTATCATCTTTACTATTTCTAGAATAGTTAAAGATATATTTAGTTGTAGATTTATTTTTATTATTTACAAATTTAGCTTCTAATTGTTGAGAAACTAATTGGTTAAATTTATTTTTCTTATCATCTAAAAATGTATAAGAAATATTAAATTTCTTTTCGTTAAATTCAGTGTTTAATGAATTATTAACAGATAATAAGAATTTTGATAATAAATTAATAGTGTTTTGAGAATTATCGCTTTTATCATTAACTTTAATATTTAAACCTTTAGAAAATACTATATCTAGTAGTGAGTTTTGTCCTATTGGTTTATTTTTATCTGAAGTTCACCCCAGAATTTGTAAAGCTTTATCTGGATTTTCTTTTAAAATATCAATTAAATTAGTTTTTTTATTGTAATTAATGTTAGATACTTGATATTTATAATTTTCAATAGTTGAAATTATGTCAGTTAAACTAGTTAGATTTATATTTGTACTTTGTAGATTTTCTAATTTTTCATTACCTTTAACATCTAAATCTTTTAATAATTTATCTAAATTATCAGCAATAGATTTGTTTTGATATTCTTTAGCAAATGATTTATCTTTTCATCAAGATTCATTCATTTTGTTAAGTGGAGTAGTTAATAGAGTTTTTAAATTAAAGTGTTGAATATTTTTAAAGATTGATTCGTAGTTATTTGCAAAACTAGTAAAGTAATGTTGGATTAGAGAAAATGGAATATTTTTGGCTTTTATTGGTATATAACTACTAAATGTTTTTAAAAGACCTTCTATTTTTTCTTTAAAAGTTTTAAACATGTGATTAGTTTTGTTAACTAAAAAAACATCTCCGCTATAAAGAATTTTAAAAGAATTTTTATCAGTTTTATTATCTACTGTTATTGGTAAAGCAACGTTTAAAGTTGGTGTTATTATCTGTTGAAACAATATAGGGAAGGCAAAGTCTTTAAATTTTATTATTTCATCACTTAAAAGTTTTGTTTCATTTTGAAGTATTACAACTATAGAAGGTAATACTTTAACAAATAAAGCGCTTAATGATTCATAGACACTCTTTGTTCCAGTTAATAAATTAACTGTTGTATATGATAACCATTTATAAAAATATGGAATTGAACGTTCAATCAATCTTTTAACATTTTCTTCTCTAATTGTTTTATTGATTAATAAAGGACTAAGTTTTTTTATTAGAAAATCCTTAGAAAAAATAGATAGTAAATAAATTGATGGATGTGCTTTTTTATTATTGTAATATTCTGTTGGATCATCAACTTTAAAACTTTGTGAAGTATATTCAACTTTTTCAGTTGATAAAAATAACATTGCTAACAATTTTTGCAATTGATATCCATCTTTTTTAGAACTATCTTTTAATTCATCAACTGGTTTTTTAAAAAAAGAAAGTAGGTACTTTAAATTAATAGATGATGATCTATTTTCAGTTATATTACCTATTGTTTTATCTTTATAAAGTTCTTTAATAAATTCTTGGTTAGTTTTGTCTTTACTAAATAAGTTATTAGGTGATATAGGTTCATATTCTCTAGTATTATCAAATAAACTTAGTTTTAATTGTAAAAATTGAAGAGCTTGTAAAACATATCTAACAATTTCTCATTCTCTATTTTTTTCAAACTCTTTTTTATTATTTAAAATAAAAGCTAAATTTTCACTAGCTTTTTGTAATGACTCATTAGTTTTATTAACATCTAATTCAATTGTTTTATAAGTTTTAGAAGATAACCCTAAACCTATAGCATTAATTAAACTAGTATAAAAAGCTTTATCAAGATCTTCTAATTTGAGATCTTTATACTTTTTATTAACATCAACTTTTTCTTGAAAATCTTTAATGTTTTTAATTAGACTTTGATCTGGTTTAGATAATGATTCTAATCAAGTTTTTAAATTAGGTTTAAGTTTTTCAAACATTTCTTTTAATAAAGAATTGATATTTGAAAAATGACTAAACATAAACATAGGATTTAGTTTAGAAGTTAATTCTAAGATTCTACTAATATCATTACTAGTTTTTTCAGTATCACTTATATCTAAGCTAAGTAATTTAAAAATTTCATTTAATATAGGATTTTTTAAACTCTTATTAGAGTCAAGTTTTATACTTTTATCAATAACTTTTTTATATGAATTTTCATCAAAATATTTGTTAATAAATTGACTAGTTGATTTTAATGAACTTGAAGTCAACTCATTTTTATCAATTAATAAGTTATTTTTACTAGTTAATAATTCTAGATCTTTATTTTTATTTAAATCTTTAATTTCTTGAAAATTTAGTTGTAGCTGATCTGCTAAAATAAAATCTTTAGCAAATAAACTAGCGGCAGTTTTTGTATTTATTAGTGAGTTGTTAGACTCAAATTTGTGTTCTTTTTTATGACAAGCAATTACTGGTAAACTAGCTGTGCTTATCATCAACATTGATGATAAAATCGCAATTAATTTCTTCATAATTCCTCCTGTATAAAACTTAAAATCGGTTAGGATAAAAGTTTTATACCTTGTTGTTTTACAATAAAACAGAAAAAAATGCAAAACTTTTTTATTAATTAAAGTTTTAAAAAATAAAATGATTAACTTTTAAAAAATAAAATGATTAACTTTATTGTTAATATTTTAAAATTAATATAGTAAAGATGATAAAGAGGTTTTATGAATAAAGTAATTTATTTAGCTACAACTAATAAAAATAAAGTAAAAGAGTTTAGTGAAATTTTAAAAGGATATCAAATCAAAAGTTTATTAGATATACCAGAATATGTTGAAATAGAAGAAAATAAAAAAACATTTAAACAAAATGCTTTATTAAAAGCAAAACACTTAGCTAAATATATCAATGGAGTGGCAATTGGAGATGATACTGGAATTTGTGTTAAAGCTTTAAATAATTTTCCAGGAATTTATTCTAAAAGATGAGCTTATCCTTTAACTAATCATTATGATATATGCAATAAATTATTAGATAAACTAAAACATATAAATCAATTACATAAAAGAAAAGCTTATATGACAACAGCTATTGCTTTATATGATTCAATAACTAAAAAACAATTTGTTTATCAATCAATAGCTAAAGGTTATATTGATTTTGATATTAAAAAAAGTGATTTTGGATTTGGTTATGATTTTATTTTTATTCCTAAAGGTTATGATAAACCTTATTCATTAATGAATAGTGAGTTAAAAAATCAAATTTCAGCTAGAAAAAAAGCAATAGATAGATTAATACAATATATTGATACTGTAAAATAATTAAGGATTTATATGAATAAAAGAAAAATTAATATTGTTTTATATCAACCAGAAATTGCCCAAAATGTTGGAGCAATTATGAGAACTTGTGTAGCTATTAATGCAAGATTGCATATAATTGAACCATTAGGTTTTATTTTTGATGATCGCCATTTATCAAGATCAAGTGCAAATGAGTATAAAAATGTTGATTGTATTAGATATGATGATTGAAATGATTTTATAACTAAACATAAAAATATCACCTTATTTTGTTTATCTAGATATGGTCAAAAACCAATTTCTGATTTTGATTTTTCAAAAATTAATGATAATGTTTATTTAGTATTTGGAAAAGAATCAACTGGAATTGCAAAACCAATTTTAAAAGAACATTACAATACAACTTTTAGAATACCAATGATGAGTGAGACTAGAAGTTTAAATATTGCAAATACTGTTGGAATTGCTAGTTATGAAGTATTAAGACAATGAGATTATTTAGATTTAGTTAAATACGAAACTCAAAAAGGTAAAGATTATATTTTAAGTGAACGTTGAAAAGGAATTGAAGAATAATGAATAATTATCCATATATTTTATCTGATCTTGATGGAACTATTTGTTTAAAAGATTTTTCTATTAGTAAAAAAACTATTAAAGTAATTAAAAAATATCAAAAATTAAGTAATAACCGTTTTTCATTTTGTACAGGAAGAGTTGATGGTGCTAATAAAAAAATAGCAAAACAACTAAAAGTTAATTTACCTGTAATTTCTTGTAATGGAGCTTTAATTTCTAATTTAAAGACTAATGAAGTTTTACATGCTGATTATTTAAATAATAAGTTAGCAAGTGAGTTATTTAAATTAGCTTATGAACATAATATTGATATTGTTGGATATACTCATAATACAATGATTGGAACTTTTAATTCTGAAAGAGGAATTTCTTGACAAAATTATATGAATAAAACTAAGAAAAAATATCACTGAGAAATTAAAAAGTATAACGATTTATTAGAAATTTCAAATGAATTAAAAAATAACAATTTAAAAATTGTTGAAGTAATTATTAGTTTACAAAACCTTTCAGATGAAATAGCAAATGAAAAATTAAACCTAATTAAAGAATGTATTAAAGATAAATTTGATCTAGTTCAATCATTACCAAAATTATTTAATATTATGAAAAAGAAAGTTAATAAATTATCTGGATTAAAACATCTAGCCAAAGCTTTAGATATTAATTACAAAGATATTATTGTGTTTGGAGATAATCATAATGATATTGAAATGGTTAAAGGTGTTAAACAAGGATATTGTGTTGAAAATAGTGTTGATGAACTTAAAAAAGTTGCATTTAAAATTTGTGATAGTTTAGAAAATGATGGAGTAGCTAAACAAATAGAACAGATTATTAAAGAAGTTCAAAATAAAAAATAGGTTTATTTTTAGCTTTTTGATTAGTATACTTAATTGAAAATATTTTAATAATTTAAGACCAAAAGGTCTTTTTTATTTTTTTAGCACTCACTATATGCAATTGCTAAAAATGTGTTACAATAGAAATAGTTAAAAACAGATTTTAACTTAAAGGAGCTGAGATAGTGGAATTTCAAGAAAAAGGAAAAGTAACTGATGCTTTAAAAAAATATACAAGAGATCTAACAAAAGATGCTAAAGATAATAAATTAGATCCTGTTATTGGAAGAGAAGAAGAAATTTCTCGTGTTATTCAAATACTATCTAGAAAAACAAAAAATAATCCAGTTTTAATTGGTGAACCAGGAGTTGGTAAAACTGCTATTGTTGAAGGATTAGCTCAACGTATTGTTAAAGGTGATGTGCCAACATTATTAAAAAACAAACGTATATTAGAACTTGATATGGGTAGTTTAATGGCTGGAGCTATGTATATGGGAGATTATGAATCTCGTGTTAAATCAGTTGTTAATGAAATTCAAAAATCTAATGGTGAAATTATTTTATTTATTGATGAACTACACTTAATAGTTGGGGCTGGAAAAACTGGAAATAATAGTGGAATGGATGTTTCTAACTTATTAAAACCAGCTTTAGCTAGAGGTGAATTAAAAGCAATTGGTTCAACTACTTTAAATGAATATCGTCAATATATAGAAAAAGATGCTGCTTTAGAAAGAAGATTTCAAAGAGTTCTAGTTAATGAACCAACTGTTGATCAAACTATTTCAATTTTAAGAGGTTTAAAAGATCGATTTGAAACTTATCATGGAGTAAGAATTCATGATAATGCCTTAGTTTCAGCTGCTAAGCTATCTAGTAGATATATAACTGATAGATATTTACCAGATAAAGCTATTGATTTAGTTGATGAGGCTTGTGCTTCTATTAAAACAGAATTAGCAAGTGTCCCAATTGAACTAGATCAAGTAAATAGAAAAGTAATGCAATTAGAAATTGAAACTTCTGCTTTAGAAAAAGAAAAAGATGATAAATCTAAAGAAAGATGACAAGAAGCTAAAAAAGAATTAGATAGTTTAAAAATTGAACAAGCTAATTTAAATCAAAAATGAGAAAAAGAAAAAGAACAATTGAATAAGATTAATTCAGTAAAATCAAATATTGAAAACTTAAAACAAGAATTAGAAACTGCTCAAAATGATGGAAATTATAAAAGAGCTGGAGAAATTCAATACTCATTATTACCATCACTTGAAAAAAGTTTAGTTTTATTTGAAATACAATCTGGAACAAAAATGATTTCAGAAGAAGTAACTGAGCAAGAAATTGCAAAAGTTGTTTCTAAATCAACAGGAATTTTAGTTGATAAACTAATTTCTTCAGAAAAAGAAAGACTTTTAAATCTTGAAGATCTACTAAAAAAATATGTTAAAGGTCAAGATCAAGCAATTAAAGCAGTTACTTCAGCAATTATGAGAAGTAGAAGTGGAATTAAAAATCCAGATAAACCAATTGGTAGTTTTCTATTTTTAGGACCAACTGGAGTTGGAAAAACTGAAGTTGCAAGAAGCTTAGCAGATATTTTATTTAATTCACCTAAAAAAATGATCAGACTTGATATGAGTGAATATATGGAAAAACATTCTGTTGCTAAACTAATTGGTGCTCCTCCTGGGTATGTTGGGTATGAAGAAGGAGGAAGACTAACTGAAGCTGTAAGAAGAAATCCTTATTCAATTATTTTATTTGATGAAATTGAAAAAGCTCATAGTGATGTATTTAACATCTTATTACAAATACTAGATGATGGAAGATTAACAGATTCATTAGGAAAAACTATAGATTTTAAAAATACAATTATTGTTATGACTTCAAATATAGCTAGTCAATACTTACTAACTTCAGATGATTATGTGCAAATTGATGATCAAAAAATTCAAGCAGAATTAAATCAAACTTTTAGACCTGAGTTTTTAAATAGAATTGATAATATTGTTTATTTTAATGCTTTATCAGTGCAGACAATTGGTGAAATTGTAGATAAACTTTTAGATGAATTAATTACAAGATTACAAGATGAACAAAACTACTTTATTAATTTTTCAGAAGAAGCTAGAAACAAAATTATTAATGAAGGTTATGATAGATTATTTGGAGCAAGACCTATTAAAAGATATATTGAAAAAAATATTGAAACTTTAATAGCACATTATATTATTAGTGGTTTGATAAGTGAAAGTACTAGATATCTAATTGATGTTGAAAATAACCAATTTGTTTTAGAAGAATTTAAACAATTTAATTAGTTTTATGTTAACTAAAAGACAAGTTAAAATTTTACAAACTATTGTTGAAGAATTTATTAAAACTAATCAACCAGTTGGATCTAAAAGAATTTTAGAACTATTAGATATTAAAATATCTTCAGCAACAATTAGAAATGAATCAGCTATTTTAGAACATGAGGGTTATTTAGAAAAACAACATACTTCAAGTGGAAGAACTCCTTCAACTAAAGGTTATAGATATTATGTTGATAATATTATGAAATTAGATTCAGCTGATTATACTAGATTAAAAATTTATTTAAACCAGTTATTAGATTTAAGAAAATATGATATTGATAAAACGATTAATTATGCTGGTGAAATTATTAGTGAATTAACTAAAATGACAGCAGTTATAATTAAAAAACAAAATATAAAAAATATAAAGTTAAAAAAAATTGAACTAATATTATTATCAGAATTTTTAGCAAGTGTATTATTTATTTTTTCTGATGGTGATGTGCAAAATAAAATGTTTAATTTAAAAGATATTTCTTTATCTGATTTAAAAATTGCTATTAAATTATTTTCAGATTTTTTAGTTAATGTTAAATTAGATGAAATAGATCGATATTTAAATGATTTAAAACATCAATTATCTTTAAGTATTAAACAATATGATTATGTTTTAAATACATTTATAAATACTATTTTAGAATCAAAAAATGAACAAAAAGAAACTCATGGAATGAGATATATGTTAGAAAATCCTGAGTTTAATGATACTAATAAATTAAAAAATGCAGTTAAGTTAGTTGAACAATTATCTCCTTTTGATTGATTTAATATTGCTTATGAATCTAATAAAAATATGAATAAAATAGCAATTAAAATTGGTAATGAAATCGATCAAATAAATGATGATATTTCAATGATTGCTACAGAATTAAAAATTGGTAATTCTTCTACTGTTTTAACTTTAGTTGGACCAAAAAGAGTAGATTATAACCAAGTAAACCAGTTAATGAACTTAATTATTGAAATTATTAATGCAAAGGAGAATTAAAATGACTGAAGAATTAAAAAATAAAAAAAATAATAAAAACTATTATAGTCAAAATAAAAATAAAACTAAAGCTGAATTTCAAAAACCTCATGTTAAAAAAAATCAATATTTAAAGTTAAAAACAAAACTTGATACTGTTTTATTAGAAGTTCAAAATTTAAAAGAGTTAAATGAAACTTTAAAAAAAGATATTGAATCTGAAAAACAATTTAATTTAGCTGAAATTAGTAATTTGACTAAAAAGTATAATCAAAAAGAATTAGAAATTAAAAAATATGGTTCTAGTAAATTAGCAAGAGACTTAATTCAACCTTTAGAAATTTTAAAAAAAGTTGTTAATGCTCCTAGTAATAATGAAGTAGTTCAAGCTTATGTTAAAGGGTTTGAAATGATTGTTAATCAAATAGATAACATTTTAGAATCACATCATATTAAAGCTATGAATGTTAAAGTTGGTGATATGTTTAATCCACATCTTCATGATGCTAATGAAGCAGTTGAATCAGATGAATATAAAACAAATCAAATTGTTGGTGTTTTAAGTGATGGATATATGATTCATGATAAAGTACTAGTTTATGCAATAGTTAAAGTTGCAAAATAAATAAAACAATAATAAATAGATAAACAGTAAAAAAGATACAAGGAGAAATAAAATCATGGCAAAAGAAAAAATTATTGGAATAGATTTAGGAACTACTAATTCAGTTGTTTCAGTTATTGAAGGTGGACAACCTATTATTTTAGAAAATCCTGAAGGTCAAAGAACTACACCAAGTGTTGTTGCTTTTAAAAATTCAGATATTATTGTTGGTGGTGCTGCTAAACGTCAAGCTGTAACTAATCCAAATGTTGTTCAATCAATAAAATCAAAAATGGGAACTACTTCTAAAGTTAATTTAGAAGGAAAAGATTATAGTCCAGAACAAATTTCAGCTGAAATTTTAAGATATATGAAAAATTATGCTGAAGCTAAATTAGGACAAAAAGTAACTAAAGCTGTTATTACAGTTCCTGCTTATTTTAATGATGCGCAAAGAAAAGCTACAAAAGATGCTGGAACAATTGCAGGATTACAAGTTGAAAGAATTATTAATGAACCAACTGCTGCTGCTTTGGCTTATGGATTAGATAAACAAGATAAAGAAGAAACAATTTTAGTTTATGATTTAGGTGGTGGAACTTTTGATGTTTCTATTCTAGCTATTGGTGGTGGAAGTTTTGATGTTATTGCAACTAGTGGAAATAATAAATTAGGTGGAGATAATTTTGATGAAGAAATTATCAAATGATTACTAGGTAAAATTAAAGCTGAATACAATATTGATTTATCTAAAGAAAAAATGGCTTTACAAAGATTAAAAGATGAAGCAGAAAAAGCAAAAATTAATTTATCTAGTCAATTAGAAGTTGAAATTAATTTACCATTTATTGCAATGAATGAAAGTGGTCCAATTTCTTTTGCAACAACTCTAACAAGAAGTGAATTTAACAAAATTACAAAACATTTAGTTGATTTAACTATTCAACCAGTTAAAGATGCTTTAAGTGCTGCTAAAAAAACTCCAAGTGAAATTAATGAAGTTTTATTAGTTGGTGGATCAACAAGAATACCAGCCGTTCAAGAATTAGTAAAAAGTTTATTAAATAAATCTCCAAATAGATCAATTAATCCAGATGAAGTTGTTGCTATGGGTGCTGCTGTTCAAGGTGGAGTTTTAGCTGGTGAAGTTACTGATATTTTATTATTAGATGTAACTCCATTATCATTAGGTATTGAAACAATGGGTGGAGTTATGACAAAATTAATTGAAAGAAATACTACAATTCCAGCAAAAAGAACTCAAATCTTTTCAACTGCAACAGATAATCAACCAGCTGTTGATATTAATGTTTTACAAGGTGAAAGAGCAATGGCTGCTGATAATAAATCATTAGGTCAATTCCAACTAACAGGAATTCAACCAGCTCCTAGAGGTATTCCACAAATTGAAGTTACTTTTGAAATTGATGCTAATGGTATTGTAAGTGTTTCAGCAAAAGATAAAAATACTAATGAAGAAAAAACTATTACTATTTCAAATTCAGGGAATTTAAGTGAAGCTGAAGTTGAAAGAATGATAAAAGAAGCTCAAGAAAATGCTGCAAATGATGAAGCTAAGAAAAAAAATATTGAGTTAAAAAACAAAGCTGAAAATTATATTAATATTATTGAAACTTCATTATTACAAGCTGGTGATAAAATTAGTGCTGAGCAAAAAGAACAATCACAAAAAATGGTTGATGAAATTAAAGAACTAGTTAAAAATGAAAACTATGAAGCTTTAGAACAAAAAATGACTGAATTAGAACAAGCAATGGCTGCAGCTGCTGAATTTGCTAACAAACACAATGATTCAGATTCAAATAATAATTCACCAGAACAAAATAATTAATCACACTAAATATATAAAAACTAACACTAGTTAGTTTTTGTTTTTATAGAAAAGAAGAGAGAATATGAAAAAAAAGGATTATTATGAAGTTTTAGGTGTATCAAAAACTGCTAGTGAACAAGAAATCAGACAAGCTTATAGAAAACTTGCAAAACAATATCATCCTGATTTAAATAAATCTCCTGATGCTCATGATAAAATGGTTGAAATTAATGAAGCAGCAGATGTATTATTAGATAAAGATAAAAGAAAACAATATGATCAATTTGGTCATCGTGCCTTTGATAATTCATCTGGATTTTCTTCAAATTTTACTGATTTTGAAGATTTATTTTCTAATATGGGTTCTTCTGGATTTTCATCTTTTACTAATATATTTTCTGATTTTTTTGGATCTAATAAATCTGATTATCAAAGATCAACTAAAGGACAAAGTGTCAGTATAGATATTTATTTAACATTTAAAGAACTTTTATTTGGTGTTGATAAAATAATTGAATTAGATTTATTAACAAATTGTAATGTTTGTTTTGGAAGTGGTGCTGAGTCAAATAATGATATAAGCATTTGTAATAATTGTCATGGATCTGGAGAAGTTTTAATTCAAAAAAATATGGGATTTTTCCAATTTCAACAATCAGCTAAATGTAATGTATGTAATGGTGTTGGAAAAATTATTAAAAATAAGTGTAGAAACTGTAAAGGTAAAGGTAAATATTTAGAAAGAAAAAAAATTGAAGTTAATATTCCAAAAGGAATTAGACCAAATCAACAAATTAAACTTTCTCAAAAAGGTCATGCTTCAACTAATAATGGAGTTAATGGTGATTTAATTATTGATATTTATTTAAAAGAATCTAAGGTATTTGAAATTGTTAATAATAATGATATTTTAATGACTTATAATATTAGTTATTTAGATTCAATTTTAGGAAATGAGATTATAATCAAAACTTTAGATGGTGATATTAAATATAAATTACCAAAATCAATTAATTCTAATGAAGTTATTATTATTAATAACAAAGGATTATATAAATCTATAAATAAAGATAAAAGAGGAGATTTAATAATCAAAGTAAATATTGTAGTTCCTAAAAGCTTAACTAAAAAAGAAAAAGAATTAATTGAACAAATTTATGAACAAACTTCATTTAATCCAGAAAATAATATAAATCAATAAGCAGATTAATTTCTGCTTTTTTAATTAATGCTTTTGTTTATTGATTGTAAAATTAGAAAAAATTGATAAAATATAAAAGTTGGTTAATTTAAAAAAATTATTCAATCAAAAATAAGGATTCATTTTCCTAGTGCTCAAATTAAATAAAAAGAGTGGAAAATGTTCGAATTATTTTGAAGTTTAACAAATAAAGAAAGGTTATTATGTCAAGAGAAATAACAAGAGAAGAATTATCTGCAGCTGGAGTTCAATATGGACACCAAACTAAAAGATGAAATCCTAAAATGAAATCTTATATTTATGGAGTAAAAAATAAAAATCACATTATTGATTTAGAAAAAACTATTACTCATTTAAATACAGCTCAAAAATTATTAGAATTTTTAGGAAGTAAACAACAAAAAATTTTATTTGTAGGAACTAAACGTTCTGGAAAAAACGCTGTTAAAGAAGCTGCTTTAAGAAGTGGAAACTTCTATATTAATAATAGATGATTAGGTGGAACTTTAACTAATTTAAAAACTATTTTAATTAGAATTAAAGCTTTATGAGAAATTGAAGAAGAAGAAAAAAAAGGTCGTTTATCTTTAAGAACTAAAAAAGAACAAATTAAAATTTTAAAAGAAAAAGCTAAATTAGAAAAAGCACTTGGTGGAATTAAACAAATGCATAAATTACCAGCAGCTATTGTTGTTGTTGATCCAAAAGGTGATGAAATTGCAGTTAAAGAAGCAAAAAAATTAAACATTCCTATAATTGCTATTTGTGATACTAATGCTGATCCTGATATGGTAGATTATGTAATTCCTGGAAATGATGATTTACAAGAATCAGTAAATTTAATTATTAATATTTTAGTTGAATCATATGCTGAAGGTGCACAAATTAAAATGAACCCATCAGTATTAAGAACTGTTGCTCCAAAAAGAGAACCAAGACAAATTAATAGACCAATAGTAACTAGTGAAAATCAAACTGAACAACAAGTTAGTGTAGCAAATGAAAATGTACAAATGAATAGTGAACCAACTATTCAAGTAGTTGAAACTGAAAAACCAAGTGAACCAAAAGCTGAGTAAGGAGAAAAAATATGGCAGTAGATGCAAAATTAATTAAAGAATTACGTGAAATCACTCAAGCAGGGATGATGGATTGTAAAAAAGCTTTAGAAGCAAGTGATAATAATATTGATAATGCAATTGTTTGACTAAGAGAAAATGGTTTAGCAAAAGCTGCTAAAAAAACTGATAGAGTTGCAGCTGAAGGAATCGTTTTAGCTAAAGAAAATGAACAAAAAATTGTAATTTTAGAAGTTAATTCAGAAACTGATTTTGTTGCAAAAAATGAAAAATTTTTAAATTTAGTTGATGAAATTGCTAATGCATTATTAAATTCTCAAGCTTCAAATTTAAATGAAGGTTTACAAGTAAAAGCTGATTCTGGATTAACTATTGAACAAAGTTTAATTTCAGCAACTGCTACAATTGGTGAAAAAATTGCTTTAAGAAGATTTGAATTAGTTAATAAAACATCTGGTAGTTCAGTAATTTATAATCATGCTAATAAAAGAGTTTCTACTTTATTAGTTTTTGATAATAAACTTGATTCAACTGATGCTTATAATGTTGCAATGCACGTTGCTGCAATGGCTCCAAAATACATTAATATGGATCAAATCCCTGAAGATTTTAAAAATGCAGAAATGCATATTATTAAAGAACAAGCTAAAGATGATGCTAAATTACAAGCAAAACCTGCAAATGTTTTAGAAAATATTTTAAAAGGAAAGTTATCAAAACGTTTAGCTGAAGTTAGTTTATTAGATCAATTATTTGTAATTGATGAAAGTTTTAAAGTTGGAGATTTTCTAAAATCTAAACATGTTTCATTAGTTAAAATGATTAGATATGAAGTTGGAGAAGGAATTGAAAAAGTAGTAACTAACTTTGCTGATGAAGTTGCTGCTCAATTAAAATAACAATGATTAGTTTTAATACAGAATATTTTGGAATTATTTCAGGTTTATTAGTTACTTTTGTTTTATTAATTAACTTGATGTTTAATTTCTATTTGTTTAAATTTAATAAAAAACAAGCATTAGTTACAAAGTATAATAAAATTTATTTTGTGGTCTTTTATATTCTTTCTTTTATTAGTTTAGCTTTAGCAATCATTAGTTTAATTTTATTTAATTTAAAAGATAAAATTTTTAGTCAAACTAGTACTGAAAATCAAAAATTATATCCAACTATAATTTTAAATGTAATATCTTTTGTATTTTTAATTAGTAAAATTATTATTTTATTTATCTTTTTACCTAAATTTGCTATTAAAATTACTGAAAATGAAATTTTATATTTAGGTGAAAAAATTGATTTTCAAGCAATTACAAAAATTATTTTAGATAATGATTCTCAAGCTTTATATATTAATTACAAACCAACTAAAAGAACATATAAAAGAATTAAATACTCAAATACTTGTTCATTTAAGCAGTTAATTTTAGATAATTCTAAAAATATTAAATTAGAAATTTCTAATCAAAATGCTAATGAATATTTTAAAAAAATTAAAGAATTATCTTAGAATAAAAAGTATGATTATAAATCATACTTTTTTTAAATTAAATATAAAGAAAATACCAATTTAAATAAAAATGTATAAAATATAAAAAGGTATTAAAAAAATAATTTAAAATTCAAAAGAAAAATAGTAAACATTATGAAAAAAAAATTAACACTATTAACATCATTTGGTCTAATAACCGGATCTGCTGTTTTTGCAGTTTCTTGTGTTAAACAAAGTGATAAGAATAATATTCAAATTTCAAATGATGATCAACAACAAACTGATAAAGAACCAAATTCTAGCAGTTCAGATGAAATGACACAAAAAAGTGAAAATCAAGGTCAACCAGATACTACAAAAGCTGGAAATAATCAATTAAATAGTATGAAACCTGATGACAGTAATAAGTCTAGTGATGATCAACAACAAACTGATAAAGAACCAAATTCTAGCAGTTCAGATGAAATGACACAAAAAAGTGAAAATCAAGGTCAACCAGATACTACAAAAGCTGGAAATAATCAATTAAATAGTATGAAACCTGATGACAGTAATAAGTCTAGTGATGATCAACAACAAACTGATAAAGAACCAAATTCTAGCAGTTCAGATGAAATGACACAAAAAAGTGAAAATCAAGGTCAACCAGATACTACAAAAGCTGGAAATAATCAATTAAATAGTATGAAACCTGATGACAGTAATAAGTCTAGTGATGATCAACAACAAACTGATAAAGAACCAAATTCTAGCAGTTCAGATGAAATGACACAAAAAAGTGAAAATCAAGGTCAACCAGATACTACAAAAGCTGGAAATAATCAATTAAATAGTATGAAACCTGATGACAGTAATAAGTCTAGTGATGATCAACAACAAACTGATAAAGAACCAAATTCTAGCAGTTCAGATGAAATGACACAAAAAAGTGAAAATCAAGGTCAACCAGATACTACAAAAGCTGGAAATAATCAATTAAATAGTATGAAACCTGATGACAGTAATAAGTCTAGTGATGATCAACAACAACAAAAAGAAAAAACAAAAACTAAAGAAGAAGGCATGAAGAATTTAAAACAACCTTGATATAAAAGAACTTGGAACCAAATTAAAGAAGGATGATCTTGATTCAAATCTAAAGTTTCTAAAAAATAGTTTATTATACTTTTTTAATTCTGAAAAATCATTAAAAGTTATTTTCTATAGATTTTTAGACACAATGAAAAAGCACTTTTATTATTAAAAAAGTGAGAAATTTTATTGGAAAATGCTTTTATAATGAGTTGGTTAATGTTTCAAAAACTTCTTGGGCAGATTTTCAATTAAATATTTCACGAGGCATTTTATTTATTTGTTCAACAACTTTATTTAATTCATCATTTGTTATTGTATTGAAATCAAAAGCTTTTTTGAATACTCTTCTAACCATACCATTTCAATTCTCATTTGAATCCCTTTAAAAGAGGCATAAGCTCAGCTCTATAAATTTTAATATCTAATCATTTTGCTAAAATTCCTATTTTCTCAAACTCGATACCATTATCAATAGTTATTGTTTTTACATATAAATTGTTGCTATTGATAAGGTTTCTTAGTCAATTATTTTCATAGGAGTCTTACTTCTAACTTTAACAGAAAAACCTATTCTACTTTTTCTTTCTGTCAAAACTAATATATTATCAAAATTCTTAGCCCTTTTACCTATTATTAAATCAGTTTCTCAATGACCAAATTCTTCTCTAAGATCAATAGATTTTTCTCTTGCTCATATAGGAAAAACATACTCTGTATTAATAAGTCTATCTATGACAGACCCACTTCTTTTCCCACCTTTTTTATAGTATTGTCTTAATCTATTTTCTTTTTAATAGATCATTTATTAGTTTTTATTCAATTAAACACAGTTCTAATTGAAGGTGTTTTTACATTGTGATTAATCTTAATAAAATTATATGTAGCTTTAACACCAAAGAATCTTTTGTTATAGATTTTAAAGAAAATGTCTGTAAATTCTTTAAACGGACTGTTTTCTGTAAATTTAAATAGATGTTTATGATTTCTCCTGTTTTTATATTTATAACTTGCATACCTTTGAGTGTATTCAAGATTGTGATTTAAATTTCTTCTAAGTTCACGACTAATAGTAGATTTATTTCTCTTTAAAAAACGAGAAATATTAGATATAGAATAACCGTCATTATGCATTTTTTCTATAATATAACGTTCTGATTTTGTTTAATAATCCAACATAACGTTCTGATTCTGTTAAATGGTTATATTTTTTTATATAATTCATATGAGTTCTCTAGATCCACTTGTGAGAGCTCTTTTTTATTTTCTAAAAAAAGAAAAACAAGTGTTCTTACAAATAAATTTTACTTTATTTACTTGTGTTGCACTTGAATTTGTAATCCAGCAAAGTATGATTATAAATTATACTTTTTTTATAAACAACTTATTAATATTTTTTAAATCTTATACTAAAGAGTATTTAGGTTTTTGTATAATTATAAAGAGTTATTTTGAAGTATTTTGAGGTGAAAAATGAATTATAAATATAAAACGGTGCTATTAAAATTAAGTGGTGAAGCTTTAAAAGGTGATGCTGAAGTTTATGATAAAAAGTGCTTAGATAATATTGCAAGTCAAATAGTTCATCTTGCTAAAAATGGTTTAAAACTAGCAATTGTAATTGGTGGAGGAAATATTTGAAGAGGCAAATTAGGTGAAAACATTGGAATGGATGCTATTAATGCTGATTATATGGGTATGTTGGCAACCGTTATGAATGGTTTAGCACTTGAAAGCACTATTACTAAAATGGGTTATGACAAAATTAAAGTTTATTCTTCACTACCAATTAAAACAGTAACTGATGATTATAATTTTAAAAAAGCAAGAATTAAAATGAATGAAGGTTTTATTTCTATTTTTGTAGGTGGAACTGGTTATTCATATTTTACAACTGATACTAATGCAACAATTAGAGCAATTGAAATTGGAGCTGATGTAATTTTAATGGCAAAAAATGGTGTTAAAGGAGTTTATGATAAAGATCCAAAACAACATAGTGATGCCAAATTTATTAAACGTCTTACTCATCAAGAAGTTGTTGATAAGCAATTAAGAATTATGGATCTAACAGCAGCTACTTTAGCAAAAGATGCTAACTTAAAGATTGAAGTTTTTGATATGAGTGGAGATAACAATATTATAAAAGTATTAGAAAATAAATTAGAATCAACAATTATAGAATAGGAACAAATTTATGACTGATTTAATTTTAAAAAATGCTGAATTACAAATGAAAGAAACTATTGATGCATATGTAATACATTTAAGACAAATTAGAACTGGAAAAGCAAGTGGAGCTATTTTAGATAAAGTAATGGTAAATTATTATGGAAGTTTAATGCCATTAAACCAAATTTCTCAAATTACAACTCCTGAACCTAATTTAATTATTATTAAACCATATGATAGAAATGTAATTACTGAAGCAGTTGGAGCTATTCATAAAGCTGATTTAGGATTAAACCCAGTAAGTGATGCTACTTTAATTAGAATTCCAATAGCACCATTAACTGAAGATGTGAGAAAAAATTTAGTTAAAAAAGTTCATAAAGAATTAGAAGGTTATAAGATTAGAATTAGAAACATTAGAAGAGATGCTATTGATGAGATTAAAAAAATTGAAAACATCTCAAAAGATTTAATTAGTGATAACGAAGATAAAATCCAACAAATAACTGATAAATTTATTAAACAATTAGATGATTTAACAAAAGAAAAAGAAAAAGAGTTGATGAAAATTTAATATGAATAGAACTATTATTGAAATGTTTTATGATGATTTAAAAAACATTTGTCAAAAATTTAATATATCAAAAGAACCAATCATTGAAATTAATAAAAATAATACTCCTGGTTTATTATCAAGTTCAATATGTTTGATTAGTAGTAAACAAGTAAATAAAAAACCACTAGATCTAGCAAATGACTTTAAAGAACAATTATTATTAACAAATAATTATTCTAGTATACAAATAGCTACTCCTGGATTTTTAAATGTATTAGTTAAACCTGAAATTTTATCAAGTGTTATTAATAATGTTTTAAGTCTAAAGTCTAAATATGGAAATTTAGAAAAACAAAATAAAACCATTAATATTGAATATGTTTCAGCTAATCCTACTGGTTATTTACATGTTGGTCATGCTAGAAATGCTGTGATTGGTTCTGTGTTAGTTAACTTATTTAAAAAGGCTGGATATAAAGTACAAACTGAATATTATGTAAATGATGCTGGAAATCAGATCAATGTTTTAGCTGTAACTGTGTTTGTTCATTATTTACAAGCTTTAAATATTGATGCTAAAAAACCAGAAAATTGTTATGCTGGTGATATGTATGATGATTTAGCAAAAATAATTATTAATAAATATAATGATCAATTTAAAGATATTAACTATACTGATAATAAAATTTTAGATGATGATGTACATTCATTATTTAAACAAATTTCAATTGATTATTTTTTAAAAATTATTAAACAACAATTAGCTGATTTTAATGTAAAAATTAGACATTGATCTAGTGAACAAGAAGTTTATGATACTCATCAAATAGAAGAAGTTTTAAAACTATATAAATCTAAAGATGCTACATATTATAAAGATGGTGCTGTGTTTTTAAAAACTACTCAATTTGGTGATGATAAAGACCGCGTTTTAGTTAAATCAGATAAGACTTATACTTACATACTTCCAGATCTTGCTACTCATCATTTGAGAATTAAAAGAACTAAAGCAGATAAGTTAATTAATGTTTGAGGTGGAGATCATCATGGTTATATTAAAAGAATGCAAGCTGGTTTGGCATTACTAGGAAATGATCCAGATATTTTAGAAATTCAAATGGTTCAAATGGTAAGACTAATTAAAAATGGTAGTGAGTATAAAATGTCTAAAAGAAAAGGAACTGCTGTTTGATTAGTTGATATTTTAGAATTAGTCGGTGTTGATGCATTAAGATATATGCTAGCAAGTAAGTCTTCTAATTCACATATGGATTTAGATTTAGATTTGATTACTTTAAAAAATTCATCAAATCCTATTTATTATGCTCAGTATGCTACAGCTAGATGTCATTCAATCTTAAATCAAGCTAAAACTAAAAAAATAACACCATTAGTTAAAGAGACTGATTTATTAAATAATCCTAAAGAAATTGAATTATTATTAGTATTAGATAATTTTAAAGAAGTCATTAAAAATAGTGCAAATAACCGTTCAACTCAGCAAATTTGCGATTATATTCAAAACATTTGTAAGATTTTTCATTCTTATTATGCAGAAATTAAAATTATTGATGAAAATAATTTACAATTAACTAAGTTGAGATTAGGTTTTATAAAAGCTGTTTTACAAGTATTAAAAAATGCCTTTTTTATTATTGGAATTGAACCAGTTATAGAAATGTAAAAATTTTTTAAAAAAAATAGCAAAAAATATTGCATATCTATTCTTGATTTTATATACTTATCATTGTGTGTTAAGAAGCTTGCTTCTTAACGAGACGATCTTTGAAAACTAAATAGAATAATTATTGTACAAATCTTGTCAAAAGATTTATTTGAGTAATAAAAAACTTATAACAATAAAAATAGTCAGAATCACTTTTATTTAACAAAAATTTTAAAATGAGAGTTTGATCCTGGCTCAGGATAAACGCTGGCGGCATGCCTAATACATGCAAGTCGAACGGGGGTGCTTGCACCTCAGTGGCGAACGGGTGAGTAACACGTATCTAACCTACCTTATAGCGGGGGATAACTTTTGGAAACGAAAGATAATACCGCATGTAGATCTTATTATCGCATGAAAAAAGATCAAAAGAACCGTTTGGTTCACTATGAGATGGGGATGCGGCGTATTAGCTAGTAGGTGAGATAATAGCCCACCTAGGCGATGATACGTAGCCGAACTGAGAGGTTGATCGGCCACATTGGGACTGAGATACGGCCCAGACTCCTACGGGAGGCAGCAGTAGGGAATTTTTCACAATGGACGAAAGTCTGATGAAGCAATGCCGCGTGAGCGATGACAGCCTTCGGGTTGTAAAGCTCTGTTGTAAGGGAAGAAAAAATAAAGTAGGAAATGACTTTATCTTGACAGTACCTTACCAGAAAGCCACGGCTAACTATGTGCCAGCAGCCGCGGTAATACATAGGTGGCAAGCGTTATCCGGATTTATTGGGCGTATAGGGTGCGTAGGCGGTTTTGCAAGTTTGAGGTTAAAGTCCGGAGCTCAACTCCGGTTCGCCTTGAAAACTGTATTACTAGAATGCAAGAGAGGTAAGCGGAATTCCATGTGTAGCGGTGAAATGCGTAGATATATGGAAGAACACCTGTGGCGAAAGCGGCTTACTGGCTTGTTATTGACGCTGAGGCACGAAAGCGTGGGGAGCAAATAGGATTAGATACCCTAGTAGTCCACGCCGTAAACGATGAGTACTAAGTGTTGGGGTAACTCAGCGCTGCAGCTAACGCATTAAGTACTCCGCCTGAGTAGTATGCTCGCAAGAGTGAAACTCAAAGGAATTGACGGGGACCCGCACAAGTGGTGGAGCATGTGGTTTAATTCGAAGCAACACGAAGAACCTTACCAGGGCTTGACATCCAGTGCAAAGCTATAGAGATATAGTAGAGGTTAACATTGAGACAGGTGGTGCATGGTTGTCGTCAGTTCGTGCCGTGAGGTGTTGGGTTAAGTCCCGCAACGAACGCAACCCTTGTCGTTAGTTACTAACATTAAGTTGAGAACTCTAACGAGACTGCTAGTGTAAGCTAGAGGAAGGTGGGGATGACGTCAAATCATCATGCCCCTTATGTCCTGGGCTACACACGTGCTACAATGGCTGGTACAAAGAGTTGCAATCCTGTGAAGGGGAGCTAATCTCAAAAAACCAGTCTCAGTTCGGATTGAAGTCTGCAACTCGACTTCATGAAGCCGGAATCACTAGTAATCGCGAATCAGCTATGTCGCGGTGAATACGTTCTCGGGTCTTGTACACACCGCCCGTCACACCATGAGAGTTGGTAATACCAGAAGTAGGTAGCTTAACCATTTGGAGAGCGCTTCCCAAGGTAGGACTAGCGATTGGGGTGAAGTCGTAACAAGGTATCCGTACGGGAACGTGCGGATGGATCACCTCCTTTCTATGGAGATATTTACATTACTGACTATTTAATTCTATTTAGTTTTCAGAGATCGTCACACATCTCTAAAAATATAGATTGTTCTTTGAAAACTGAATATTAGATGAAATGCAATTTTCTGATTATAACAATATTTATAATTAGATAATTATTACGATATTAAATTCGTAATGACATCAAAAACAATTAACTAAAATTAATTGAGTTACAAATTGCTAGAAAGATTTTCTAAAAAATAGTAAGGGCATATGGTGAATGCCTTGGAAAATGGAGCCGAAGAAGGACGTGACTACCTGCGATAAGTCTGGGGGAGCTGGAAGTAAGCTTTGATCCCGGAATTTCCGAATGGGGAAACCTAACATGATTTATCTCATGTTATCTATAAGTAAATACATAGCTTATATGATGGGAACCTAGGGAACTGAAACATCTTAGTACCTAGAGGAAAAGAAAATAATAATGATTCTGTTAGTAGCGGCGAGCGAAAACGGAACAGGCCAAACCATTCTACGGAATGGGGTTGTAGGACTTTTGTTCGAGTTAGAAAATCATTATATAATAGAAGCTACTGGGAAGTAGCGCCATAGAGGGTGATAGCCCCGTATATGAAATGTAATGATCTCAATAAAGTATCCTGAGTACGGCGAAACACGTGAAATTTTGTCGGAATCTGCCAAGACCACTTGGTAAGCCTAAATACTACCATTTTACCGATAGTGAACCAGTACCGTGAGGGAAAGGTGAAAAGCACCTCGAAAGGGGAGTGAAATAGTCCCTGAAACCATATGCTTACAAGAAGGTAGAGCCCGTTAATGGGTAATACCGTGCTTTTTGTAGAAAGAGCCGGCGAGTTACTATTGCATGCAAGGTTAAGTTGATATAAACGGAGCCGTAGTGAAAGCGAGCCTTAATAGGGTGTTTAGTATGTAGTAGTAGACACGAAACCAGGTGATCTAGCCATGAGCAGGTTGAAGTTAGGGTAAAACCTAATGGAGGACCGAACCAGTATTCGTTGAAAAGACTTTGGATGACTTGTGGCTAGCGGTGAAATTCCAATCGAACCTGGAGATAGCTAGTTCTCCCCGATATATCTTTAAGGATAGCGTTGTGTGAATTGTTATGGAGGTAGAGCACTGAATCTATGATGGCTGCACCTAGCGGTACTGATTAGAATTAAACTCCGAATGCCATAATTTCTGCACAGCAGTCAGAACATGGGTGATAAGGTCCATGCTCGTGAGGGAAACAGCCCAGATCGTCAGTTAAGGTCCCTAAGTGTAAACTAAGTGTGTAAGGATGTGGAACTGCACAGACAGCTAGGATGTTGGCTTAGAAGCAGCCATCATTTAAAGAGTGCGTAACAGCTCACTAGTCGAGTGATTCTGCGCCGAAAATGTACCGGGGCTTAAGTTTACCACCGAAGCTACGGATTGTATGTAAATACAGTGGTAGGGGAGCGTTCTAAATACAATGAAGTCAGACTGTGAAGACTGGTGGAGTGTTTAGAAGTGATTATGCCGGCATGAGTAACGTTTGGAAGTGAGAATCTTCCATGCCGTTTGACCAAGGTTTCCTGGGCAAGGTTCGTCCACCCAGGGTTAGTCAGGACCTAAGGCGAGGCTGAAAAGCGTAGTCGATGGACAACAGGTTGATATTCCTGTACCAGTTAATTAGTGATGGAGTGACGGAGAAGGATAGTATATCCCGGGTGCTGGATATCCCGGGCTAAGCACAAAGATGGCAATGTTGGCAAATCCGCATTGTATTAACATTGAAGTGTGAAAATAGGGGAGTGAACGGTTCGCCTAGTAACGAAGTATATGACTCCACGCTTCCAAGAAAAGCTTCTAACTTAATAATTAACTGCCTGTACCTAGAACGAACACACGTGGTCAAGGAGAAAATCCTAAGGCAAGCGAGATAACTGTAGCTAAGGAACTCTGCAAAATAACTCCGTAACTTCGGAAGAAGGAGTGCTCATTTATGATGAGCCGCAGTGAAGAGGGAGGGGCAACTGTTTAACAAAAACACAGCTCTCTGCTAAGTCGCAAGACGATGTATAGGGGGTGACACCTGCCCAGTGCCGGAAGGTTAAAAGGAGAAGTCAGCGTAAGCAAAGCTTTGAATTGAAGCCCCGGTGAACGGCGGCCGTAACTATAACGGTCCTAAGGTAGCGAAATTCCTTGTCAGGTAAATTCTGACCCGCACGAAAGGTGTAATGATCCCTTCGCTGTCTCGGCTGCAGACTCGGTGAAATTTTAGTACCGGTGAAGATGCCGGTTACCCGCAACTAGACGGAAAGACCCCGTGGAGCTTTACTATAACTTGATATTGAAATTTGGTATAACGTGTAGAGGATAGGTGGGAGACTATGAGACTAGGACGCTAGTTCTAGTGGAGTCAACCTTGGAATACCACCCTCGTTATATTGGATTTCTAACTTGAATCCATTATCTGGATTAAGGACAGTGTCTGGTGGGTAGTTTGACTGGGGCGGTCGCCTCCCAAAAAGTAACGGAGGCGCTCAAAGGTATCCTCAGTATGGTTGGAAATCATACATAGAGCGTAAAGGTAGAAGGATGCTTAACTGCGAGACTTACAAGTCGAACAGATACGAAAGTAGGACTTAGTGATCCGGCGGTCCCGTGTGGAAGGGCCGTCGCTCAACGGATAAAAGTTACCCCGGGGATAACAGGCTTATCTCCCCCAAGAGTTCACATCGACGGGGAGGTTTGGCACCTCGATGTCGGCTCATCGCATCCTGGAGCTGTAGTCGGTTCCAAGGGTTGGGCTGTTCGCCCATTAAAGCGGTACGCGAGCTGGGTTCAGAACGTCGTGAGACAGTTTGGTCCCTATCTGTTGTGGGCGTTGGAAAATTGAAAAGAGCTGTTCCTAGTACGAGAGGACCGGAATGGATGCACCTCTGGTGCTCCTGTTGTCACGCCAGTGGCATAGCAGGGTAGCTATGTGCAGAAAGGATAATCGCTGAAGGCATCTAAGCGAGAAGCCTCCTTTAAGATGAATTTTCCCATTCATAAGATGTAAGATCCCATGTAGACCACATGGTTGATAGGATGGATGTGTAAGTGCTGCGAGGCATTAAGCTAACCATTACTAATAGATCGAGAGAATTTTAGAAAAAAGCAATTTTAACTTACATTTCAAACTAATAATCAGTTTTCAAAGAACAATCAAAAAATAATCTGGTGGTTATAGCATAGAGGTCACACCTGTTCCCATGCCGAACACAGAAGTTAAGCTCTATTACGGTGAAGATATTACTTATGTGAGAAAATAGCAAGCTGCCAGTTTATAAGAACCCTAGTGGTTCTTTTTTTATTTCTTTTTAAAATTACTAATCTTTTATTAATAATTTATATAGGTTAATCTCTTACTTTATAATAATATTAGACTAAAAGAAAAGAGAAAATAAATGCAACATATAGTTAAAAGCTATTTAAAAACTTTTTTTCAAAAAAATTATGTTTCAACATTTGGGATTCTTCTTTTTATTATTACTTTAGTAACTGTTATTATAGGAATGCTTGCTACACCATTGCAATTAAATAATAGAATCAATTATTTAGCAAAAAACAATACTAGTTATGATTCAGTATTAGATACAAAATCAATGAATTATAATCCTGAATTTAGTTATAATTTTTTTTATTTAAATAGAGAAATTAATAATAAAGACACTAATAGTACAAAATTATCTGATCTTTATATTAAAGCTATTAATTCTCAATTAGAAAGTAATTTTGATACTAGTAGTGATAAAAAAGATAATAATTTGTATATTTATGATGTTAATAGCACTGATGATAAAATTAAAATTAATTTCATTAGTAATTTAATTAATAGTGATTTATTTAGATATAGAAATGGCGCTTTAATTAAAATTGAATCTTATATATTAAATAAAAATTATGAAAGTAATAATAACCAAAATAGTTTTTTAAATATTTCTAATCAAATTTTAAAGAGAATAATTGCTGATTTTCATCAAAGTATGACTGATGGGTTTTATTTAGATGATAAATCTAAATATGATTATGTTATTTCAGAATTTTATAAAGCTTATTCTCGTTTTAATAGTTTTTTAACAATTAATGAAATTAAATTAATTGATAAACCTATTCTAACTTTAAAATTTACTGATATTTTAAGTAAGTTTAATAATAATAAAATAGATGAAATAATAAGCTTTTTAAAAAAACAATTAGATGATTAAAAAAACAAATCAAAAACTATAAAAAAGAAAAAACTTATTTGCCTTCTTTTTTAGTTTTTTCAAAAGAATTTACAAGAGAATTAGCTGATGAAAAATTTTTATATGATGATCGTATTTATATTGTTGATCAGTTATTAAATAACACTGATAATTTTTCATTACAAATCAAAAAAAGTTTTAAAATTCAACAAAGTTCAGTTGGACAATTACTACCCTTTTTAACATTACAATTAACCTCAGATAATCAAGTATTTAAAAATACTAAAAAAGACTTTAACGAAATTCAGTTTGATAAAAACCATAAAAATTCTAAATTAGCTAATAAATGAAATCCAAACATTAGTTATCAAAAAAAAGTGAATCCAACTGAAATAGTTATTTCATCTTCATATGCAAAAGCAAGAAATTTAAAAATTAATGCTAAATTTGTTATTCCAAGTTCTAATATTTCTGATATTTATTTAAATTTAATTAACAAAAAAGATGCTTATTATTTAAATTCAATAAATAGCAAAATAGTTGGAATTGGTTCAACTTTTGATGATATAGTTTCTAAAAACTCAGCTACTGACTATTTTCAAAATAAAACTAGTTATGTAGTTGGATATACTAGTAAAGAATTTATTAATTCAATAAGAAACTCTAGATGAAACTTTGCAAACAAAATTGATACTTCATATCAAGTAAACTTTAGAGTTAAAAATTTAAATAATGTTTCAACAAGTCAATTAAATCAACATTTTATTATTAAATTTGATAATAATTCTAGTCAAAATTTTTCAGTTTTTGACAAAACTAATTCTTTAATTACTGAATGATATTCACTAAGAACTTCTCAAGCAATTAGTATTATAAAAGTTCAAGTAATAATTTATATTGTTATAGGTGTATTTGTTTTATTACTTTCATTTGTTTTTATTAATTTTGCATTAAAAAAAGAAATGAACGAAACAAGAAGACAAATTGGAATTTTTAAATCTTTTGGTTATAAAGTAGTTGAACTTTCTTGAATATTTGCTTTTAAGACTTGATTAACAATCTTTTTTGGATTAATTATTGGATACATTTTATCAATTCCAATTCAAATATATTCATCTTCAAATTTTATTAACTCTATAACATTTACTTTTAATAATATTTATATTTCACCATTATTATTAATTTTTTTGATTTTAATTATTCCATTAATATTTTTAATGGGTTCTTATTTAGCTTCAATTATTTATATTAAAGAACAGGTTTTATCATTAATGAATAATTCTAAAAAATTAAAAAGAACAAAAAGTGGTGCATTTACAAACTTATTATCCAAACACAATATTGGGTTTAATTATAGAATGCGTTTATCTTTTATTAAAAATGCTAAGGGTAAATTTGCAGTTGTTCAAATTCTTTTTGGTTTTGCTTCTCTAACTTATACTTTATTATTTGTTGCTCAAGCTATTTTATTTCAATCAATTAACCAAAGTTTATTAGTAATTAAAGATGATGTTATTACTAAGTCAGCTTGAAATGTTAATAAAAAAATTGATAATACTAGTAAAAATGATAAGTTAGCTTATGTTAATCCAAATGATCCTAATACAAGACAAACTTTAACTTATCATGATTTAAGTAAAAAAAATATTAATAATTATTTAAATAGTGATCCTAAACAAACTGATAGTAGATATAGAGTAGAATTATTTTTAAAAATTTTAAATAATACTTTTAATTCACTTTCAAATGACAAAAAAATTTCAATGATATTACCACTAGAGTATGCTAAAAAAACTTTAGTTCCATTTTTACAACCAGGTAAAACAGAAACTAATGATTATGAAGTTTTAACTAAAGAAAATGATTATTATTTAAGTTATATTAGTAAATTTAATTTGTATAATGAAAATCCAAAATGAATAACTGCTTTAAATGATTTTAAAAATAATAAAAAAATCAATTTAACAATAAAAGATTTATTAAATGACAATAATCATCTTAATAAAATATTTTATGATTTAAATTCAGCTACTGATGAACAATTACAAAACACTATTATAGGCTTACAAGCAAATAAAAATAATTTAAATAATTCAATCTTTTTAAGTTCATTTGCTAAAATTTTTTCTTATAAATTAGTACAAGCTTATAGTTTTTATAAAATATTTAATAATTATAAAGAGTCAAAAAATAATATACAAAAAGCTTGAGATCTTTTAATTAAAGATAATGATTTATTAAAATTTAATCCAAATGATCAAAAATACTGAACTATTGCAAATAATCCCTTATTAGAAAAAATTATTAATGATAATTTAAAAAATAATAAAAATAAAAAAGAACAAAAAAATGTTTTAGATTCTAATCCTAATTTTTCAATTGATTCTTTATTAAATTCAACAAATTTATCAAATGCTAGTCAAAGTATTTTATTAGCTTCTATGATTATGCAAAATCTAGATAATAAGTTTGAAAAAAATCCTATTGTTAGCTTTAATCAAATGTTTTATGATTCAACTACAGATTTATTATCAGCTACAGTGCTTGCTTCAAATAGTGATGTTTTAAATCCTGGTTCTTATGCTTTAGTATTATATAGATTAAAAGATCATAAGTTTGGTGATGTTAATCAATTTTTAAATTTTAAAGGAGTAAGTTTAAAAGCTTTTCAAGATCTAAGAAAATTACCAAAAAGATATAAAAATTTACCGACATTTAATGTTATTGTTCCTTATTATTATGCACAAGCAAATAATTTAGTAATTGATAGTAAAATTGTTGTTGAAACTAAATCAACTTTTGTAAAAAAATTTGTTTTAAATGTTGTTGGGATTAATAAATCTGAAACTTTATCAATTTCAAAAACTCCTAATATATTTTTAGATTATGACTTATTTGCTAGTGAAATGTTTTCTCAAGATTTATATAAAAATAACAATCCTTTAATTTTTAATCAGTTGTGAAGTAAAAATAAAATTTTAGAAGGAACAATTAATTTTTCTAAATTAGATGATTCTTTTAAAACAATTAAATACTATGGAAACAATTTAGCAATTGATATTAACAAATCTGCGCCAATTTTTTTATCAATGTATTCAACTATATTTACTGAATTTAATAGTTTTATTTCAAAATACAAAACTTTAGATTTAGCAAACGATATTTATAATACTCCAAATCCTGCTATTCAAAATTTAAGTAGATTAAATTCAAAATTATTTAACTTTAATTTAATAAAACAAACAATTGATAAAATTACAAAAATTACAAATCAAGTAATGTTGTTATTTATTTTATTAGTAAGTTTGTTATTAACAATTATTTTAGTAGTTGTGATGAATATTGTTGTTGATGAAGCTAAAAAAACTATTTTAACACTAAGAGCTATTGGGTATGAAAATAGTGAAGTAAATTGAATTGTTATGGGTAGTTATATAATTGGGGTTATTGTTTCATTTATTATTGCTTATTTATTATCTAATTTAATTTGATGATCATTTTTATATTATGTAAGTCATAAATGACATATTTATATTTTTTTAGGATTTGATTTTAAAACTTTATTTGTTACATTTATTGTGATTGCTCTTATATTATTTATAGGTTGAGTATTTTCAAATAAACAAGTTAAAAAAACTCCTTTAACTCAAATAACTCAAGCTGAATAAAGTAGGTAAATATGGTTGATTTTATATTAATTAAAAAAAACTTTTTTAAAAACAATGTTTCTAAAAAACAAAAAACTAAATATTTAAATATTAATATTAATTGAACTTTTTTTGATTTTAATAAAATTTTAAATAAACCGGATTTTATTACTTATTTACAAAACTCATCTAAATTAATTTTTTCTTATTTGATGATTAATGTAATTGAACAAAAAATTGATCAAATTAGAGATTTATTTAATAAAACTAATGATGCTTGTATTAAATATTTATTAAAAACAAATAATGATAATTTTATAGAAATTAACTATAAAAACTTTTTATTAACAAGTTATACTTTATTAAAAACTTTTATTAATGAAGTTTTTATTTATTGAATTTTTAATGATGCTTTAAAAAATCATTGAATTGAATTTAACAAAAGTTATGATAATAATTTAATGTTTAAATATAAGTTTGAAAGACTAGAATTAGATTTTCAAAAAAACTTATTTAATATTATTAAAGCAATTAATAAAAAAATAGATGATCCTATAATTAGAATCTTAATTTCAGCTTATATTGAAGATATTAATAATAAGCAAATTTATTTAAATCAAATTCAAAAAAAATTAATATAAAATATAAAATGTGTTTAGAAAGAAAAAAATATGATAGAACAATTAAATGAAATTTTAAATAGTTTTAAAACTAAATTAAAATCAGTTAAAGATCTAAATAATTTAGAAGAGCTAAAAAAAGAATTTGTTGGAAAAGATTCTAGTTTAACTACAATTTTAAAATCAATTAAAACTATTAGTAATGAACAAAAGCAAGAAATTGGTAAATTAGCAAATCAAATTAGAACTACTATTATTGATAATTTAAACAACAAACAAGAAAAATTAAAAAATAAAGAATTATTAATAAAATTAGAAAAAGAAAAAATTGATGTTAGTTTAAAAAATTCTAGTTTAAAATTTGGTTCAAAACATGTTTTAAATATAGTTATTGAAGAAATTAGTGATATTTTTACTGAAATTGGTTTTGAAATGGTTAGTGGAACTGAAATCGAATCTGATTTATATAATTTTCAAAAACTAAATTTACCACTAGATCATCCTGCAAGAGATATGCAAGATACTTTTTATTTAGATAATAATTTGGTTTTAAGAACACATTGTACTAATATGACTTCAAGAATGTTAACTAAATTAGCTAGTTTAAAAACTGATGAAAATAATTTAGCTGTAATTAGTTATGGAAATGTTTATAGAAGAGATGATGATGATGCTACTCATTCTCATCAATTTGTGCAAATAGATGGATTTGTTGTTGGAAATAAAATAAGCTTTGCTAATTTAAAATGAATTTTAAAATATATGTGCCAAAGATTATTTAACAAAGATATTAATATTAGATTACGTCCAAGTTATTTTCCTTTTACTGAACCAAGTGTTGAAGTTGATGTAAGTTGTTTTAAATGTGATTCTAAAGGATGTTTTATTTGTAAAAAAACTGGTTGAATTGAAATACTAGGTGCTGGGATGATTAATGAACAAGTTTTGAAATTAAACGGATTAGATCCAACTAAATGCTCAGGACTAGCTTTTGGTATTGGTATTGAAAGAATTGCTATGTTAAAATTTAGTATTTCAAATATTAGAAACTTTTATGAAAATAATGTTAAATTTTTAGAGCAATTTAAATTTTATTCAGAATAGGATTTTGTATGATTATTACAAGAAATTGATTAAAAAAATATCTTAATTTAGATAACATTTCAAATGATCAAATTAATATGGCTTTAAATTCTTTAGGATTTGAAGTTGATAATGTTTATGATTTAAACTCACTAAATTCTGAACTAATTTTAGGTTATATAGAAGAATCAAAACAAATTTTAAATACTCATTTGAAATTAAATAAAGTTAATATAGGAACCAAAAGTTTACAAATTGTTTGTGGAGCTAGTAATGTCGATGTTGATCAATTTGTAGTTGTAGCCCCAATCAATGCAACTATTGCAAATGGTTTAACTTTAACTAATAAAAAAATTCAAAATTATGAATCACAAGGAATGATTTGTGCTTTAAATGAAATTGGTATTAGCCAATCTGTTATTAATAAAGAAGACCAGTTAAAAATTTATAATCTTTTTGATAAAAAATTAGATTTGAAAAAATATTTAGGAAAAGATGTTAAACAAATTATTGGTTTAGATGATTATTTATTTGAAGTTGATTTAACTTTAAATAGAAGTGATTGTTTAGCTAGTTTTCAAATTTTAAAAGAACTTGCAAATTATTTTGATTTAGAAATTAAAAATTATGATAATAAATTTAATGATTTTAAAGAAAATAATTTAGATTTAAAAATAACAATTAATAAAAAGATTGAAGAACAAATAAGAACTATTAGTTATTCAAATTTTGTTTTAAACAATCATTTAAACAAATTAGACTCAATTGATGATATTTTTTTAAAATTAAACCAAATTAGTTCAACTAATAATTTGATAAATGATCTAAGTTTACTTTCAACACTTGCAACAGCTCAAGCTAATATTTTAATTGATTTAGATAAATTAAAAAATTTTAATTTAAAATTAGAATTAATTAATCATAATGATAAAGAACTTTTGTGTTTAACTAGTGATAATCAAATAGTTAATATTATAGGTTTACAAACTGAATCTAACTTTAGTATTGATAGTAATTCTAAAAATGTTTTAAACATTATGTTAAATATTAAACCTAATTTAATGAGAAAACAACAAAAACTTTTAAATACTTCTAATATTAATTTACAAAGATACATTAAACCAATTAACCCTAATTTATTTGATCTAGCTAATTCGAACTTAGCTAATTTATTAAATAGCTATAATTTAGTTAATAAAGCTTATAAAGTCAAAGTTTTAAAACAAACTTATAAAAATAAAACTGAATTTGAAATTAAAATATCTGAAATTAATGATTTACTAGGAACTGATTTAACTATTAATCAAATTAAAAATCTATTTAAAAAATTAGATTTTAAAATTAATAATAAAAATGACTTATTAACTTTTAGTATTGATCCAAACAGAATTGATATACTAAGTAAAAATGATTTATGTGAAGAAGTTGCTAGATTATATTCATATGATAATATTCAAGAAGTTGCTTTAAGTTTTATTAGTTTTAAAAAACCTAAAAATTTAAGTTTAAAATTAGAAAATAAATTAACTAATTATTTAATTGGTTTAGGGTTTAATAATACTAAAACTTATTCTTTAACAAATCAAATTGATGCAAGTCATTGAAACTTATTTAATATCTCAGATTTTATTAATTTATTATCACCATTATCAAATTTAAGACAAACTTATAGAACTAGTTTAAGTAAATCATTAATTGATACTGCTATTTATAATCATTCTATTAATAACAAAGAATTAAAATTATTTGAAATTGCAGATATTTATAATTTAAATCAATCAAAACAAAGACATTTAGTATTTTTAACAAGTCATCATATTTATAAAAATGTCTTAAATCATCAATTAATTGAAAATAATTTTTATTATAATAAAGAAATTTTAGAAAATATTTTTGATTTATATAATTTAGATTTTAGTCAAATTAAATATGTTAATAATTTGGATGTTATTAAAGAAATTCATCCTTATATTAATGCATCTATTTATTATCAAGAACAATTAATTGGCTTTATTTATCAATTAAATCCCAAATTTGAAGCTGAAAATAAATTAAATAAAACTTTTGTTTGTGAAATTAATTTAGATATTTTAAATAAATTAAAAAATAATATTATAGAAGCAAAAACACTAAGTAAATTTCAAAGTTCTTCAAGAGATTTAACAATAGAAATTTCAAATGATTTAAATTATCAAGACATTTTATTAAAAGCTATTAGGGATGTTAAATATATAACTAGTAACAAAGTTGTAGATTTATATTTAGATGATAAACTAGCTAAAAATAATACAAAAGCTTTAACTATTCAATTTATATTTAATGACTTAGAACATCAATTAACTGAAGCTGAAATTAATACAGAATTTGAAAAAATTATTTCTAATGTTAAAAAAATGAAAGTAGTGATTAGATAATGAAATTAGTTTTTAGTATTAATGATTTTAAAACTAAAAAACATTATAAACTTAAAGATGAATTAACTGATTTAAATAGTTACCAATCAAATAATATTTTAATCAAGTCATATGATTATATTAGTTATGATTTAGATCTTGATTATAATGAATCAATTAAAACTATTTATATTAATGGAATAATTAATTATACAATTACTGGTATTGATTCAAGAATAGGAAATGAGATTAAATATAATAATTCTATTGACTGAAATGATGAGTATAGTTTTACTAATAATAGTGATTTTAATACTAACATTATTATTAGTGATCAATTTAATTTATTAGATTATATAATTGAGCAAATAAATCTTAATATTCCTTTCAATTTATCTTTAAATAATGATATACTTAAAAAGTATGGTCTTGGATGAAGTTTAGAAAGCGAAGATGACTTTCAACATTCTAAAAATGATCAAATAGATCCAAGATGAGAACAACTTGATAATTTTAAATTAGATAAAACTAAATAAGGAGGTGTATTAACATGGCAGTACCATTTAGAAAAACTAGTAAATCTGCAAAAAATAAAAGAAGAAGTCATTTAGCACTTTCAGTTGCTAGTTTAGTGTCATGTACTAATTGTGGGGCTATGATTAAACCTCATCATGTATGTAAAGAATGCGGATTTTACAAAAACAAAGAAGTTAAAGTAGTAGAAGCATAATAACATATCTTTTAATTTGGTTGTACTTGATACAACCTTTTTTTATTTTTTATCTAAAGTGGTATATTAATAATGAACAGTGTATAAAAGTGATAAATAAATGTTATTTGATACATATGAACATTGTATTGATGCAAAATAACGTTTAACTATACTAGCTAAATTAAGAAATAAACTTTCAAATCCAATTTATTTAACCAAAGGATTTGATGCTGATTTAGAAATTTGATCAAAAGATGATTTTTTATTACAAATAAAGAAACATTTAAATAAAATGAGCGATTAAAAAGATATTAGAAATCTTGAAAGAATTATTTGATCAAATACTGTTGAAATTGATATTGATAATTTAAGAAGAATTAAAATTCCTTACTATCTAATTCAAAGTTTAAACATTTAAAAAGATGTTTTTATTTTAAAGTTAGTAAATCACTTAGAAATATGAAGTAAAAATAAATATAATCAACATAAAAAAGAATTTATAAAAAATAAAAAATAGTTAGGAAATTATATGGATAAACATATTCCAGTTTTATTAGATGAAAGTATTAAATATTTAAATATCAAGCCTAATGGTATTTATGTTGATTGTACACTTGGAAGAGCTGGACACGCTAGTGAGATTTTACAAAAGCTTAGTCAGAATGGTTTTTTATATGCAATTGATCAAGATAAAGTTGCAATTGATCAAGCAAAAGAAAAATTAGAAAAAATTAGTAACAATTTTTTTCTAATTCAAGGTAATTTTTCAAATTTATCAGCTTTGCTAGCTATTAATCATGTATTTAATGTTGATGGTATTTTATATGATTTAGGAGTTTCTTCGCCCCAGTTAGATATTGGATCTAGAGGATTTAGTTATAAAATTGATGGTCCATTAGATATGAGAATGGATATTACTAACAACAGTTTGACAGCAGATATTATAGTTAATCAATATCCAGAAACTCAGATTGCAGATATTTTATTTAAATATGGTGAAGAAAGTTTTGCAAAAAATATAGCTAAAAAAATTGTTTTATCCCGTCCAATTAATTCAACATTAAAATTAGTTGAAGTAATTAAATCCGCATTGCCTCAAAAAGTTTTAAAACAAAAAAAACACCCAGCTAAAAAAACTTTTCAAGCATTAAGAATTTTTATAAATAATGAATTAATAGTTTTAGAAAATTCTTTAAAACAAGCTTTAGAATTATTAAATAGTAAGGGAAGAATTTGTGTTATTACTTTTCATTCTTTAGAAGAAAAAATAGTTAAAAATATTTTTAATAATAGTACAAATTATTTTCAAGAACAATTATTTAATAATTTGCCAATTAAAGCAAACTTAAATTCTCAATTTAAATTAGTAATCAAAAAACCGATTAAACCAAGTTTATTAGAGTTAGAAAATAATCATCGTTCTCATAGTGCAAAACTTTGAGTTATTGAAAAAAATTAGAGGTATTTATGGATAAGCAAATATTTCCAATTATTGAATTTAATAAAAATGTTATTAATTTTCAAATTGTAAAATATTTTAATGACCAAGCTATTATTATGTATAAAAATACTTATATATCAGATGAATTTGAAATTCTAGATAAATATCAAATTAAAGATAATTTAAATATTTATAAATTTTTAGTTAGTTGTTTTAATGAATTTGAAAAAAACTCTAATTTTTCAAAGATCAAACAAGTTGGTTTGATGATTTCAAACTCAGTTAATATTACTAGAAAAATAACAAATTTTGATTTAAAATCTAAAGACAAAAAAACAATTTTAAATACAAATTTAGACTATATTATTAAAAAAATAAATAAGTTACAAACTCAAGATTCAAATTTAAAATTATTAGATTCTAAATTAGTAGAATTACAAGTTAATAATAAAATAATTGATTATCAAAAATTAGATAAATATTACATTAATAGTGTTGATAATAAATTAATAATGATTTTTTTAGAATTATCAATTACTTATGATCTTTATTATTCACTAGAAAAGCTTTTTTCAAAATTAAATAAACAAATTGCTTTTGTTAAACCAAGAATTTTGTGTTTAAATCAACTAGTAAAAAATCAATGTAAAGATCATAAATTAATAATTGATTGAAATTTAGATCAAATTGAAGTTGGTGTTTTTCAAAACAATGTTTTATTAAAAATTTTAAAATTTTCTTTTGGAATAAATAAAATTATTAAAAATCTTAGTCAATTATTAAACATTAGTTTAGAAATGAGTAAAGATTATTTATTTAATAATCTAGATTTTTCTTCTTTTAATATAGATAATTTAAATGTTTTAAGTTTATGAAATAATTCAGAAAATAAATTAGAGATAACTAATGGAAAACAATTAAGAAATAACATTAAAAATATTATCAGTGAAATTTATTTAGCAATTAAACAAAATGTTTTAAAAGATCAAGACATAAATATTTATCAAGTTTATAATTTTGGATTAATTAATAAAATTTTAGCAATTAAAACAATATTAAAAGATTTGAAAAATGATCATTTTATAACTAGCAATTTTTTAGGAGATTTAAACTTTGAACAAGATTCAAGTGCTTTTATAGCAGCTAGTTTATATTTTAAAAATAACGAATTTACTAGTTAAAATTCTTTAAAAATACTATTTCTATAAAGGTTTTTTTATAAATTCCAAAAAGCACTACTAAGATAAAAATATTTTTAAAAATCAATATATCATTATTATTAGAAAGGGCTAAAATATGACAAACCAATTTAAACAAATAGCAAGAATTAAAGTATTAGGTGTTGGTGGAGCTGGAAACAATGCCATTAGAAGAATGTTTGAAGAAAATGTTCAAGGTGTTGAATTTTATATTATAAATACTGATGCACAAATTTTAGAATCTTCACCAGTACCAAACAAAATTATATTAGGAGAAAAAACTACTAAAGGACTAGGAGCTGGAGGAAATCCTGAAGTAGGAAAAGCAGCAGCTATTGAAAGTGAAGAAGAAATAAGAAAAGTAGTTGAGGGTGCTGATTTAATTTTTATTGCTGCTGGAATGGGAGGAGGTACTGGAACTGGTGCTGCTCCTGTAATTGCTAAAATTGCTCAAGAATCTGGAGCATTAGTAATTGGAATTGTAACTAAACCATTTATTTTTGAAGGAAGACATAGAAATATTAATGCTAAAGAAGGTTTAGAAGAATTAAGAAAATATGTTGATTCAGTAATAGTTGTTTCAAATGATAAATTATTAGAGTACATTGGATCAATTCCAATTGCTGAGTCATTTAAAGAAGCTGATACTATTTTAAAACAAGGTGTTCAAACTATAACTGATTTAATTGCAGTTCCAGCTACAATTAATTTAGACTTTGCTGATGTTAAAACAGTTATGTATAAAAAGGGAAATGCTTTATTTGGAATAGGAGTAGCTTCTGGAAAAGATAAAGCTGTTGAAGCTGCAAAAGAAGCAATTTCATCAAAATTATTAGAAGCTTCAATTGAAGGAGCTAAAGATATTATTGTAAATATTACTGGTGGAAGAACAGTAAGTTTAAACGATGCTTATGATGCAGTTGGAGTTATTAGTCAAGCTGTAAATAATAAAGAATTAAACATTGTTTTTGGTATGGCTATTAATGATGATTTAACAGATGATGATGAAATTATTGTAACTGTTATAGCAACAGGTTTTGATAATAAAAACTTACAAAATCATGAACCAAATATTGTAAAATCAAATAAATCTGAAATGCAATCAGAAGTTATGAAAAAATCAGAAACAAAAGAAACTGAAGAAGAAAATGATGAATTTGATGATGAAATGAGTTTAACAACAACAGAAGATACTGAAGAAGATTTCAATGATGATGATTTTCCAACATTTTTAAAATAGGAGATAAATATTATGTTTTTTAAAAAGAAAAAAAGTAATTTTAAACACGATGATAAAGATCAAGATCAAATAGAATTTGAATCGACTGATTCTGATTTTTATGAAAATGAAAGTTCTATTTTAAAAGATAGTCATAATCAACAAAGTACTTCTAATCAAAATTATCAAACAAATAATTTTGATAATGACTCTAGTTTTAAAGACGATCATTTAGATTTTGAAAAAACTCATATTAATACATATGTTTTTAGTCCTATGAAATTTTCTGAAATTAAATCAGTTGTTGATACTTTATTAGAACATAGTGTTGTTGTTGTAGATTTTAAAAACTTAGATGACACTAAAGCTAAACGTTTTAAAGATTTTCTTTCTGGAGTTTTATATATTAAAAAAGGTGAATATATTAGACTTAATGAAAATATTTATAAATTTATAATTAAAAATTAAAATAATTTATTTAATTTTTATTAATTTAAAAATGAATGATAAATATCCAAATCTAGCAAAAACTATGATTAATATGTGAAACTCTAGATTTTCAAAAACTATTCACAAAAGAGATGAAGGTTTTGCTATTAATTTTAGCCCTATTAAAATATTTTCATTTCTTAATTCAATAAATAGAAATTCAAATAAAAAATTAAAAATTAAAGAATACAAAAATCCTAATTTGAATTTTTGAATTTATTCATTAGATAATACAAAATTAGCTGCAAGTATTTGATTGAATGAAAAAGAATCTAATAAATGAGTAATTGGTGTGCATGGGTATAATTCTAATCGTTTAGATGTTTTATATTTAATATGACATTATCAAAGTTTAGGATATAATATTTTAACTTTTGATTTTAGAAATCATGGTATTAGTGATTCTAATTGCATTACTTGAGGTTATAAAGAAAAATGAGATTTAATTGCTGTTATTAATTGGTTAATTAAAAACTATGATGTTAGTTTAATTGGATTAGTTGGAACTAGTATGGGTGCTTTTACAACTAATTATTTTTTATTAACAGAAAACGATTTGATTAAAAAAGCAAATATTAAATGAGCAGTTTCTGATTCTTCATATATGTCTGTTAAAAATCTTTTACAAAGAATGATTAAAGATTATTCTCCTAAATTTTTAACTAATCTTTCAAAAGATGTTTTAGATAATATTTTAGAAATTTATAAAAATGAATATGATGTTGATTTAACTAAATTAGATTTTGTTAAGTTAATTTCAATTAATACAAAATATATTCCAGTTTTATATATTCATAATCGTCTAGATAAAGTCACAAGTTATTTAGATAGTTTTAGAATGTATCAAATGAAAAATAATATTGAAAATAGTTTTGCTAATCAAATTGAAATTTATGATCGCGGAACTCATCATACTAAATCTATTATTGAATTTGAAAATGAATATGTAAGTAAAAGTTTAAATTTTGTTAAATTACAAGAAAAAAATAATCACAAACAAAAATAAAATTTATAAAATACTACTATAAATTTATTTGAATTTATTTTAAATATTCATTACTTAATTAACTTGATTAATATTAGTAATCCTTATTAAATAATTGCTGTGATAACTTAAAATAAAACTAAAAATGAACTTTTAAAAGTTCTTTTTTTGTTTTTTACATTTCTTAATACTAATATTAGTAAAAATGAAACTTTAATAAATAAAATTAATAAATTTAGATGTCAACTATACATTATAAATTAGTAAAAAATTAAAAAATATTAGTCCATAAGATTAAACATTACTTTTTAGTATTTTATTTTTTATTAAATAACTAGAAAAAATAGACAATAAGCTTAATTTAATATAAAATAACCTTAATATAAAAAGACACATTTTATAAATAAACTTTTTTCAGAGAGCTAATGGTTGGTGAAAATTAGTAAAAGAATTTATAAAATATCACTTTTTATCTTCAAAAAAGAAAAGCTATAGCTGAGTAGAATTTTGCGGTTGTCACGTTAAAACTATAAAGATAAATTATAGAATATTTTTATAATTTAATTAGGATGGTACCGCGGTAAATCGCTCCTTAGTGGAGTGATTTTTTGTTTTTAGAAAGGAAGAAAAATATGTCAAATAAATATAAAGACACATTACTAATTGGTCAAACTAATTTTGATATGCGTGCAAATTTAGCTCAAAAAGAGCCTAAAATTGAACAATTTTGACTAGATAACAAAATTTATAATAAAAAAATGAAATTAAATGAAAACAAAAAAATTTTTATTCTACATGATGGACCACCTTATGCAAATGGAGATTTACATATTGGTCATGCTTTAAATAAAACTTTAAAAGATTTCATTGTTAGATATAGAAATGCAGCTGGGTATTATTCTCCTTTTATTATGGGTTGAGATACTCATGGTTTGCCTATTGAAAGTGCTATTACTAAAATGGGTGTTGATCGTAAATCTATGAGCAGTGTTGCTTTTAGAGAACTTTGTTATAAATATGCTTTAGGACAAATCCAAAATCAAGCTGATCAATTTAACCGCTTAGGAATGTTTACTGATTATGATGTTAAGTATGTAACTTTAACTCATGATTTTGAAATGTCTGAGCTAAGATTATATGAAAAAATGTATCAAAAAGGATTGATTTATAAAGATTTAAAACCTATTTATTGATCACCATCAAGTGAAACTGCCTTAGCTGATTCTGAAATTATTTATAAAGATATAACCTCTCCTTCAATTTATGTAGGTTGTGATGTTATTAATAGTGATGAATTTAAAAATACTCAATTAGTTATTTGAACAACTACTCCTTGAACTTTACCATCAAACCAATTAATTGCTATTGGAGAAAAAATTAAATATAGTTTAGTTCAAGTAGAAAATCTTGATAAACAATTTATTTTAGCTTCTGATTTAGTAGATCAAGTAAGTAAAATTATTGGTTGAGAAAATGTTAAAGTAGTTAAAGAATTAGATGTAAATAAATTAGTTGGATTAAATTATGTTCACCCTTTATATGATTCAAAAATTAATAAAATAGTTTTAGGACATCATGTTACAAGTGAGTCTGGATCAGGTTTAGTTCATATTGCTTCAGGATTTGGTGAAGATGACTTTTTAATTGCAAAACAAAATAATGTAAAACCATTTGCTCCACTTGATGATCAAGGAAAATTTACAAATGAAATTGGTGATGTAGATCCAGAAATTGTTGGTATGTTTTATGATGATACTAATAAAATAATTACTAAAAGATTAGAAAATAACCATAAATTATTAAAACTAAACTTTTTAACTCATTCATATCCACATGACTGAAGAACTAAAAAACCAATAATTTATAGATGTACTTTACAATGATTTGTTAACTTAGCTCCAGTTAAAGAAGAAATTTTAAAAAATGTTGATCAAATTGATACTCATCCAAAATGAGCTAAAAAACGTTTATATCAAGTTTTAGATGAAAGACTTGATTGAACTATTTCTCGTCAAAGATTATGAGGAGTTCCAATTATTGCTTTTTATGATCAAAATAATAATTTAGTTTTAAACAATGAAATTTTAAACTATGCAATTAATAAAATTGAAGAAGTTGGGACTAACGCTTGATTTAGTTTAGATGCTGATGAATTTTTACCAGATGAATATAAAAATAAATCATTAAGAAAAGAAAAAGACACTTTAGATGTTTGATTTGATTCAGGAAGTAGTTCAATTGCTTTAAGTGAGAAATATCCTAAGTTACAAACACCTTATGATATTTATTTAGAAGGAAATGATCAATATCGTGGTTGATTTAATGCTTCAATGATTAATTCAACTATTTATGCAAACAAATCTCCTTATAAACAATTAGTATCACATGGTATGACTACTGATGAAAAAGGAAATAAAATGTCTAAATCACTTGGTAATGGTGTTGATCCAATTGAATTTTCAAATGAACTTGGTGCTGATATTTTAAGATTATGAGTAGCTTCAACTGACTTTACTGATGATCAAAAAATTGGAAAAGAAATTATTAAACAAATTAGTGAAGCATATAGAAAAATTAGAAACACAATGCGTTTTATTTTAGCTAATTTAAATGATTTTAATCCTAAAACTGATTATCAAGCTAAATTAAGTGAAGTTGATATGTATAGTTTAGCTAACTTAACTGCTTTTAAAAATAGAGCTTTACAAGCATATGAAGAATTAAACTTCAATTTAGTTTATACAACAACTATGAATTATGTTACTAAGAATTTATCTGCTTTTTATTTAGATTTTATTAAAGATATTTTATACATTAATAGTAAAAACGATCTAAGAAGAAAACAAGTTCAAACTGTTTTATATGAACAATTGTATTGTTTGATTGATATTTTAAGACCAATTTTAGTTCATACTGTTGAAGAGGTTTATCAAAATTTAAATGACAATAAACTTGAATCAGTTCACTTATTAGATAATAGAGAACAAAACTTTGTTTATGATAAAGAATTTATTGATAAATGAGATAAAGTAATGGTTTTAAGAGATGATGTTAATAAAGCTTTAGAAATTAGTAGAGAAAGTAAAATTATTAATAAAGGATTTGAAGCTGTTGTTTACATTAAATTAGATAAAGAATATGAAAAATTAAAAGATATTAAAGATTTAAGTCGAATCTTTATTGTTAATAGTATTAATTTTGTAGATAATATTGATGATAGTTTTGTTAGAACAAATATTTCATCAATTAAAGTTGTACAAAAACAAGGATTAAAATGCCAAAGATGTTGACAAATCTTTGATAATTTAATTGATGATGAAATTTGTAATCATTGTAATAATGTAGTTAAATCATTATAGGTGAAAAAATGTGAATAAAAGATAAGCTAGTAGAAACAAAAGTTTTTTTAAAAAACCACAATTATCTTTGAAAATTCAAACTAGTAGTATGTTTACCTATTTTTATAAGTTTAATTAGTTTTGATTGAATTACAAAAGCTGTAGTTGTGTCTCATATGAGATTAGGAGAAACTAAAACTTTTATTAGTGGGTTTTTAAACTTTCAATACGTGATTAATCTTGGAATGGCTTATGGTAGGTTACATGACAAATCTTATTTAGTAATTATTTTTGCAACAATTTTTAGTTTATTTTTAACAATAATGTTTATTTTTTTAAATAATAAAAAATGATTAATTGTTCTAGTAATTATATTAGCTGGATCTTGAGGTAATTTATTAGCTAGATTGTGAGCTCCAGGTAATGAAGATAATTTATATTATGGAGTTGTTGATTTTTTAACTTGAGATTTTAGTTTATTTAATTCAAGAGATTATGTGTTTAATTTGGCTGATTTGTATGTCAATATTGCAATTGGTTTAACAATTTTATTTACTATTATTGAATTAGTTTTATATATAAAAAGCAAAATTAAAACAAAAAAAGAAAAAATAGAAAATGAACAAAATAACTCTTAATTCATTAAATACAACTTTAAGATTAGATAAATTACTAGTTGAATTATTAACTAGTTATGATTATTCAAGAAGTTATATTCAAAAACTAATTAAAGAAAAATGTATAAGTGTTAATGATCAAATTATTATTAATAATAATTTTTTAGTTAAACCAAATTCTGAAATTGTAATTACTATAAAAGATCCTATTTTAGATACAAATTTAGTTAAAAATAAAGACATTGACTTAGATATTATTTATCAAGATGATGATTTATTAGTTATTAATAAACAAAATAATATAACAGTACATCCAAGTTTAAATAATACAAATAATACAATTGTTAATGCTTTATTAGCAAGTGATGTTGAACTTTCTTCAATTAATGGTGAGTTACGTCCTGGAATTGTACATAGAATTGATAAACAAACTACAGGTTTATTAATTATTGCAAAAAATGATAAAACTCATAAATTATTAAGTGAAATGTTTAAAAGTCATCAAATTTATAAAGAATATTTAGCAATTGTAACTGGAGTAATTAAGCCAAATAAAGGTTTAATTGATGCTCCAATTGGTAGAAGTCAAACCGATCGTAAAAAAATGAGTGTTACAGCTAAAAACTCAAAACAAGCAATTACAACTTTTGAAGTAGTTGAACGATTTTTAAAAAATACTTTAGTAAAATGTCAAATTCAAACTGGAAGAACTCATCAAATTAGAGTACATTTTAACTATATTAATCACCCTGTTTTAAATGATCCAGTTTATGGTAAAAAACACCAAGAATTTACTGATTTTGGTCAATACCTTCACGCTTATAAATTGAAATTTATTCATCCAATTGCAAAAAAAGAAATTGAATTAATATCGCCTCTTCCTAAAGAATTTGATGATAAAATTAAAGAATTAAGGGGTGAAAGTAATGACTAATATTTCTACTAGTGATAAAAAAACTTTAGAAAACTTTTTTATTAAAAATTTTAAATATAAGTTATTAAAGTCTAAAGTTAATTCTAGTGTGAGTTATTTATATAGTTCTAGTGAAAAATACCAAGTAATTATTTTAAATTTTGACAATAGTATTTCATTTGAAAAAGAAAAAGAATATATTATTAAAAAGGTTGAAAAGCAAGTAAAAAAACGTGTCAATGTTTTTCATATTATAATTAGTGAAGATAATCAATTGACTACTAAAAATAATTTAGTTGTTTTACAATCTTCAATTCAAGATTTAAAAGCTAATTTAGAACCATATTTTAATAACACGAACTTATTACTTTTTAATAAAATTGAAGATAATGAGTTAAAAGAAAATAAAGAAACAAATGAAGAAAATAATATAAAATTATTTACTAGTTTTTTAGAAAATGTTAAAAATAATAAAATTTCTTTATCTTGAGTTATTTTAATAGTACTTGTTTTAATTCCTAGTATTTTACAAATTATTGGATATTTTATTTTAGAAACAAATCCAAATAGTAAAAATATTTTAATTTTAGTTTTTGGTGGAACTAATTGAAATTTAACGATTGTTGGAAAACAGTGATGAAGAATTTTTAGTTATGGTATTGCCCCAATTAAAAAAAATGGTTTAATTATTGATATTTTAAGTTTATTAATTTTAGGAACTGGCTTTTTTAGTATTTCAAAAATTACTGAAATACAATTAGCAAATACTAAGAAACTAAGTTTAGTGATAATTTTAAGTTATTTAGTTTTAGGTTTATTTTCAAGCAGTGTTTTACCAACAATTTATACTGGTGGAATAATTAGTACTATGGGAATATTTATTGGTGCTTTATTAATTGATGTTTCAGGTTCAAGTACTCCTGTGGCTAAATTTGGTCAGGCAAAAGCTGTAGTTTGTATTTTACTTTTAGTTGGATTTTCATTCTTTTTAGGTGATGGCTGAACTGGATTGTTAATTACTGGAACAGCTATTATTTTAGGAAGTGCTTTTTGAGGAATTTTTAAATTTAATATAAAAGAGTGAAATTGAATCCAATATGTTCATATTGTTTTAATTTTAGCTATTTTAGTTATTAGTTTAACTTTTATTCTATTACCTCATTTAACTCCAGCACTAGATCAACATATTTTGCTAGCTCTATCAACTTATTATAAAAAAGGTTGATTTAGTATTCACAATTTAAATAAAATAGTTAATAATATAGGTTGAGATGGACAATTTAATCAATTTGGAAAGTTCATTACTAATTTTTAAACATTATGAGTAAGAGATTAGATTATTTGTCTTGACAACACTATTTTATATTAATAGCAAAAGCTAGTGCTATGAGAAGTAAAGATCCAAATACTCAAGTTGGAGCTATTGTTGTTAATGAATTACAACAAATTGTAGCAACTGGATATAATGGATTTCCCCGTGGAGTTAGTGATGATGATTTTCCGTGATCAAAAACTAATGAAGATTGATTAGAAAATAAGTATGCTTATGTTGCTCATGCAGAATTGAATGCAATTGTAAGTAGTAGATCTGATTTAAGTAATTGTGATTTATATGTTACTTTATTTCCGTGCAATGAATGTGCTAAAATTATTATTCAAGCAGGAATTAAAAGAATTTATTATGCAAATGATCCATATCATCAAAAAAAAGAATTTATTGCTTCTAAAAAAATGTTAGATGCAGTTAATATTAAATATATAAAATTACCAGATATTGAAATTAGTTTTAAAGTTAAAGACTAATTTCTTTATCTTTTTTATTGAAAAGAAATAAATTATATGAAAAAATTATTAGTTTTATTATCAAGTAATATATTTTTTAGTCTAACTACATTATCTATTTATGTTTTAAATTCTAAAAATAATAATCAAGTACCTAGTTTTGTTTTAAAACAAAAAGAAGAAAAAGAAGAAACTGATTTAAGTAAGATATTTGATAGAGAAGCTTATATTTCTATAAAAGATAGATTCAATAATACTAGTGAGAAGATAATAAATACTATTAAAGGAAAATATCCAAAAGTAGATGTTTCTCAACTAAAAATTGAAATTGAAATTGATAGAAATTATGGAACAGTAGATGTTGTTTTAAGTCCTAAAGATTCAAAGAGTAAATATACAGGTAAATCTACAATACCATGTTATAAAAAATATGATATAAATGATAAAATAGAAGATTTTAACTTACTTCACCCAGAAACTATAGATATTAATACAAAGGAAAATATACTTAATATTCTTAAAAAAAGAAATATTTCCAAACAACTTGAGATAGATTTTGAGATAAAAAATATAAAAGAATCAAGTGCCATATTAGTGGGTAGGGAATTTGGCGAATATTATGGTGAAACTGAAATTAAGTTTAAATCTAAAAAAATAACACTAAACTCTGTGATAGATAATGTTAAAATCAGGCTTACGAAACTTAAAGATGATGAAGTTATTAAAATTATTAATAACAAATATCCATCACTAAAAGATATAATTTTATCAATAATAATTGATGATCAAAAGAAAAATATAACTATTAAAGCAAATGAAAATACAAGGTTTTATGGTTCTGTTGTATTATCATATGATTTTGATCTACTAAAACCTACGTTATCTCCTAAAAAAGATGAGTTGATATCTAAATCATCAACTAGTTCAGAAGTGATAAAAAATAAGAAAAGTGATGAATCACTTCTTAATAAACAAATTTTAGATAAAAAAACAAATAAATTAGTGGATTCAGAAATGATTTCAGATGAATCACAAAGAGAGAAAACATCTAATCAGCTATCTGTACCCAAAAAACTACCAAATGAAGAAAAACCTAAAAAGATAATGCTAAAATCTACATCAGAATTATCCGATCATAAAAAACAATTTGTTGAACCTATGGTGGATAAAGAACTTAAACAATTTGGAGCTGACAAAAAAAACGACTACAACACACCAGTTACAGATAAAAGTAAATCTAGTTCTACTACTAATTCTAAAATACCACAAATTCCTAATAAAAAAATATCAACTTCAAATAAGAATTCAAAATCAAGTGGTTCAAAAACTGGTGTTATAGTTGGGTCAACTTTAGGAGTTGGTTTAATTGTTGGTATTGGAGCAACAGGTTCTTGATTTTATTTTTAAAAACGTAAATAACTAAATAATAGGTAATATTATGATTAATAATCTTGGTATAGATATAGTTGAAAATAAAAGAATTAAAATAAAAAAAGAATTCGTTATTAAAGTTTTATCAATAAATGAAATTAAGACATTTAATACTAAAAACAAAAAGCAAAAAAGAGAGTTTTTAGCTGGACGTTGAGCTATTAAAGAAGCAATTATTAAAACATTAGATGAACCAATTAGTATGAATAAAATAGATATTGAATATATTAATAATAAACCTGTAATTAAAAATCAAGAATTACAAAATATTTTAATTTCTATTTCTCATGAAAAAAAATATGCTATTGGAATTGCTCTAAAACAATATAATAATAAGTAAGATATAATATATAAAATATTTGTTTAGAAAAGTGGTTATATGAAAAAACTGTTAGTTTTATTATCAGGTAGTGTGGTATTTAGTTTAAGTTTCTTGCCTTTTTGTTTTGCAAATTTTGCCAATAGTAGCAATAATTTGATTTTAAAACAAAAAACAAATAATGAGGATGAAACAGATCTAACTAAATTACTATATAATGCATATGTTTCTATTATAAATGACGGCAGTAAATCAATAAAAGATTTAGTATTAGAAGCTATTAAAGAAAAATATAATTTTTTAGATTTTTCATCATTAGATATTGAAGTTGGAAAGGATAAGTATGGTCAAAATTCTACTTATGCACTAGTCAAACCTAAGACTAATTCTAGTAAGTATAAAAAAATAGAAGAAATTAAGTATTATGTTAAAAGGAATTTGTCACTAGAATCAAAAACAACAACAAACTTGGAAAACATTCCTATAAATACTGATACAGAAATAATAAAAAAATTTAAAGAAAAAATAGATATATCAAGTTTTGATGAAAAATCTTTTTTTATAACTGCTATAACAGAAGATTCTGCAATTGTTAATGCTAAAGAAAATAATGATGATTTTTATGGTAAAGTACAATTAAAATTTAATGCCAAGAAAAAAACACTAGAATCAGTTTTTTATAATTTTAAACTTGAACTTAAACAAAAATTATCAGAAGATGATATCATAAAGTTTATTAAAATTAAGAAGCCTAGATTAAATAATGAAAAATTGACTGTACAAATTGATTTATCAAAAAATGCTGCAATTATAAGTGTTGAAAAATCAAACAAAAATTATCAAGGATCAGCGACCTTATTGTTTTCTTTATCAGAAGAAAAACAATCAATTCCACCAAAAAAACCTAATAATAAACCAGAAAAATCAGAACTTATTCAACCTAAAAACGAACCAAAATCAGAATCTAATAGCATTTTACCTAAATTAGATTCAAATTCTAAAATCTCTACTCCATCAGCTCCAATAATAGATAAAAGTCCTAATAAGTTTGAAATAAAAAAACCTATTCCAAATAATACAATGAATAAATCTGATAGTAAAACAAATAAATCAGGTGGTTCAAAAACTGGTGTTATAGTTGGGTCAACTTTAGGAGTTGGTTCAATTGCTGCTGCTGGAGCAGCTGGTTCTTGATTTTATTTTAAAAAACGCAAATAAAGCATTTACTAAGTAAATAAATATCTATATAAGAGAATATTTTTGTAAAATAATTGATGATAAAATTATTTATAGAATATCCTCTTATTTTTATAAATTTATATTAAATAAGATTTAAATTTTAAATTAATTTAGTTCAATAGAAAGAATGATTAAAATGAATCAAGTTAATAGTTTAAATACAGATCCCAAAAACACACTAAATAACATTCAACATGAAAAAAAGAATAAAGATTATATTCATGTTAATCCTTGAAAAATGTTATTTATGTGATTGCCTTTATTACATATTAAATTTAAAGCAGCTAAAATTGTTAGAAAAAATAAAAAGCAACCAGATAGATATTCTGAAGAATACAGATATAATTGAGTTAAAAAAGCTGTTAGCAAGTTATTATATGTACTAGATGTTAATATAAAAGTTGAAGGTATTGAAAATTGAATGGATAAAGGAGTTGTTTTAGCTGCTAACCATCAATCAAATATTGATCCTGCTATTTTATTTGCTATTAACGATTTTTCTAAACAACAACCACTGGCTTTTATTGCAAAAGAAGAATTATGAACAAGTAAAAAATTTAAAAACTTTGTTAGATTAGTTGATTGTATTCCTTTAAATAGAAAAAGTCCAAGAAGTGCTTTAGAAACTTTTAAAGAAGCAAAAGATTTAGTTGTTGAGTATAAACGCTCTTTAGTAATTTTTCCAGAAGGAACTAGAAGTCATTCTCAAGAAATGAATAGTTTTCAAGCAGCTTCTTTAAAAGTTGCTCAGATGTCACACGCTCCTATTATTCCTGTTTCAATCATTAACTCTTATTTAGTTTTTGCTGAAAAAAGACCTAAAAAAGTAGAAGTTAAAGTTGTTTTTGGTAAACCTATTTTACCAAATAAACATATTTCATTAAAAACTGAAGATTTAACTAGAGTTGTTGAAAAAAATGTTAGCTCTAATTTAAAAAAATGAGAAAACAAAGAAATGAAGTATGAGCTAAAGAAACTAACTAAAAAAGATATTAAACAACTAAAAGAAGAAGAAGAAAAACAAAAAGATAAAAAAACTACTAAAAAATCAATTAAAGATTTATTTAAAATTGTTGATTAATCAACAATTTTACTATTTTAAATTTAATCTTAGAAAAGATGTGATTTTAAATGAAACTAATCCAAAAGTTAAAAAATTTTTTTAATAATATTAAGTCTTTTTTTAAAAATAAAAATTCTGTTAAAGTTTATAATAAACCTAAAGCTATTGAAAACAAAAAAAAATTAAATTCATCTGAACAAATTAATAATTCTTCTATTAACATTTTTAATAATCAAGAATATATTGATAAAAGAGCTATTTTAGATTCACAAAATGAATTCAAATTAAAAGTAATTTTAAACAAAACACAAGTTTTAGAACAATTAATTCAAATTAAAAATACTTTTAAAGAATGTGAAGAATGCCAAAATATTTATCATTTAAAAATCGATGATATGAAAATAAAAATTTCACAATTAAAAAGATATATAGATCATAATTATGGTTTTTTAGGTAGTGAAAAAGACTATAAAGAATATGTTTTTTTGAATAATATTAAAAGTTATTCTCAAACTGATGAAAAAGCTGGATTAGATTTAATCAATGAATTAGAAGACTATTTTAATAAATATTTAAATTATGATGTTAATTATTTTGTTCCTTGTGATAAGCATAAAAACTTAATTGATGAATACAAAATATTATCAATTAAAGTTGATGATTTAGATAAAATAATTTCAAAATAATATTAAAAAACTCTATATATTCTAACTTCTTCTAAAAATGTTTCATTTTTTATATAAACTATTGAAATATGTTATAAATGATATAAAATTATTTGTGTCTTGTGTTAGAGGAAGCGAATTTATATTGCTGACTTAGCTCAGTTGGTAGAGCAATTGACTAGTAATCAATAGGTCGAAGGTTCAAATCCTTTAGTCAGCACCAGTTCTTGGAGGGGTAGCGAAGTGGCTAAACGCGGGTGGCTGTAACCCACTTCCTTACGGTTCGGGGGTTCGAATCCCTCCCCCTCCACCATTATTATTGGGCTATAGCCAAGCGGTAAGGCAAGGGACTTTGACTCCCTCATGCGCCGGTTCGAATCCTGCTAGCCCAACCATCTTGACTCGTTAGCTCAGCCGGTAGAGCAACTGGCTTTTAACCAGTGGGTCCGGGGTTCGAATCCCCGACGAGTCACCACTTATCTTCCCCAAGTGGCGGAATAGGTAGACGCATTGGACTTAAAATCCAACGGGCTTAATATCCTGTGCCGGTTCAAGTCCGGCCTTGGGGACCATTTTGAAAATAAACATGCTATAAAAGGCATGTTTTTTTATTTTCTGTTTTTTAGATAAAAAAAATGAATCTTAAAGATTCATTAAATTATTATTTTTAAAATATTATTTTGATGGAGTTGCAGGTGCTGGAGCTGGGCTTGGAGATGGTGCAGGCGTAGGAGTTGGTGCTGAAGGTTGAGATGAAGAATTTTTGTCTTTTTCTTCTTTTTTTTCTTCTTTTTTATCACTTTTTTTATTTTGTTTTTTCTCTTCTACTTTCTCTAAACTTTGGTATTTTCAATCAGTTTTAGGAGTGATCATAGGATCTGAATCTTGTAAAAGTTTAACTACATCATACATTTCAATAGCTTGTTTTAAATAATTTAATCATTTGTCAAAAACATCTTTTCTAATTTCTGATCCATTAGTAAAGTTATCAATTGTTTTAGTAGCATTTTTTTGATCTTGTTTACTAAAAGTTTCAAATCCACTTACAATACCATAAAACATTTTATCTCTAATTATTAAAAATAAAGGACCTTTTAAGCTTTTAACTTTTTCTTGTAGTTTTTCTACTTTTTCAGTTACAGTGTTATTGTTTTTAGAAAAACTTGAACTAGTTTCACCATAAAAAGCTTTTGCTCAATTTTTAACAAGATATTCATTTAAGATTTTTGAAGTTAAACCTTTATTTCATATTTTATCATCTGAATCATACTTTAGATTTTTAATAACAACATCATTTGTCATGTTTTTAAAAATTTGATTATTATTTGATGAATTTTTTTCATCAATAATTCATCTTTCTTTTTTAGTTTTACTATTTTTATCTTTTTTGACATTAACATTGTTTAAGACTGTTGTATGATTTGTTGTACTATTTCAATTTAAATTATTTTTAAATTTATAAATAAAATTAGTTGCATCAGTTGTAATAGTATCATTGATTTTTTTAATAGCTTGATTTAAGGAATTAGTTTGAGTTAACTCTTCTAAACCTTGTTCAAATGATTTTGCTGACTTATTATCATTAGCTCCTAAATAAAGAATCATTGTTTTATTTTTAGATTGGTTAATCAAGTCTTCAAATTCTTGATATTGTTTGTATAATGTTTTACAACTTATAGCAAAACTAGTACTTATTGAAACAACAAATGTACAAGCAAATAACGATAGAAGTTTTTTCATTATAACACTCCTTTATCTACAACAATAATTTTACTATAATTCATTCTATTTTTACTTTTAAAATAGGATATATAATCAATAAACACTTAAAAAACTTGAAAACCTTTTTTTAAATTGGTAATATCTTATAAGTGTTATAAAAGTTTGATATGTGTGAAAGGTGGTAGTTAAAATGCGTGAAAAATACATTTTACGTTGTACAGTTTGTAAAAATGAAAACTACATCGGTAAGAATGATAAAAAGAAACCTAAAATAGAAGTTTCAAAATACTGCAGTAATTGTAATAAACATGAAACTCACAAGCAAAAAAAATAGTCATTTGACTATTTTTTTATTTATTAAATTTAAAATAAAAATAAGGATTTTAAAATATATGATTATTCAAAAAACTTATAAGAATAATAAGCCAACAGTTTATTTAATTACAACTCCAATTGGAAACTTAGAAGATATTAGCTTAAGAGCAATTCAAACTTTAAAACAAGTTGATGTTATTTGTTGTGAAGATACTAGAACTAGTAAAGTTCTACTTGATAAATATCAGATTACTAGTAATTTATTATCACTACATAAATTTAATGAAAATTTAAGAATCGATCAAATTATAAATATATTGAACCAAAATAAAAATATTGCAATTATAAGTGATGCTGGTGTTCCTATAATAAGTGATCCAGCAAGTTATCTAATTAATCAATTAAAAGAATTAGAAATTAATTGTAATATTACAGCAATAGGTGCTGGATCTGCTTATGTGCATGCTTTGATTTCTAGTGGTTTTTTGATTGATAGTCATTATTTTTATGGTTTTTTAAAAAATAAAAATCAAATTAGTAAACAAAATGAATTAAATGAATTAATTAATAAATATGCTAATGATTCAATTATTTGTTTATATGAATCAGTTCATAGACTTAAATCCACTATAAATTGTTTAAATGAAATATTAGATAAAAATCATAAAATAGTTATTGCTAAAGAATTAACTAAAATAAATGAAGAGATTATTTATGGAACTATTGATCAAATTAATAAGTATATAAATAGTGATGAATTTGTTTTAAAAGGTGAATTTGTAATCATTATTGACAAAATCGTTAAAATAAATAAAAACGAATTTACTGATTTAGAATTAATTAATTTAATAGATGAACAAATCATAAAAGGTTATAAATTAAAGCAAGCTTGTGAAATTGTATATTTAAAAACTAAAATTTCAAAAAATATTTTATATAAAAAGTACACTTTGAAAAAAATTTTCTAATACCTTAATAGGAGGTATATTATGAAAGAAATTAATTTAGAAGACACAAAAGAAATTATTGGAGGCGCTAGTATTAGTGGAGCTTTAGTTACTGGAATAGCTAAAATTGTACAATCTGGATTTGAAGGAATTTCTAATTTTATAACTGATATTGCAAGTATAGGTTTTGCTTTTTATCAAGCAAGCAAAAATCCAATAAAAGCAGAATATAAAATTGGAAATAACAGTTTTAAAGTTGATAATACTAAATTAGTTGATTTAAAAATTCAACAAACAAAAGCTCAAGAAATTAAAATTCCAGTTCTAGAAGTAGGAAATAGTAAAAATAATATTAAAATAAATTACAACGATGCTTATAACAATAGTGATTCATCAACTGATATTTATAGTGATTTTGATCAAAGTATTAGTATTTTTGATTAATTAAAACCTTTTTAGTAGTTATCTTGTTTTATTTAATTCAATATAGTAATATATAAGTGTTGAAAAAAAGTTTCAACCGCTCTTTTGTATGTTTTAAAGAAGTATAACTCACATACATAGGCGAGTCTAGACTGGAGGAAAATAATGTTTGCAATCATTAAGACTGGTGGAAAACAAATTAAAGTTGAACCAGGTCAAGAAATTTTTATTGAAAAAATTAAAGGTGAAGTTAATGATAAAATTGCATTTGATGAAATTTTAATGATTGATGGTAAAATTGGAACACCAACTATTAAAGGTGCTAAAGTTTTAGGAACAATCATTAAACAAGGAAAAGCAAAAAAAATCCGTGTTATAAGATATCATCCAAAGAAAAATGTAAATAAAATTTATGGTCATAGACAACCTTATACAAAAGTAAAAATTGAAGAAATTAGTGCTAAGTAATTATGGTTGATATCATAATTAAATATAAAGATAATAAAATCATTAAATTACAAATGCAAGGTCACGCTAATAGTGCAGAATATGGAAAAGATTTAGTGTGTGCTGGCTTAACTGCTATTATTAGTGGAGCTTTGAATGCAATCGATAATTATTATAAAAATGATGTAGATATTGAAGTTTTAGAAAATAAAATAACTATTTTTGTAAAAAAAGAAGATAATCAAAATTTACAATTAATGTTAAATATGTTAAAAATTCAATTACAAACTATTACTATTCAATACAAAAAAAACACAAGATTAAAGGAGGTGTCTTAAAATGCGTTTCTTATTAGGTTTACAATATTTTGCTTCTAAAAAAGGAGTTGGGTCAACTAAAAATGGTCGTGATTCAGAATCTAAACGTTTAGGAGCTAAAAAATCTGATGGTCAATTCACTAATGCTGGTTCAATTATTTATAGACAAAGAGGAACTAAAATTCATCCTGGTTTAAACGTTGGACGTGGTGGAGATGATACTTTATTTGCTTTAATTTCTGGTATTGTTAAGTATGAAAAATTTGGAAAAAACCGTACTAGAGTAAGTGTTATTCCTAACTAATAGTTAAGAGCTCTTTCCCCCCGCTACCATAAACACGGACTAAAATTTTTCAATATTATAACAGGATTGTTTTCTGAATTGTACAGGAGACAATCCTTTTAATTTTTCTTTTATTCTTATGTTGTTATATCAATAAATATATTTATGAATCCTTTTAGTTAACTCTTCTACTGAATTATATTTTTCACCATAATAAATTTCTTGTTTTAATAAACCAAAGAAGTTTTCTATAATAGCATTATCTAAGCAATTACCTTTTCTAGACATACTTTGTGTTATGTTATTTTCTTCTAGTTTTTTAACTCAGCTAATGTGTTGATAATGAAATCCCTGATCAGAGTGAATTAACAAACCATTTGTATTTTTAACCTTTTTAAGTGCTTTTTCTAGCATTGAATTTGTTAAGTTTAAGTTAGGATTAGTTTGAATCGAATACGAAATAATTTCATCATTGTAAAGATCAATAATTGGTGATAAATATAACTTTTGACCATTAACTTTAAACTCTGTTACATCAGTGCATCAAACTTTGTTTTCTTGTAAAGAATGAAAATTTCTTTTTAAAACATTATCTGCAATTTTTCCAACAGTTCCTTTATAAGAACTATATCTTCCATTTTTTGTTCTAAATTTGATACACTGAACACCAAGCTCTTTAGTTAACCTTAAAATTTTTTTGTGATTAACAATATATCCTTTTGATTCTAAAGCTATTTTTAGCCTTCTATACCCATATGTTTCAAATGATTTGTTAAAAATATCAACAATCATTTCCTTTAATTCTTTGTTTTTATCTATTGTATTTTCTAACTTATGTTTTCATTCATAAAAAGAAGATTTAGGCAGCTTGGCTATTTTTAAGAGAACAGAAATTTTAACTTTTTTGTGTGTTTTTAGTAATTCTAAAACTACTTTTGTTTTTTTCTTGTTGATTTTTGTTTTGTCAACAAGGTGTGGAACTTTTTTCAGAATTCAGCCTCCAACTTATAGTATTCAACTTGTTCTTTTAATTCCTTAATCTGTTGTTCATTGTTAATTTCTACTTGAGATTTCTTTATTTTAGTTGGTTTTTTATTAGGGTTTTTCATATTTTTCTTAGGTCTCCCTATATTATTATTTAACCCTAAAAATCCATATTCTTTATACTTTTTAAATCATCCAGCTATAGTTGATGAATAAACAATATTAAATTTTCTTGCAATTTCATCATAAGACTGATTAGTTTTAAGTTTATATAATACAATTTTGAGTTTTAATTTTGGACTATAATAAGGTTTTTTATCCTTATTAATAAGTCCTTCAATTCCGAATGCTTCAAATCTATTAATTAAATTTTTTACAGTTGAATCTGAAATATTATACTTATTTGCTAAATAAGTGCTCCTTTTTACATTAAGTTTTTTAGCTTCTTTAACAATTTTTAACTTTTTTTCTAAATCTAATTTGGACATATAAAAACCCCATTTCCTGGATTTTTAGTCCGGAATATGGGGTTCGGGGGATTTTGAGTTCTTTTTTTATGTTTTTTTTAAAATTGATTAACTTTTAGACTAATCTAGTCTAGTAGTAATATAAGAAAATACTATATTAGATATAATAATAGTATAAGGATACTTAATAAATAGTATTACATTTCTTATTTAAAAATTAATATAGTATAAGAAAGGCAGTAGATATATATGAAAAGCCTAAAAGGTGTGTTTGCTGCTTTATTGATTCCATATAAAAAAGATGGTTCAATAAATGAGCAAGCATTAAAAAAGTTTATTGATTATAATATTGAAATTTCAAAAGTTGATGGACTTTATGTAAATGGGTCAACTGGTGAAGCTTTCTTGCTTTCAAATTCAGAAAGAAAAAAAATTTTAGAAATTGTTGCTAAACATGTTAATAAAAGAATACCATTAATTGCTCAAGTTGGTTCTTTAAACATTTATGAATCAATAGAGCAAGCAAAATTAGCTGAACAATTAGAATATGATGCTATTAGTGCTGTTACTCCTTTTTATTACAAGTTTAGTTTAGATCAAATTTTAAATTATTATAAAGAAATTAAAGAATCAACAAATTTGCCTTTAATTGCTTATTATATCCCATTATTATCAGGTGTTAATTTTTCACTTGAAGCTTTTGAAAAATTATTTGCTATTAATGGAATTATTGGAGTTAAATTCACAGCAACTGATTTATATACTTTAGAAAGAATTAAAGCAAAATTTCCTGATAAATTAGTATATTATGGCTTTGATGAACAACAATTATCTGCATCAATTTATAATATTGATGGTTTTATAGGCTCAACATTTAATGTTAATGCAAAAAAAGCAAAACAATTATTTGAACTAGTTAAAAATGGACAAAACCAACAAGCTTTAGAATTACAAAAACAAATTAATGATTTTATTGATATAGTTTTAGCAAATGGATTATATGGAATTTTAAAAGAAATTATTAGACAGCATTATGATTTAAGTGAAGTATTTTGTAGATTACCAATGACTCAATCAATTTCTCAATATGCATTAAAAGCAAAAGAGATTCAAGAAAAATATTTAAAAGATATTTAGAATATGAGTAATTTAATTTTATTTACTAAAAATATGACTAATGGTGCTATTAAATCATTTCATTGAGTAGATTATGTAGTATTGGTAATTTATTTATTATTTACATTGTCAATTGGTCTATACTTTCAAGTTAAATCAAAACTACAAAAAGCTAATAATACTGATGAATATTTTAAAGCAGGAGGAAAAACCCCGGGTTGAGTAGCTGGTTTTTCAATTTATGCAACTACTTTATCAGCTATTACTTATATGGCTACACCAGCAAAAGCCTTTTCATCAGACTGGTTATTTGCATTTGGAAATCTAACAATTTTTATTGCTACTCCATTATTGATTAGATTTATAATTCCGTTTTTTAAAAAATTAAATGATGTTTCTGGTTATGGTTTTTTAGAAAAACGTTTTAGTTACTTTTTAAGAGTGTCTGCTAGTTTAATGTTTATTTTATTTCATGTTATTAGAGTTGGTTTAATTATTTATTTACCAACTATTGCTTTAACTGCAGTTACAAATATTAATCCTTATTTAATAGCTGTTATTATCGGAATATTTTGTGTAATTTCAACTGTTTTAGGTGGATTAAATGGAGTTATCTGATCTGATTTTATTCAAGCTATTGTTTTAATAGGTGGAATTTTATTAGCAATTATTTTTGCTTTAATAAAAATAGAAAATTTATCAGAAGTAAATAACATTGTAATTAACAATCATAAATTACTAGAAAAAGAATCAATTATTCCACAAAATTGAGCCAAACCTTGAATACTAGTTCTATTTTTTGGTCAATTAATTAATACTTTTTATCAATATATAGGTTCACAAGATGTTGTTCAAAGATATCAATCAAATCAAAGTTTTAAACAAGTAAAAAAAGGTTTATGAACTAATGCTATTTTAGCTTTAATTACTATTTTACTATTTTATGGTATGGGTACATTGCTATATGCTTTTTATGTTCAAAAAACAGGGTTAACTAATATAGAAGATATAATGAAAAGTATTGGAATTAAAGCAAATAATCAAATTTTACCTTATTTTATAGTAACAGTATTACCAATTGGTATAAGTGGGTTAATAATTGCTGGAATTTATTCAGCATCAATGAGTACAATAACATCATCACTTCATTCAGCTGCTACTTGTATTGTTGAAGACATTTTAGTAAGAATTAAATCTAATTTAAAAGATAAAGAAAAAATGTATTGAGCAAAAGGATTAATTCTAGGTATTGGTTTATTAGGAACTATTGCTTCAATAGTTTTAATTATTTCTAAAGCTGATAATTTATTAGATTTATTTGCTGCTGTTATTGGATTGTTTGGAACTTCAGTTACTGTAATTTATTTATTAGGTATTTTTACAAAAAGAACTTCAAATATTGGAGCAATTTTAGGATCAATTAGTTCATTTATTATTGTTTTAGCTATTTTTATAGTCAATAAAACATCAAAAACTACTGTAGTTTCAGATTTTTATGGAATTATTTTAGCTTTTATAGTTGGATTATTATTAGGATATTTATCAAGTTTCATTTTTAAAAATAAAAAAATTGATAAACTAGAAGGTTTGACTATACATACTTTTTCAAAAGAAGATTTTAATAAAATGATTGAAGCTGGTGAAAAAGAATGACAAGAAATTAAAGCTAATGAAAATCAATTTAAAAAAGATTTAATTAAAAAAATTAGACAAAAAAAGTAGCTAAAAGTGATTAGGAGAAAAAATGATTTACGACAAAATTTCTAATTTAAATAGATATTTAAATATTCATAAAAATATTGATTTAGCTATTAAGTTCATTCAAGAACATGATTTAAAATCTCTTAAAGATGGAATTAATGTTATAAATGATAAACTATTTTATAATAAATTTACTACAAAAACACTAGATATAAATGATGCTATTTTTGAATCACATGATAAATATTTAGGCCTTCACATTATTATTAGTGGAGATGAATATATTGGTCATGAGTTTGTAAATGATTTAAATGAACAAGTTTTATATAACCAAAAAGATGATGTTTATTTATATAAAACAAAAGCTACAAAAACAATTTATCAAAATGATCAAAGTTTTTCTTTATTTTTTTCAACAGATGCACATTCACCAAAAATCAAAGCTAATTTTAATGAAATTACTAAAATAGTTTTTAAAATTTTATATGACTAATATAAAAAAATATTTATCTATTGATATTGGTGGAACTTCTATAAAATATGGTGTCTTTAATCAAGATTTAAAACCTATATTTATTAATAGTATTAAAACTATTCCTATAAAAGATGAATTAATTAAACAATTAATTGATATTATCAGTTCTAATTTACCACTTGATGGTATAGGAATAGCGACTGCTGGAGTTGTTGATAAAAACGGAGTGATTAAATTTGCAAATCAAAATATTAAAAATTATTCTAATTTTGGCTTAAAAACTTATATAAAAGATTTTTTAATTAGTTATAAAAATTTAGTTCCAATTGAAATTATTAATGATGCTAATAGTGCTAGTTATATTGAATATGTTAATGATAAAGAAATTAAAAATAGTATCACACTAACTCTAGGAACTGGAGTTGGTATGGGGATCATTTTAAATGAAAAACTTTTTTTAGGAAATAATGGTATAGCTGGAGAAATTGGAGCAATTAAAAATTCAAATAAAATTCTTGATACAGAATTATCTTGATCTAAATTTATTGAAAAATTAAATCAACAAAAGCATAATTATAATTCTAGTGATATTTGAACTTTATATAATCAAAATGATTTTTATAAAGAACAAATAGATATTTATTTAGATAAATTAGTTAATTTATTATGCACAATTTCTTATTTATTATCTCCAGAAGTAATTTATATTGGTGGTGGATTTAGTTATTGTGGTGAACAAATTTTAGAATTAATAAATGCTAAATTTAAAAAAGAATTTATATTTTATAATATTAATACAATACAAATAAAATACACTTTAAATAAAAATGACTCTGGTGTTTTAGGAATTTTACATTTATTAGTTGATAAACATTTTAAAAATTAGAATTTATAACCTCTAATTAAATTAGAGGTTTTGTTTTATAATAATTTAGAAAGTTATTTATTTTTTAAGAAAGGTTAATATGGATTTAATTAATCAAATTAAAAATACATTAATTGTTTCTTGTCAAGCAATCGATGATGAACCTTTAAATGATAGTTATGTTTTAAGCAAAATGGCTTATGCACTAGTTTTAGGCGGATCTAAAGTATTAAGATTAAGTCAAGTTGAACATATTAAAGCAGTTAAGAAAGTTGTAGATGTTCCAATTATTGGTTTAATTAAAAAACATTATGACAATAGTGAAGTTTTTATTACTCCAACAATTAAAGAAGTAGATCAATTAGTTGATTTAAAAGTAGACATTATTGCTCTTGATGCTACTTTAAGAACTAGACCTGATCAAGATTTAACAACTTTAGTTAAAACAATTAAAACAAAATATCCTAATCAATTATTAATGGCTGATTGTTCTAGTGTAGAAGATGCTATTAATGCTCAGAATTTAGGATTTGATTTAATAGGTTCGACTTTAAGAGGTTGTACAAGCCAAACAAAAGGACATAACAATTTAGAAAATGATTATCAATTTTTAAGAGATTTAAAAAAAGTAATTACAAAACCAATTATTGCTGAAGGTGGAATATGAACTCCACAACAAGCAAAAGAAATTTTAAATTTAGGAATACATAGTGTTGTTGTTGGAACTGCTATAACTAGATTACATTTAATTGTTAAATATTGAAACGATATTTTAAAATAAATTTATATAAACAAATATTTTAATTTTGTTTTTTTATTTAGACTATAATATATAGTCTTTTTTTTAAGATAAATAATTTAACTATATTTATAGCTAAGATGATAAATGATTATTATATTTGATTTGTTATATTATTATATTAGGAGTGCATATTATGAAAGTCGATGAAAAAGAATTAATATCTAAATATTTTGATCAAGCATTAAATGAAACAATGAAAGTTGTGTCTATACCTTCTTTTTTAACTGCTCCAACAAAAGATGCTCCTTATGGAAAAGGTTGTAAAGAGATATTAGATTATGTAATTGATCTAGCTAATAATTTAGGTTTTCAAACTTATAAAGATATTAATAATAAATACGGATTTGTTGATTATGGAACTGGTGAAAAATTATTTGTAATTTTAGCTCACTTAGATGTAGTTCCACCAGGAAATATTGAACAATGAGTTACTGATCCTTTCACACCAATTATTAAAGATAATAAATTAATTGGAAGAGGAACTTTTGATGATAAAGGTCCTGCTATGATGAATTTATTTGCCTTAAAATATTTAAAGGATCATAATTATATATCTTCAAAATATAAAATTAGACTAATTTTTGGATTAACTGAAGAAACTACATGAGATTCAATTGAAACTTATGTTAAAGATCATGGGATTGCTGATTTAGGATATACTCCAGATGGTGAATTTCCTGTTGTTTATGCTGAAAAATGAATTGCTGATTTAGATATTGTTTCTAATGAAGAAACTGATATTCAAATTAGTGGTGGAGCTGCTTATAATGTAGTTTGTGACACTGTTTGATATAAAGGACCAAAAATTAAAGAAATACAAGAATATCTAAATAAAAATGATATAACAACTAAAATTGAAAATGATAAGTTAATTGTTCAAGGAAAAGCCGGGCATGGTAGTTTACCTTGATATGGAATTAATGCAGCAACTTGATTAGCTAAAAGTATGTATGAAAATGATGTTCATCATAAAATTACAGATTATTTAGCTAATGATGTACATTTAGACTTTAACCTAAAAAATGTTTTTGGTGATATTTCTGATGAGACTGGTGAACTTACTCAAAACGTTGGAATTATTCAAATTAAAAATAAAGATTCTAAAATTTGTTTAAATTTTAGAATCCCTGTATTCACTAATCCAAATCAAATTTTCATTCCAACATTAACTAAATATTTAGAAAAAATTAATTTATCTTTAGAAGTTAAAAAAATTGATAATAGTTTGTATGTTCATCAAGATTCTGATTTAATTAAAAAAATTATGAAAGTTTATCAAGAAGTAACTCAAGACTACAAGGCAAAACCTATAGCTATTGGTGGTGGAACATATGCTAAAGCTATGCCTAATGTTGTAGCTTTTGGTGCAGAATTTGATATTGAAAATTCAACAATGCATGCTTACAATGAGTATGTTAAAATTGATGATCTAAAAAAAATGTTAGAAATTTATACTAAAGCTATTGTTTTACTAACTGAATAAATTGGATCTGATGTTTTTATTTTTTATATTTTTGTGTTATAAAAAAATAGAAATATAGATATTAAAAAGAAAGAGATATGATGAAAAAATATTTATTTAATTTATTAACTATAATTTATATGTTTATGATCGTTATAATTGCAAATGAATCATTTGGTTATGGTCATAATGCTCAACTACACTTACTAGGTAGAGTTAATCCTGCTTATGGTTTAGCTGTAAGTGGAATTGTTTTAAGTTCATCATTATTAGTTATTCCTTTTTTACTAACTTTTGTTAAACAAACTAGAAAAGTAGAAAAAATTTTATTTATAACTAATTTTGTAATTTTTGTTATTACTATAGTTTTATTATTTTTAGCAAGCATATTTTTTATGGTTAATAAAATAGGCGCTATTGGATCACATATTGGAATTATTGTTTTATATTTAACTGTAGTTGGTATAGTTTGTCAAAATTATTCTAATATTTTTAAAATTAAACTAAATAAAAAGAATAAACTAAATACAGATAAATAAAATAATGATTATTAAGGAGAAATATGAGTAAAAAAGTTAGCATTATTTTAATAGCTGGTGGTAGTGCTAGTGGAAAAACAACTATTGCTAGTAAAATAGCTAATGAGATTTTAAAAGATAAATCTGTAGAACATATTTCAATGGATAATTACTATAAAGATTTTACTAACTTATCTTTAGAGCAAAGAAACCATATTAATTTTGATCACCCAAATTCAATTGATATTGATCTTTTAATTAAAGATTTAAAACAACTTTTAAAAAGACATGATATTTTTGTTCCAACTTATGATTATAAAAAACATATTAGAACAAATAAAGAAAAACTAATTAAAGCTAGTGATGTTATTATAGTTGATGGCATCTTTTCATTACATTTTGAAAAATTACGCGAACTTGGAGATATTAAAATATTTGTAAAAACTCCTGATGATTTAAGATTTATTAGAAGATTAGTCAGAGATATAAAAGAACGTAATAGAACTATTGAAAGTGTTATTGATCAATACTTAACTGATGTTAAACCTATGCATGATCTTTTTATAGAACAAACTATTGATTATGCAGATATTGTAATACCATTTAAAAAAGGAAATGATGTAGCTATTGATATAGTTGCTTCAAAAATTAAAGACTTATTAACTTAAAATTACTTAATAAAAAACAAAATAAGTATTATTTAAAAAGCGTTACTAAAAAAGTAACGCTTTTTTATATCTAAGTATTTATTTGATATGTTTTTCCTACGTTTCCCAGTTTAAGCATAAAACAAAAAAACATACTTATGTAAATTTTTGATCTCATAAGTTATGTTTTTTATAATGTAATGTCTAAGTGACTTTTTCTTTTGTTAAAAGCTCTAATAATATTTGATAAGTTTGCCAACTTTCTTGTAACTCATCATTATACACTTGTATAGTTTCGATTTTTTGTTTATTTACAAATACTTCAATTTCTTTAACTTCTTTGATAACATTAATCACTTTATGCTCAGTGATTTTGCTTTTTCCAGTCAGTCCTAATTTTGAATTTAGAATGTAGATGATGTAGTTTAAAAACACTAATGAAATGAAACATAAACAAATGTAACCAACAATATGGTTTCAAGTTGATAAATACATTGGACGAAGAGATAATTTACCTTTTAATGTCTTGAAATTAGACTCAATTTGTCATTGTTTTGAATATAAATTAATAACTTCTTTTACTGATAAATCTGTTCTGTTTGTTTCATAAACATAGTATCCATCATATTTTTGATCTTCTTGTATTTTTTCTATGTCAAGTTCATAAAATGCACCTTTGTTTATAGGTTTAAAGAATCTATATTTTTTAGATCCCGCTAAATCATCACAAGAAACAAGATTATCTTTATTCATTTTCTTAGTGAAATTTTGAATTAAAATGTCTCTATCGTTTTTGTCTTTAGTTGCTCGTTTTTGACTAAAACTAATTATTTGTCTTCTAAAATGTCCATTAATTCTTTTTTTATTGTATGAAGATGCAATATCACGAGTTTTGTATATCAAACCACCATCATTTATATAATCTTTTTCATCTAATATATACTCTTTAAATTGTTTGCTTCCAGCTTTCATTCTGTATGAGATTATGTATTTTCAATTCTTAGATTCTAAAAATCTAATATTTCTATTAACACTCATTCCTTTGTCAGCAATTATAGTTACACTGTTAACTTCATAAATATCTGCAATTTCAAGCATAAATGGTATTAAAGTATTTGAATCAGCAACATTTCCTGGAAATATTTTGTAGTGTAACGGTATTCCATTTTCATCAGTTGCCATACCTATAACAATCTGGTCTTCTTTAAATTTTCCATCTTTTGAATAACCAGTTTTTTTATAACCTTCACGAGAAAATGTTTCAAAATAAGTAGTTGTTGCGTCAAATCATAATACATCAATTTTTCTATTGGTATTTGCACAAATTTTTGCATTTAAATTTCTTAAAATTTCATCTTTGTTTTTTGCTATATAGTCTAATGATCTATAAAATGAATTTTTTGAATGAGTGTCTATTTTTTCTTTTTTTGCTGTCTTATAAGTGTTAAAAACACTTATTGGATTTTTAATTCTTTGATAAATCAACTGTAAAACAACATCTTTTAATGTTGTCGATTTTGTGGGAGAACAATCATTAAAAATATTGAAATAATCAAATAGTTTTTCAACTACTTCGTAACCTTTAAACCTTTCTAAAACTTCTTTTTTGGTTTCTTTTTTCTCTTTAAAAATTTCATCTAATTTAGTTCTTGCTTGTTCTTTTGTTCAAGACAATGGAAAGTTTGCAATAATTGCTTTGATAATTGCTAGCGGATCATCATGATATTGTTTTAATTCATGTAAATATCCATATCCTAATCTATATACAAAACCTTTGTTATCTGGTCTTAGCACTCCAATTGATAAGTATTCGCCTTTTTTAACTCTTGCTATTGATGTTCTTCATTGTCTTTTTACATCATTTCTTGACTTCTTCACGTCTTTATTATATCATATTTAAGCATAAAAGCATAATAAATTATATTTTTTTATAAAAAAATATAGTCGCTGAAAACTGAGTGTTTTCGCGACTAAGTGGGAAACGTAGGAAAAATTAAAGACTTATTAAATTAAAATTACTTAATAAAAAACAAAATAAGTATTATTTAAAAAGCGTTACTAAAAAAGTAACGCTTTTTTATATCTAAGTATTTATTTGATATGTTTTTTATTTTTGTTTTTAATTATGATTATGATTATTGTAATTATAGTTATTAAACTAATAGGTATAATTATTGATAAAACTATAATTAAAATATTTTTACTTTTATTATTTTGTAAGTTATATTTTTCAAGATTAATTTTAATTGTTGAAGAAGAATCATGATTAAGATCATCTTTATATTTAAAATAAACTATTTTATTAAAAGGAATTTCTAACTTATCAAGTGAATGATATTCTTTAAATACTTTATTATCATATGAGTATAAAACTTTATTATCAAATATTAATTTATCTTTATTTATAATTGATGATTCTGAAATCTTTTTTGGTTTTATTGATCATTTAAATTCTAATTTGTTTTTATTATTATTAAATACATAATTATTATCAATAATTTCTAATATTGTTATATAGTTTCCTGAATTAATATGTTCATTATTAGTTATTTTTATAATATTTTTATCAATTGGTGTATCAAATTCTAGTTTATGGTAGTTTGTATCATATATAAATGTATTTTCTAGTTTAGGTTTGATATTTATTATTCTTTTTACAGGATTGATATGAAAATCAAGATTATATGTTTTGTTATCATATTCAAATTCTAAAATAATTTTATTGTCATTATATTTTATTGTATCAATATATTTATTATTAATATTTTTAATTTTTACATTTGGTTTTATATGTTTTATTTGGTTATTATTTATTATTTTAATATCAAATTCATCATTAATTTTTTGATTTGTTAAATAGTCTTTTTTAATATTATTTATTATTAAAATTGGTTCTTCTTCTTTAAATACAGGTTTAATAATAATTGGTGTATTATATGTTTGATTATTAGTTTTATGTTTATTACCTATATAATTTAAATTTAATACATTAGTTTTTAAACTATTTATAATTTCATATGATATATAGTACTTATTTTTAGATTGATCAAATAATAGATCTTGTTCTTCTCCGTTTTTATTTATATATATATATTTTAAAAACTTTAAATTATTATTTGTAGGTGTGTCTAAATACTTTTTATCAAAATAACTATTTTTAAAAAAAGGAATTTCATTAGCTAAATTTTTAATTTTAGTATTATTTGTTAAATAAATTTTTGCAAAATAATAATTAATATTATTATCTAGTCTATAAAATTGATACTTATTTGAAGCTATTTTTTTATTATCTACATATTTATCTATATCTAATTGAAATTCATTTTGATCTTTATTTGAGATAGTTTCAGGTTTTAAGATATCTTTTTGATTTATTTTATAGCTTATTTTATCTTTTTTATCACTATAAAGATAAAGAGGTTTGTATTCAAAATTAAGATTATTATTTTTATCTATAAAAATTACAGGTAAATTGTCATTTGCAACAAAACTATTATAGTTATGAAAAACTAAATGTTGTTTGTTATTATAATCTCAATATGAGTTAGCTGAAATTGTATTTGTTTGATCTAAAAGATAAATTTGTCTATGTTCATGTTTAACTTTTATTGTATTTGTTTTATCTTTTAATAAACTATATTGATAGATTAGTTTAACTGTATAACTACCAGATTTTAATTTATCTTTACTTTGAATAGTTATTTTATTTTGATCAGAATTTATTTTAAATAAATCAGAAACATCAAGATCATTTAAATAAACATAAGCATTAATATTATAGAGTTTAGCAAGATTATTATTAATTTGATATTCTATTTTTACATCTTGAGTTGTATTAAAAATATTTGTGTTTTTTGCTTTTGAACTATAGTTTTTTTGACCATAATTTTTTGTATTGTAATAATTAGAAAATTCATTATTAAAATTATTATTACTTTTTGAAATTAATAATTTATCACCAATATATTCGTACCCATTTAAATCATTAATAATTGCTTTAGAATTATAAGGTAAAAAATTTATCCCATCATTATTACTATAATAACTATCACTATTTAAAACAATAAAAGCACCTTTAGAATTATCACTAGCTAAATATTGATCATCTCACCCAATAATACTTACAGCATGTGTATTTATTTTACTAGTATAAATTAGTTCATGAACTTTAGTTTTATTATTAGTTTTTATACTAATATGTTTGTAGTTTTGATTTTCTTTAGTAGCATAGTTTTTAATTGGAACAAATAATGAACCATTATTTACAATATGTTTTTTTATATTTAAAAGATCGTATCTATTAAATCTAACATCTTTTACTTGATCTCTAAATGATTTAATGTTTTTAGAATTATATATTTTTTGTAATCAAGTTTTATATTCACCTTTATTTGGTACATAATATAAATCACCAAATTTGAAATCAGATTCAAAACTAATTCCATTTTCTTTAATTAGTTGATCATAATCAAAAAACCAAGCACCACCACCAATTAGATCTTTTTGATTAATTGAAATGCTTGCTTCTGATAAATCATACATTTCATTATTATTAATCATTAATGAAGTTTCTAATGATTTTGTAGCACTAAAATCTCAACACAACCCAGTATTATATTGATATTGATTAAATAAAATATAATCATCTCTTAAAGAAAAATATGATCTATTTTCTTTTGATAAATTAGTATTATTTGAAGTATTAGTAATCATTTTATTAACATAAGTTATGTTAATATTTTGATTTGTTTTTAAAAATATAAAAAAAATAACAACAGATATTATTATTGATTGTAATAATAAAATAATTTTTTTATTAGTTTTGTTCATAATCTTATTAGTAATTTAAATTAAAACTGTAAATTAATTTTATAATTCTAAGTTTTTTATTTAAATAGTAGTTTTAATATTTATTATATTTTAAATTTATAATTTATATATCTACTTTTAATACTAATTATACAACATAGGAGAAAGATGTTTAACAAAACTATTATTCATATAGATATGGATGCTTTTTTTGCAAGTTGTATGCAACTAAAACATCCTGAATTAAAAAATAAACCTGTAGTAATTTCTAATAGTTTTGATAAATCTATTATTTCAACAGCTAGTTATGAAGCTAGAAAATATAATATTAAAGCAGCTATGCCTTTATTTAAAGCAAAAAAACTTTATCCTCAAATTATAAGTGTTAAACCAGATATGATTTTTATTAATAATATTTCATATCAAATTTGAGATTTTATAAAAAATAATTATACTAATAAAATTGAAGTTGCTTCAATTGATGAAGCTTATTTAGATGTAAGTGATTTAGTTAAAAATACAAGTGTACTTATACTAGCTAAAAATATTCAAAAAGATATTTATGATCAATTTAATCTAACTTGTTCAATTGGAATTGGGTTTAATAGATTTAGTGCTAAAATGTCAACTAGTTTAGATAAACCAAACGGAATTACTTTAACAACAACTAGTAATTTTAAAGATAGCATTTGGCCTATTTCAATTAATAAAATGTATGGTTTTGGTCAATCAGCAGCTAAACTTTTAAATAATACAAAAATTAAAACTATTAAAGATTTAGCTTTATTAAGTGATGTTGAAGTTTATCAATTATTAAATAAAAAAGGTCTAGCTTTAAAAAATGAAGCTTTAGGTTTAGGTAGTGATTATATTAATTATTTATCAAATGATTATAAAAGTATTTCAAAAGAAACAACTTTAAATACACCAATTTATCAATATGATGAAATAGAAACTATTATTTTAAATTTATCTAAATTTATTTCATATAAATTACACAAAAATCAATTATTATGTAAAACTATTGAAATTAAAATTAGATATAAAATTGATGAAAAACTTTTTGATAAACAAAAAAACTTAGCAAGTAGACACAAACAAATTACTTTAAAAAACCATACTAATGATTTTGAAAAAATCTATAATAGTGCATTAGATTGTTTTTATAGTTTATATGAACAAAATAAAGGAATTTTGTTAATTGGAGTAGGTGTTAGCAAACTAATTCATAAAAATCAAAATTGAGTACAACTTGATATTGAAAATCAAACCAAAGTTGATAAAAATCAAATAGATAATGCTTTAAAAATAGAAAATATGATTTTGGATATTAATAAAAAATTTAAAAAACCAGTTATTTTTAAAGCTAAAGATTTAAAAAAAATCTAGCTAATAACTGGTTTAAATTAAAGGTTCATTTAAACTAACTAGTACAGTTTTTTCATCTGATGGAATATTAATTTTAATAATCATTTCATTTTCAACTTTAAAATTAATTCAACCTAATCCAGATATTGAAATATCATATCAATTGTTTAAATGTTCTTTTGTAAATTTAAATTTATAAACTTGAATTTTTTCACTATTGTTTATATATGGAATTAAGTTTTTTCTATTATTATTTCAATATCTTATAACATTTTTAGTATTAGTTCTATGTAAGTTAATTTCTTTATTTGTATAAATATGAAAATTAGTTTTTTGATTAAATGAACTTAAATAATCAAATCAACAAACTCCAGAAAAGAAAATAGAATTATTATTTGTTAATTGATAAGTAAATTGTTGTATTTCTTTTTTAAAATAACAATAACTTTGAAATCTTTTATTCATTAAATTAGCAATACTGTTTTTTCTACTGACTCCAGCACTATCAAAAATAGTTGTATTTTTATCTAGTTGAATTTTAATAAAATCTAAAGTAGTATTAAAAAATTTTGAAACAACTATACTTGGAATTAAATGATTTATTTCTAGTATTTTATTAATTAAACTAGATTTACCAACATTACTTGCCCCAATAAAGTATTGTTGGTTTTTATTATTTTTAATTACTTTATTTAATAAAGGCTTAACTAAGTTGATCTTATTAGCGCTAGTTAAAAAAATCTCAACATTTTTTAAAAAACTATTTTTAAAAATATTATTAATATAATTTCTGATTTTTTCTAGTTTGATAGATTTTGGTAGTAGATCTATTTTATTAACTACTAAAATTACTTTAAAGTCTTTAATCAAGTTTTCTATTTCTAAAATTCTTGACCCAAATAAATCAAAAATATCTAAAACATAATAAAAGACTAAATTATTATTTTTATTTTCTTTAATTAAAGTTGAAATTTTATTAATAAACTGTTTATCATTAATTTCACTATCAACTAGTTGATTGTAATTTTTGATTTTAAAACATCTTAAACAATAAGCGTGTTCAGAATCATTAACATAACCTTGCTCTAATTTATTTGTAGTTTGTAATAAACTTCCACAACCTAAACATGATTTCATAAAAACTCCTAATCTTTTTTAATATATTTATTATTAGTGTTTTTAAATCTAGAAAAAGCATAAATAAAATCAATAAAATATAAAATCTTTAATACATCATTAAAACAATGAGTTTTAGCTAAATTAATACTTTTATTTAATATTTTAAACTCATCTAAATCCATTTTATTTAATGAAAATAATTTTAAAGCATTGCAACAGCTTAAATAAATATTTTCAGTATCATTTAAATTATTATCATTAAAAATATCTTTAGCATAATCAATAAATTTTCTTAAACTAGGAATAGTAATTGTATTTTCTCCCATTCAACCTTTTTGAATATTTTTAGGGTTATAAAATTGTTGATTTTTATTATCTAAATTAACAAATGATAAATGATTTAATACCTGATAAATATCTAAACTATTAATTTTATATTCATTAGTAGTTTTATCTAATATAAATAAATCAGATTTTTTATTTTTTAATAAACTTTTATTTTGATTAATTCAAGATTCGATAATTTTTTTATCATTACTTTGACCTGCAAAAATAATTGTTTTTATATTTTTATTAATACACATATTAATAAAACTTTTTTTTAACAAATTATATTGTTTAAAAAAATCATAAGTCTTGTCATTATAACTTCTTTTTATAGATAGTGACTTAATTGCTTTACGGTTAATTCTGTTATAAATTTCTTCTAAGTTTTTTGCAAATGAGTATTGTAAAATATAAACCAAATCTTTTTCATTATCATCATATAAAGTTGGTTGTAATTCTTCTTTATTATGACTTTTGTTAAAAAACTCAGTATCAACAATAATCGCAGGTCAACTTATTTGTTTTAATATTTTAGTTATTTCTTTTTTATTAATATAAAAATATTGATATTTATTTAAATAATATTTTTCATTTTCAACGATAATTTTATTAAAATTCATCTTTATCATCTTTTCTATTTATAATAATATCAAAATAAGATATTTAATATATTATTAAAATACGAAAAGGCAAATATGATAAATAATATTACTGTTAAACAGTTCTTTTTTATTACAGTACAACAACATTTAATATATAGTATTTTAGAAGAAGAAACAAATATAGCTAAAAAAGAAAAAGCAAATAAGTTGAAAATCAAGATTTATACTAAAGCTAAAGTCAAACCATTATTAGAAACTTGTAATAAAAAAACTAGAGATTTAGTTTTGACTCTTTTAGATTTAAATAATTGAGAAGAATTAAAAGAGTTTTTAAAAACTAAAAAAGAAAATTTTATAACTGAAAACAAAATAAATCCACTTGAACTTTTTAAAAGCACACCAGAGTCTAATCCAACAGAAATTGTTGAAGATTTATCTAAAATCTTAACTTTAATGACTGATATTAATGTTTATTCTTTATCTTTTAATTCAATTATTGATTTAGAAAGTTTATTTCCTAAATTAGGTGAAGATGAACTAATAAGTAACACTAGTTATGATGATATTTATTATTTATATGATAATTTATTAAATAGTCTTATAGAAAAAATAAAAGAATTATATATTAGTGGTTTTGAAGAAAATATTGATGAAACTTTAACTTTAATTAGTCAAATTCAAGAAACTAAAGACATTTCTATTAAAAAGACATTAATTGACCAGCTCTTTTCTATTTTTGAAACCAAAAAAAGTATATTTTCTGATCAATTTATTACTAGTTTTTTAGAAGGAAGTAGTAAAAAAATTCTAATTCTTTACAAAATCATTAAAGAATTAATTAAAATTGATTTTTTAATTGGTTTAAATCCTTTTATTTCAGAATATATGATTAAATTTAAAACTGAATAATTTTTTATTTATAACTTATAGAACTACTCTATAAGTTTTTTTGTTTTATTATTTTGACTTTATTCCTTTAATTCTTGAAGAATAATATAGTGCTTCAGCAATAGTTGGATGTGTATAAACTGATCTTTGTAATTGAGTAAAAGTTAATTTTTGTTGCATAAATAAAGCAATTTGATTAATTAATATATTAGCAGTTTCTATCATCATAAAACAACCCAAAATTTGATCGGTTTGTTTGTCAATTAAAAATTTAATAAAAGAATAATCTGCAACAATTCCATCTGCATGAGCTCTTGGAAGTGCTTTTGAATTAATTATAAGTGATTCAAATTCTATTTTTTGTTCAATTAATTGTTGTTCAGTCAAACCAACTCCAGCAATTTCTGGGTTTAAATAAATTGCTCAAGGAACAAGATTTTTATCAAATTTTTCAGAGTCATTATACTTTAAAATATTTCTAGCAACAATATCACCTGTTTTATAAGCTACAGAAGATAGTAAAGTTAAACCAATTATATCACCAATTGCATAAATATTATTAAAATTTGTTTTCATTAAGTCATCTACTAAAACAAAACCATTTTTATCTTTTTTAATATCAAGATTTTTAAATGATTCATTATTAGCTTGTCTACCAACAGCTAAAAGAATTTTTTCTGCTTGAACAAAGTTATTATCATCATAATAAACTTTATCAAGATCAATTCTTTTAATATTTACTCTATCAATAACTCTGATATTTTTTAAGTCAAAATATTGCTTAACACTTTTTTGAATATCCATATCAAATCGAGATAAAAAATCAACATTAGTTAAAATGGTAACTTCAACACCTAAAGTATTATAAAAATAAGCAAATTCTAATGAAATGGGCCCATCTCCAATAATTACCATTGATTTTGGAACACTTTCTAAGTATAAAGCTTGATCTGAATTAATTAAATATCCGTTTTTTATTGATTCTTCTATTCCTTGAAAATTAATAACTTTAGATCTAGAACCAGTTGCTAAAACTAGTTTGTCAAAATAAATAATTTGTTCATTTATTTTAATACTATTTTGATCTAAAACTTCTCCAAAACCTTTAAAAAATTTAACATTGTTTAAATCTAGTTGTTTTTGAATGCTATTATTAAAAAATGTCTTATTTTCTAGTCTTCTTTGTTGAATTTTTTTAATATCATATTTAATATCATTTGTAAAAACTCCATAGTTTTTTGCATTTTTAACTAATTCAAGAACTTTAGCTGATTTAATTAATGTTTTAGTAGGAATACATCCTTTATTTATACAAGTTCCACCCAAGTCTTCTTTTTCAATTAAAGCAACTTTTAGTTTATTAATACTTAAAATATTTGCTAAACTATATCCACCAGGTCCTGCTCCTAGAACAACTACATCAAATTTTTCCATAACTAACCTCTTTTTTTATTTAATAAAAATAGTTTAAAAATTTTAAACTTAAATAAATTTTAAAATAATAATTAATTAATATTAAAAGTTTTTCAGATTAAAATTTTAAAAATTCTCAATATATTTTAAACCTTTATAAGTAATTTCTCTTCCTTTAATTGTTCTAATAATTAAACTTTCTCTTATTAAAAAAGGTTCAATATTATTTGCAATAATTAAAGGAGTTGTATTTAGTAAATGTGCAATATTATCTAATCCAATTCTTTTATTTTTAGCAATCATTTTTAAATAATTAATTTCAGTTACTGTTAAACCTAGTTCATAAATTTCTAGCTTTTCTAATACTTTTTTAATATAATGAATATTGATTTTTTTAGGATTATCACAAATGATATGATCTTTAATTCTTTTAATTAAATTAATAGCAATTCTTGGTGTTTTTCTACAAAAACTAGCTAAATATAAGTAGATATCTTGATCAAGTTTAATTTGAAACTTATTACAATATAATTCAACAATTTTACTCATATCTTCTAAATTATATTCTTGCATTGTGAAATTAATTGGAAATCTATTTAATAAAGGTATAGGCATTTTATTAATTTCAGTAGTAGCACAAACTATTGTAAATTTAGGTAAATCAATGTTTACAACTTTAGAATTATAGTCTTTACCAATAATGATATTTAGTTTATTTTCTTCTAAAACTGGATAAATAATTTCTAATATTTCTTTATTAACTGCATGAATTTCATCAATAAACAATACATCTTTTTCTTTAATACTAGTTAAAATTGAAATAATATCACTAGCTTTTTGTAAATTAGGACCATTTAAAATTCTAATATTTGTTTTTAGTTGTTTTGCTAGTAAATAAGCTAAACTAGTTTTTCCATATCCACTAGGACCATAAATAAAAATATGATCAACAACTTTATTTTGCTTTTTTGCAGATTTAATAAAAACTTTCAAATTATCTAAAATATTATTTTGTCCAATATATTCTTCTCATTTCTCAGGTCTAAACATACACTTTTGTCACCTTTAATAAATTTTAATTATTTATATAACTTAGTTTTTCTAAAACATATTTTGTTAGTTCATCTATAGTTAAATCTTCATCAATATTAATGATGATTTTATAAATATCTTTTGTTTTATAGCCTAATTTTTCTAAGCTTGTAATTACTTTATTTTTCTTTTCGCTTATTTTATTATTAAATAACTCTTTTTGAACACTATTTATAATTAGTCTTGCTGTATAACTTCCTATTCCTTTAAGTTGTAAAATTTTATCAGTCTTAGCATTTTTAAAAATATCAATTAATTCTTCATAACTGTAGTTTTCTAAAATTAAAAAAGCAGTTTTTTCTCCAATTGTATTAATATTTATTAAAATTTCAAAAAGATCTCTTACTAGTTGATTATAAAAACCATAACATTTAAAAAGATTATCAATCACATTAGTTGCTATATAAATTTTATTATTTTCACTTAATTTAAAATTTTTAATATCTCTTTTTAAATACAAATATCTATAACCCAAATTATTTAATTCTAAATATAAAAATTTGTTATCTATTTTATGTAAAAAAGCATTGATATAATCATTCATAATATCACCTCAATATAGTATTAGAAAATTTTTTTAAATTAACTATTTTTAAAAAAGTGTATAAAAAAAGAGTCCTAATAAAGACTCTTAATTATAAATTATTAACCACTATTTGTATTTACGGTTTTGTTTTTGTTTGTAAATACGTTTTTCTTTTTTGCTTAAGTGGTATTCACGTTTTCTAGCTTCTGCTTTATTTGATGAAGCAACTTTCTGAAAGCGTTTTAATGCTTTTTCGATTGTTTCTCCATCATGAACAACAACACTTGCCATTAACTTTTTCAACTCCAATTCAATACAAAAATAATTATATCTTAACTTGATATAAAAATAAAGATTTTTAATCTTTTTCGTTGGATTATTAATCTTTTTCTCTGTTTTTTAGTAATTAAATAACTATTAGATTAAACTACAAAAGTATGAGCATCCTGATTAAATTAATTATTTATCATATATCCTTAAAACATATATCCTTAAAACCTTGACATTATATATATATATATATATATATATATATATAATGTTTCTAGCTATATAAAATTCATAAATATGTAGCTAATTAACCGGTTATTTTAGAAAGGAAACATTTATGAAAAAACTACTAACCTTGTTAGGTTCAGTTACTTTAATTGCAACTACAAGTGCTGTTGTAATTGCATGTGGTGGAACTAGAAGCGAACAAAAAACTACTGACACTAAGGGAAAAGATGATAAAGAAAAATCTAAAGAAAAAAAAGAAGAAAAAAAAGAAGAATTTAAATTAGTTCTTAGTGATAAAACAAAAGAAGAAGCCACTAAATTGATAAATCAAATAATAGATTTAACAGATAATGGTGAAGAAGAAATGATTAAAAATAAAGATGAAATATCAAAAGATGCATTAAAACTTTTAGATGAAATTATTGTTGAAAATAATAAAGATGTTAAAAAAACAATAGAAAACTTCAAAGAAAAACTAATTAATTTTACATCTCCTTTTTTTGTTGGTGATTTATTAGGTAATATTACAAATTCAGAAAATGAAGATTCTATTTGAGTTTCTGAAATTGAAATGAATGTCAAAAAAGAAGAAATTGTTGGAATTGTTTTTAATAGTGATCCTAAAAAAGATCTAATAAAAGAATCTGATGAAATTACAAAAGAAGCAACTGAAGAAGATGATAAAAGAGTTAAAGATATAATTAGTGATTACAAAAAAAATTTAGCTGAATACAAAAAAATATTTGAAGAAGAAACTGAAGAAATTTTTATTAAATTAAAAGACTTACTTACTAAAGATTTATCATCTACAACATTAAAATAAATAATAAAAATAAAAGCGGGGGGGTTCCAAGCTTTTATTTTTATTATTTTTTGATAAATTTTACTTCTATAATTTCATATGGTTTAGTTAAAGATTCTAATTTCAAAATAGGTGTTTCATGTCCAAAAACATCTTTTTTAAGTTTAATTCCAACAACATAATAATTTTTATCATTTCATTTAACTTGTTGATATAGTTTAACAGGCTTATTTAATTCTATAACTTTTGAAACTTCTTTATTATTATTAGAATTTAAAACTTGTTGTTTAGTATTATTTAAATTACTAGTTATATCTTTTGATAAATTCTTTTGATCTTGATTAGTTATTTGATTAGATTTAGATTCTAAAAAATCTTTTTCATTATTATGTATATTTAAATTACTTTCAGGATTTATTGTTCAAATTTTATTATTTGAAGTTTTTAAATTATGTTCATTTTTTTCTTGATCAATTTCTATTTTATTTAAATCTGTTTGATTTTGACTACAAGAGTTTTGACATTTACAATCAGTTAAATTACACTGACAATTATCTTTGCTTTTACAAACATTTTTTAATTGCTCTTCATTTTGATTACATTCATAACAACAATTATTTGTAGTTGTTTTTAAACAAGAATCATTATTTTGTTCTAATTTAATTTCTTTGTTTTCAATTTTAGTTTGTTGTTTGTTATTTAGCTTATCTTTTGTATTCAAATCATCTTTATTTAATTGTTTTTTTTCAATTCATAAGTATTTATCTAATTTTTCAACTTCATCATTATCAATTAATTCATTTGGTTTTTCAACTATATGTTCACTAATTAATTTTTGATCTAAACTAGTTTTAATTTCTTTATTTTCATCTTCAATTCAAGTATCATTTATTAAATTTTTGTCTTTAATTAATTCATTTGTTAAATCTTTTTCTTCAATTCATGAATCTTTTGTTAAATCGTCTTCATCTAAACTTAGTTTGATTTCATCATCTTTTATTTGACTAGTTTTAATAACTTGATTTTCTTGTTGTTCATCTTGATAAGTTAATTTATCAAAATTAATAGTAGCTGTTCCAAATTCTTCTGGATCTAATTCAATTTCTTGTTCATCCATATTTTGATCAAGTTTTATTATTTTTTCATCTTGTTCATTTAAAAGATCATCATTTGTTTTTAGATCATCTAAACTAATTGTTGAAGTTTGATAAAAAGTATTATCATTAGTGATTAAATTAGTTAAATTAAAGTCTTTATTTACAATTTGTTCATCATTTTGATAATCATCATTTGATTTAACAATTTCATCATTTAAATTTTGATCAAAATTATTTTTTAAATCATCTAATGGCGAGTAATCATAAATATGATATTTAGCTTTTTGTTTTCTAAAATATTGATCTAATCAAGTCTGATGTTTTTTTCTTTGCTGATAATCTAATAAGTTATCATCATTTTTTTTATCATTGTTATTTTGACTTTCTAAATCTTCATTTGATTCAACTTCTTCTAGTTGTTCTTGTTGATATTTATTTAAAAACTTTAAAAAAGCTTCAGATTTATTTTTATTTTTTTGATCTAGTCAAATAATGTATTTAATATACTTATCAATAGTTTGAATCATATAAGGTTCATAATCTATTAAATCAATTGCTAGCATTTCTTTAATAGTATCAAAATCAAATTTTTTAATAGAAACATAATAATCAATTTTATTAATCAAAACATCAGTTAAATATTGTTTAACTTCTTTTTTTGCCATAAATTTAATCCTACTTTTTCTTATTACATTTAATATTATAGTTTATATAAAAATATACTTGTATAAACTTAGTAAAAAATCAATATTTATTATTAAATAATTTATATAAGTAATTTTTGCTATAATTTTTAAGTTATAGAAAGTCTAGTGTTATGAAAAAAGTTCTTAGTTATTTTTTAATAATTCTAATATTTTTTACTAGCTTATTTTTTATTAATAATAAAAATCAAAACCAAATTAATTTAACTTATAATACTCAATTTAATGATGATAATGAAACTCAAACACAAAAAGAATTTTTATGAGGTGGAAAAGCTTTAAGATACTTTTTATACAAACACTCAACTGCAAAAACTAATAAAAGTTTTAACCAATTTACAGATAATCTATTAGCCAATTTTGAAATGTTTTTTAAAGCAAAAACAAAACAAAGATATCGTTCTAATTATTATATTACTGAACAGCAATCTGAAGAATTTAAACACGCAATTTTATCAAGTATTTTAGTAACTTCAGAATATGGTTCAACATCACCTGAAGAGTTTTTTGCTGAATCATTTAGTAGATATGTTTCATCTAATGAAAAACAAAAAAATCTAACTTGGTATTTATTAGAACATTTTTTTACTAAAACTTTTTATAAATTAAAACAACAAAATATTGGAATTTTAACTTCAAATGATAAAACTATAAATTGAAAAAAAATTAAAAATGTGATTGATAATGAAACTGATGTTTTTTATAAATATGAATTAGAACCTCAAACTAATTTAGATATTAGCTATGATAGGTTAACTCATTTAGATTTAGGATATACAAATTTAGGTTTTGAAAGGTTTAGAAATAGCATTCCACAATATGGCTATAATAGTGTTCAGTATGTTTATGATACTATTAATTACATTTATAATAATATTTTTACAGCTCAAATTAATAATTTAGATTTGTTAAATAAAAATAAAAACATTTTAAGTGTTACAAAATTTTTAAACTATTATAAAGAAAATATAGAGATTTTTTTAGATTATATGAAACTAAACTTGTATAAACCAAAAAATATTATTAATAAAAATAATGATCAACAATTTTTTAATAATTTTGATGAACTAGATACTTATTGAAAAGAAAAATCAAAATTTAATTTTGGAAACAATAGTGCTATTCAAATAAAGAAAAATTTTGAAAATATTTGACAAGCAATTCCTAGTCGTTTAGATTCTGATTATTTTGATTTAGAAGAACTAAAAGCTAATACAGTTCATTTATTTAACACTTTACAAAAAGTTACTCATAATAATTTAGATAAGATTTTTGTTAATTTAATTTTAACTAATGATAACCAATTTAGACTTAATAATACTATTCATGATTCAAAAATTAAGGGAATAACTAGTACAAGTTTTTCAAAAAATACTAATTCATCTTCTTATAGTTATGTTTTGATTAAAGCAGATAGTTTTAATAAAACTGAAAATCAATTTCAGTATAATAGATCTTGATTTGCTTCAAACAATCAATTTCAAACATTAAATCATGAGTTTGGACATGTATTAGATAGTTTTTTAGCTTTAAACTCTTATCAAGAAAAACTTAATAAAAATACATTTTCAAGTTTAAACTTTTGAGCAAATCATCAACAAGCAAATTTATATCAAGGAAATATTGTTGTTAATAAAAATAAAAACTGAACTTTATATTTTATTTTTATTATTGGAGTTATTGGAATTAATTTAACTTTAGTTGTTTTTTATATTATATATAATAAAATCTTTAAACCAAAAAACAAAAATACTATTAGAATAAAATAATCATATGGAAAATAAAATTAATTATAAAACTTACAAATTATTAAAACATTTAGCAACAATTAGTAGTGTTGTTTTAGCAATTTGTATTTTACTAACCTTTATTCAATTTACAAAAGACAGACCTATTTTTACTAGTTTAATTCCTTTTATTAGTTTAGAAATAATTTTATTAATACTAGCATTTATTTCTTTACTAATTTATATAATTAATCGAATTAAAAAACAAAAATCTAGTAATTATAAATATGTTAAAAAAGAAATTATTTATTTATATACTAGTTTAAGTTTATATATGTTTAGTTTTATTTTAACTATTATTTACTTACTAATAGGTTTATTAGTAAATAATAGTAGTGCTATTAAAATCTCATTTTATATAATTATTAGTATATTTTTTATTTGTATAATATTAAGTAGTATTTTTGAAACTTTATCAAGACTAAATGAACAAATTTTATTATATAAACAAGAATATCAAAAACAACAACAATTAAAACAACAAAATAATAATTTAAACAAACAAGTTATAATAAAAAATCAAACTAATAAAGATAATAAAACAAAAACTAAAAATAATTCTAAAAATCCTTTTATAGAAGATTAAAAAAATCGTAACTAATTTGAAGTAACGATTTTTTCTTTTTTCTTATTTTTAATTTTAAATATTAAATTATTAATTAATAAAATAATTAAATGATTTAATGTTAATCAAATAACAAATACTATTCAAATAAATATTAAATAACCAACTTTAGAATGTCCTATATATGGTGTTGTGAAACCTAAAAATTCATAAGGATAAATAAAATCAGTTATACTATTATCTTTTAAATAAATTTGAGCTCTCATTAAAACAAAAAGTGTGTAAAAAAATGGATAAGAATAAACTCAAAATAACTCTTTTATATTTTTATAAAATCTTTTAATTTCATACTTATTATTACCTGATTCAAATAAGTAAATAAAAAGTAGTAATAATGGAACTATAAAATGAGTAATAACAGTTGAAAAGATTTGAGTTTTTGTTAAAGAAGCAATTTGTCCTGCAATTGTGTTTTTAAAACCAACAATCCCAATTCAAAAAATCATAAAATCTAATAAATTTCAATTTAAAACAATATTTCTAGTTCTTTGAGTATTAATATTTGAATTTACATTTTTATAATTAATTACAACAATTAATAAATAAATAGTTGTTATGATACTTACTTGAACTGAAAAAAAACTTAATAAAATATCATAATTGATTAATCTTTTAGGTTGAAAAGAATTAATTGATTCAAAATATCATTGCTCATTTAAAATACCATTAAAAAAAGCATTGATTAAAGTAATAGCAGATAACAACATAACAGCTAATTGAAAATATCATTTTCAATTAGTAAATCTACTATTTTTAAATTTATGTTTAATGTTAAATTTCATAATACTTATATATTAACACTTTAAAGATATGATAATTTAACAATTTAATTATTTAGTTAGAAAAAGTAATATTATAAATTTATAGAGGTAATTATGATATTAAAAAATGCCAAAATTGTTTTAGAAAATAAAATTATTAATAATGGTTATTTGATTATTAAAGATAAAAAAATAGTTGAAATTGGATCTGATTATAAAAAAAATAATGGAATTAATTTAAAAAATCAATGATTATTACCAGGATTTATAGATTGTCATGTTCATGGTGGGTATGGAGTTGATTTTGAAACTGGAAATAAAAATAGATTTAAATATTTTGCAGATAACATAATAAAAGAAGGAGTTACTAGATACATTCAAACAAGTGTAACTAATAGTGTTAAAAAAAACAACCAAATTTATAAAGAATTTGGAGAATTTATAAAATTAAATAATGGTAAAGCTAAGTGTTTAGGAGCTCATTTAGAAGGACCTTTTATTTCTAAATTTAAAAAAGGTGCTCATCAAGAAAACTTGTTATTAAATCCAGATATTAATTTAACTAAAAAATGAAATAAATTATCTAATAATAGTTTAAAAATAGTTACTTATGCTAGTGAATTAGATGATGGAACTTATACTCAATTTTTAATTAATAATCAAATTATTCCAAGTATTGGTCATTCTAATTTAAAAGCAAATCAATTTAAACAACCTTATTTATTAGGTGTTAGACATATTACTCATTTATTTAATGGAATGAGTGGAGTTGATCAACATAATCCTGGTTTAGTTGTTGCTAGTTTTAATCATAAAGATGTTTTATGTGAAATTATAAGTGATGGAATCCATTTAGATAAAGAAATTTTAAAAATGATTTACAATTTTAAAACAGCAGATAATTTATGTATTATCACTGATTCTATGAATGCTAAAGGCTTAAAAGATGGTGAATATAAATTAGGTAATTTAGAAGTTTATAAAAAAGGTATAGAAATTAGATTAAAAAATAATAATGCTTTAGCTGGAGCTGGTTCAACTTATGATCATAATATTAGAGTTTTTCAAAAGATATGTAATATTAAAATGACTGATTTAATTAAAATGACTTCTATTAATATAGCAAAACAATTAAATATTTTTGATACTGTAGGAAGTATAGAAGTTAATAAATTAGCTGATTTAGTAGTTTTAGATGATGATTTATATGTTAATAAAGTACTAGTTGAAGGTAAAATAGTTTTTAAAAATAGTAAAAATAAAAAATTATAAATATTTTTTTGATGTTATATAATAAAACTAGAAGATAGGAGAAAAAAACAAAATGAAGAAAACCGCAAACAAAGTTGTTCTTATTGGAGCAGGAGCTGTTGGAACATCATTTTTATATGCAGCAATTAATCAAGGGATTGCAGAACACTATGTATTAATTGATGCATTCCCACAACCAGCTGAAGGAAATGCTTTAGATCTTTCAGATACACTAGCAGTTATTCCTCACTCATTTACTTCAATTAAAGCAGGAAGTTATGAAGATTGTAAAGATGCTGATGTTGTTGTAATTACAGCAGGAAGACCACAAAAACCAGGAGAAACTAGATTAGAAATGGTTGCTGGAAATGCTGAAATTATGAAAAATATTGCAACAGAAGTTAAAAAATCAGGATTTGATGGAATTACTGTAATTGCTTCTAACCCAGTTGATGTTATAACTCATGTATATCAAAAAATAACAGGTTTTGATCCACATAAAGTTATTGGATCTGGAACTACTTTAGATTCAGCAAGACTAAGAAGATTAGTTGGTCAAAAATTAAATGTAAAACCAGAATCAGTTCAAGCTTATGTTGCTGGAGAACATGGTGATTCTTCAGTTGCAATTTGATCTCAAGCAAATATCATGGGAAGACCTATTTTAGATTATGTAAAATGTGGTTGTTTAACTTTAGAAGATTTAGATCAAATTCAAAAAGATACTGTTGATATGGCTTATAAAATTATTAATTTAAAAAGAGCAACATTCTATGGAATTGGAGCTTGTTTAACTAAAATAGTTAATGCAGTTTTAAGAGACGAAAAAGCTACTTTAATGGTTGGTGCTCAATTAAATGGTGAATACAAAAATAAGGACTTATATACAGGAGTTCCAGCTATTATTGGATCAAATGGTTGAGAAAGAATTATTGAATGAGATTTAACTAAAGAAGAACAAGAAAAATTTGATAAATCTTGTGAAACTTTACATAAAACAATCGATTCAGTTAAACATTTATTTGAATAATATTTTAAAAATATAAGTTACTGCTTAAAAGAAATTTGACAAATTAATACCAAAATAATAAAAAGATAATAACAATAATAAAAAAATGCAGATTTTCCTCTACACCTGCATTTTTTATTTAATTATTTTTTCTTTTTAAATTTGTATATTAAATATAGCTTAAAAGATTTATTTTTAAAACTAAAAAAAGATGATTTAAATCTAACTAAGTTAGAAATCATCTTTTTTATTTATTTAATAAAAATGGTTCTAATATTTTTATAAATGAATCTCAATCTTCTTCAAATACCATATGACCAGTTTTTGGAATTCAAGTAGTAATTACATTTTTAACTTCGTCTTGATAGTATTTTAAACAAGCTTCTCTATTTACAACGCCATCTTTTTCACCAAGAATTAATAAAGTAGGTATTTTAATAGTTTTAATTGCTTGATAAATTTGTTCATGTAGTTCTTTTGAAACTAAAGTTTTTCCTAAATCAGTTAATTCTTTAGTATTATAATCATTACCTGAAAAATGTCATTTAGCTAATCGCATTCATTTAGGATCTTTAGTTAAAAATGAAGGATCATAATATAGTGAACCTAAAAAATCAGTTGTAAATTCTTCAAATGTTTTTGGAAAATAATCATGTAAAAAATTATTATTAACATCTTCACTAGCTTTATTCATAGGACAAACATAAACTAATTTTTTAAATAATTCAGGAGCTAATTGATAAGCTAGTGAAATAGTTCCTCCACCCATAGAATGACCTATTAAAGTAACATTTTTTAAATTATTATTTTTAACAAATTCAACTACTAGTTTTGCAAATTGCAATACTGAAATTTCGTGATCTTTAATTGGTTCTACTTTATTATTACCTGGAAATTGTAGTGCATAATAATTTGTTTTAGTTCAATAATTTTTAAAAATATTAAAAACATTTAGTGAAGCATTAAAACCATGACAAAAGATAACATTTTCTGTATCATTATTATTATCTTTAAATATATAGTCATAATCATAAATTATTTTTTTCATATTTAACCTATTTTTAAAAAGTTTTCTACTATTTTAATAAATTCTTCAAAGTTTTCTTCAAATACTCTATGGCCTGTTTTTTTAATTCAATATGATTCAACATTTTTTACATGTTTTTTAAAATAATCTAAACATTCATCTCTTAAAATCACACCATCTTTTTCACCAAGAATTAATAATGTTGGAATATTAATTGAATCTAACCCTTTTTCAATTAGTTGAAAAGTTTTAGCTTTAGGTGTACCTAATTTAATGATTAAATCATTATCATACATTTTTGGATTAAAATTTTGCTTTGCTTTTTTCATTCATTCTTTATTTGAAGTTAAAAATGAAGGATCATAATATAATGATGAAAGTGTGTTATTTATATAATCATCAAATGTTTTTGGAAAATAATCAATTTTATATCTTGGATATAATGGAAGTTGAGTTTTGTTCATTGGTGTTATAAAAATTAGTTTTTTAAATAAATCAGGACGCATTTTATAAGCAATAGCTAATGTACCTCCACCCATAGATTTACCAACAGCAATCACATTTTTAATTTGATTTTGTTCTATAAAATCAATTAATAATTTAGCAAAACCTTCAACACTTACTTTATGATCTTTAACTGGTTTTACTAATTGAGATCCTGGAAATTGAATTGAATAATAATTTGTTTTAGTTCAATATTTTTCAAAGATTTCAAAAGCTTTATATGATGAGTTAAACCCATGAACATAAATAATGTTTAGATCAGAATTATTATTGTCTTTAAAAACATAGTCATAATCATATATTAGTTTTTTCATACTAATTAGTTTTGTTTAAAAAGTTTTCAACTATTTTAATAAATTCATTAAAGTTTTCTTGAAAAACCATATGACCAGTTTTTTTCATTCAATGCATTTCAACACCATTTACATGTTTTTTAAAATAATCTAAACATTCATCTTTTAAAATCACACCATCTTTTTCACCAAGAATTAATAAACTTGGTATTTTAATAGCATCTAGTCCTTGTTCTATTAATTCAAAAGTACGATCTTTTGGTTGACCTAGTTCAACAATAACTTCATTATTATAAACATAAGGATCAAATTCTTGTTTTGCTTTTTTCATTCATTCTTCATTTGAAGTTAAAATTGATGGATCATAATATAAAGATGAAAGAGTATTTGTTATATATTCATCAAATGTTTTTGGAAAATAATCAATTTTATATCTTTCATATAGCGCACGTTGAGGTTTATTCATTGGAGTTATAAAAATTAATTTTTTAAATAAATCAGGACGCATTTTATAAGCAATACTAATAACTCCTCCACCCATAGAATGTCCAATAGCAACCACATTTTTAATTTGATTTTGTTCTATAAAATCAATTAATAATTTAGCAAAACCTTCAACACTTACTTTATGATCTTTAACTGCTTTTACTAGATTTGATCCTGGAAATTGTAGTGCATAATAATTTGATCTTGTTCAATATTTTTCAAATATTTCAAAAGTTCTTGGTGAAGAATTATACCCATGAACAAAAATAATACTTTCATTATCATTATTATTGTTTTTAAATACGTAATTATAATCATAAATTAGATTCATATCATTCTCCTAATATAGTTCTAAAAACATTTTATTACATCATATTAGTTTTTTGTTAATTCTAAAAAAAATATGTTTTTATTTTCACATTTTAAAAATAGTTTGTTATTTGTAAATAAAAATAAGTTTAAAATTAAAATGATAATTTATATAAAATATAAATTGGAGTTTATATATGAAAGGTTAATATGAAAAAAGTTATTAAATATTTAGTTATTGAAAAAATAGATAATAAAAATGAATATTATTTAAGAATGACTTCAGAAATGCAAGATGATATTGGTACAGTTTCTTATTTACAATTTAAAAATACAGATAAAAAACACTTAAAAGAAGATGATATCTTTTTAGCTTTAGAAGCTTCAAAAGCTATTTTAAATTTAAAAATGCCACTTGATGCAACTGTAGTTAAGTGAAATCAAAAAGCTTTAGATAATCCTAAATTAATTAGTTCTCATGATGATAATGAAAACTGAATTATGGTTTTAAGTGATATTGATGAAAATAAATTTATGAGTTTAGAAGATTTTTAAAATGAATGCAAATCTTAATATAGATCAACTTGATAATTTAATTAATCAAAATGATAGTTTAATAATTGCTATTGGGTCTGAAATTTATCAAACTGATAAACAAATTGAATTTGAAAATAATTTTAGTGATTTTATAAAAGAATTTAATTTTATAGATTTTAAGCAAGCTAGTGTTTATCCATTTTCAGATATTAAAAACTATTGAGCATTTTTTTCAAGATATATTAAGTTAAATTATTTTGATCAAAAACTAGATAATAGTTTTATTGATTTAAAAAACTATTTAGAAAATAAAAATTATTTTATTATTACAACTAATCGTGATAATAGTTTAGAGTTAGCTGGATTTGATTTAAATAAGATTTTTTATTTAGATAGTAAATTAAATTTATTAGAATGTTCTAAAAAATGTAGTGATGAACTTTATATTAATGATGATGCTATTTTAAATATGGCAAATAATCAAAAAAAATTAAAAGTTGATTTAGATCAAATTCCACGTTGTAAAAAATGTAATAGTTTTTTAAAAGTTCATCAACGTTATTGATGTCAAGTGTTTATTAAAGATGATGAATTTTTACAAACTCAAAATAATTACGAACAATTTATTAATCAAAATAAAAATAAAAAACTTTTGTTTTGAGAAATTGGAGTTAATTTTAATAACCAATTAACTGTTAAAAAACCTTTTTGACAAATGGTTGAAAAATTTGATAAGGCAACTTATTTAACTATGAATAAAAAGATTTATCGTATTCCTTTAGAAATTAGATCTAAAACAATTACATATACAAATGATCTTAATTTAGTAATTAAAAATTTAGAAGAGGTAAAAAATGGTACTAATAGAACCAATTAGAAATGGTAAATATATAAAAGATGGTGCTTATTGATTAGCTATTCAAATTTGAGCAGCTAGTAATTTAAAAATAGATGATACTATTGTTTTTCCAAGTATTGCAGATCCTCATATTCAAATGGGATATTTTCAAAATCCAGAAGTTGAAGTTAACTTTAAATATTTAAAAGAAAAGAACTTAGAAATAGTTAGAAGAGCTACTGGTGGAGGAACAATTTATATTGATTCAAACTCAGTTAATATTTGTTATTTAATTCCATATAAAAAAGGTACTGAAATATTAGGAAATTATGCTAAGTTTTATGAACCAACTATTAAAATTTTAAAAGAATTAGGGGCTAAAAATATTACTCAATCAGGTAAAAATGATTTAACTATTGATGGTAAAAAAGTTTCTGGTGCTGCTATGATGTTATTAGATGATGTTATTTATGGTGGAAATTCATTACTTTATAATGTTGATTATGATGCAATGAGTCAAGTATTAAATCCAAACCGTAAAAAAATTGAAGCTAAAGGTGTTAAGTCAGTTTCTCAAAGAGTTGCAGCTTTAAGTCAATATTTAGATGAACCTTATAGAAATTTAGATATATTTGAATTTAAAGACTTAATGATTAAAAAAATCTTTAATGTTGATGATTTAAAAGATGTTAATCGTTATATAATGACTGATAAAGATTGACAAGAAGTTGATGAATTGATTAAAACTAGATATAAAAACTGAGAATGGACTTATGGTTTAAGTCCTAGATATGAATATAACCGTGATGCTAGATTAGCAATTGGTACTATTAACTTTTCATTAGCTATTGAAAATCAAAGAATTGAAAAAATTAAAATTAGTGGTGATTTTTTTGCTAAAAAAGATTTATTAGAACTAGAAAAAGCATTAATAGGAACTAAAATGACTTATGAAGATTTAGTTAAAGCATTTAGTGATGCAGATCTTCAAAGTTATTTCTTTACAGAAGTTAAACCAGAAGAAGTAGCAAAAATCATTTTAGATGAAGAATAATGAATAAATATGAAAAATTATTTGAACCCTTTTATTTAAATGGATTCAAACTAGAAAATCGCTTTGTACTTTCACCAATGACTTTAAGTTTAGCTACTTTAGATGGAAAAATTACAGACAAAGAAGCTGATTATGTTAAAAGAAGATCACATTCAGCTCCACTTCAAATAACTGGAGGAGTTTATTTTGATGAATTTGGACAGTTATTTGAATATGGAATTAGTGCTAAAAGTGATGATGATATTCCTTCTTTAACTAGGTTGTATCAAGAAATGAAAACCGATTCTAATTGTGTTATTTTACAATTAGCTCATGCTGGGAAGTTTTCAAAAACTTCATTAAAAAAATATGGTTATTTATATGGACCATCTTATGAAAAAAACCACACACCAATTGAGCATGAAGTTTTAGAACTACCAAAAGAAAAAATTAAACAAATTATTCAAGATTATAAAGATGCTACTTTAAGAGTAATTAAAGCAGGATTTAATGGTATTGAAATTTCAATGGCTCAACGTTTATTAATACAAACTTTTTTTAGTCAAATAATAAATAAACGTACTGATGAATATTCAGCTACTAATTTTGAAAATAGATCTCGTTTTTGTTTAGAAGTAGTTAAAGCTATAAGAGAAGTAATTGATAAGTATGCTCCAAAAAACTTTATTTTTGGATTTAGAGCAACTCCTGAAGAAACTTATGGAGATATTTTGGGATATACAATTGAAGATTTTACTCAACTTGTAGATAAAATTGTTGAAATTGGAAAGATTTCATATTTAGCAATTGCAAGTTGAGGTCATGATATTTATTTAAATAAAGTTAGATCAAATACTAAATATAAAGGACAATTAGTTAATAAAGTAATTTATGATATTTATAAAAATAAATTACCTATAATTTCATCTGGGGGAATTAATACACCAGATAAGTGTTTAGAAGCTTTAAAATATTCTGATCTAGTTGGTTTAAGTTCAGTTTTTGTAGCTGATCCTGAATTTGTTTTAAAAATTAAAAATGATCAAATAGATCAAATCAATTTATATGTTAAACATAATCAATTAAAAGATTTAAAAATTCCTGAATCATCATTTCAAGATGTGGTAAACATGTTTAGTTTTTGTGAAACCATTCCACAAGAAACAATAAAAACGTTTGAAAAAAATGTAAAAAAATAAAAATAATTAAAAATCTCTAAAATACCTACACTTATTAATTTGTAGGGTAATTAGAGATTTTTTTATTTATTCCTTAAAAGAGATATAAGAATCATTATGATTTTTATTAAACATAATATTCTTCAAAATTAAAAAGTTAGTTTTTTGACATAAATGAAATCATTATATTTACTAACTATCTAATATTAAACACCAATAACAATTAAATTTTTATAAATGTTTTAATGATTTAATTATTAGAAAAGAATAATGAAATTATTATTTTTTAACAATTTGTTCAAATTGTTTAATTAATTCTTCAGCTTGTGTTGTTGTATTTCCTTTAATTTCTGTTTGTTTGATTAGAGCATTAGAAATTAAGCTTGTCATTTGAGATGTACTATCATCAGTGACAACAGCTTTTGCAATAACTTCTCCTTTTTCTAGTTTTACAAGTGATTTTAAAGAAAGTAACGATGATCTCAACATATTTAAAGTGAAGTATTGTGGTTCTTTTGAAATATCTTCTTTTTTACTTAGTTCATTTTCTAATGATGTAACTAAATCTTGAAGTTTTTTAATAGTTTCTTCAGTAACAACTTTTTTTAAAGGCATTATGTAACCAGAGGTTTTTGCTAATGTTAATCAATTTTCTTCTTCAATACCATTTATTTTATTTGAACTTGTGTAAATTCATTTTAAGAATTTTTTAGTTCCTAAATTTATTTTTTCATTATCCACATTAATAGGAATAATACTAGAACCACCTTCATGGAAAATTCCTGGAGTTATATTTGAACCATTTGATGACATATTAGCACTAATAGTACCATTGTTATTATTACTTTTATTAATCAATGGGGTTATTTGTGAGTCCATAAATACATCTGCTTCTTTTGCATTGTTAGTATCAAAATTTGGATCTTTTAAAACATCATCTTTAAAATAAGGATGTTTTCTTGTAAAATCAGTTATTTTATTTTGATGAGCTCCAACTGAAGCTGCTAAACTAAAAGCACTCTGGAATCTAAAAATATTTCATGAACCTCATTCTTTGTCAGCATTTGCCATAAATTTCATTGATTGAAATACTTTTTTGTCTAGTAAATTATTCTTATTACTATCTATTCTTTTTATAGAATTTTTTCATTCTTCTCATAATTTTTTAAATTCTTCTTTAACACTATTATCATTAATTAAGTTATATTTAACCTTTGGTATTGTTTTTTCTTTACCTTTTTCTAACTCAAAAACTGATTTATCAATTTTAGAGTGTAATTCTTTATAAAATTCACCTTCTTGATAATCTATTGAAAAAACTTCACCTGAAAGAGTATCACTATCAATTTTTTTTTGGTCAATTTCTACACCCTCTGTGAATTTAGCAGCAAGTTCTCTTAGAGATTTAATAGATTTAAATGTTTCAGCATTAACCTTAAGATCTTTAAAAGAACCCTCATTATCATTTGACATATTCATTCCATTTTTATTTTTAGGTTTTTTTACTTTTAAAGCATTTCAAATACTTTTTTTAGGTATTGCATTTCCCTTATTATTTTTATATGATTCTTCAGCCTTTTTATATATTTCAAAGCTTTTTTCAACAGTTCCACCACCCTCTTCAATTAAATCAAACATTTTTTTCATTAATTTTAAATTATAGTGAACTGAATCAGTATCAGCATTATCAAATGGAATATTATATAGCTTGTTTGTATCAGTTTGTCCAGCTAAAACAGAGTGTAAGTCAGCAATTTTACTACTAAACAAATCTTTATTAATTCCTTGATCTGAAACATCTAATAATCTTTGATCTTGATTAATAATATAAGCTCCAGATTGAGCACCTAAAATAATATTTGGTAAAGCTTTTATATTACCAGTTTCCATATCTTCTTTAACTTTTTTAATTAGATTAAATTCTGTATAAATACTATGTGTTTCAACATCAGGATCTTTATTTTTATTATCTGCAAAACTGAATTTAACAGGAACAAAATCTTTATCATTTTTAAAATTATTATTATAGTATTGAACCAATGGTTTTAAAGATCTAGCTAAAGGTCAACCTGAACCTTGAGCTAATGAAAATAAAACTCTATCTGATTTAAATGAACATGCAATTGCAACAAACGGTGTTGTCATAGTTAATGCCATAGCTGACAATCCAAGTAATTTTTTTCTCATCTCTTCTTTTCCTATATTTTTATATTTTTTCTTTTTTCACTTATATTTTATATTAAGAACTTTTAAAACTTCTAAAAAAAAATGAAAAAATTCATTTTAAAAAAAGATTGATAGTTAATTAAATCTACCAATCTTTTTAGAAAAACTTATATAAATAACTAGTGGTACTAATATAGATATCATAGCTCCAGCTGCTTGAATGTTTATTAAACTTGCTTCATGTTCTCTACCTAAAGTTTGATATCAAATAGTTATATTTGTAAATCCATTTGAAAGAATGAATTGTGGTCATAAATAATCATTTCAAACTGATATAAATGAAAAGATAATTAATAAAAAATATCCTAATTTCATTTTAGGTAAATAAACATAAAACAATTTGTCATATCATTTTAAATTATCATTTATCATTACTTTAGATTTTTCTGATTCTATGCTTTTTGCTAAATTAAAAATATATGTAAAGTTAAAAAATGAAAAAATAGCATTTGTAACATAAGCAATTGGAGTTGTGTACAGATGAATTTGTAATAAAACAAACTTTAAACTTAAAAATATAGAAAACTCAGGAATCAAACTAATTATTATAAAAAAGTATAAAAACACTTTTTGATATACTGGTTTCATTTTTAATAAACCAATAATTGCTAAAGAATATATAACTATTCTTAAACTAATTAAAATAGTTGCAAATAATAATGTTCAACCAAAAGCAATTAAAAAATTACTTTGAAAAGCTTTTATAAAATTAGATCAATTTCATTCTTTAATAAATAAATAAGTTTTATTTTCAATAATAGAAGAATTTGAAAGTAAAGCTTGTAATAGTAAATAATACAAAGGAAACAATAAAAATAAACATAATAATAAGATTAATAAATATTTAATAACTTCTTTAATTACTATTTTTGTCATCATATTTACCTCTATATTTTAAAATAGTTTTTTTAACTAGTTTATAAATGTTTTTAATTGTTTTTGGTCTTAATAATAAAATTAAACACAATAATAAAATCAAATAAGAAAAACTAAAAAAAGCTGCTGAATAACCTTTTTCAAATCTTAATACTCCATTTGCTCCTCATCCAAGATATTTAATTGTATAACTTGTTAAAGTATGAGCATAATTTAAATCAACATTAAAATTATCTTCTAATAATGCAGATGGTAATAATAAACTAGCAAAAATAAAGTTAGTAAATAAGATTGAAAATAATACTTTAGATAGTTCATTTAAATAAACATATTTAAAAGATTGAATTAATGTTAATTTATCATTTAACATTAACTTTTTATATTTATAATCACTTCTTGATAAAGCTGCTGCAAATAAAATTAAATTAAATGGTAACGATCTTCATATTTGATAAATTGCATAATAAATTCAAATTGGTAAACGTTTATTTCCACTAGTAAAACTATATTGATTTAATCTTAATATATAAAAAAATAAGTTTTTAGATCCAAAAAAATTAGTAAAAGCAATTGCGATTGCAAATCCTGATATAAAAAATTGAGAATAAATAACTGATAGTAAAATACTTTTTGTAGATTTACTAATTAAAGAATTGATAATAAAACTAAAAATTAAAGCTAGAATTATTGAAATTCCAGTACCAAATAATAAAACAAACGTTGAATTTAAAATAGCATGTGTAAAGTTAGGATCAGATAAAATGTTATTATAGTTTTTAAAGTTATATTCATAAATCGTTCTATTTGCTTCATTTGGTGTAAATCTTAAAGATTTTATAAATGTATGAAAAATAGGAATAATAGTAAATAATAAAATTAAAAGTAATAAAGGTAACATTAATAAAATTATTTTTAAAACAGGTAGTGAGTTTTTTAATTTTAGTTTTAAATTAAAACTATCTTTTTGTTTAAATTTTAATAAGAACTTATTCATAAATACGATTTCCATTCTTATTAAAAACTAATACATCAGATTGATTATATTTAAGATCAATTAAATCATTAACTTGTAGTGAATTATCATTTAAAACTAAAGTTCATTTAATATCTTTATTAAAGTTAATTAAATAATGTACTTTATCTCCAAAACTTTTTTTATCAATAATTTGATATTTACCATTTAAATTAGCTTTAACTTTAATTTTATTATGTCTTATATAATAACTTTTATTATTTTGTGTTTTAATAAAATTAATTTCAGGACTTCCTATAAATTTTGCAACAAACAAGTTGTTTGGATCATTATACATTTGTTCTCCAGAACTAAATTGTTGGATTTTACCTTTATCTAGTAAAATAATTTGATCACTAATTTTTAAAGCATCTTGTTGGTCATGAGTAACTATTATCATACTTAAATTAAATTCTTTTTTAATTTTAATTAATCAATCAATAGTTGATTCTTTAATTTTGGCATCAAGTGCTGAAAATGGTTCATCTAATAAAACTAAATTAGTTTTTTTAATAATTCCTTTAGCAAAAGCCACTCTTTGTTTTTGACCACCAGATAACTGGTTAACATTTTTATATAATAATTGATCAATACCTAATTTTTTAGAAATTAATTCTATTTCATTTTTAAATAATTTTTTTAATTTAATTTCTTTTAAAAACTTAAATTTATGTTTTACTTGTTTTTCAAATAAACATAAAAATACAAGTTTTAAAAAAGCTTGTTTTTTTGTTTTAGTTTTTGAATTTAAATCATTTATAAGATTTTTATAAACTTCAAATTGATCTATTAATTTTTTTGAAAATAACTCTTTATTATTTAAAAATTTTTCAAAATAATTCAAATATGTTTGTTCAACTCATTTTGAATAATTTTTAGCACTTAAAAAAACATTATTAAAAACAGTTGTATTTTCATACACTGAGTTTTCTTGCATAATATAAGCAACTTCGTGAATTTTAGGATTATTTAAAATGTGAATACTTCCTTTATCTGGTTTAATATATCCTAATAAAAGGTTTAATAAAGTTGTTTTTCCACTCCCAGAAGGTCCTAGTAAAGAAATAATTTGGTTTTTTTGTATTTGTAAATGATCTATTAATAAATCATAATTTAATTGTTTTTTATGATATTTAAACCTTAAGTCATTAATTTCAATTAAAACATTATCATTATTTGGTTTTGGTTTTTTCATAAGATTTTAATTTGATTCTTTCATTTATATTAATTAGTTAATAAGAACTAATTTCAATTTTATTTTGTTAAATATTATTAAATTATATTTAGTAAGTCTATATAATATCTATAATTTTTTAAAACAGTCAGAATTTTAAAACACTCCTTTCTTTTAAAATTTGCTTTTTTAAAAATTTTAACAAAAATAAGAATGAATTATTAGTTAGTTTTAATATTATTATTTTTTACTAGATTTAATATTGTAATATAAAAGTGTATAGACTAGTTATTGTTCTATATAAACTACTAATTAGTTATTAAATTAGTTTAATTATTAATTTAATAACTAATTATTTAAGATTAAATAAAAATAAAAATTGATAGAATGGATTAATATGGACAAGGTTACTAAATTTTTTGGAAGTATTCCTGAATTTTTTAAACGTAATTATGTTCTTTTGATTTTAGCTTTAGCCGATGTTGCTATTATGGCTATTCCATTTTATATGGATAATTTTATTCCTAACATGAACGCTAACTTTAGATTAGCTCAATCAGATTATTCACAAGCTGGAGCAATTTATGGTTATGTTTCACTTCCATGTTATATACTTGGAGCTTGATTAGGAGATAAATTTAGAGCCAAATCAATGGTTGTATTAGGTATTGTTATTACTGGAGTTTTAGGAGTTTGGTATGTTATTTTACCATTTATTCCTCTATTAGCTGGTAATACAGACCATGTTTTACAAGGTGCTTTTAGAAATTTAATGGTTGTTCAATTATGTATAATTTTTGCAGGATTTGCTTTTGCAACTTGTGCATTATTTTGAGCACCATTATGAAAACTTGTAAAAAACGTTAACACTGAACATTTACCAAAAGAGTTACAAGAAAAACAAGTTGGAAAAAACAACGGTATTCAAGGAATGCTAAATGGGTTAATTGGTTTAGCAATTGCTTTATTTGGTACATTACTTTTAGAATTGCAAAACCATCAAATTTTAGGTAAAGTTGGTGGAGAAAACGGAGTTTCAGTAGGATTTTTAATTTTAATTTCTTTATATGCTGGATTTATTATTCTTTCAGCACTATTAGCCTTATTTTTAATTAAAGAACCTAAATTACAAGAACCACCAAGCTTTTCAGTTAAAGCACTAGTAAGTGTTATTAAAGATAAAACTGTAATTTTATTAGCTATTTTAGTTTTAGGAGTTTACATGTTACAAATGGGGCTATCTTCATATGTAAACTATTTAAAAAACGTGTTCTGAGTTCCTGGATTAGCTGTTATGTTAATTGGATTAATGAGAACATATGCTATGAGATTTATGATTGCAGGATGATTTGGTAAATATGCTGATAAGAAAAATTTTTATATTCCACTAATTTGTATAGGTTTATTACTTGGTATGTTATTAGTTGGAGTTGGAGTAATTTTACCTGGATTTGGATTAGATAATATTACAAATGATACAGATCCAAATCTAAAAAAAGCTTCAACTATTATATTACAAGTTGCAGCTGGATTAAATTTAGTTGTAATGGGAGCTGTTACTTGAGCTGTTGTTACAATTAGATGATCTCCAATTGGAACTGATTTAAGAATTGCAAATGAAAAATATGCAGCAGCAGTTAATGTTGTTAGTGTTATTGCCTTTACACCAGATGCATTCTTTAAACAAATTAGATCAGCAATTGAAGCAAAACACCAAATGACTATTATTATTAATGGAAGAGAAAGTATTGTTGCTGATAGACTTGGTAACCAATTAATTTTATTAGTAGTTTTAGGATTTGGTTTACTTGGATTAGTTTCTGGAATTATTCTTCATTTTGTTTTACAATCAAGAAGTAAATGAGAAGCTTTAGAATCAAGACTACAAGTTATTGAAAGCAAAATTAAGAACTAATAAAAAGTCATAAGTTAAATCTTATGACTTTTTATTTACACTAATTATTTAATTTATCTAAAATATGTTCAACTAAAGTAGTTTTTCTAATTCTTGCATTTTTTTTACTTGCTTTTATAAACAAGTCAAAATCACCAATTACTACTAGTTGTTTTTTTGCTCTAGTCATAGCTGTATATAAAAGTTTTTTATTTAAAAAACTACTAAATAAAGTATCTTGTAAAACTAAAATTACTTGATCATATTCACTACCTTGAGTTTTATGTACACTACAACAATAACTTAAATTAATTTCATCAAATTGTTCACTTGTAAATTCAAACAAGTTGTTATTAAAGTTAATAATAGCTGAATTAAATTTATTATTATTTTTATTAATTTGACAAATATATCCAATATCACCATTTGATAAATTTAATTCACTATCATTTTTTAAATACATAACTTTATCATTAACAGCATATCTAAATCTTAATCTATCATAAACATTACTAGTATCTAAAATATTTTGATTAAAGTTATATTGAATAAAATTATTTAAATTTTCAATTCCTAAAATATCAGCATAAACTGGAGAAATCACTTGAATACTTTTAGTTTGATTAATAGTTTTACTATAAACTGTTTTTAAATACTCTAAACAAGCTTGTTTATCTTTATTAAAGAAAAACTCTACATTATCTAAGTTTTGTAATTTGTTTAGATCTAAATTATCATTTTTTATCATATAAGCTAGATCAATAATTCCATTATTAAAACTTTGACGATGAATGTTTATTAAATTAGTAGTACAAATAATTTTGGAATTAATAATATCATAAAAAACATTTCCATACCCAACACTTGCTAACTGATCAACATCACCAATCAAAACAATTTTTTGAGCATTATTTATTGAAGATAAAAATTGAGAAAATAAGCGAGCATCGATCATTGAACACTCATCAAGTATTAATAGATCATAATCTAGTGGGTGATATTTATTAATACTAAATTTATTGTCTTTTTCATAACCTAAAAGTTTATGAATAGTTATTGCATGACTTTCTGTAAAGTTTTCTCTAATTTTTGCAGCTGCTCTTCCAGTTGGTGTACAAATTGCATAATTACTAGAATGATAAACTTTTTTAAACAATTCAACTATTGCTTTAATAATTGTTGTTTTACCAGTTCCAGGCCCTCCAGTTATAATACTGATTTTATGTTTAATAAAGTTTTTTAAAGCTAAAACTTGATCTTTGTCATATTTAAAATCTTTAATTTGTGTATTTAGTTGAATTTGATTAATATAACTAGTTAATAAATCATCATCAGTATCATTAGTCTTTAAATGATTATTAACTAAAACTTCACTAATTACTAATTCATCATTAAATGATTCATAAGTATAAATCTTTTCATTTTTTAAAACTAATAATTCATTTTTAATAGCATAATCTAAACCATTATTTAATAAGTCTAAATCATTAATTTTTATTAAATCAGAAACTTTTTTAAATAAGTAGTTTTTATAAGTATAACTATCTCCTAAATTAAATAAAATCTCATTACAAGCATATAAATGTCAATAACTAATTCTAGTTAAATTATTAATATCATTATTATTAAAATGTAAAAACATCTTATCAATATCTTGCATTAAACCAAGTTCATGTTTAAAACTAAATTCAAACCAATTATTAGTTAGAATTTGTTTTATTTCATTTTCATCATCAGTAAACTTTTTTAGTTTATCTAGTATTTTTAAGTTTAAATTATGATTAATAAATTCAATTCTTAAATAATTTTGTTCATTAATTTGTTTGATTTTATTATAAATTAATTCTAATTTGTCTTTACTAATATCTTTGATTTGAAAAAACTGTTCTTTATTATTTAAAATTTCTTGTATAAAGTTTTTTGAATAAAGTTTAGCTATTTTACTAGCTGTTAAATTACCAATTCCTGGAAAAACATCAGATTTTAAAAAGTTAATAATTTGTTGTTCTGTATTAATACTTGCTAAAGTAAAACTACTTACTTCAAAACTTGTTCCATATTTAATATGACTTGTTTGTTTTCCTATTAATTCATATAAAATTTTTGGTTTTAAATCACTAATTTCACCTTTAATTTTTATAGTTTTATTAGGATTATTTTCACTTGTAAAAATAGCTAAAGCTCAATAATCTGATTTGTATAAAAACTTAGATAAATAACCTCTGATTTTTATTTGTTCTTCCATAATATGTTCCAATCTTAAAATCTATTTTAATAATATCAAAACATTACTAAATTAAAATTTAATAAAATAAAACTAATTAAATAAAAAAAGTTCAAATAATTTGAACTTTAATTATCATCTTGATTTTGATCACCATCACTAAAATAATCTTCAAAATCTAATTGTTTAGTTTTTTTATCTTTTTTATTTTGACTAACTTTAGATAAAAGTGAGGAAATATCATCTAAATAAGAACTTAAATTAGATCCGTGAACTTGGTTTGCATTACTTATAGCTTTGTTTTTAGTATCTTTTGAAACAACAATACGTTCACTTACTAATTTATTAAACTTTGGTTTAGTTTCTATTTGATCATTTGTATTTTGATCATTAAAATTATTTGCTAAAGCAGGTTGATCAAAAGCAATTGATCTTATTAATTGTTTAATAGAAATATATGAAATTTCATCAATATTTGTAGAAATACTGTTTTGTTCTAAATTAGTATGTTTTAAATCACTTACATTAATATCAGTGATTTGATCATTTGTATCTAAAATACTAATACTCATTTGATCATTAATTGCAAAACCAAATATTACTTGTTCTTTGTTTTTCTTTTTTTCAACTAAAATTCTAATTCCTTTTTTTGGTCTAATATAAATCGGAATTAAGTTTTGATCTAGTCTTTTGTAATTATTTTTATTTGTAAAAATTAAAACATCTTTATTATTTTGTAAACTTAAAGCACTAATTATATAATCATCTTTTAAATTAGCAGCTTTAACTCCTTTTGAAATAGTTGATTGGATTGGGATATCTTCAATATTATATCTAACAGCATATCCATTTTTTGTAACAATACAACAATATGAAGTTTTAGAACTAACTAGATCTGCATAAACTAAACTATCATCATCACTAATTTTCATAATCTTAAATGATTTGTTAAAAATTTTAGTCTCTAAATCTGAAATTTGAGTTCTTTTAATTAACCCATTTTTGCTAACTAATAATAAGTGTTGAGTAGAATTTATAAATTCTTTAATTACTAAAGCATTAATAATAGTTTCATTTGGTTGAGTAGTTGCTACACTATTTATATGCACACCTTGATCTTTTCATTTACTACTTGAGATTTTATATAAAGGAATTGAATAATAATTTGCTTGATCTGAAATTAAAATCAAATGATCTAAATTTGAACAAACTCCTTGACTAATTCACATATCATTTGGTTTTTTACCAAAAGAACTTAATTCATTTTTATTTAAAATATTATTATCAATAACTTTAATATAACCATCTTTTGAAATTCATAAATTAATTTCTTTTTCAATGATCACTTCTTTTTGATCAACATCTAAATCTTCAACTAAATCTTCAACTTGAGATTTTCTTTTTATACCAAATTGCTTTTTAACTTCTTCTAATCTTGAAATGATCTCATTATCTAAAACTAAACTATTATTTAAAATTTCTTGATATTTTTTAATCTTATCAATTAGTTCAGTTTTTTCTAATAATAATTTATTAACATCAGTTGAAGTCAAGCGATATAATCTCATATCAACAATAGCTGTTGCTTGATTTGTTGTAAATTTAAAAGTTATAACTAAATTATTAATTGCATCTAATCTATTTTCTGATTTTCTAATTACTTTAATAACTTCATCTAATATTGATAAAGCTTTAACTAAACCATTAACTATTTCTAATCTTAGATTTGCTTTATTTAAATTAAATTGAGTTCTTTTAATAAATACTTCTTTATAATGAAAAATATAAGCTTTAATAATATCGATTAAACCTAATTGTTTTGGTTGTTTATCAACAATAATAATATTGTTATAGTTATATGAAACACTTAGTCAAGTTGATTTAAATAAAAATTTTCTAACAGTTTCTAAGTTAGCTTTTTCATTTAATTCAATAACAATTCTTAAACCTTTTCTATCAGTTTCATCTCTAATTTCTTTAATTCCTAGATTAGGATTATTATCAATAACATCACCAATTTTTTTAACAAGATCTTGTTTAACTACTTCATATGGAATTTCATCAATTACAACATTATTTTTTTCTTGATGCCATTTACTACTAATAATTACTTTTCCTTTACCAGTTAAAAATGCTTCTCTTATTCCTTGTTTATTTTGAATAACAGCTCCAGTTGGAAAATCGGGACCTTTAACTATTTTTAAAATTTGATCAATAGTAATATTTGGATTTTTAATTATATTAATAGTCGCATCAATAATTTCACTTAGATTATGTGGAGGCATATTTGTTGCATAACCCGCAGCAATTCCAGTAGCTCCATTTACTAAAATATTTGGAAAATAACTAGGTAAAACTGTTGGTTCATTTTCACTATCATCAAAGTTTGGTGAAAATATAACTGTGTTTTTTTCTAAATCTTCTAATAAAAGATTAGAAATTTTAGTAAGTCTAGCTTCTGTATAACGCATAGCAGCAGCGCTATCTCCATCAATTGAACCGTTATTTCCTTGCATATCAACTAGTGGGATATTAACTTTTCATCACTGAGACATTCTAACCATTGCATCATATATAGAACTATCTCCATGTGGGTGATATTTACCAATAACTTCTCCAACTACTCTTGCTGATTTTTTATAAGGTTTATCAAATGTTAAATTTAATTGGTTCATCGCATATAAAATACGACGTTGAACAGGTTTTAATCCATCTCTAACATCAGGTAAAGCTCTTTCTTGGATAATATATTTTGCATATCGACTAAATCTATTACCTAGCAATTCTTCTAATGGATATAAAATAATTTCTGATTTATCTGACATTTTATTTTTCCATTTCTATAATTTTTATTTGATCATCTTCTAAAGTAAATTTAACATTTTCTTGAATTCATAATTTACGTTTTTCAACATCATCACCCATTAGTGTTTTAAACATTCTTTCAGCTAATAAACCATCAGTTATTGTTACTTTAATAATTTTTCTATTTTTAGGATCCATTGTTGTTTGTCATAATTGATCAGCATTCATTTCTCCTAATCCTTTGTAACGCTGAATCTCATATTTTTTAGTATTAGTTTTATTAAATTCATTTAATTCTTCTTCATCTCATAAATAAATAAAACTTTTATCATTAAAAGTAATTTTATATAAAGGAGGTAAAGCAATATAAACTTTTTTATGAACAATCAAATCTTTCATATGTCTGTAAAAAAAAGTTAATAATAAAGTTTGAATATGTGCTCCATCAGTATCAGCATCAGTCATAATAATGATTTTCCCATAATTAATATCAGAAATATCAAAATCTTTTCCAACACCAGCTCCAATTGCATTAATAATTGATTGAATTTCTTCATTTTTTAATAAATCAACTAATTTAGCTTTTTCTGAATTAATAACTTTACCTCTTAAAGGTAAAATTGCTTGAAAATTACGATCTCTTCCAGATTTAGCACTACCACCAGCTGAATCTCCTTCAACTAAATATAATTCATTTATTTCTCTTTTTTTACCTTGAGCTGGTGTTAGTTTTCCTAACATTAATTTATTAATGTTTTTTTTGCCTTTAACACTTTTAATTGCTTGTCTTGCTTGTTTTGCTGCTATTCTTGCTTTTTGAGCATTTAATGCATTTTCAATAATTTTATTTGCTAAAACTTTATTTTCAATTAATCAATAACTCATAAACTCATAAACAATTTGTTCAACAACTGTTTTTGCATCAGAAGTTCCAAGTTTTGATTTTGTTTGTCCTTCATATTCAATTAGATTTTCAGGAATTTTAACTGTTACAATAGCAACTAAACCTTCTCTTAAATCGTTTGAATCTAATTTAGCTTTATCTTTTAAAATTTTTTGATCTTTTGCATAATCATTAATTGCTCTAATTAAACCTGATTTAAACCCAACTAAATGAGTTCCTCCATCACTAGTTTTAACATTATTTGCAAAACCTAAAATAATTTCATTATCATCTTCAATATATTGTAAAGCAATTTCAGCAATAATATTTTTACTTTCATTATTAATAGTAATAATATCTGTAATTACTTTTTTATCATCAACTAGTTCTTTTATAAATTCAACTAATCCATCTTCAAATTGATATTCAACATATCTATTTGAAATTAAATCTGATAAAGTAATTTTTAATCCTGAGTTCAATAAGGCTGATTCTTTTAATCTTTCACTAATTAGTGAGAAATTAAATTTAGTATTACTAAAAATGCTATCATCTGGTAGGAAATTAATAGTTGTTCCAGTTTTATAAGTATTTGCTATAAAAGTTAATGGTTTTTCTAATTTACCACCATTTTTAAATTCAATTTCATGAATTTTTTTATCACGATAAATTGTTGCTTTAAATCTTTTAGATAAAGCATTAGTTACACTTGATCCAACTCCATGTAATCCACCACTTGACTTATAAGCAGTACTATCAAACTTACCACCAGCATGTAAAATAGAAAAAATAACTTCAGGAGTTGATTTTCCAGTTTTATGCATACCGGTTGGAATTCCTCTTCCATTATCACTAATTGTAATAGAGTTATCTTTTTCTAAAATAACATCAATTTGAGTACAATATCCAGCTAAAGCTTCATCAATGGCATTATCTACTATTTCTCATACTAAATGATGTAATCCTTTATTATCAGTTGATCCAATATACATTCCAGGTCTTTTTCTAACTGCTTCTAGTCCTTCTAAAACTTGAATCGCTGATTCATCATATTTTTTATTTTCAGCCATTAATTTTCTCCTTTATAAGTACTTCTACATATAATAATTATATTTATTCTAAAACGATTAAAATTAAATGTTTAAAAAATTATCATATCAATTTTACAAATAAACTAATATTTTTAAACAAATTATTTTTTATATAAGTATTAAAAAAATAAAAACACTTTTTATTTCAAATTTGTTTTATACAAACTTTAGTTTTGTTATAAAAATATTGAAAGGAAGAAATAAAAATGGAATTAAAAAAGAAAATAGGTGTTTTTAAAACAAAAGCAGATATTGATAGTTCTTTAGTACAAAATGCTAAATTTTCTAAAAATAAAGTTAAAAAACATATCCAAAAAATTGGAAGTTTTATGGCTGGGATGATTATGCCAACTGTAAGTATTTTAATTGCTTGAGGTTTAATTACAGCTATATTTTTAGGAAAATATGTAGATGGTAAGTGAGTTGCCACTGGTTGATTTAATTTTGAAGCTTTTGGTCAATTAGTAGGTCCTGTTATGAAATGATTAATACCCATTTTAATTGCTTATACAGCTGGTAATATGATTTATCAAAAACGCGGTGGCATGTTAGCTGGTTTTTTAATAGTTTGTGCAATTATAGGAAATGATTTTTTATATAAGACTGTAATGAAAGATTGAACTTTTGGTTCTAATGGAACAACTGTAAGTCAAACTACTCCACCAAATCAAATAGTTGGAGCGATGATTATTTCACCTCTATTAGTTTTTATTGTTAAAAAAATTGAATTGATATATGTTAATCGTGTTAGACCTGGTTATGAAATGTTAGTAAAAAACTTTTCTTTAGCAGGATTAGCAATTATATTTGGATTAAGTATATTTTGAATTTGGCCATTTATAATGTATGGTATTAGTTATGTAATGATTGCAATTATTAATTTATTTACAAAATTACCTTGAATTTTTCCATTTATGGCAATTTTTACTGAACCATTAAGAGCGGTATTTTTAAATAATGCTTTAAATTGAGGAGTATTAATTCCAATTGGGTTAAAAGAAGTTGAAACAACTGGATTTAGTGCATTTTTTATGGTTGGTGGTAATCCTGGTCCTGGATTTGGGTTATTAATTGCTTATGTTATTTGAAGAAAACAACAAAGAGCAGCTGCTGGTGGCGCTAGTGTTATTCAATTAATTGGTGGAATTCATGAAGTTCATTATGTTTATATTTTAAGTGAACCGATAATGGTACTAGCTACAATTAGTGGAGCCTTTACAAGTTTATCTATTGTTAAAATATTTGGTGGTGGAGCTGTTGCTGCAATTTCTCCTGGTAGTTTAATTTCAGTTATTGCTATGAGTGTTACAGTTAAAAGAATTATTGTTAATATAATAGCTGTATTTTTAGGAGCAATTGTTTCATTTATTATTGCTTCAATAATTATGTTAATTAAGAAAAAACATAATAATGTAGTTATGAATGTTCAAGTAGGAGATTTTGGAGTTAAGTTTTCAAATCAAGAACAAAAACAAAATACTCAATTTGATTGAACTAAAGTAAAAACAATTGTTGTTGCTTGTGATGCTGGGGTTGGTTCAAGTGCAATGGCTGCTGGAATTTTAAAAAAATGAGTTAAAGATAATCAAATTCAAGTAAATGTTTCAAATTGTGCTGTTAAAGACTTGACAAATGATATAGATGTAATTATTACAATGAATAATTTTGTTGAATTTGCTAAAGAAAAGTCACCTAATGCTTATGTTTTTGGAGTAGATAAATTTCTAGGTCAAAATATTTATAATCCAATAAAAAAAGAATTATTAAAAAATAAAAAGAGTGATAATAATGATAAAAAATAAAGATTGTATTTTTATAGTAGATAGTTTTAAAAATAAAAATAAAGCTATAGAATTTGTTGGTTTAAAAATGGTTGAACTAAACTATATAGATAATAAATACATAGATTTTATAAAACAAAGAGATCAATTAGCAAGTGTTGCTATTGGTAATTATTTAGCAATCCCACATGGAACTATACAAGGACAAGAATTTATAAAAAATCAAGGTATTGTTATAGTTAAACTAAATAAAACTATGAGCTGAGATAATGAACCAGTTAATTGAATTATTGGATTAAGTTTATTAAATGATAAACAAATAGAAATGCTACAAACTATAGCAATTTTATTTGAAGATATTAAAAAAGTTGAACAAATGACAAATGAATTAAATAGTACTGATCAAATTTATAAGTTTTTTAAAAGTTTAAAAATAGGAGAAGAATAATGTTAAAAATCGGATTAATTGGTTTAGGTAAAATGGGCTTTAATTTAATTCAAAATATTAAAAATAAAAACTATGAAGTAATTGGATATGATTTAAACAAATCAATGTATCAGCAATTAAATCAAAAAGATATTCAAACAGCAAATAGTATTTTAGAACTAGTTAATAATTTATCAACCCCAAGAGTTATTATGTTATTAGTACCAAGTGGAAAAATTACTCAAGATTGTTTTGATGAAGTTTTATCTTATTTATCAGCTGGTGATACTATTATTGATTCAGGAAATTCATTTTATAAAGATTCATTAAAAAGATATGAAATAGCAAAATCTAAAAACATTAATTTTATAGATTGTGGAATTAGTGGTGGAATTAGTGGTGCTTTAAATGGAGCATGTATGATGGTTGGAGCTGATAAAAAAGCTATTGAGCCATTAAATGAGTTTTTTAAATCTTTATGTGTAAAAAATGGCTTTTTGCATACTGGAAAAGTCGGTAGTGGTCATTTTTGTAAAATGATTCATAATGGTATTGAATATGGAATGATGCAAGCAATTGGTGAAGGTTTTGAAATTTTAAATAATTCAGAATTTGATTATGATTTAGAAAAAGTTAGTTTAATGTGAAATAATGGAAGTATTATTAGATCTTGATTAATTGAATTAATGATTGATGCATTTAAAAACGATCCTAAACTAGAAAGTTTAACTGGTCAAGTTGAGATGAATGGAGAAGGATTATGAACTGTTCAACAAGCTTTAGAACAAAACACACCAGCTCCAGTAATTGCATTATCTGTAATTATGCGTCAAAGAAGTAAATTAGAAGATACATTTTCAGCAAAAGTTGTTTCTAGTTTAAGAAACGGTTTTGGTGGACATGAAATTAAGAAAAAATAATTATAAAAACAAAAAAATCCAAGTTATTAAAAAACTTGGATTTTTTAACTATTATACTAATTATTAATTACTATTCCCTTATATCTAGTTGAAAATAATAAAGTATCAACAATTCCTTGTACTCCAAATCCAGAATCTTTAACTCCTAAAAACGGAAAGACATCTGGTCCACGTTGAGATTTTCCATTAATATTTACTGTTCCAACTTCTAATTTTTTAGCAACAGTTAAAGCTTGATCTAGATTTTTAGTATAAACACTAGCTTGTAATCCAAAATTAGATTTATTTGCTAATTCAATCATTTCATCAACACTATTTGCTCTTATAATTGGTAGAACTGGTCCAAATGGTTCTTCTCAAGCTAATCTCATATCACTTGTAACATGATCAACTAAAGTTGGATAAATTAAATTTTTTTCTTGTTTATCACCAATTATTACTCTAGCACCTTTTTGCTTTGCATCATCAATTAAACTATATACAAAATCAGCTGTTTTTTGATCAATTAAAGGAGTAATATCACAATTATCTTTTGGTAAACCAACAGTTAATTTATTAATTTTTTCTTTTAAAAGTGGAATTAATTGATCAGCTATTTTATCAGTTGTAATTACTCTTTTAATAGCTGTACATCTTTGACCTGAATAACTAAAAGCACCACTAATAATTTCTTTTGCATATTTTTCTAAATCTAAATCATCTAAAACAATAGCAGGATCTTTTCCACCTAATTCTAAAACTACATCTTTTGTTGATGAGATTTCTAATAAATGTTTTCCAGTTTCAACACTTCCAGTAAAAGAAACAAAATCAGCTAATTTATTTGTAACAATATCATCACCAATTTCTCTTCCTCTACCAGTAACAACATTAAAAATTCCTTTTGGTAAATTAGCTTGATATGCCAATTCACCTAGTTTTGCACCAATTAAGCTTCCTTGAGTAGCCGGTTTAAAGACAATACTGTTTCCTGTTACTAAACAAGGAAAAATTTTTGAAACAGCTAAATTAATTGGATAATTAAATGGACTAATTGCAACTCCTACTCCTTTTGCAACTCTCATAAAAGTTCCAATTTTATTTTTAGCTCCATATTTAGCTCCATCAATAATTAAAGTTTTTAAATTTCTAACTTCATAAAAAGTTTGATCAATATATTCAACACTTCTAATTACTTCAGTTAAACAATCTTTATAAGGTTTAGCTGTTTCACTCATAATAATTTGTGCTAATTCTTCTTTATTTTGATCAATTAATTGTTTTCATTTATCTAAAATAGTGATTCTTTTTTCTAAATCAGTGTTTTCTCAAGCTTTTTGACTAGTTTTTGCTGCTAAAAATGCATCATTAATATCTTGTTTAGTTAAGCTTACAACTTTTCCAGCAACACTAAAATCAACAGGATTAATAATTTCTAATTCTTTATTATTATCAAATAGTTTACCATCTAAAAGTGCTTTAAATTTGTACATATTTTTTCTCCTTTGCTTATATTCTATTATATAAAAATAATATTTTTTTAACTTAATTTTAATAAGCAATATTTTTCAATTTTTGAAATAAATTTTATTTAAAAATATGTAAAAAAATAATAAAAAAAGTTCGACAGTAATCGAACTTATTCTAATTATTAATAAACTATTTAGCATTATTAATTTGATACATAATAATAGATCCAGCAACAGCTGCATTAATACTATCAACATTTTCAGCCATTTCAATATTAATATTTAAATCTATTAAATTTAATAATTCTGGTGAAATTCCTTTACCTTCATTTCCAATAATTAATGCATATTTATCATCTGAATCAAATTTCACTTTACTTAAAGGTTTACTATCATCATGAAGTGAAGTTCCAATAATAATGTAGTTATTATCATGTAATTGATTTATCACTGTAACTAAATACTCATTAACTAAATTAACTTGAAATAAATTACCTTGAGTTGATCTTAAAACTTTTTGGTTATGAAAATTCACACTATTTGGTGAAGCAATCACTGTTTTAAAATTAAAGCTAGCAGCACTTCTAATTAGTGTTCCCAAATTGCCTGGATCTTGAATTTGATCTAATAATAAAATATTGTTTTCAAAATCAATTTTAGTATTTTCAGGCATACTACAAATTGCAAAAATCTGTTGACTTGTTACTGTATCACTAATTTTTTTAGCAACATTTTCTGAAATCTCAATTACTTGTTCTATGTTTGGGATTTCATCTTTTAACACTTCTAAAGCTTTACTAGTACCTAGTAATGTTTTTATAATCTGATCATTATAAGCTTCCATAATCATATGAAAACCTTCAACTATAAAAAGTTTTTGTTTATTTCTATGCTTTCTATCTTTTAATTTTAATATCTCTTTTATTTTTGGGTTAGAGACCGAGCTAATGACTTCCATAAATTCTTCCTATTTATTAATAATTATTGTTTTGTCTTTGAAAATTAATTTCATTTTTAATATTATATGCATCAATAATTTGATCTTGATTATAATTTTTAATCTCGCAAATATTTAAAAATGCATTTAATAATTTAGAGTAGTTTATATTATTATTATCCTTAATAAAATTATTTAAACAACTAATAATTTCAAAATAAATATCAATAATAGAATCTTTATTTAAAAAATTATAATCAAATTGTTCAAAATTATAGTTTATTTGATTTCCAACACTAATGATAAAATGAATCCCATCAATATATTCATCTAATTGAATTTCTAAATCTGATGGTTTTTTATTAGATCAATATTTAAAACTTCTTTCTTCATTAGCATATTCACCAAGTTCTACTAAAAAAGCTGTAATTTTTTTATCTAATAAAGTTTTATCATTTTTAAAGTTTCATTTATTTTGAATAAATTGATCTAATATTACTTGTTTTTCACTTAATCACTTTAATGTCTTATTATCTATCATTTTAACTTACTCTTTTCTTTTTTTTAAAATTTATAGCTATTATTTTAAAGTTATTTGATTATCATCATTTTTATTTTTAATAATGATTTCTTCTTCATCTTTGTTATTTGTTACTAATAAACAAATCCCACCAATAAAACCAAGTAAAAAACCAAATAAAATCCCCATAATTCCACAAACTAATTTGTATTTATAAGTTTGATATTTTAATGATTTAATCGCAAATAGTAATGTAATTAATGCAGGTATTGAAGCTATGATAACTATAATATTAACACCTATAATAGCAGTAGTTATACTAGTTTTAACTATATCAATGTTAGGATCTGTTGGATAACTACTAGTAATAGAACTAGCAGCAAGACTTCCAGCAATTATACTAAAAAATCCAATTAATGCTCATAGTAATGTAAAACTGCATCCTATAATTATTAAAATTAAGCCTGCTTTATATGTGTCATCTAGTTTTTTATTTTGTTTTATCATAATTTATCTTAATAAAATCCTTTCCTTATTTAATTCCAGGTTTGTTTAACAGCTTAAACATATTGTATTTATAAACTTCAACTCCAGGTTGATTAAATGGATTAACATCTAATAAATAAGCACTCATAGCTAAAGCTAATCCAAAAAAGTAAACCAAATATCCAAATTGTTCATCATCCATTTTTTCAAATTCTAAAACAATGTTTGGCATTTTACCAGTAACTGAGTGTGCTTGAATTACTCCTTTTAAAGCAGTTTGATTGATTTGATGAAATGATTTTTTTGTTAAATAATTTAATCCATCATAATTATCTTCATCAAATGGAACATTTAAATCATAATTTGGCTTTTCAATTTTAATAATTGTTTCAAACATCACATTTCTAGGTCCTTCTTGAACTCATTGACCTAGTGAGTGTAAATCTGTTGAAAAAATCATTGAACTTGGTAATAAACCTTTATTTTCTTTTCCTTCAGATTCACCAAATAATTGTTTTCATCATTCAGTTAGCATTTGTAATTGTAATTCATAACTAATCAAAGCTTCAGTTTTATATCCTTGATTGTATAAATAATTTCTAACTACAGCATATTTATAAGCTTGATTTGATAAATCATCATTAATTAAATCATTTTTGGCTTTTAAAGCACCTTGAAAAATTTTATCAGTATCAATTCCACTAACTAGTAAAGGAAAAATTCCAACTGGAGTTAAAACTGAAAACCTTCCACCAATATCATTTGGAATTACAAAAGTTTGATATCCTTTTTTTTCTGCTAATTGTTTTAAAGCACCTTTATTTTTATCTGTTATTGCAACTATTAAACTTTTAGCTTTTTTTAATCCAACTTTATCTATTAATAATTTTTCAAAAACTCTAAAACTAATTCCAGGTTCAGTAGTAGTTCCTGATTTTGAAATAACACAAATTCCAAAATTCTTATTTTTTAAATATTCAACCACTTGATAAATATAAGTTGAAGACATTGTGTTTCCTGTATATATTAATTCTACTTTATTTTGATGATATAATCCACGAATCATTTCATCAGCAGCTCTACACCCTAAATAAGATCCACCAATTCCAATAACAACTAAAACTTCAATTTGATTTTTTAAATCACTAGCAACTTGTTTCATTTGTTCATATTCAGTTTTATTAAAATCAACTGGTCAATTTAGTCAACCTAAAAAATCATTACCTTTTCCTGTTTTATTAAAAATCATTTGATGAATTTCTTTTATCTTATTAAGATCTGCAACCTTATTTATATTAATATCTGCATGATCTAAATTTACTTTAATCATATTACTCCTTTTACTTTAATATTTTACTAATAAATTTATTTTTCAGTAATAATACAATCTAATTTAATTCAATCAATTTTAACTTAGTTAAAAAACAAGATGATAAATATAAAAAATTACTAATTATAATTATTAAATTTAAGATTTAATTAATTAAATATAGTTTTTAAAATAAAATTTTTAAAAAATTATAAAGCTTATAACAAATTAAAAAATAGAATAAAAAAATAAAAATTTAAAACAATTAGTATTAATTTTTTTAACACTTATTATCAAATTTTTACTCTTTTTTCTGGATCAATATACATTTTATCTTCTGGAGTAATATTAAACACTTTAATAAATTCTTCTTGATTAGCAGCTTGAATATTTGCTCTTAATTCAGTTGGAGCATGTGGATCAGTTTCTAATAATCTTAAAGCAGTTTGCTCTTTATATTTAGATTTTCAGATTTTTGCTCAATTAATAAAAAATTCTTTACCATTATAGTCTTTTTCTTGTTTTGCTGCTTGTAAAGCACAACTAATTCCACCAGCATCTGCAATATTTTCACTAACGGTTAAAGCTCCATTACATTTACCAAAATCAGTTTGTTTATTATCAAAAAGATCAATCATAGCTTTAGTTTTTTGATTAAATTTAGCAAAATCTTCTTCTGTTCATCACATTTTTAAATTACCATTTTCATCAAAATTAGCACCATTATTATCAAATGCATGAGAAATTTCATGAGCAATTACAGCCCCAATTCCTCCATAATTTTGTGATGTTGAATGGTTAATTGAATAAAATGAACCTTGTAAAATTCCTGCAGGAAAAACAATGTGATTATACATAGGATGATAATATGCATTAACTTGATATGGTGACATACTTCAATAATTTTTATTAATTGGTTTTTTATATTCACTAAAAACATATTTATTAATTATTTGATTAAAACTAAAAACAGTATCAATTAATGATTCTGAATTTGTCACTAAGTTAGCATAACAAGGTTCAATTTCACTTGGATATCCGATATGAACTCCTAGTACATTTAATTTTAACAATGCTTTATCAATAGTTTGTTTACTTAATCAAGTATTAGATTGTAATCTTTGTTTATAAATTTCAATCATATGAAATACCATATTTTCAACATCTTTTTTAGCTTTTGAACCTAAATATTTTTGACCATAATATAAACCTATTGGCATAGAAAAATAATCTAAAGCTAAATTTAAGGCATGTTTTTCTTTATTTTTAACTTTGTTTTGTCCACTTATAAATAAAGAATATTTGCTAGCTAATGTTCTTGTTTTTTCATCTAAATATTTAGAAAAACGAATAATTAACATCACTATTAATCATGATTTGATTAAATCAAGATTTTTAGAGTTAAAAACTCTATCAAGATTATTAGCAAAATGATCATCTGTAAAAATTATTTGATCAACTTTTTTATCAATTAAATTACTAATAATATTATTTAAATCTAAATATTTAGTTTTATTAACAATTTTTGAATATTTATAAGGTTTGTACAACTCATTATAGCGCACTTTTTCTAGTGAACTTAATGAGTATTTAGCAATAATTTGATCAAATTTTAATGTTTGTTTAATAATTAGATCAACTTTTTTTAAATCATCAAAATAAGGTGTTAGCAATTTTTTTACCATTAATTTAAATTTTGAATAAAACATAGTCTTTTTTTGTTTATCTTCATAATGACTTTTATCTGGTAATATGTGAGAAGCAATTGTTAAATAAAGTGTTTTAATACTTGAATCAATATAGTCATTAGAAATATCAAAATTAATTGGTAATAAATAATTTCTATAAATGAATTTAGTATATAGTGTGTTTAAATCATTAAGATCATTAATTTGTAAAATTTCAAAGACATATTTTTTTAATGGTTCAATATTGTTTTTATTTCTTGTTTTAAAATCACTAGTTAAAGCATAAAACTTAGTAAAGTTAATTAAATTGATATCTTTTAATAAACCATTTTCTTGTTTTTTTACTAAATTTTTAACAATTTTTTTAACAATTAGTTCATTTTTAATATCTAGTTCAACACACTCTCCTATTGAAGTACGATCATTTGGAATTTCTGTTTTTTCTAATCACTCATTATTAATAGCTTTAAAAAGATTATCTTTAATTTGATATTTCATACTAACTCCTTTTTTTAATTTAGTTTTTATTTATAAATAATAGTTGTTTTTCAGTAATAATGCAATCTAGTTTAATATCATTATCATCAATAATTATTTGTGTTGTTTTTTGTTTATCAAAACAAATGCCAACTTTTAAATAATTATAAGAATTTAAACTAAAGAATTTATCATAAAACCCTTTACCCATTCCTATTCTATTAAGTTTTTCATCAAATCCAACTAGTGGAGTAAAAATACAATCTATTTGTTCTAAGCTAGCATTAATATTACTAATTGGTTCATAAATATTAAACTTGTTTAAATTAGTTAAAGAACTATTATTTAATAAAACCATATTCATGTTATTATCATTTAATACTTTTGGAACAAATACTAAAATATTATTTTCTATACACCAATTAATAATCTTTTTAGTATCAGCTTCATATTTAGTTGATAAGTAAATACAAATTTGTTTGAACTTATTTTTTTTAATAAAATTAATTACTTTATTTGTAATTAATAAATTACTAGTAGTTATATAATTAGAATCAAAGTTTTTTCTTTTTTCTAGTAATTGTTTTCTTAATATAGATTTATTCATCTTTATTTAAAATTTCTAAAAGATCATTTAAAGCTAAACTAGCACATAAAATACGGTTTTTTTGTTTATGTATATTTTTCATTACAACTAGTTCATTTAATTGATCAATATTTATTAAAGTTCCAGTTAATAAAAAGTTTTGATAGTTTTTTATAAGTTCAATTGCTTTTTTAGTGTTTAAATTAATTAAATTATTAATTAAAAGATCTATTGAACTTGTAGCAATCGCACAAGCTGATCCATCAAATTTCATTGATTTTATAATTTGATTTTCTATTAATATTTCTATTATTAACTGATCTGCACAAGTTTGAGATTTTAATTCTCTAATAATAGCATTTTTATTATTTGTTAAAGTTTTATTAGTTGGTGTTAAAAAGTGTTTTATTATTATTTCTCTTAATAAAGAATCATTATTTATATCTATCATAATTTAAAAGTATATATCTAAAAATTTATCTGTGTTATTTAATGCATCAATTAATTTATCAATTTCATCAGTTGTATTATAAATTGCAAAGCTAATTCTTAATGCACTTTTTATATGAATTACATCTTCTAATCTTCTAACACAATGTGCTCCAGATCTACTAGTTATATTATATTTAACATCTAAAAAACTAGAAATGTCTTGAGCATTAATTTGATTAACATTAAATAATAATAAAGGAGAATCATTATTTAAATTATAAAAAGTAATTTTATTTTTTAAATGATTAGCTTTAATTTGTTGTCTTGTGTATTGTTTTAATTTAGTTTCATATAAACAAATATTATTAATTCCAATTTTTAAAATAAATTCAATTGCTTTTTTAAAACCATAAATATTTGAAATATTTAAAGTACCAGCTTCTAGTTTTTCTGGTAAGCTTTTTAAAGTATAACTTGTAAAATCTTTACTAATAGTTAAACTAGAACCACCACCTAAATTTAAGGGTTCTAATTTATCTAATAATTGATATTTACCATATAAAATACCAACTCCAAATGGGCCATACATTTTATGAGCTGAAAAAGCAATAAAATCTACATCTCAATCTTTAACATCAACTTTAAAATGAGCAATTGATTGAGCAACATCAACAACAATTATTACATTTTGATTAATTGATCTAATTTTTTGAATAATCTTTTTAACATCATTAATATATCCTGTTGTATTTGAAATATGAGCAAAACTAATTATTTTGGTTTTATTAGTAATTAATTGATCTAATTTATTGATATCAATTCCAAAATCATTTGTTAGTTCTAAATTTTTAATAACAGCATTAGTTTTTTGTTTTAATCAAATTCAAGGAACTAAGTTTGATGAATGTTCTAAACTAGTAATTAGAATTTCATCATCTTGATTAACTAAGTTAATTAAACCTTTTGCAATCATATTAATAGATTGAGTAGTTCCTGAAGTAAAAATAATTTCACTTGTATGATTTGCATTAATAAAGTTTTTTACAAGTTCTCTAGTGTTATTTAAAATTTCTAAACTTTGATATCCAATTTTATAATCACTTGAATGTGGGTTTGTTGAAATATTTTTTAAATAATTAGTTTGAGCATTTATTACAGAATTTGGCTTTAAAGTTGTAGCTCCATTATCAAAATAAATTAAATTAGGATGTTTTTTTAATAAAGGAAATTGTTTTTTAATTTTTTCAAATTGATCATTCACTATCTCAACTCCTTTTATTTACCTATAATTATATAGTTTTACAAAATATTTATTAGTGAGTAGATAGTCAAATTTTATTAGTATTACAAGTAAACAATAATTATAAATAATCCAACCAAGTAAACAATAATTATAAATAATTATTTTAAATTAAGTTATAATTAATTGGTATATGTGATTTTAAAAAAGTGTTTTTTAATACATTTTAAAATCAACAGAAAGGATGATATTAGTGAAAAAGCTTTTAACTTGACTTAGTGCTATAACCCTAGTTGCATCATCAAGTGTTTTAGCTATTAGTTGTAAAACTGAACAAGTAAAAAATAAAAATTCACTTTTTTTAACTAATTTTGGAGACATTAAGATTGATTCAAAAAACTTATTAGAATGAAATCAAAAATGAAACGGAATTAGTTCAAATAACCAAGAACTTATTAATAAAACTAATAATTTATTAGCAGCTGGAATTTTATTAGCAATTAGAGATAATAAATTACAATTACCTGATAAAAATGAAAATGGATGAGATTCTAGCATTAATTCTCAAATTAAAAATTTATTAGGAGATAAAAATAGTACTGATACAGCTACTTTATATGGTTTAGCTAATAAAAGTTTAAATGATTTAAAAGATAATAAATATAAAAATGATGCAAAAGGTTGACTAAAACATTTAGAAGAAATGTTTCCTGGTGTTAAAAAGAATTTAGCAGATTTAGAAAATGCTTATAAGTCAAACTTTATTTTAAATGATAGTTCAAATAGTGCTTTTATTAAATTAAAAAATCTTTTAATGTTTAATTCAACAGTTGCTGATTCTATGTGACAAAAAGGAATTCAAACAACTAATTTAGATTGAAAGACTTTAACTAATAATTTTGCTAATGCATATCCAAATAAAAATAGTTTAGAAGAACTAGCTAAGGCTGTTAAAGAAGCTTTTGACAAAGTCGACAAAAATTGAAATGATGCAAAAGTTGTAACTTTTACAAATATGGTTAATGGTTTAGGAGGTATATCAGATCGAAGTTCAACAGGTGGTAGTGGTGCTTCTAATAATACATTAACTATTACTTATAGTTCAGCAAAACAAGTTAAACAAAAAATATCAGGTTCTAATAATGGAACAGCTAATGGGGAAACTTGAATTAAAGAAATACTAAGTAAAGTATCAGATGATGCAAGAAGTGGATCTATTGCCTTTAGAGAATGAAATAAACCTCTAAACTATTCAAAAGATGGACCAAAGAATTTTATAAATTATAATAATCAAACTCCTCAATCTTGAACTGAAATAGTCACTCAAATTCCTACTTTAGAAAATGGTGAATTAAAAATAGACCCCATTAAGGGTGAATATGGAGCAATTTCAAATTCTCAAAAATATGCAATTAATAACTACTTCAGCTATGAAAAACCTGTTGTCTTTTCTGATTTAATTTTTAAGTTTGCAAATAATAAAACATCAACTGATATTGAAAAAAATCTATCTTTAAAAGCATTAATACCAACTGAGTCTTCAGGACAAGATTTAACCACTAAATTAATTGAAAGATTTCAAGGAATTCAAGCAGTACTACAAACCTATGTAGGAAATGATAGTAAAGATAAAGAAACTAATAACTATACAGCTGGTCTTTCTAGATTTGATACTATTTTTAGAGGAGAAGAATCTAAAATAAAAGCAAACACTACTACAAACAAATCAACAGATTATAAAAATTGAACTCAATGAGATACTAAAAATGATCATCACAAGATTAATGCAAGCGGTAAATTATTAACTCTTAGTGACACTACGTATTCTGATACAGTAAAATTTTCTATTTATGATTTCTTAACAAGTAATAAAAATGATAATGATTGAACTTGAAAAGATGAAATGAATGGTAAATTAAGTTCTGATGAGTTTAAAAAAGCGTTGACTACAGGTGGTCTTTCTAGTGATGAAGCAAACAAAGTAGATAACGCAATATCTGAATCATCTAGCAAAAATGAAGCAAGAGATGCCACAAGATTAACAATCTATAATCTAACTGAGCTATTTAAAAAAATTAATCAAAAAAATAATAGTAATTCTTCTGGAAATAGTGGTGGTTCTAGTTCTTCTGGAGCATCAAACACTGGTACAAATGGTGTTAATAATAGTTCAAATATTTATACTGTATTAAATAAAGAAGAAGGAATAATTGCATTTATTGATGGAGATGGTTTACACATAACTAAAGTAGATGGTTATAAATTAATTAATAATAAAGAAAATAATACAAGTGTTTCATCAACTCAAGAACAACAAAATGCAAACTCAATTAAACAAAGTGCTGCTTTAAAACAAATTAGATCTCTTTACTCTTCAAGTAATTCTAATGTTTTAGTTCCTTACTTAATTAATTCTACGCTTGAAAGTAATAAAAATACAATTCCAGCTCCAAGAACACCAAGTACTGGAGGTAGTGGCGCTGCTACAAATGGTAAATGGGATTGAACTAAAAAAGACTTAAGTTATGCTGGTGCTATTAAAAATCTTGGAATTGATGTAAATTCATTAAATTCAAATATCAAAAATGATTATGAGAGATTTTTAGTAAATACATCGTTGATTGATAATTCTAAAACTAAACCATTTTATAATATTGACATTCTAAGCGAAGTATCTAAATCAATTCAATCTGGTAATGTTTCTTCTTCACAAGCTAATTGATTGTATGAATTGTTTACTAAAATATTAAAAAATGGTAGTCAACAAAATATTAACTTATTAAATACAATAATTACAACAGACAACAGTAGAGATAATGAACAAATTCAAAAAATCTTTTTATATCAAGCAAAAAATTTAAAAGCATCTGGTATTAGAAAATTACAACAAGCTAATCAAAAATGAGTAAATAAGGTTAAAGAAAATTATAAAAAATATTCTAAAAATGCTTCATTAGATAAAAACTTTATTCCTGATCAATCTATAGACTTGAACTCAATGACTTCAGATAAAAAGAAAAGATATGACAATTTATTACAATCTGGAATTTTTAATACTGATTTGAAAGCACAAGCAAATACTAGTTCATCTAATAGCACTTCAGGATCTAGCAGTGGTTCTGAGCCAATGAGGGGTGATGTATAATGAAGAAACTACTAACAATTCTAGGAACTATGTGCCTGTCAGTTGGAACAATGGTTACAGCTGTAGCATGTAGTACTAAAAACGAAAAATTTGAAAAACCCTCTATAACTGAAGAATTAGCACAAAAAATAATTAGTGGTTTGAAATTATCAAGTGATTTTAATTTCACTACTGGTGAAAGATTTTCAAAACTAGATTACAAATCATTAATTCTAGATATGATTAATGAAACTATTTCAAAAAATAAATATGCTGATAATCTAAATAATTTATCTAAAAAGTTTGGATTAGAAATATCTAAAACAAAAGAATTATTAGGTGATGAAAAAGCTGAACAGGTTTTAAAAAACCTAGCAACTATAAAATTATTTGCTGATTACACTTCAAAAAGAGCTGCTGAAGAACATTCTGATAACATTGATTTAAGCTATAGTGAAAATTTCCCTTTAAATCCTTATGATTTAGATTCAAAAAATGATAAAAAAGATAATTCTATTTATGCAATTTACTATAAAGACAATGGTTCTACTTCATCAGGTGGAGAAGGAACTAATGGTAGTTCAAAATGACTAAGATGACAAACAACTGGGGAATTTGATACATTAGATAATAAAATACCAAGTACTCCTCAATTACCAAGTATTAGTCTATTAACAGAATCAGACAAAAACAATTTTAGAATTGGTAAATTAAAAAATCCTAAAAATCAAGAATATATCAATAAGACATCTTCTGTTGATGATAATGGAAAACCAACTAGTAATGGTGACAATAATTCAGTAGAATGATATAAAAACTCTACAAATAAGTTTGAAACAGATGGTCAAGGAATAATGCAATATAGATTTATGTACCATTTTAAAACTAAAATCGAAGCAAAATTATTTAGTGACTTATTAGGGCACTCATATATTGATTCAAATTTATTTATAGATAAATATGATAATAAGTCTGCAGCAAATAAAAAAATTATTTTAAATAACGTAAATAAATTAATTAGTGATATTCAATCTAACTATTCACAAGTAGACAGAACTACATCAAATGTTAAAATGGTTTGAGCTTTCTCTTTAGATCAACAAAAAGTTAATGAAGTTAATAATAAAATTGACCAATATGTTAATTCTGATGGAAGTTTAAAAAATAAAGATAATAAAAAAAGTTTAAAAGTTGTTTTTGATCAAATAAAAACAGCTTCAGTAACAAATGAAAGCAAACAAGGAACTGATTCATTATTTTCGATAAGTGGATTTAATGGATTTGTAAAAAATAAAGATGCAAGTATTGAAAGTTTAAGTGGTGATTTAAAAATTACAGAAGAAGCTAAAAAAGCAGTAGCTACTGTAAATACTCCATCGTTACTAACTAATAATAATAGAGGATTTTCATCAGAAATTAATGGTAACGTAGATTATGTATTTGTTTTACCAATTTATTTAAATGATTTATTTTCATCAAATGATGTTCAAATTCAAAAACAACCTAGTAGTTCTTCTAATGGTGGTGGAAATAATGGTCAATCTGGAACAAATGATGATAAATATGAATTAAAGGTAGCACAGAATACTTGAATTAACCTAAATGATAAGTACTTTTTAGATAATAAGTATTTTAGCAATCTAAGTATAAAAGAAGCTAAATCATTAAGTAATGGAGATGTGTTAGTAGCCCATAAAGGTGATAAATGATATGTCTCTTTAAAAAATGGCAATGATAAACAAATAGAAATCGCTTATTCAGATGGTTCTAAAAAAACAATTACATTAAAAAAACTAGAAAAAAAAGATAAAAAATCATTAGACTTTACTTACAAATTATCAAAAACTTTTGATTTTAATAAACAATTATTTACTAAAAATATGGATGCAGAGATCTCTTATGATATCAACCTAAAAAATTATGATAATATCAAAGATAAGCAAAATGATGCTTACATTTGAAATAATGATCCTAAAAAATCAAATGATATTCAAGATTTATCAGCAACTAAAAAACAAGTATTATTAGATCAATTAGAAGCAATTGCAGCTAAAAATAGTGATGTTCAAAATGCAGCTAAGACTGAACTATATAGTGCTTATTTATACACAGATGGAATTTATTATAAATCTCTATTTGATGAGATTTCAAAATATATAGAAAGTGAAAAACCTACATTGGACTAATTATGGATTGTTTATTTTGTAAAATTATTAATCAAGAAATTCCTTCTTATAAAGTTTATGAAAATGAATATGTTTATAGTTTTTTAGATGTTAAACCTGTAAGTAATGGGCATTTGTTAATAATTCCTAAAAAACATTTTGAAAACTTTAGCTCTTGTGATGATAAATATCTACAAGAAGTAATATTAGCTAAAAAATATTTAACTAACTTATTAAAAGAAAAATTAAATCCTGTAGGATTTAATTATTTATCAAATGAAAATCCAATTTCAGGACAAACTGTTTTACACTATCATGAACATATAATGCCAAAATATGAAAAAGAAAAAGGCTTTATATTAAAAGTTGAGATTGCTGATATTAATGAAGTAAAAGAAACTTTTAATAAAATAATATAATAACTAATAATAAAAAAAATAGAAGCTTGAGGCTTCTATTTTTTATGTTTGTAAAACATTTTATTATCTATACTTATGATTCTTTGAGTTCAATTATCTAGTTCTATTTTTTCTAATTCATCATTAATTTTATAAATTTTAGCATCTAAATCATCAAGTGTTGACAAAATTACAGCTTCTATTAATACTGGTTCAATCGGGGAACCAAATTCTTTTTTACCGTGACTAGCTAAAATCATATGTTGTAATAAAGTAATATCTTTATTAATCTTATTATTTTGATCTTTATAAAGATTTAATTGTTCAGCTAACTTATTAATTTCAGCATTTCCAATTGAAATATGACCTAGTAATTTACCTTCAAAACTATAATCACTTCCATTCATATCAGAAATTTCAACTACTTTACCAATATCATGTAAAATCGCTCCACATATTAGTAAATCTCAATCAATATTTGCATAAAAATAGTTTTCTTTTAAACTTAAAACATTTTTTACAAGTGTATAACTATGTCAAAATAACCCGCTAGTAACATTGTGATGAATACTCATAGCAGCAGGAAAAGTTAAAAACTCTTTTTTATACTTTTCTATTAAATTAATTGTTATTGTCTTATAAGTTTGATTATTAATATTATTTAAAAGAGTTATTAACTCTTGAAAGCTAGTTTTAATATCTAAAGGAGCACAAATGTATAAATCAGATTTTTTTAAATGATATTTAATTAAATCTTTTTCATGAAGTATTTGATAATTTTCAATTTTTAATTGTAAAATGTTTCGATATTCATTAACTATAGTATTTTTTAATAAAATAATAGCATTTGGTTTTAATAACTGTTTGTCTTCTTCATTAACTATTCATTTTCTAGCTTCAATTCTTCCACTACTATCTGCTAAGTGTAATATTAAATAATTATTTCCACTACTTCCAGTTGAAACTACTACTCTTTCTATTCTTAAAATAGCATCTATTAAATTATCTTTTGTATTGATATCTTTAACTTTTTTCATTAGTTTTCTTCTTTCTAATCTATTTATATTTTATATGATTAATTATTGTTTAACTAATAATCAACTTTTTAAAGACTTCAATCAATAGGTGTAGAATTTTGATTTATTAATAAATTATTAATTTTACTAAAGGGTTTACTATTTTTAAAACCTTTATTATAACTTAGTGGTGAAGGATGGGCTGATTTAAAAACAAATTTAGATTTAACTAGTAAAGAATCATACATTTTAATAGCAAAATTTCCTCATAAACAAAAAATTACATTTTTATTATTTAAAATAATTTGTTCTAAAATCTTTTTAGTAATTTTTTCTCACCCTAAGTTAGTATGAGAACCTGGTTTATGAGCAACAACAGTTCAAATAGTATTTATTAAAAACACTCCCTGTTTTACTCAATTTTCTAAACTATTATTATTAAAATGATTAATATTTAAATCACTTTCTAATTCTTTAAAAATATTTTTTAAACTAGCTGGAGTTTTTATATGATTAGAACTAAAAGCAATCCCATTTGCTTGATTAAAATCATGATATGGGTCTTGACCTATAATTACTACTTTAATATTATTTAAATCACTTAATTTAAATAAGTTTAAAACATCATCTTGTTTTGGAAAAACAATTTCATTATTACTATAAGCTTTAGTGATTAAATTATTTATTTGGTCAAATAAATTTAAACTAGTAAATAGTTTATTTCAACTATGATGTAAATTATTCATTATTTTTTATTCAAGATATTATAATCTTAATTTTTCCTTTAACTATTAGTTTGTCAATTCCATCAATAGTAATAGCTGATTCTGCTTGTTTAAAAAATACTTCATTAATATATCCAGACCCACTAATAACAGTTAATTGTAATCAATCACATTTTTCATCTACTTCAAACTCTTTTAAATTAGTACATTCTAAAATATATAATGAAAAATATTTTGAAGAAAATACTTTATTGTTTGCATTATGAATAATTTGTTCATTTATATCTGGAGTTATTGTGCACTCTATTGAGTTAAAAATATCTAATTGTCTAGGTTTATTTGTAGTTTTATCAATTCTATTATAATCATAAAATCTATAAGTAATATCACTAGATCTTTGTAGTTCATAAATTACTAAGTTTGGTGAGATTGCATGAACTTTACCAGGAGCTACATATAAAAAATCATTTGGATTAACTTTAACTTTTTTTAATAATTGATTTCATTTATTTTGACTAACTAAATCAATTAGTTCTTTTTTATTTTTAGCCGTATGTCCATAAATTAATTCAGAATCTTTATTAGCATCAATTATATATCAACTTTCAGGCTTACCTAATTGGTTGTGATTTTTTAAAGCATAATTATCATCAGGATGTACTTGAACTGATAAATAATCACTAGCAGTAATAATTTTTACTAATAAAGGATAACAACCTTTATAGTTATTAAAAAGGTGTTTATGATTTTCAAATAATTCTTTTAAACTTAAATTATTGTATTGATCATCACTAATAACATAACTCATCCCATTTTCATGAGCTGAAATTACTCAAGCTTCACCAATGTTTTGATTATCTTTTATATCAAAACCAAAATCTTTCAACCTATTTCCACCTCAAATTTTTTTTGAAAAATAAGGTTTAAGTTTTAAAATTTTCATACTTACTTTCTATAAATAGTGTTTATAAAATTGTTCTAAAATTCTTTTTATAGTTAATTTATTAACTAAATAATAAGTAATATTTAAACTTTTTTATTAAAATTAAATATTTAATCCTAATATTTTATTTAATTGTTCTATATAATTTTCTAAAGAATTTTTAGAATTATTAAAAGAATAAAATTTATCATCACTTTGATATTTATTTTCTTGTTCTAAAATACCTAAATTACATTTCATAGGTTTTAAACTATAAATTTTAGAATTAGTTATATAGTTAGTTAGTGCACCTAAAATAGTTGTGTTTGGTAAAGGTTTTATTTTTTTATTATTAATAAAAGCTAGAATGTTAATAGCAGCTCATATACCAGAACTAGCTGATTCAATATATCCTTCAACTCCAGTAATTTGTCCTGCAAAAAAGACATTTTTCTTTCTAGTTACTTGTAATTTAAAATTTAAAATTTTTGGAGAATTAATATAATAGTTTTTATGCATTACTCCATATCTAACTATTTTTGCTTTTTCTAATCCTGGGATTGTTTGAAATACTCTTTTTTGTTCTGGTCATTTTAAATTAGTTTGAAATCCAACTATATTATATAAACTATCTTTTGCATCATCTTGACGCAATTGCACAACTGCATAAGGTTGTTGATTGTTTTGATCTAATAAATTATTTGGTGACATTGGTCCTTTTAATAAGAGTTTTTTACTAGTTTTTGCAAGTTGTTCGATTGGTTGACAGCCTTTAAAAAAGATTGATTTTTCAAATTCTTTTAATTGTACTTGTTCTGCATTAATTAAATTATCTACAAATTCATTAAATTCTTGTTCGTTTAAAGGACAACAAATATATTTACCAAGTTTGTGTCTTCCTGAATAATAAACTTTATTAAAATCAATTGAATCTTTTGTAATAATTGGAGCTGAAGCATCCATAAAAAATAGTTTTTGTTTTCCAATTAATCTTTGAATATCTTCTTTTAATTCATTTGTAGTTAAAGGACCTGTAGCTATTAATGTTAAATCATTCTCATCATCAATATGACTAACATTTTGTTCAATAATTGTAATATTTGGATGATTTTTAATAACATCAGTTAGTTTTTTTGAAAAATCTTCTCTATCAACAGCTAATGCATCATCTCCATCAATTTTACAACAATCAGCTATTTTTATAACTAAAGAGTTTAAACGTCTCATTTCTGCTTTTAAAATACCAGCAGCATTTAATAATGACTGACTTCTAAAAGTATTAGAACATACTAATTCAGCAAAGTTATTTGTTTTTTGAACTTCATTTTTAATAAGAGTTTTAACTTCATATAATTCAACTTGTATGTTATTATTTGCTAAAAAATACGCAGCTTCGCAACCAGCTAAACCAGCACCAATAATTTTAACTTTCTTGTTCATTATTTTGTTCTCTATCTAGATCTTTATACAGATTAATTTCATCAACTAAAATATCTGAATTTCAAGATGAATTATTTCTTATAGCTCTACCTAAATGGATTTGATTATTAACTGTTAAACATTGTTTAATATTGTTTTTATCAACTCCACCACCAATTAAAATTTGAATATCTAAGTTTTGATCAACTAGTTGTCTAATTACTTCTAAACCAGTGTTCAGATTTGTTCCTCCACTAGTTAAAACAGCATCAATTTTATGTTTAGCTAAAACATTTAAAGCATTAATTGGATCTTTAACTAAGTCAAAAGCTCTATTAAAAGTAATTTTTAAGCTTCCTTTGATTTTATTTACTCTTTGTAAGAAATCTTCATTAATTGTATAATCACTATTTAAAGCTCCAATTACAATTCCATGAACGTTTGGAAGTTTTTGAACAACTGAAATCATTTCTAATTGTTTAATTAATTCATAATCATCAAAAAAGAAATCTTTATAATTATTTTTAATCATTATATGTAAAGGTTTTAAAGTAATTTGATTAGCTAAAATGATTTCATCTAAACTTGGAGTTAAACCACCAACTTCTAAGTTTTTACAAAATTCAATACGATCAGCTTTAGAATTATTAATTACTCTAATATCATTAAGATCTTTTGCAATTACTTCTAAGAACATTTTTTATACTCCTTTAGTACTTCTATTTTATCTAATTTTTCTCATGGTAAATCTTTTTTACCAAAATGCCCATATTTAGAAGTTTTAAAAAAGATTGGTTTTTTTAAATCCAACGTTTTTATCATACCACTTACACTAAAATCAAAATTTTCATAAACTGCTTTATAAATAGTATTTAAATCAACTTTATGTGTATTAAAAGTTTCTATAAAAATTGAAATTGGTTGACTAATACCAATAGCATAACTTACTTGAATTTCTATTTTATCAGCTAAACCAGCAGCTACTAAATTTTTTGCAACATACCTACACATATAAGCAGCAGAACGATCTACTTTAGTTGAATCTTTACCACTAAAAGCTCCACCACCATGTCTTGAATATCCACCATAAGTATCTGCTATAATTTTTCTTCCAGTTAAACCAGTATCTCCTTGTGGTCCTCCAATTACAAATCTACCTGTTGGATTAATTAAAACTTTAAAATCAGTATTTAAATTAAATTCTTTAGCAACTAAATCCATTATATTTTTTTTAATATATTTTTTAAATTCAACTTCATTATAATTTGGATCATGTTGAATAGACATTAAAATAGTATCAATTTTAGGATTATTAATATTAGTATAATCAATTGTAACTTGAGATTTCATATCAGGCCTTGCTCATTTAAAAAGACCTTTTTTTCTTTGAGATGACGCATTATAAACTAACTCATGAGCAATAGTAATTGCTAGTGGTAAATATGTTTTTGATTCATTTGTAGCATAACCAAACATAATTCCTTGATCACCAGCTCCAATTTGATCATTACTTAATTCAACACCTTGAGCAATATCTGGTGATTGTGATTCAATTTTTATATCGATTTTACAAGTATTAGCATTAATGCCATAAGCATCGTCAACATAACCAATCTTTTTTAAAACATCTCTTGCAACTTGTTCATAATCAACAATAGCAGTTGAGCTAATTTGACCTCCAATTAGTAAATAATTGGTTGTAGCAAATACCTCACAAGCTACTTTAGCATTTATATCTTGTTTTAGTACTTGATCTAAAATAGCATCTGAAATTTGATCGCAAATTTTATCAGGATGTCCTTCGCTAATACTTTCACTAGTAAATAATCTTTTTTCTATATTTTGATTCATTTTTATTTCCCTTTATTTTTGAATTAATAAAAATTAAAAAAACCATAACAATAAAATTGTCATGGTTTAAGACAATCTCATTGTTAGCTTAAAGCCCTTATTTAAGCACCTAATTTAATAGGTTGCTACCACTTCACTAAGTTTTATCTCTCCATGGTTCTTAATAAGATATTATTTTGTTTTCTAATCTTTTAATATTTTAACACAACTATTAATCTTTAATAGTTAATCTTTTAATACTTATTGCTTTATTTGTTTTATCATCAATTTCAATAACTACAGCATTTAATCAACACTTACCAGTTGCTATATTAAATTTAACAGGTAAACCAGTTTTTGCTCTTTTGATCACATCATTTGGTTCTACACCAATTATTGAATCAATCACTCCAGTCATTCCAATATCTGAAATAAAAGCAGTTTTATTTGGTAATAATCTCTCATCAGCAGTCATTACATGAGTATGAGTTCCAACAAAAGCAGTAATTATACCATCATAATTAAAAGCAAAAGCAATCTTTTCAGCTGTACTTTCAGCATGAAAATCTACTAATAAAACATCAAAATCAGTATTAGTTTTTAAAAACTCGTCTAATGCGTCATATGGACTATTTACTATATCCATAAAGCTTTGTCCCATTAAACTAACAACTGCTATCTTTTTTTGATTTTTTTTAACTATAACATAACCATTACCTGGAGTATGTTTGCTCATATTTAAAGGTTTTAATAAATCATTAGTTGTTTTAATATATTCTAAAACTTCAGAATTTTTAAAAATATGATTACCACTAGTAATAACATCAACATTTAGTGATTTATAAAACTCATAATGTTTTTTGCAAATAGATTTTCCATGAGTTGTGTTTTCTCCATTAACAACAACAAAATCTATTTGATTTTGATCAACAATATTTTTTAAATGTTTTTCTAGCATTTCTCTTCCGGGTTTTGCATAAACATCTCCAATCATTAATGCTTTCATCAAATCACCTCTTTTAAACTTTTTATAAATTGTTTTTGATCTATTTGATTTGTTTCAATTTTATTAATTAGAGAAATTAGTAATTCTTCTTTTTGTTTTAAATGTAACTTTTTTTCTAAACTAAATAATAATTTACTAGTTTTAGAAATAGAATCATAAACTGCTGTTTTTGAAATATTAAATTCATCAGCAATTTCAGATAATGATAAATCTTCATCAATATATAATTCAAAATATTGTTTTTGTTTATCAGTTAATAATTCTTTATAAATTTTAAATAACTCAGATAATTCTAATGTTTTTTCTAATAAATTATTTTTCAACTTCATCACCTTGCATAAATCCAGAAGATAAATGAACAATATATTGATCAATATCAAAAGCTAAAAGATCATCTACTTTTTCACCAACTCCTATCATTTTAATAGGAATATTTAATAACTCTTTAATAGCTAAACCAATTCCACCTTTACTTGTTGAATCCATTTTAGTTAAAATAATTCCACTAACATCAGCAACTTTTGAAAATTCTTCAGCTTGAATTACTCCATTTTGTCCTGTTGTTGCATCAATTACTAGTAAAACTTCATGAGGAGCTGATTTTTCTACTTGTTGAATAATTTTATTCATTTTTTCTAATTCAGCCATTAAATTAACTTTATTTTGTAGTCTACCAGCAGTATCAATTAATAAAAGATCATAATTTTGTTCTTTTGCTTTTTTAATTGCATCAAAAACAACACTTGCAGGATCAGCATTTAATTTATTTGCTTTAACTAAATCTACTTTATTATTTAATCTAGTTTTAATTCACTCTTCTAATTGTTGAGTAGCTCCAGCTCTAAAAGTATCAGCAGCAGCTATTAAAACTTTATATCCTAATTCAGCATAATAATTAGCCATTTTAGCTAAAGAAGTAGTTTTACCTGTCCCATTAACTCCAACTAACATAAAAATATTTAATCTATTTTCTTTAAAATCTATGCGATATTTTTTATTAGTTCAATCATTATCTGTATAAGCTTGATATAAAGATTCAACTAAAGCATCTTTAATGTTTTCAAAAGAAGTATCTCTTTTAGTTTTTTTTCTGACTAAATTAGAAACTTTTAAAACCATTTTCATACCCATATCAGTTTGGATTAAAACATCTTCTAGTTCTTCAAAAAATTCATCATCTGCTTGTTTATATTTTTTTGAAAGTTTTTTAATATCTTGAGAAAAATTAAAAGCTGATTTAAGCATTGCTTTTTCAACTTTTTTATCTTTTTGTTTTTGTTTTTCTCTTTTCTTTTTTTCTTTTAAAGTTTCAGATGATTTTTCTATTTTTTTAGTTTGATTAATTTTTGTTGTTTTTACTTTTTTTTCTTTAATATTTTCAACTTCTAGTTTTTGTTCTTGATTTTTTTTACTTTGTTCTTTTAATTCTGCTTTTTTAATATCTTGAGTTGTTTTTTCAAGTTCATCTACTAGATTTTGATCTTGATCTATTTTTTTATCTTTATCTTGTAAAATATTTTCACTTTCATCTACTTGATCAGTTTTTTTAGTTAATTTTTCTTTTAATTTAGCTCAAAAACCCATAATTAGTCTCCTTTTTAAGCTAGATAATTTAATTTTATAATTTATTTACTTAAGTCTTTTAAGTTTATTTATTTAATTTTTTCAGTTTTTTCTATAAACTTGCTTGTTTTTACAAAATTAATAATTTGTTGAACATTTAATAAATGATCTCCAGCTCTTTCTAAATTAAACATTTGTTTTAAAACAGCAGCAATTTCTTCAGCTCTAGCTTTTGTAGTTTTTTGTCTAATATCATCAATTAATAAATCATAAAAAGATCTAAATTTTTGATTAATTTTTTCTTCTAAACTTAAGACTTGTTGTTCCTTATCAACTTCTAAATTACCAAAAACATCTGAAAAAATATCTAACATTTCAACAACTAATTGATACAATTCACTAATCATTAAAAGGTGTCTTTCATTAGGTTTATAAAAAATAAAGAACTTAGAAATTGCTTTAGAATAATCAGCAATTCTTTCAATTTCTCTAGTAATTAAAATTCCTCCAATTGCAAGTCTTAGATCTTTTGCTACTAGTTTTTGTTTTGAAATTTTTCATAAAGCCATTGAAGTAAATTTATTTTGCATATCATTAATAAGCTTGTCATGTTCGATTACTTTTTGAGCTTCACTTAATCTATTTTTTTCTTTAATTACAAGATAACTTTGTGCATATTGTAATTTAGTTTCTTTGATCATATCTTCTATAAGTTCTCTTAATTGATCAAGATCGCGATCTAATATTTTATTACTTGACATATCATCCTTTATTCATATCTACCTGATATATAATTTTCAGTTCTTCAATCTTTTGGATTTGTAAATATTTTTTTAGTTTTGTTAAATTCAATTAATTCACCTTTTAAAAAATAAGCAGTGTAATCACTAATTCTTGTAGCTTGTTGTAAAGAGTGAGTTACCATAACAATTGTATAATCTTTTTTTAAATCTAAAACTAATTCTTCAACTTTTAAAGTTGCAATAGGATCTAGTGCACTTGTTGGTTCATCCATTAATAAAATTTTTGGTTTCATAGCAATTGCTCTAGCTATACACAATCTTTGCTGTTGTCCACCAGATAATCCTAAAGCTGGTGCATTTAAAATATCTTTAACTTCATCTCACAATGCAGCTTTTATTAATGATTCTTCACAAATTTGATCTAAAATTGTTTTATCTTTAATTCCTAAAGAGCGTAATCCATAAACAACATTATCATAAATAGAAATTGGAAATGGATTAGGTTTTTGAAATACCATTCCAACTTCAGTTCTTAATTTTGTAATATCAATATCAGAGTCAAAAATATCTTTATCAAAAATTTTAATAGCACCAGACATTTTTACTCCATCAATTAGATCATTTAATCGATTAATAGATTTTAATAATGTGGTCTTACCACAACCAGATGGACCTATAAATGTAGTAATTGATTTTTCTTTAATTTCCATATTAATGTTAAATAAAGATTGAGTTTTTCCTTTGTTGTAAAAAAAACTAAAATCTTTAATTTCAATAGCAGTTTTTAAAGGTTCTTTTTTTGGTTTTATATTAGTTGTTAATTGTTCATTACTCATAATTGTTATCTCTTTTTTTAAGTTTTTTATATTCTTTTTTATATTTAATAGTTTTTTTAATTTCTTTAAATAAATTATTTATATTAAGATATCTTTTTAAACTTTTAATAAACTTCTTTAAATTGTGTTTAAATGAACTAATATAGATTTTATAAAATTCCTTTTTTATAAAATTTTTACAAATCTGTTTAAATTGAAATTTAACATTTTTATTAGTTTTAACTAGTAGTAAAGATAATTTAGAACTTGATAAATTTAAAGTTAAAACAAAAATAATTGTAATTAGTGACATTAATCAAGCAATATCATTACCTTGCCCTGGAGCTGATTCACTAGCTATTTTATAAATTCCTGTAGTTAAAGTTGATCCTGAAGATAAAAAGCCCTTATCAGGATATTTAATAGCTGTTCCTAAAGTTAAATAAATAGGAGCTGATTCACCAATGATTCTAGCCATAGCTAAAATAGTTCCAGTAATAATAGCTTGTAAAGCATTTGGTAAAACTATTTTAAATAAAGTTTTGGTTTTACTTAATCCTAAAGCAATAGCAGCTTCTCTATATGAAAGAGGAACTGAAGTTAAAGCGTCTTCAAAGTTTTTAATCAACATTGGTAAAACAACAATTGTCATTGTAATTGAGGCTGAAAAAATTGAAAAAGGTAGTTTTAAATAAATAATAAATACAGATAATCCAAATATTCCAAAAATAATTGATGGAGTTGAAGCGGCTAAGTTTAATAAAAATCTAAAAAACTTTGCTAAATAAGAGTTTTTATTAGCAAATTCACTAAGATAAATAGCACAAGCTAAAGCTAAAGGTATAGAAAATAATAATGTGCATAAAATTAATAATAATGTAGTTAGAATTGCTGCAAATATTCCATCTTCACCTTCAATAGTTAAAAAGGCTTCACTATATTTTAAACTTGATAAACCATTAAATATAGTTATAAAGACTATTCAAAAAGTAAACATAATTACAAAACTAATTGATAGTCACATCAAAATTAACATAATAATTGAATAAATCTTTTTAAATAACTTATTTTCAGTTCTATTAGTAATAATTTGGTCTAATGTTTTTTTTTGATACAACTTAATATGTTTTATTTTGTGAGTTTTTTTATTTTTAAATAAAACTAAATGAATTTTTTGAGAAATTGAATTTTTATTTGAAACAAATAAAATCAAAAGATTAATAATAAATACTAAAATAAATAAAAACATTCCAATAGCGTATAATGCAGATTCATGCAAATTACTACTATTTTCTAACATTTCTAATCCAATAGTTGAAGATAGTGTTCTAATTGATGAAAATAAAAATCCAGAAACTCCATTATTTGTATCAAATCAAGCAGTTGAATTACCAGCAATCATCATTATAGCCATAGTTTCACCAATTACTCTAGCCATTCCTAAAATAACAGCTGAAATAATTTTTGGTGTTGCTGATTTTCTAATAATATTAAATGTTGTTTTTTCTTTTGAAATTCCTAAAGCTAATGAAGCATCTCTATAAATTAAAGGAACAGATTTAATAGCATCATAACTTAAACTAATCATAATTGGTATTGCCATAAAAGCCATTGTTAAAGAAGCTACCATCAAATTATCATTACTTGAAGCTCCCATTAATTTAAATAAAGCTCCAATTTGTTCTCTTGCAAATAACCCAAAAACAACACTAGGAATACCAGCTAGTAATTTAATAATTGTTATTGTGATTTTTTGAGATTTTAGTGTTAAATATTCTGAAATAAAAAAACTTGTAAAAATTGTTAAAGGTACAGCAATTAACATTGAAATAAAAATTAAAATTAATGTCATCAATGTTATGGTTAATATTCCAAATTGCTTAGAATCTGGACTTCAATTTTTACCAAACACAAAATCAAAAAAAGATTGTTTATTAAATAAGACATTAGTTTTAATCATTACAAAACCTAATAAAATAACTAATGCTAGTAAAACAAAAATAGTTAATGCAATAATAATAGATTTTAAACAAACAAAGCTAGTTTCTTTTTTTTGTTTAATAACTCGAAACTCTAAATTATTTGTTATTTTTTTAAATAACATAAATTATACCCACTTATTTTTTTAATATTTTTACTATTTAATTGATTAAAATAATTTATTTTAATTATTTTTAAAACTTAAACAATTTCTAATTAAACCTAAATGATTATAAATCTCTTGAACTTTTTTGTCATCTGAACAACTAAACCAATAAACAAAATCTAAAACGTCATTATTTAATTTTTGATTATCTGTTAATTTATATAAAGCAACAAATGGTCTACTTAATGGATAAGTTAAAAGGTTATCATCATTTTTATTTAAATTTCACTCTTGATTATCTTGTTTAATAATTACTGATCTTAAATTAGGAAATTTTTTTAAATCTTGAGCATATTGCATAGAAACAAACCCAAAAGAACCATCAGAAGCATTTAGTTGTGTAAAAATAGCTCCATTTGAATTATATTCATTAACAGCTTGACCAATTTTTTTCTTTTCTTTTTTTAATCCTGAAAGCTCTTCAAATGAACTTCTTGTTCCAGAACCACTATTTGTTGAATAAGTTCTTACTTTAATCTTATTACTAATATTATTTTCATCTTTATTTGTTAGTAGTTTATAAAATTCTTTTCAACTAATTAGATCTGATTGATTATTATTTGTATAAATTTTGTGTAAAGCTTTTTGAGATTGTTTACTGATCATATTATTTGAAACATTAAATTTAATTTGATTAATTTGATCATCAGTTAATCCAGTATTTTTTATATTATAAATAAATACAATAGAATCTTTTGCAAAGCTAGTGTAATGATAAGTTTTATTATTTTGAAGTTTATTAAAAATTTCTTGTTTATTAAATTGATTAATTTTTATAAATTCTTCAAGATCGTCTTTTGTTTTTGGATTATTAAAAACATTTCTAATTTCAGATGGAATTGATAAATCAGTTTGTGATTTAGAAATAAAACCTATGCTATAAGTTTTATTAATTACATTTCTAGCACCAGCTCCAGAACCAGTTGAAGAATAATTAAACTTTTTATTAGTTTGTTTTTGGTATTCATTAATTAATTTTTGTAATACTAAATCAGCACTAGCACTTCCACCAATATTAATTACATCATTTTTAATTGAAACAAGAGTTCAAACTCAAATTGAAAAAATGAAAAAAATTACTAATATTAAAACTAGTCAAGATTTTTTGTTTAAAAAAAGGTCTTTAAGATAGTTTTTATTTTTAACTTTAGTTGTTTTACTTGTTTTTTGCATTAAAAAACTCCTAAGTTTAGAATTAACTATTTAATAATTATAACAAATCACAACGTTATAAAGATTTTGTTAATTTTATAAGTTATCAATCTTTAAGATTTCTTTTTGCTATTTTATATCTAAATTTTATATATTTAATTTGTCTTTTTTTATTTTTATAATTTAATTTTGCTAATTTAAATAGCTCTTTTAGTTGCTCTTTTTCTTGATTATTTTTATTTTTTTTGCTTTCTTTTAAATTTTTTTTATGTTTTTCTAATTTAATTTTTGCAACTGTTTTTTTAGCATAAGCAAGTTTTAATTCAGTTTGAATTTTTTCAACAAGTTCAGTTTGAGTTAATACTTGATTAAAATTATAAGTTTTTGTTAAATGGTTTTTATCATTAAAAATTTCTACTATTAATTTTTGTTTTTTAGCCATTCTTATAGCCAGATTAACTGCTTTGTTGTGTTCTAAAAAACTACCATTTTCATCTTTTTTAACTACTAATTTTTTATCATTAGTTTTTTTTATAGTTCAACTCATATTAACACCAATTAAATTATTTACTTATTTTATTCTAATAAATAAAAAAAAGAAAAACTTGGATTTCTCCAAGTTTATACTCAATTGGTGCCCTTTATCGGGGTCGAACCGATACGAATTTCTTCGTTAGATTTTGAGTCTAATGCGTCTGCCAATTCCGCCAAAAGGGCTTGATACTAGTTTTATTATATAAAAAAAATATGACAAATGTCATACTAGTATTATTTCATTATTAAACGATTTTTTCTTGTTTTTTTAGAGTTCTTAATGTTCTAGCAGATACTTTTATATTAAATACACTACCATTTTCATCTATTACTCTAACTTTTTGCAAATTCAAGTTTCATTTTCTTTTAGTTGCATTTAATGCGTGTGATCTTGATTGACCTGACAAAGCACTTTTACCAGTCAAAGCATCTCTTCTTGCCATAAACTTCACCTCTTAGTTCTAAAATTACTCATACTATTAAATAGTACTATATTTAATTTAAAATTCAAGAAAATTATATCTTTATAAAATAATTATTTGCTAATTTCCTTACTAAATAATTGTCTTTTTTTATGTTAGAATAATTAGGATGAAAGATAGGTGTTTTTCGTGGGTAATATAGATCAATTTGTTGTTCAGACAATAAAAGAAGCTGTAGTTACAGTGCCTGGTGTAGTAGGGCTTGCAAATTTCTCTTCAAAAGATAAAAATGACCTATCTACAAATGACATTCACAAAGCTATTGAATTTGTAATAGATAAGAATATACAGCACTTTAAAATTCATGTGATTTTACTTTATGGAGTAAATATTTTAGATGTTCTAAAAAAAATTCAAATTCGCATTAAATATGAATTAGAAAAAAAATTAAAAAATAATATAAAACATAAAATTGATATAATTGTTGAAGATTTATTGCTAAAGATTTAATTTTAAAAAATAGAAAAGATCTGAGTAAAATGAAAAAATTAGAATTATTAAAAAACATGATCACAAGTGGAGTTAATAATCTATACAATCATTATCCACAAATAGATAAATTAAATGTATTTCCTGTTCCTGATGGTGATACTGGAACTAATATGAATCTTACTACTGCAAATGGTTATAATGAAGTTATTGATGTTGAATATGAAAGCATTGGTAAATTTCTATCAGCTTTTTCTAGAGGATTAATAATGGGGGCTAGAGGTAATTCTGGAGTTATTTTTAGTCAAATTATCAAAGGTCTATCCCTTGGAATGAGTAATGCTAAAGACTTATCTGTTAGTGAATGAAAATCTGGATTTAATAAAGCTAGTGAGATTGCTTATAAAGCTGTTATGAAACCAGTTGAAGGAACAATTTTAACAGTTATTAGAGAAACTAGTGAACAAATTAACCAGCTTGATGATAATATTGATATTAAAAAATTCTGAAAACAAATAGTTAAAAATGCTAACAACTCTTTAGAAAACACCCCTAATTTATTGCCTTTATTAAAAGAAGTTGGTGTTGTGGATTCTGGTGGTTATGGATTAGTTAAATTTTTAGAAGGTATTGAATGTTATGTTTCTAATGAGAAAGTTGTTGCTAAATTAGATAAATTAGAAACTAATACTGGTGGAAACATTGATATGCAAATTGAAGAAGAATTTGGATATTGTACAGAAGCTATTGTTATGTTAAATAATGATTGAATTAATAAGCTACAAAATTCAATGATTAGAGATCAATTACAAATTTTTGGAAATACTTCTATAGTTGTAGTTATTGACAATGATATTTTAAAAGTACACACTCACTCACTTTCACCAGGACAAGTACTACAATTTTTACAACAATATGGAGATTTTCAAACTTTAAAAATTGAAAATATGAATCTTCAAGCAAATAAACAAGTAAAAAATGCTGATCAAAAATGAAAAGAAAACTCAAACATTAAAGCTGAAAGAAAACTTGCTAATGAAGTTGCAATTATTTCTGTAGTTTCAAGTGAAAAACAAAAACATTATTTTGAAAATGAACTAGGAATTAGTTTTGCAATTAATGCTGGATCAAAAATGAACCCTTCAACTGAAGATTTCTTACAAGCAATAGAAACAGTTGATGCTAAAACAGTATTTTTATTACCAAACAGTGGAAATGTTTATTTAACTGCAAAACAAGCTGAAAAATTAGAGAATAAATCTAAAATCTATGTAATTCAAACAAAAACTATTCAACAAGGTATGGTAGCTATATTAAGTTTTGATCCTTCTGTTACTCATTCAAAAAATTATTCTTACTTATCTAAAGCAATTAAAAATGTAATTTCATTCAACATTACAAAAGCAGAAAAAAATACCACTTATAATGGTATTCAAATTAAAAAAGATAATCTATTAGCAATTGTTGATAATAATATTATTGGTGTTGAACAAACATTAGAAGCAATATTTGATAAACAATTATCAAAATATATTAAAAGTAAAACTGAAATAATCACTATTTTTTCTGGTGGTGAAACTAATGAACAAGATTTAGTTAAATTAAGAAAGTTCTTAGATGAAGGATATAATGTTGAGTATGAAATTATTGATGGTGGTCAAGAAACTTATAATTTATTAATAGCAATAGAATAATCCCTAATAGGGATTTTTTAAAGGAGAAATTATGTACAAAATAGCTTTTGATATAATGGGATCAGATTTAGGAAGTTTAACAGCTATAAAAGCAGCTAGTGAATTTATTAAAGAACATGATGATTTATATTTAATTTTTGTTGGAGATGAAACTGAAATTAAAACTGCTTTAGAGCAAAACCCAATTGATAAAAATAAATATGAAATTTTACCAACTAGTCAAGTAATTGATATGAATGGATCAATTTTAGATATTAGAAGAAAAAAAGATGCATCTATTATTAGAACTTTAGAACTTGTAAGAGATCAAAAAGTTGATGGAATGCTAACAGCTGGAAATTCGGCTGCTTTTATAGGTGCTGCTCATTTTATTTTAGGTGAACTAAATAATATAGTTCGTGCTGGTTTTATGCCAACAATGCCTAATGCTAAAAATAAATTAACTTTATTATTAGATGTTGGGGCAAATAATGAAAATACACCTGAAGATTTAATAAATTATGCAAAAATGGCAAATATTTACTATAAAGAAGTTTTAAAAAATCCTAATGCAACTGTTGGATTATTAAATATTGGAACTGAAAAATCTAAAGGTTTAGAATTACAAAAACAAACTTTTAAACAATTAGAAAAACTAAAAAATATAAAATTTATTGGAAACGTTGAATCAAGAGATGTACTAACTGGTAATGTTGATATTATTGTAACTGATGGTTATAGTGGGAATATATGTTTAAAAGCTTGTGAGGGTGCTGCGAAAGTTTTATTAAATGAAATTAAAAAAGAAATTACTTCATCATTTGTTAGAAAACTAGCTGCTTTAGTTTTAAAAAAATCATTTAAAAATGTTGCTGCTAAATTTGACTATAAAAATCATGCTGGAGCTATTTTATTAGGTATAAAAGGAATTTGTTTTAAATCACACGGTTCAAGTGATGTTAGATCGTTTAAAGCAACACTAAGAATGACTTTAGATGCTATTAAAAATAATATTGTTAAAAAAATAGAAAAAGGATTAATAGAAAATGAATATTAAAAACTTTTTTGAAAAATATAAAATAAAAATAAATGATCAACAAATATATAAAGAAGCTTTAACTCATAATTCTTATGCTAATGAACGCAAGTTAAAATATTCTTATCAAAGATTAGAATTTTTAGGTGATGCTATTTTACAAATGTATACTTCAAAATTCTTATTTTTTAATTACTCTAAATTAGGTGAAGGTGAACTGACCAGACTAAGAGCAAGTATAGTTAGAGAAGAATCATTATCTAGAATTGCTAGAGATATTAATTTAGGTCAATTAATAAGATTAGGTCATGGTGAACTAATGACTAAAGGTTATGAAAAACAATCAATTTTAGCTGATATATTTGAAGCTTTAACTGCAGCTGTTTATTTGGATCAAAGTGAAGAAGGATTATTAATTTGACTAGAGCAAACTTTATTTAAATATATGAAAGATCCCACTTTTATTAATGTTACAAAAGACTTTAAATCTGAATTACAAGAATTATTACAATCAGAAAAAAGAAGTGATTTAAAATACATTACTGAAAATGAAGAATTTTTTGCAAATGAAAATAAAACTTTATACACAGTTAGCATTAATTTAGATGGGCAAAAATTTGGAGTTGGTAAAGGTTATTCTAAACAAGAGGCTGAACAAAATGCTGCTAGTGATTGTTTGTCAAAACTTAAAAAACCATTAAGTAATTAAAAGAACGTGAGTTCTTTTTTTATTACTTGTTATTATAATTTTGCTCTTAGTAGATAAAAATTTTTATGAACTATTTTAGTAAAGTAATTATGCTAAAATTTATATAAGAATCAAGAAGTGAACAATATGAGACCAAAATATAGTTACAAAGATATTTCAGATTGATTTTTATCAAAAGAAAGTATGACACCTAAAAAACTTCAAAAACTAACTTATTATGCTGAAGCATGAGCTTATGCATTATTTGATGAAGGCATTCTGAGTGATACATTATTTCAAGCGTGAATACATGGTCCTGTTTCTCCTGAATTATGAAGAGATTACAAAGTTTATGGATGAAATGAAATTCCAAAAAAAGAAAATAATGATTATAAATTGGATAAAAATACTCTAGAGCTTTTAGATGCAGTTTGGAGTACTTATGGTGAAAGAACTGGATATGAATTAGAAGCCATATCACACTCTGAAACACCTTGAATAAATGCAAGAAAAGGTTTAGAAGAATTAGAAGCATCAACTAAATTAATTAAACCAGAAGATATGAAAAATTATTATAGAAGTATTTATACAGGTGATTAATTTTGAAAAAAAGCTTAACTAAAGAACTAAATTGAGATAAGAAAAGTGAGCTATCATCTAAAGACAAATCATATCCATTTAAGATTGCTATTATTCATGAGTTAGATAATGGTTTTGATTTTAAATCACTTACAATAAGTGGTCTTAAAAATTTTCATAACTTAATATATGATATTTTAAGTAAAAAATTAACAATTGCTCAAGTTGAAAAATTATATATGAGAACACATTCTAAGCCACTTGAAAAAAGATGAGTAAGTGAGCAGTTAGAAATTAGAGAAATACATTTAGGAAAAAATAGAAATCCTTTTAGATTATTTGGCTATTTAAATAAAGACAATTATTTTGTTCTAACAAAAATAGATCCTAATCATGAATATCATGACTAATTCTTAAGAGCGAAATCTTAATGTTTTTATAACAAGAAATATAAATTAATTTATTTAAAACAACTAATTATTAAAACAATCAATAAAAAAATAGTGTTATTTAGATTTAATTCTATTGACACTATTTTTATTTTATTTAATATCTAATATAATGTGTTTTTAAGCAAGTATAAGTTATTTAAAAAAATAAATAAAATTATCTCATTTAAAGATTTATTTTTTAGAATTTTTATCAAAAATCATAGAGTTTTTAAGTATTTTTTATTAATAAATCATATAATTATTTACTTAATAAAGCTAATAAAAAACATCTAGAACAACAAGGATTATTAGAAATACAAAACTTATGACAAAATACTAATGAAAATAAAATCAAAGTATTTAAACAAATAGAAATTATAAGAAAAAAATACAAAATTTCACTAAAACCTATTTTAGAATTTCTAAAAATTTCAAAAAGTTCATATTATAAAAAGTTAAAACAACAAGTTAATAAAAATAAAATTACTAAAACTAATAAATTAGAAAAATTAATAAAACATATATTTGATAAAAGACCAAGAGGATATAGAAAAATTAAAGAAGCACTTTTAAAAGAGTTTAATTTAGTTATTAATCATAAAGTTATTTTAAAAATAATGAGAAAATACAAACTAATTGTAGGCTGATTAAAAAATAAAAGGCATAACAAACACAAATCCGGACATAATAAATTTAATATACCAGATTTAATTCAAAGAAATTTTAAATCAGTAATTAAATTTGGTAAAGTTTTATATACTGATGTTACTTATTTAATTTATAAAGGCAAAAAAACTTATCTATCAACTATGTTAGATGGTGCAAGTAGGCAGATTATAGATTATAGAATTAGTGAAAAAAATAATTCCAATTTAATTAATACTAATTTTAAAAATGCTATTTATAAATTAAAACAGTTAAATATTAATACAAATAATATAATCATTCATTCAGATCATGCACTAGTTTACGAATCTAACTCTTTTAGAAAAATTTGTAAAAAATATAATATTTTACAATCAATGGGAGCTAATTACAGTTGTACTGATAATGCTGTTATTGAAAGTTATCACGCTCAATTAAAAAAGAACACAATACATTCAAATAAAAAGAATTATAAAGATTTTAATGATTATTTAAAAGATGTATCTGAATATTTAAAATGACATAATCAAGAAAAAGAATCAAAAATCAATTTAAATAAAAGAAAAATTTTAAAATTTTAAATTTTTAGATTAAAAGTAATAGAAAAACATCTATTTTATCAATAGATGATTTTTGACGTTATTATTTTTTTATTTTTTTATCAAAAAGTACTTGAAATTTAAAAATAAAATAGTTAGAATAAAGCTAACAATCATTTTAATTTAAATGATATTTCTTGTGTTTACTTTTAGGGTAGCAGTCCCTAAAAATTATTTAAAAAGTATTAGACTGACAAATTTAAGGTATAAAAAAATTTTATTTTTAATCAATAAGTTTTGAAACTTCTGGATTAAATTTAGGTATTTTTTCATTAGGTAAATTATCTTCAATTCCTTTTCTAAAGTATTGTGCATTTATAACCTTTTTAACATCTCATTTATATAAATTTTGGTTAAATGCATTTGCTCAGGCAAACATTCCACGCATACTTTCAACTTTATTTGTTTTTCAATTTGAAATATCTTGATTAAAAGATTTGGCACCTGAAAACATATTATTGGTTGATACAACATTAGAAACATCTCAATCTGATATTTTTCCATTGAATTTTATTGCGTCTCAAAACATCTGTGCCATATTTTTTACATTTTTAACATTTCAATTGTTTAAATCTTGATTAAAATTTGTTGCTCCTTCAAACATAGAAGACATATCAGTTACTTTTGAAGTATTTCACTTACCAATATTTTGATTAAAATTTGTTGCTTCATAAAAAGCATTAGTCATTTCTATTACGTTTGAAGTGTTTCATTCAGAAATATCAGTATTAAAGTTTTTAGCTTTTTCAAATGCGTTTGTAAAAATTTTTACATTTGATGTATTTCATTTATCGAGGTTAGTTATAGTTTCACTTTTAAGATCTTTAAATGCTTTATAAAATGAATTGATTTTTAATGGTAATGTAACAGGAACTTTTGTTGTAGTTTTATTTTCAATATTTAATTGTATATAATCATCATGTTTTTTATAACCTAATTGTATTATTTCATTAGGGTTAGTAGATGAATATTTAGTTTTTACTTCATTTTCTAAAACATTTTTTAGAACAAATGGGATTTCTATATCAAAATATTTAAGTTTAAAATTATTTTTATTATCACCAGGAATTAAATTCTTATTAGCTAGTGTCTTATCTAAAAGTTCTAATTTATCCAAGTCTTTAATACCTTGGTTTTGAGCATAAACTTTAATTTGATCAACAACGTCTTGGAAAGTATGAAAACTACCAAAAGCTTCACTTTGTTGTTCTAAAATATTTTTAATTTCATCAATTGTTTGTTTATTTGGGCTAAGAGTTTGGGTTGGTTTTTCAGTTTTTGGACTAAGAGTTTGGGTTGGTTTTTCAGTTTTTGGACTAAGAGTTTGGGTTGGTTTTTCAGTTTTTGGACTAAGAGTTTGGGTTGGTTTTTCAGTTTTTTTTGTCGTTTCTTTTGTTTGCGATGTACAACTTATTACTAATAAACTTGTAGTTGGAATTAAAGTAACCACACTTAAAAACTTTAAGATATTTTTCATATACTTTCCTTTCTTTTCTTTTTGAGTTTACAAAAAAAAAAAAAAAAAAAGTAAATAAGTATTTTTTATTAAGTTGGATTATTAAACAAAATGGTACCAGACCAATTATAAGACCACAGATCTGTGGTCTTATAATTGAACAGGAGGTCTAATGTTTGTTATCCAAGAAAATAAAAAGTTTAATGAAAAAAAGAAACTTATAATAGATACTTTTGAAAAAGAGCCTAACAGAAAGTTGTTATCAATCGCTATACAGTTTCAAAAATCACTTTCTACTGTAAAAAAATATAAAAGTGAATATATTAAATGAAAGAGCAAGGAAGCAGAGCTAATTCTTTCACATAAAAACACTAATAATAAAAATGCTCAAAAATATAGTGATGAGATAATACATAATTTAGGTGAAAAATACCAAGAACAAGTAAAAATAACTGGTGGAGATGTAAATAATGCTAGTTGTTCTTATTTAACTTTAGAAAACTATCACAGCACTCTTATGTCAACTAACACTAAAAATAAAATTTCTTATTCAACTTTAAATAGGAGACTAATACAACAAGGTTATGCAAGCCCTTATTGCAAACGTAAAACCAAAAAAGAAGTTAAAAAAATAAGAAGACAACAAGAAGAAGGAAAATTAATTAGGTATAGCAATGAGCTAGTTTTTTATGTGCCTAAAAACGTAGAAAAACACAGACTAGCAGTAGCAAACAATTATAAATTTGGACAGGTAATAGAAGTAGATGGATGTACTCATTATTATTTTCAAAATAACACAATAGCAACATGTGTTATGGCTGTTGATGTTGGAACTAATCAAATACTTGATATGTGTTTTGAAGAATACGAAGAATCTTTAAATTCTTATCAAAAAATTTTTGAAACAATATTTAGAACTTATGGCTATCCTCAAAGAATTATTACTGATAATAGAGCTAATTTTAAAAAAGATGAAAGAAATAACGCTAGAACGCGTTTAGAGCTTGAAAATAGGGGTATAGAGGTGATTTCTTCATCTAATGCTAATGCAAAACCACATGTTGAAAGAATGTGAGATACAGTCCAAAAAAATGCACCTTTCTTCTTTAAACAAAATGATATAAAAACAATTGAACAAGCAAATCAAATAAAACACAAATTAATAGATTTTGTTAATAGTAAATGTAAAAAAAGAAAAAGAGATAATGCATTTAGACAACTAGGTGAAAATGAAGTTGAAAAATTCTTTGACCTACCTATACCTAGAAAATTTGCAAATGGTGTAGCAGAGTATAAAACTAAAATTTATGCTCCATACGATGAATTTGGTAAACGTTTTAGATTTTATAAAAAAGAAAATATTCAACTTGTAATTGGTTCAGATGAACAACTTTACTTTAGAACAGATACTAAACGCTATATTGCAAAGCCATTAGAAATTGGTTCAACTGATTGAGTTGAAGTTGATTTTGTTAGAAGAAAACAATTAGATGAAAGTAGAAAAGAAGATTTAAAAATACTAACAATGATAAACCAAACAAGAAGAATTCATAGTGGATTAGACAAAACACTCTTATACATAAAAAAATACCCCAATGGATTACCTAGTGAGTTAGTTGACGAGATCTCAGGAATCGTATTGAGGGTTAAAAGTGATTGTTCAAGGTTTTCCCATGAACTCAAAGATAAATTAGGCTTGTTAGAATAGATCTATTATTCTCTAATTTCTTTGATAATATAATTATAACTTATAGTACCATTTTGTATAATAACCCACGAAAAAGTAAATAAGTATTTTTTATTAATGAAAATGATTTAAAGACTATTAAATAAACCATTTCAATGTATAAAAAATTTTATTTTTGATCAATATGATTTAAAACATCTTGATTAAATTTAGGTGTTTTTTCATTAGGTAAATTATCTTCAATTCCTTTTCTAAAGTATTGTGCACTTATAACCTTTTTAACATATTTGTCCAAATATTTTGTCCTAGTTTTGATTTTGTTATTTTTTAAAATAATATAATATAAATGTATTATATAAAGGAGTTATTAATTAATGTTATTTTTAAAGCAGATTAGAGCTAGTGGGTTCAAATCATTTGCTGATCTTACAGTAATGGATTTTAATTATGATATGACTGGAGTTGTTGGTCCAAATGGATCTGGAAAATCAAACATTACTGATGCAATTAGATGAACTTTAGGAGAACAATCAACTAAAACTTTACGTGGAAGTAAAATGGATGATATTGTCTTTAGTGGAAATAATGAAAAAAAAGCAACTGATGTTGCTGAAGTAACATTAGTTTTTAATAATACTCATGAAAACTTTTCTTCAATCAAAAGTGATATTGTAGAAATTACTCGAAAGTTTGATAAAAACACTAGAGAAAGTGAATTTTATATTAATTCTAATAAATGTAAACTAAAAGATGTTCAATCTATTGCTTTAGAAGCGGGATTAACTAGATCAAGTATTGCTATTATTTCTCAAGGAACTGTTGCTAACTTTACTGAATCAAAACCTGAAACAAAAAGAGAAATTTTTGATGATGCAGCTGGAGTAAGTAAGTATAAAAAAAGAAAAAAAGAAACTTTATTAAAATTAGAAAAAGCAACTGAAAACTTAACAAGACTTGAAGATATTGCAAAAGAAATTTCTAGAAGATTACCAAATTTAGAACGTCAATCAAAAAAAGCTTTAGAATACCAACAAAAAGTCAATGAACTAAAAAATATTGAATTATATATTTTAACTAAAGATTTAAGAGTTTTATCAAATAGAATTGAAGAATTAAGAATAGAAAAAATAGAATATGAAACTCAAATTAAAAAGTTAACTAATGAAATTAATATGAATCAAGATGAAGTTAACTTAATTATTGATAAAGATGCTGAAGATAATCAAAAATTATCTGAACTTAATACTAAATTTAATTCATTAGTCCAAAAAATTGCAAATTTAAAAGTTAGAAAACAAAAAGCAGAATTAAAAGAACAAGAAAATCTTAATACAAAAGATCAAGATGAATATAAAGCAACTTTAATTAAAAAACAATTTGATGAAAAACAAATTAGTATTAAATCTGAAAAAGATAAAATCACTAAAGCTGAAGATTCATTATTAGAATTAAAAGAAAAATATGACTATTATACAAGTAAATATAATGAAATTTATAGAGAAATTGAAACTATTAGAACAGCAATTTCAAGAATTAATATTCAACTTGAAACAATAGAACATAGAAAAAAAACTGCTTTAAATTCATATCAGGATGCAATTAGTGCTATTTTAAATAATCAAAAACAAATTAGTGGAGTTATTGGTGTTTTAAAAACACTAATCAATGTAAAAGAAGAATATCAAATTGCTATTTCAGTAACAGCTAGTGGTCATATGAACTCACTAGTTATGAAAACCGATCAAGATGTTAAAAAAGCTATAGAATTTTTAAAAAAGAATACTAATTTAGGTAGAGTAACTTTTTTACCTTTAAATACTTTAAGTCTTAATTTGATTAATCCTGCTCAAAAACAAATATTAGAAAAAAGCGAAGGTTTTGTTGGCTTTGCTAATGAATTAGTAGAGTATTCTAATGAGATTTCAAAAGCTGTTGAATATGCTTTAGCAAATATAATAGTAGTGCAAACTTATGATGATGCTATTAATTTAGCAAAAAATACTAATTTTAGATTTAATATTGTTTCACTAGATGGACAAAGAATTTTACCACATGGAGCAATAATAGGTGGTTCAGCAAAAAATGCTAATATTTTTGCAAAACAAAATTCTTTAAATCAAGATAATAATTTAGAAGAATTAAAAAATAAAATAGAAGCTTTAGAACAAAAAGAATTAATAAAAACAAAAGAACTAACTGAATATAAAACAGCAAATGATAATTTAAGAGATCAAATTAATGATTTAAACGGTATTATTAGAAATGCTAAAAATAATTTATTTAATTGAACAGAAAATCTTAAAGAGTTATCTGATGAACATAAAAGCTTGACTGGTAAAAATTTATTTACTGGTATATTTAGTAAAAATGAAGAATCAGAATCAATTATATTATCAAAACAAATTTCAGAACTAGAAATTCAAAGAGACGAAGTTCAAATTGAAATTAATTCAATTTCTTTTAAACGTACTCAAAGTATGGAAAAACAAAAAGAAATGAATTCTGCTAACAGTTTAAAAAGAAATGAACTTGATGAATTAAAAAACCATGCAGGATCAATTAATACTGAGTATAATGTTTTATTACAAAGAAGAATAACAATAATTGACCGTTTATCTAATGGATATCAAATTACTGAAGAAACTGCTTTAACTATGGATATTCCAAAAATTGAAGACGAACAATTAGCAAGAGAAAAAATTATAGAATTAACTGCTTATATTCAAAATATCGGAAATGTTAATATGGATGCTATTGAAGAATATAAAACTGAAAAAGAACGTTTTGATTATTATGATCAACAAATAAAAGATATTTATAGTGCTAAAGAAAAATTAGAAAGTATTATCTTAGATATTGATATTGCAATGGAGTCTCAATTTAAACAAATTATTGAAGATGTTAATAAAGCTTTACCAGATGTATTTTCAAAAATGTTTGGTGGAGGTTATGCTGAATTAATTTATACTGATCCAAATAATATATTAGAAACAGGAATAGATATTAAAATTTTTCCACCAGGTAAAAAAATTACAAATCTAAACTTATTATCTGGAGGAGAAAAATCTCTAGTTGCTTTATCTGTATTGTTTGCTATTTTAAAAGCAAGACCTCTACCTTTAGTAATCTTAGATGAAGCTGAAGCTCCACTAGATCCAGTTAATGTTGAAAGATTTGCAAGATATGTAAGACATTTTTCAGATAATACTCAGTTTATAATTGTTACTCATAGAGAAGGAACAATGACTCAATGTGATTCATTATTTGGAGTAACAATGCAAACTAAAGGAATAACAAAAATTATTAATGTTAAACTTGTTGAAGCTAAAAATTTACACTAATTAATTAAAAAATCCTTGGGCCCGGATTTTTATTATTTAATCTTTTGATTTGAAATTCCTCTTTCAACTCCATTAATGCCAGGTATAGATCTTAAAGCTGAAATTGTTTGGATTAACTGAGTACTATTTTTAATTTTAACAGTGATCTCTCCACTAGATAATAATGATTTTTGATCAGTAAAAATATTAGCATTAATAATTGAAACTTTTAATCCTGAAATAATTTTACTAATATCATAAAGTAATTTATTTCTATCAATTCCAAAATATTTTAATTTAGTAGTGTACATATTTTTTTCAGCAACAGCTTCATTTCACTGTACAACTACTAATCTTGATTTCATATTAGTTCAATCGATATTTATGCATTCTTTTAAATGTACTTTAATACCACTATTTTTAGTAACAAATCCAACAACTTCTTCATATGGAATTGGCATACAACAACTTGCTAAAGTAGTTTTGATATTTTTAATACCATCAACCAAAATATCATTTTTAATACTAGTATCATAAATAATTTTTGATTTAATACTTGCATAAGCTTCATCATCTTTTGAATAATTTTGCTTTATAAAAACTTTTTCAGCAGCTTGATTTATTGTAAATTCACCTTTAGCTACATCTAATAAAAAATCATTTAATGAGTTATAACCCATTGATTTAACTGTCTCTAATATTTCATCAGCTGTTTTTTTCTTTCATTTTCAATCTTTTTGATTAATATAAGCATTAATATTAGTTTCAGTTTTTTTAATTAATTCTTTTTGTTGATCTTTTTTATCTAATGTTTCTTCATTAATTTTCTTTTGTAAATATTTTTTAATTCTGTTTCTTGCATTAGAAGTAACTACAATTTTTAACCATTCATGAGTTGGTTCTTGTTTTGGAGATGTTTTAACTTCAACAACTTCTCCAGATTTTAAAACAGTATTAATTGGTGAAAACACACCATCAATTCTAGCTCCAATTGTTTTTTCTCCAATTTCAGTATGAATTCTATAAGCAAAATCTAAAACAGTTGATCCGTAAGGTAAAGTGATCACAGCTCCATTTGGTGTTAAAACATAAATAGAAGCAGTAAATAAATCATCTTTAATCGATTGTTCAATTGATAATTGTTGATCATCAGATTGATCTAAATCTAAAATTCGACTAAAAATATCTATCTTATCATCTATTTCTTTTTGTTTTTTAGCAATATCAACAATTTCTCCTTCTTTATATCTTCAATGTGCAGCTGCCCCAGTTTCAGCAACTTGATTCATTTCTTCAGTTCTAATTTGAACTTCAAAAATATTGCCATTTGAATCAGATAAAGTAGTATGTAAAGATTGATAAACATTATTTTTAGGAGTTGCAATATAGTCTTTAAATTTTCCAGCCAAAGGAATGTATTTTTGATGAATAAACCCCAAAATTTTATAACAATCATCAATAGATTTTGTAATAATTCTAATTGCTAATAAATCAGAAATTTCTTCAAAATTTTTACCAATGACATTCATTTTTCTATAAATAGAATATATAGTTTTAGGTCTTCCAAAAATACTAATAATTTTAATATTTTTTTCTTTTTTTAAATATTGTTCAAGATTAACTATAATTTCATTAATAATTTGCTGGCGTTTTTCCATATCACTATTAAATAAATCAGTGATTTTTTTAAATTCTTCTGGATTTAATATTTCAAACGATCTATCTTCTAATAAAGACTTAGCACTTTTCATACCAATTCTATGAGCAATTGCTGAATAAATTTCTAATGTTTCTTGAGCAATGATTTTTTGTTTTTCAGAGCGTAAATTTTTAATAGTATAAATATTGTGTAATCTATCAGCAATTTTAATAATAATTACTCTAATGTCTTTTGACATTGATAAATAAAGTTTTCTTAAATATTTTGATTTAATTTGTTGACGATTTTCTTTTGCAAAAAAACTTACTTTAGTAACTGATTCAACTAAATTGGCTACTTCTTCATTAAAAAGTTCTACAAGCTCTTCTTTTTGAATAGGAGTATCTTCTAAAATATCGTGTAATAATCCAGCAATAATAGTATTTGGTCCCATTCTTCATTGAGCTAAATAATAAGCAGCAGATAGTGGATGATAAATATAAGGATCGCCATTTTTTCTAGTTTGATTAAAATGACATTTAAACGCATATTTATAAGCTTGTTCAATGCGTTCTAATTCACTTTTATTTTTAATATATTTTTTTAACTCAGTTAATAAATCTTTAAAATCTTTAATTTCACGATAATCAAAAGACATATAATTATACTTATTGAGCACACTATCACATCCTTATATTAGAATAATTATAAAAAAATAAAGACTAAATGTCTTTATTTTTAATATTTTATTAGTTTTTGTACTTGATATTCACTAAATAAATCTTCTTTATGTAAGAAAGTTAAATCAATTAGAAATGACATTCCAACAACTTGTGCTTTACTTAGTTTAACTAAATCAATAATAGCTTGCATAGTTCCACCAGTTGCTAAAACATCATCAATTACAACTACTTTATCATTTGGTTTTAAATCTTCTTTATGAAGTTGTTGATGATTAGTACCATATTCTAAACTATATTCAACATCATAAACTTCTCTTGGTAGTTTATTTGGTTTTCTTACTAAAACAAATCTTTTATTAGTAGCATAAGCAACAGCAGATGCTAATAAAAATCCTCTAGCTTCAGGAGCAACAATTACATCAACATCAAGTTGCTTAACAAATTCTGCAATTGTATCAATTGCATGTTTAAATGCATCTTTATTATTTAATAATGGTGTTATATCTTTAAAAACAATTCCTTTTTGAGGAAAATCTTTGACATCAACTACAAATTCTTTTAAATTCATATTTTTCCTTTCTAATCATTAATTCCATTAATGATTTGTTCTTCTTGATTTATTTTAAAGTTTTGAACATAGTATCTATATCCTAAAACATGTATCATACGTTTTTTTTCTAATCAAATTCAAATAGGTAAAGCAATTAACAATGAAACTAAGCTAGCTATTAAAATGCCAATACTAATAGTTAATCCCATTCCAATAATTGAATACATACCAAATGAAATTATTAAAGCATAAATTATATAAATTGTTGTTACTAAAAAACTTCTACTTATACCAAATTTAAAAACATTAATAAAAGTTTCTTTTAAAAAGGCATTATTATTAGCAATTAAATCAATTTCAATTTTGGTATGTTTTTTATGTTGTTTTAAAATCTTTTTATTTTCTTTAATCTCTAATTTTAAATTTTTATATAACTGATTGTGTTTTTTATTAAAACGTAATTTTAAATTCTGTTTTAGTTTAAAAAACATTTTAGCTAATATAGATTTAATATTTTTTGATTCTAATTGTTGTTTAATCAAATTCTTTTTATTATTTTTATATTCAACTTTAAGTTTATAAATTTTATTATCTACTTGATATCTAGTAACTTTTTTATTTGAATAAGCAAGTATTTCTTTTTCAAACATTTCAGAAAAAGTTTTATTGTCTTTTGATTTAATAATTGACTTACCTTTTCCTAAAAATAATACACAAGTAATAATAGTAAAACTTAATACAGCTAAAATAGCGCTTAAAATTTCAATTCCAACTGGTACTCTAAAAATAATTACTAATGAACTTACTAAAACTATTGTTAAAACTAATGTTAATGCTAAAGCTACAAAATAAGTTCATTTAAATCTAATTAAAATATAAATTAATAATGCTAATAAAGTAATTGCAAATATAATTGCTATATTTTTAATTTCACCATATGCAGTAACTGGTATGTTTACTAAATTAATAATACCACTAGATGAATTATTATCATCATGATCATATCTAATAGATAAATCTGGATTTTGTAAATTATCTCTAACAAATAATTTTTCAAAAATATTAATAATTCTATTATCTTTAGCATTAATTATTCTAAAACTTACATAAGCTAATTGCTTATTATCAAGATCTTTATTATTAGTGTCAACAAAATCATAACCATAATCAACATCAACACTAGCTCTAAAATATTTATTATAAGAAACTGGATTTTTTCATAAACTTACATAGTTTTTATTAACAATTTCTTTATAAATTTGAGCTACAACATAACTAGCTCATCTATTTTTATTGACTTTATCTAAATCAGTATAATTTTTGTTTAGTATTGATTTCATATAAGCATCTTGACTAAATTTAACTCTTTCAAGATACTCACCCATTTTAACAATTTCTCTACCTCTTTTAGTAGATTTGTCAAATTGTTTATAGTTTCTTATTGATTCATTTAAATTATCATAAATATCATTAACTTTTTGACCATAAGCAATAACTGAAATACTTTTACCAAAACTTGAGCTATAATTTGGACCAATTGTAAATCCAATAATCGCTCCTAAAAAAGTACAAGTTATAAAAATAATTGTAAATATTTTATTAATTTTAAAAATTTTTCTTTGATTATTTTTATTTTCTAAACTTTCTAATACTTGATTTGATGTTAATTGATCAATTTTAGCTTTTAAATATTCTTGTTTTATTAAATTGTTTTTTATTGATGATTTAATTAAAGATTTTTTATTAGTTTTTTTTGAAATTTTATTTTCAAATTTTAATAAGCGTTTATTTAATAAGTCTAATTTTGCTTGAATCTTTTTATATTCTTTAGTTTCTTCTTTTTTAGATTTAATAATTTGTTGTTGTTTATTTAAATAAAAATTATATTTATCTTTAATTTTTTTTAACTTAATTAAATCTTTAGTAGTTAGTTTTTCTCTTTTTTCTTCAAGCTTTAATAAATAGTTATTTACAGATTCTAGTTTAACTTGATCTTTTTTAAGTTGATTTTCTTTTTTAGATTTAATAATTTGTTGTTGTTTATTTAAATAAAAATTATATTTATCTTTAATTTTTTTTAACTTAATTAAATCTTTAGTAGTTAGTTTTAATTTAGAATTTAAGTTCTCAATTCTTGATGAATAAAGACTTAACATCAAATCATTAAATCAAGTTGATTGAGAGTTTTTTAAAGTATTTAATGGCAATAATCAGGGATATTTTGTAAATAACTTAGATTTTAAAACTATTCAAGTTAATAAACGTAAACCTAAAATAACAAACAAAATAACTATTAATATATTAATAACACTAATTGTAGCTAAATTTTTTAAAGCTCCAGATCCAAAAATAAATAATAAAATATTTGGGATTAAAATAATAAATGATGTGTCTAGTAAAATAGTTAAAGTATCTTTATTACTAATCTTAAATGAAGATTCTGGAGATAATTTTTCTTTATAAATATGAGTTTTTAAGTTTTCAAAATAAATAATACTTGCATCTAGTATTAAACCAATACCAACAAACATTATCATAAAAATTTCAGGACCAATTGCCATATTAAAAATAATTGGTACTAACATTGTTAGTGAAGCTGAAATTGCAGCAAGAACAATTGCAAATAATCCTAATAATCTATATGAAAATAACATAAACACTAGAACTGCTAGTGCTAAAATTACTAAACATCCTAAAGTAACAATTAACATTATATTAGTAATATCAGCACTAAACTCTTTAATTGATAAAACTTTAAAAGTATATCCTAATGAAGTTTGTAAAATATCAGATTCAACTTGTTTTGCCATTGTATTACTTCATACAGGAATATAAAGTTTAGTTATTTGAGTTTTTCTATCTGTAACAATAGCAGGATTAGTTGTAACTATTCTAGTATTATCTGGTGATATTTGATTATTATGTAATAAAACATTATTTCTAAATAAAGTTTGGTCTAAGTTTCTATTAACAACATGTTCTTTATCAGTTGTATCTTTTTTAAACAAAATTTCAGTCATTATTATTAAAATCAGTTTATTAGAAACTTTATCAATATAATCTAATTCTTCATCTTGTGAAATACTATTATCACTACTAATTTTTAATTTATTATAATATTTACCAACATTACCTTTATCATCTTTAATAAAATCTTTTTCACTGGCATTAGCATCATATAAATATTTATTAACTGAATTTGTAAATCTAAAAATATGTCTATCATTTTTTTTATCTAAATTATTAGTTCCAAATAAAACATATTTTAAATCATTAGTATTTTCAATTTTACCTGTTTGGTTACTTTTTCATCACTTATTAATTTTAGAATCAACTAAACTAGTTCTTTGAATAGTTAAATTTCCAGATGTACCTTCTGTAGTAGTTGTACTATATTCAATAGCAAATAAATCTTTTAAAGTTTTAACTGCTAAAGTATCTGATGTATGACTACTAATATAATCTTGAATTGGTTTGATAATTTGATTAAAGTAAGTATTTAAATATTTTTCAATAATTTGCTTATTAGTTGAATTTGCTTTTTTATAATAAGTTCTTAAAGTTTCAATAACATGACCAACTGAAGTAATCATAGTTAATGAATTGCTATCTTTATTTTTTTTTGGATCTATTAAATTTTTTAAATATTCATTTTTTAAATTAAAACTAACAAAAGGAGAGTTTTTATTTGAAAAGTTAGCAGGTTGTAATGATTCAGCTCTTGCTTCACCTAAAAACTCTTCTAAAGTAAGTTTTTTATTAACTCTTTTATCAGAAGAATTTTTTGAATAAACTTCACCAACTCCAATAATTTTCATTAATTCTTCATTAAAGAAAATATCTTGATAATTTTTATCTAAAATAAATAAACCACCAGTTCTTTCAATGGCATTTTTAAAATCATCTTGATTATTAGAATAAGCTTTTTTTGAAGCTTTAATAAAAACACGTGAAAGACCAGCTTGTTGAGTTTCAATAGTATTATCAGAAAATGGAGATAGTTTTTTTTCTAGTGATTTAGCCCCTTTAAAAGCATCACCATTTGGGATTTCTTCTTCTTGATTTTTAGTTTTATCATAAACACCAACCAAAGCTTGATAACCACCAACAAACTTAGAACCATACAAAGTATTATTAGCTATTTTATAACTAGAAAAACCAATTCCAGTTAATAAAGTTAAAATAAGGATTAGCATAATAATAAAACGTAGAATTTTTTTAAAGCTAGCTAATCTATTTTTCATTATCTACTTCTCCTTTAAAAAATTAAAACCTAAAAAATTTAAATACTAAAAAACAAACTCGATAGAATAATTATAACACTTTAAAATTTTATACTTAAAACTAAATTATTTTACTCTTTGTTTTTATTTTTTTATCATTTGTAATTTTTTGTTTAGTCATTAAAACAGATTCTTTTTCAATTTTACTCATCATTTTTCTGTCAATAATCACTTTTTTATATAAAGATAACTCTCTTTTTTGAGTATCTAACGAATAACTTCAAGGCCCTTGAACTTTTTTGGTTCTAATTAATGAAATCATCATATCTTGATCAATATTATAAGCTCCAACTTGAAGTGGTTTTCAATCCATTCATCCAATATGAATCATAATTACACTTTGAGCAATATAACCATTTTCTTTTTTAGCTGTTTGATTTTCTAAAAAATGAATATTATTTCTATATCCAGACTCAAATAAATAATTTTTTACTTCTCTTGGTTTTGTTGTTGAAATTAAAACTGTAAATAATTTATTTTTTGGATAAACTCGATCAATAACAACACCTTGAATCACAAAACAAATAAATGAAGCAAATAAACTTGGACCAAATATAAATTTTAATTTAATAATAGTCGTTAAATTATCATAACCTACAAAATCAGCATTTGAAGCAATAGTTTGAGCTATTTGTTGTCTTGTTCAATTTTTTTGATCATTAATAGATCAATTTGTTGGTAAATAGAAATGATGGTGTGAATTAACATCAGAAATAAATTTTCCTGAATCTTTTGCTTTATTATAAATTTCAGTAAACTGAGGATCGTTTAATGTATTTAAAACACTTAGTTTTGCTGTTGAATCAATTTTATAAATTGGCATAATTGCTGTATTTAAAATTACAAAAACTATTAATAAAGTAAAATTAATTTTCATATTAATTGAACCAATTTGTTTATTATATTTTTTTGAAACATAAGCACTAATAAAATCAGTTCCAGCAGTTGAAGAACCTACTTTATATGTTAATGAATAAGTTAAACCTAAAAATAATCCACCAAAAATAGAAAAAACAAATAATCATAATTTAGATGACCATTCACTTGGTAAAGATGAAATTAGTTTGTAATTAATAATTAAAGATCATTGATCTGGATTAATTACTGGAAGTCTAGTAATAATTTGATTTCAGCTAATACTTAACAAAATATATAGTAATGATGTTAAAGTAAACTTAATTCCAACTTTAATAAACCCAAAAATAAAAAAAGGAAGATTGACAAGAAATAAAAATATAAAAAAACTACTTGATGAAGATAAATTAATATTTTTATTTAAAATAATACTTAAAAATCTAGCAATTGTTGCAGTTCCACCAGGAAATAATCCTGTATCTCCAGTTGCTAAAATAAAATAATCCATTGTTATTGTATTAGCTAAAGCAGCTAAGGCAATAATAAAAATATCTCATCAAAAACTACTTTTAAAATAAGTTTGATGTTCTACTTTCTTTTTGTGTTTATTAAAAATTTTTATATAACTTTTTTCATATGAAGGGTCTTGTTTTATTTCATTAATTTCTTCATCAGTTAAGTTATTATTTTTTTTAGGTTTAATGGTTGGTAATTGCATATTTTATCCTTTATAAAATATATTATTACATAAAATATCTAATCAAATAGTTCTGATCTTCTTTTTTGATATTTTGCTTTTTTTATTTTTTCAATATTTTCTTTAATATGTTTACGTCTTATTTTTTGTTTAATTTTATCAAGCTCTTGTTTTCTTTTTTTCTTATAACCTGGTTTAACTTTTTTATTTTGATATTTACTTATAACTTGTTTTGATTCAGCATCTAATTCTTTAAAAACTTTAACTTTTTTATAATTAGTTTTTATATCAACTAACTGATTGTCAATAAGTTTCTTAGTTTCAAATTCAATACCTTTTTTAATTAGTTCTTCAATTTTAATTTTATTTTTTAAATTATAAATTATATAACTATATCCAGTTGAATTATTTCTTCCAGTTCTTCCAGATCTATGTATATAGTAAGTTAAATCATTTGGTAAATTAATTGAAATAATATGACTTACACCTTTAATATCAACACCTCTAGAAGCAACATCAGTTGCGACTAAATATTTAAATTCATTATTTTGAATTTTTTTTAACATTGATAATCTTAATCTTGGTTGTAAGTTACCATGTAATTCAGCAACTTGTTTAATATTATTTTTATGCAAGATTTCAACTATTTTACTAATTTCATCTTTTTGATTAACAAAAATAATACATAAAAAAGGATTAATTGAATTAATAATTTGTATTAAACTTTGCTCTAGTTCTTTATTTTTAGTATCAATTAAAATATGTTTAACATTACTTGTTGAAATTTTATTTTGACTATCATCAATAAAATGAGCATTTTTAATATATTTTTTACAAAACACACTAAGTTGTTGAGAAATAGTTGCACTAAATATTCCAATTGTAGCATTTTGATTAATTTTAGAAATTAAATAATCAACATCTTCAATAAAACCTAGATCAAAAATCATATCACATTCATCAATAATAAAATAACTTGTAGTTGTTAATCTTAATTTATTTAAATCATAAAGTTCTTTTAATCTAGTTGGTGTTCCAATTACAATATGTGGTTGTTTTTTTTCTAATTGTTCAATATTTTTACTAATATCTTCTCCGCCAATAAATAAATTACAACTAATTAAAGAATTATTTTTTAAAAATAGTTTAATGTTTTGATAAATTTGTAAACCAAGTTCTCTAGTTGGAGTAATAATTACTGCTTGAACGTAATTATCACTATTTTCTTCTAATTTTAAATTATTTAAAATAGGTAATAAAAAACTATGAGTTTTACCTGTTCCTGTATGTGCTAAAGCAATAACATTTTGGTATTTTTTTAATAAAGGAATTACTTTTTTTTGAATTGAAGTTGGAGCTATAAATTCAATTTGATCTAAAGTATCATTAATATACTTTTTAAAACCAAAATCAGTAAATTTCATTTTATCACCTATTTTTCTATAAATTGATTTTTAATATCATAACTAAATATTTGTAAATCTTTAAATTGAACTTGTAATTTATTTTTAAGATCTTCAACAAAATGGTTTTCAGCATAATGTCCAATTTCTATTAAATTAACATTATTACTATTTGCATAAATTCATTGATCTCATTTAACTTCACCAGTTATAAAAGTACAATTTTTTAATGAATTTTCAATCATTGTACTAGCTCCAGAACCACTAGTTAAATAGAAATCTTTAATTTTAGCATCTAAATTAGTATTTGAGTTTAATCTAATTTGATCTAAACTAAAAATTTCTTTAAGTTTATTAACTAAATTATTAATAGTTATTTTTTGATTTAAATAAAATAAATTTGATTCTTTGTCTTTACCATATTTTTTAAAAGAATTGATTTCTAATTTTTTATTTAAAATTTCAAATAAATTTTGTCTAATACTAGAATCATAATTTGTATGAATTGAAAAAACTATAATTTTGTTTTTTATTAGTTTTTTTATCATTTGTTTTTTATTAGGATTTTTCTTTTCTAATTTTAATTCATTAAAAATAAAGGGGTGTCTTGTAATAATTAATTGAATTTGATTATTAATAGCAAATTCTAAACAATCATTAGTTAAATCCAAACATATTAAAACTTGTTTTATATTTATATTAGCTAGTTTTTTGCTTTCAAATTGAAAACCAACATGATCTCAACTACTAGCTTTTTTAGGATTAAATAACTTATTTAAATAAGTAGTAATATTATTTAATAACATTTATATACTTTCTAATTTTATTAATTTGATGTTTAATTTCTAAATATCTTAAATTGGCTGGATTAATTTTGTTTAAAATCTTTTTTAAATTGATAATTTCACTTTCTAAATAACTAATATATAAACTGTTTTTATAAAAAAACTGTTTTTGACCAAATTCTATATCTAATTCATTTAAATGATCAGATTTTTGAGTTTTATTAATTTCAATTAACCAATAATAGTGATTATCTTCAAATAAAAATAATTCATTTTTAATTAAATAATTATTTTTATAAGCTCATAATCTAAGGTTTTTAATAGGAGTATTAGAACAAATTATATAACTACTAATCTTATGATGATCATTTTTTAAAATTTCTAAAATAGTTTGACTTCCTAAACCACAAATTGTTGCATAATCTATATTTGAAATTTGTTCGTTTTTAACAAATTCTAAACCATTAGATAAAATGGCAAAAATTTGGCCTTCTAAACCAAATTTTTTAATATTATCTTGAGCTATTTTTAAAGGTTTTTGATTAAGATCACAAGCATAAGCAAGTTTAGTTTTATTATTTTGAACCAAATATATTGGTAAGTAAGCATGATCAGTACCAATATCAGCTATTGTTGATGTATTATTAATTAATTTTGCAACTTGTTTTAATCTAAAAGACAACATTAATATCCTTTATAAAATTCTTTTAATGTTTTTCCAGATTTATTATTTGGTGATGGTTGTTTTAATTTTCTAATAGTTTTTGCTTCAATTTGTCTAATTCTTTCTCTAGTAACATTTAATTCTTTTCCAACTTCTTCTAAAGTTCTTGCTGAATCATATTTTGCTAAATTATTATTAATAATTTCATTATTAAATTTTCTAACTTTTTCAATTGGTGTATCTAAATGAATATCTAATTCTTCAATTGCTTGCTTTAATTCTTTAGCAGATGAATCATTACATTCTTGAGCAAGTCTTAATAAAGTTCTTAATCTTGTAGGAACAATTCCATATCTCATTCTAATAACTTTTTCTTCTCTTGGTGGCATATCTTCAAAAACTTTATCCATAACTTCTTTTAGAATTTCTTTTTCAGTATATTCATTTGGAGAAACCATATCTTTATCTTCAACAAAATCTCCAAAGTGAGTATCATCTTCATCACCAAAAGGTTTTTCTAAACTTACTGGTTCAATTGAAAGTTTTTTAATTTCAATAACTTTATCAGAAGTTATACCCTCACCAACTCTATTAGCAATTTCTTCAGCATTAGGTTCTCTTCCTAACTCTTGAGTTAACTGACGTTCAACTCTTGCTAATTTGTTAATTGTTTCAACCATATGTACTGGGATTCTAATAGTTCTTGCTTGATCAGCAATAGCTCTTGTTATTGCTTGACGAATTCATCAAGTAGCATAAGTTGAAAATTTAAATCCTTTTTCATATTCAAATTTATCAACAGCTTTCATTAAACCAATATTTCCCTCTTCAATTAAATCTGCAAAATCTAATCCACGATTTAAATGTTTTCTAGCAACAGAAATAACTAGTTTTAAGTTTGATTCAATTAATTTATTTCTACCTTCTTTAACATCTTCAGGATCATCACTAACTGCCATTTTAGCATACATTATTTCTTGATCTTTTGTTAAAATAGGAGCTTGACCTATTTTATAAAAATATGTTTTAATAATGTCTTGAATTTTAGTTTCATTACTAATACCACCAACACGATATTTCATATGATTTGAAGATTTTGCAGATTTTCTTCCTCTTAAAGCTGCACTTTTTGCTTGTTTAAATTCATCTAAATCATCATTAATATGTATATCAAAATCATCACCTAAACTAGTTGAAGTATTATCTAATTCAAAATCTAAATCTTCTAGATCTTCTAAATTTTCTAATTCTTCAAGTTCTTCTTCATGTTGATCGATTTCTTCTATTACAAGATCATCTAATAGATCTGAAAAAATTACACCTTTATTTTGTAAAACATCTAATAATTTTTCAGATTCATTATCTGAAGCATTTGGAAAAATATTAGCAAAAACTTCTAATACATCTTCAGATGAAACTCTATTGTTATTCTTTTTTGCAAATGAAACTGTATAATCTAAAAAATCATCAAATGAAGCAATCTTTTTTAATTCTGTTTTATTATTAAATTTAGCCATAATTACCTCTTTTTCTTTTTGTTTTTCAGAGTATCAATTCCATTTCAAATCTGAATTCTCTCTGTTTTGTTTTTACTTTCAGCAAGCATTTTTTTTAAATTTAAAACTTCTGCATGTTTATGATATAAATCTAATTTATTAAAAGCATCATCAATTTCAGACTCTTTAATTGCTATTTGTGTTATTAAAGAATTATTAATAATTTCTTCTTGTTTTTTATCAAAGCCCATAAGATTATACTCTTTAAGTAGTTCAAATGCTTTATTAATATCATTTCCTTGATAAATTTTTTTATTATATAAATTAATTAGATTAATTGTTGCATATTTAATATCTGGATGAATCATCTTTTCAACATTAGCTGCAATTTTATCTAAAAATTGATCACTTATCAGTAATGAAACAAAAATTCTTTGTTCAGCATTAATATATTCTTTTTTTATAAAATCAACTGGAAGTTTTTTACTAATAGGTTTATTAGTTGTGTAAAGTTTTTGAATAGTATTTTTATTAGTTTGTTGTTTATTTGATTTAATTTTTAAATCATCTAAAGTTTTTTTAATAGTTTGTTCTGAAATTTTAGTTAATTCACATAGTTTTTTAATAGTATTTTCAACTAATATATTGTTATTAAGATCAACTATAAAATTTAAAACATTTTTGATAAAATCTTCAATTTGATCAGGATCATTAATATCAGTTTTTATTCATTTTTTTTCTATTAAATAATTAATAGGGTGAATAGGTTTATTAATAATTTGTTTAAGATATTCAATATCATTATTAATTAATTCATCAGGATCATAACTAGTTTGATTATCAATAATTTTTACATTAATTTGCTGTTTTAATAATTGATGACTAATCTTAATATTTGCTTGAACTCCAGGATCATCACCATCTAAAAAAAGCAAAACTTCTAAATTATGTTTTTTAAATAACTCAAGATGATAATTAGATAGACTAGTACCCATTAAAGCAATAACATTATTAATATCAATTCTACTTAAACTAATAACATCCATAAAACCTTCTAAAACAATTATTTGTTTTAAGGCTTTACTAATTTTTAATGCATTGGCTATATTATAAGCTAAATGAGATTTTTTAAAAACTTTATTTTCTTTAGTGTTTAAATATTTGGGTTCGTTATCTTTAGTATAACTTCGACCACTAAAACCAATAATATGATTATTTTCATCTTTAATTGGAAAAATAATTCTATTTGTAAAATAATCTTTATTATAACTATTAGTAATAATTCCTAAATTAGCTTTTTCAATATCTAAACTATTATAGTTTTTATCTAGTAATTTTTGAACAAGATTTGTTTTATCACTAGCAAATCCTATTTCAAACTTTTTAATTTCTTCAATACTAATATTTCTTAGTTTTAAATATTCTAAAGCATTAGTCCCTAAATTAGAAAATAAAGTGGTTTTAAAAATATCATTTGCTTCAGAATTTAATTTAAAAATCATTTCAGATTCTAAATCTTTTATAGGTTGATGAAAATCTTTTAATTCATCAAGTTGTATATTAGATTTTTGACATACTGTTTTTAAAGCTGTTAAAAAATCAACATGCTCATAATCTTTTATAAAATTAATAACATTTCCAGTGGCTTTACAACTAAAACAAGTATAAATTCTTTTTTGTGGTGAAATCGTTAGTGATGGGTTTGAATCATTATGAAAAGGACAAATAGCCAAATAATTATTACCTTTTTTAATTAGATGTAAATAAGAAGAAATTATATCAACAATACTAGCTCGTGAAATGATTTCATTAATTTTTTCATTTGTTATATATACCATGCAATCACCTCTTATTAATCTTTAAATTTATGTTTGATTAATTAAATTGTGAGTTTAAAAAGTCTTTTAATTGAGAAATTAAAATTCTTTCTTGCTTCATTGTATCTCTATATCTAATAGTTACCTTTTGATCTTCTAATGTTTGAAAATCATAAGTTATAACAAATGGAGTACCAATTGCATCTTGTCTTCTATAACGTTTTCCTATATTTCCAGTTTCATCATAAACAGCATCAAAATCTTTTAATAATTCTAAAAATAATTGATTAGCATTTTGATTTAATTGTTTAGATAATGGAGTTATAGCAACTTGGTATGGAGCTAAATTATAAGGTAATTTTAAAACTATTCTTGAATTATTTTCTTCTAATTGTTCTTCAGTGTATGCTTGTCAAAAAATAGCTAACATCAATCTTTCAACTCCAACACTTGGTTCAATAACATTAGCTAGAATTTTTTGATTATTTTCTTCTTTTAAAACTGTTAAATCTTCTTTACTTAAATCTTGATGCACTTTTAAATCAAAATCAGAACGGTGACTAATTCCTCATAATTCTCCTCATCCAAAGGGAAAATTAAATTCAATATCACTCGTTTTTAAAGCATAATGAGCTAATTCATCTTTTAAATTTTCTCTAATTTTGTAATTATTTTTATCAAGAGAAATTTTTTGAGTTAAAAATATTTCTATTTGTTCTAATCAATATTTAAATCAATCATTAGAATCATTTGGATCAAAAAAGAACTCTAATTCCATTTGTTCAAATTCTCTAGTTCTAAAAATAAAATTACCAGGAGTAATTTCATTTCTAAAAGATTTTCCAATTTGACCAATTCCAAATGGAAGTTTTTTTCTCATACTTCTTTGAACGTTTTTAAAATTAATAAAAATTCCTTGAGCTGTTTCAGGTCTTAAATAAACAATTGAAGAATCATCTTCTAAAACACCTTGATTAGTTTTAAACATTAAAGCAAATTTTCTAATCTGTGTAAAATCTTTTTTTTGACACTTTTTACATACTATATTATTTTGATTTATATATTCTTCTAATTGTAAATTACTCATTATTCCAGTATTAATAGATGGATCAAATTCTTCAATTAACTTATCTGCTCTTCATCTACTTTTACAATTCTTACAATCAATTAATGGATCATTAAACCCATCAACATGACCAGAAGCTTTTCAAACTTTAGAATTTAAAATAATTGAGCTATCTAATCCTATGTTTAAAGGATTTTTTTTAATAAAAAAATCTCATCAAACCTTTTTTAATTTATTTTTAACTTCACACCCTAAAGGACCATAATCTCAACTATTTGCTAAACCTCCATAAATTTCTGATCCTTGAAAAACAAACCCTTGATTTTTCAAGTGACTAATCATTTTTTCTATTGATTTAGACATATTTTTCTCCTAAAAGTTAGTAACTAGTTAATTATAACATTTTTGTAAATGTTGTGTATAAAACTATTTAAACTGATTAATACTAGATAATAGATACATACTAGTTGTAAAAATTCCTACTTGATCTTTATAATAACTTAAAATAAACTTAGTTAAAATCTTTAAATTTTGATTAGAAATCTCTTGATTTAAACTAGTTATAAAATCATCTTTAACTACAGAATTTATAAAGTTTTTTAGCTGATTATCAATTATTAAATAATCATCAAAATAACAAAATTTACAACTTGAACAATAATCAGTAAAACTAATTGCAATAATTGGATTTATTTTAGAATTACAAAAACCACATATAGTTAAATTAATTTGATTACCAATTACTTTTAAAAAATAAAACATAAATAAAATACAAATCTTGAATGAAATACTAGGTTGATTATTAATTAAAAAAATACTTAATTTTAAAATTTTAAATAAATTATAATTTTTAAGATGATCTTCTAAATTCATTACTAATGAAGTTAAAACATTAGCATAAACATACAAGTTAAAATCAGTTGCTATATGATTAAAACTATTAATTAATTCTGATCTTTTTAACTTAGATAGTCCAAGTTTATTTTTTGCTTTAAATATTTCAAAATTTGAGTATGACAAATAATTAATAGCATATTTGTTTTTACTTTTTGTTTTATTAACTCCAAGACAAATTAAACTAATTTTTCCATATAAATTAGAATAAATTGTGATAATTTTGTCATAATCTCTAAAATCAAAACTATTTAAAACAATTCCTTTTAAGGTTTTTTCCATTAATACTGATCCTTGTTATAACCCATTTTTTTAATTAAACTAGGTGAATTTCTTCAATTTTCTTGAACTTTTACAAATAGTTCTAAATTAATGTGTTTTTTAAATAATGTCTGAATTTGTTTTTTAGATTTATATCTAATATCTGATATTTTTACTCCATTTTTACCAATTATTATTGATTTTTGTGATTGTCTTTCAACAATGATAGCTGCACTAATATTTATTTCAGTTTTATTTTGTTCTAAATGCTCAACTAAAACTGCAACACTATGAGGTACTTCTTGACCTGTTTTTAATAAAATATTTTCTCTAATTATTTCTTTTATCATAAAACGATCTGATTGATCAGTTAAAATGTCATCATCATAAAATTGATAATCATTATCTGATAAATTATTAACAATTAATTCTAGTAATTTTTCAATATTTAAATTAGTTATAGAACTTGTAATAATAATTTCATCAAATTGATCTTGATAAGCACTTCATTCATTTGCTTTTAAAATTAATTGTTCTTTTGTAACACTATCAGCTTTAGTTATTACTAAAATTTTAAAAACATCTAAGTTTTTTATTTGTTTTAATAAAAATAAATCATTTTTTCCAATAACTTCATCACTTGGAGCTAAAAATAAAATCACATCAACATCTTTTGTTGATTTTAAAGCACTTGTATTTAAAACTTTATCTAATTGTTTTTTTGTAGTGTGAACTCCTGGTGTGTCAATAAAAACAATTTGATATTGATCTTTTTTAGTCAAAATTCCTCTAATATTATTTCTTGTAGTTTGTGGTTTATTTGTAACTATTGAAATTTTTTCTCCAATAAGTTTATTTAATAAAGTTGATTTTCCAACATTTGGTCTACCAATAATACTTACAAATCCAGATTTAAATTTATTCATTTTTTAATTGCTTTCTAAATAGTCTTCTTCATTAAATTTAATTATATATACTAAGTTATTTAGTTTTAAAATTTGATCTTGTAAGTCAAACATAATTTTTTCATCATCTAAATCTTCATGATCATAACCTAGTAAGTGTAAAAAGCCATGAACAAATAAAAACCCCATTTCTGAATTTAAATCGTGTTCATATTTAATAGCTTTTCTTTTAGCTTCACTTAAATTAATAAACATATCACCTAGTTCTCTAAACCCAATTGCTTTAATTTCTTGATCTGTCATTTCTACTGGAAAAGAAGTCACATCAGCAATATAAGAATGATTACGATATTTTTGATTAATTTGTTGAGCTTTTAAATCATCAACAAATGTAATGCTTAATTCAATATCATAATTAAAATTAAAATATTCATAAGCAGTTTTTAAAATTTTATTAGCAAACTTTTTTCAAAAGTTCATATTAACATCAGTATCATTAAAATAGTTTATTTTTAACATTTTTTAAATCCTTGCTAATTAAATTATACTTGATATCATTACTTGTTAGTATTAGTGAACTACTTGAATAACTTTTAAACAAATCTAAAACTAAACTAATATCTTTTTTATCTATAATTTCAAAATTATCATTAAATAATAAATATTTATAATCTAAATAAAAAATTCTTAATAATTTAATAAATTCTTGTTCAAGCTTACTAGCATTTTCTAAATTAATTACTTTAACTAAATTAATTTGATACTTTTTTATAATCCATTGAATTAAGTTGTTATTAAAAATATTTAGTTCAGATTGATTAATAATAATGTTTTGTAAAATTGTTGTGTATTTAATATCAAGATTATCTAAATGACAAATATGTTTATTTAAACTAAACTTAGAAATATCTTTAACATTTGTATTGTTAATTAAAATCAAAATATCTTCTGAACTATTTTTGTTTTTAATAAAAGTTCTAAGATCATAATCACTAGATAAATAATTAATTTTTTGATCTAAATTAATTTCACAATTAGTTAAAAGATTTTTGATTTTAATATTATTAATTTCATTTAATTTTAAATAATTATTAGTTGTTTTGTAATTATTAAACTTAATCAATAATTGCTTATATTTAATAAAATTTTGTAAAAAGTAAACAAGCTTTTTTAAATCACTTGTATGAATTGCTTTAAATAAAATAATAATTAATAAAATGCTAAATTCTATATAATTAAACTTTAATAAATCTCAGCTCAAATAATAAATTAATAACATACTAATTTTTTCTAATATATTAAATAAAATATTTAAATAATCAATTTGATTTTTAATAACATCTTTATTAATTATTTTTAAAGTAAGTTTTTCATCAATTAATTTATTTTTATCAATTAAATGAGTTAATAAATTAATATTAGTTTTAATAGTTTTTTTAGTTTTACTAATAAAAAAGTTATGAACTAAACTAATTAGTAATCAAAAAAGATCAAAAACAAATAAGACTAAAAAAATAATTTTATTAATATAAAAAATTACAAAAAGAATAACTAAACTATTAATTAATCCACTTATTGTACTTAATAAAATATAAGTTTGAAAATTACTTATAAACTCAATTTCAGAATAACTATTTATAACATCTAATTTAATATTATTTTCAACTAAATAATAATAAAAGATTTCTAGTTTTTTAGTTTTAGTTTTTTGATAGTACTTATTTAATAAAAATTTAGATATTTCATTTAAAAAAATATTTATTAAAAAAATGCATAAAAAATATAAATATAAAAAATAAGAATTATTTTGATTTGTTATAGATAACGAATAAACATATAAAAATCTCATTTCTAAAATTGTTAATAATATACTAAAAATATTTAAAAAAATATAAAAACAATAACCTAAATAAAAATCAAATAACTTAAAAAGACTAGTATAGTTAGCTTTAAACTTTTTATAATTAGAATTAAAAATTAGAACATATCCAGTAAAAATTTTATAAAAGTCTTTATAAGTAATTTTTTCTTTTTTATCTTTTAAAGGGTCATAAATTATTAAATGATTATTTTGTTTTTCAACAACTACAAAATGTAATAATCCAACTTGATTAACAACTTGAGCTAAATAAACTTTTTTATTTATTTGTTCTAAGTCATTTTGAATTTGTAAAGCTTTAGTAGTTAAAAAATATTTTTGACAAACTTGAGAGATATCATAAAAACTTAATGTTTCTTCTGAATAATTAAGTTCTAATTTCAATCTATCTAAATCATAGTTTTGATTATAATAATAATTAATAATCATAACTAGACAAGCTATTGAACAATCATTATATTCTCTTTGTTTAATCAGTTTAATAAAAATCACCTCTCATATATGTATTAGAGGTGATTTTAAAAATTAACCAAAAATTACTAAATTTTTAAAAATTTCTTCTTTTTTTTCTTTTCCTAGTAAATATTCAACAATTGCTAAACTAAATTGCATACTTGTTCCAGCACTAGTTGCTGTTATAAAGTTTTGATCAACAACATAAGGTTTATTAACTACATTTGCTTTATCTAAATATAAGTCACATTTTGGATAATGAGTAATTGTTTTGTTATCTAATAATCTAGTTTGACCAATTACTTGTGGAGATGCACAAATTGATGCAATTAATTTATTTTGCTTATTAAACTCTAAAACATTATCTATTAAAGTTTGGTTTTTAAATAAACTAGTAACACCACTTCCACCAGGTAAAATCATTCCATCATAATAATTAATATTTAAATCTTTTCATAATTTGTCAGCTTTAATAGTAATATTATGTGAACCTTTTACTTCTAATTTATCTGTTGTTGAAATCATATCAACTAAAATTCCAGCCCTTTTTAAAACATCACATGGGGTAATTGCTTCAATTTCTTCAAAACCAGGATTTAAATACAATGCTATTTTTTTCATAATTCTCCTTTATTTAATTATACAAAAAAGAGTCTTTTATAAAGACTCTTATTCATTTGAAACTGTTAAAAGACTAGCGGGTTTTTTAGTTCGAATTTTATTTGATGAAACTATTAATGAACCAATAAAAGCTATTGTAATAATAATAAAGCTTACTATTAAAGTTCAAAATGAAAATCCATAAGGAATAGCAAATCCTAAAGCTGTTATTATTTTAATAATTAATGTAATTAAAATTCAAGTAAGTGCTGTTGAACTTGCTCAAGCAATCAAACTAAAGACTACAGCAGTTCCAAAAGCATATTTACTAATCTTATAATTTGAATATCCTAATGCTTTCATTAATACCATAAATTGTTGATATTGAGTAACATAAATATCTGATATTAACATTACTAGTAAAGCAGAAGTGATGATTACAGTAATAATTAATAACATTCCAATTGAAATTGCTATAAATGTAATTTGATTGATTAATGTTTTAGAAGTAGCTAATAAATTTTGATTTTTTATACTACTTATCATATCATCATCACCTGAAGCTGATGAAGCTCCATGACCATTTAAAATATAAAACCCATTATAAGCAGTATCTGGAATAAAACTAATTCCACTAGTTAAATCTAAAGCTTCTTCAATGTTTGAATATTTTGAGTTATGTCATAAAAATTGGGCTTGCTTGAATGGATCTTTTTTACTAAATAAAAGATTATTAAATTCTTTTTTATTTTTGTTTTTATCTAAATAATTAGTGATTTGGTTAAAATCATATCGATCAAAACGAGAAATGATATCATTATATTTTTCTCCAGCTTTAATCACAGTTTCTCTATTATAAAAATTATCTTTAATTCCAATTTTTTTACCAATTGAAAGATTTAAAACTAAATTCATTAATCCTTGATCAGTTAAAATTAATTTTTGATTATATGAATCTAGTGTACCAACTGGTTTTGCTACAATTTTTAAATCTTTATTCTGATAAACTGTTTTAGCATCTTTTTGAATAATTTGAGCGTTTAATTTAGCTAAATTATTAGTTTTTGTTGATTGATACATTCAATATTCGGGTTTTGCTATTAAATTACTTAACCCTGATTTATAAACATTATCTATTGTTAGACTAAATCTTAAATCATATGGTCTAATCATTAAAAACTTTTCATTAGTATTTTTAATATCTCAAGCTTTAATTACTGATTTTGGAACTTTATTATAATCAATATCTTTTTTATATCAATGTTCAGTATTATTTTTTAACCGATCTTGAGTTTTTTTAGAATTAGATATATTAATAATTTGATCAATATCAATTAAACTTTGAGGAATATAAATTTGAATATTTTTATATTGATAATAAGGTCTAATATATGAACTTAATAAATCATCAAATTGATTATTATAAGTAAAATCATCAAACATATAACTATTATTTAATAATGTTCACTCTTTATTATCATAAGTTGAATCATTATCAAATCTATCTTGATCATATAATAGTTTTAAAGTGAACTTATTATTATCTAAATTATATGGATCTAGTCATCTAATATCATCACTATTAACAGCACTACTATTTCTACCAGTTCTAAATTTACTAATTAATTGTTTTTGTTGTTCTGTTAATAAATTATAGTATTTAGATTTAATAAAGTTTAAATCATCATAAACTCAAGCATGTTTTGGTAAATTAACATATCCATTTTTTGTATTAATAAAAAATTGCTTACTAGTAGTTAAAATATTTGATATATCAGTATTTTTATCTAAATTATAAAAAGCACTTGCTTGTTTATTTGGTAAAATAGGTAAATTAATTTGATTATTTTTTGAATCATATAATAAAAATTGATCATTTAATTTAATATCACTTGTTTTCTTTTCTAAAAACACTTCTTGTAAAGCTAGTAGTTTTTTATAATCAACAAAAAAATTATTAGCATTTTTTTGACTGATAATAAATGCTGATTGATTATTTGAAATACCAGTTAAAACTAAATCAGTATTTTTTTGATTAATAGTTGCTTTAACATCACTAACTGTAGTTAAAGTTTCATGATCTGGAATGTAGTGTTGAACATTATAAGCAATTGAAAATTGTTCTTTTCTTGATGGTTTTTGAATATAAGCACTAACATAAGGTGGTACTGCTTTTAAAATTGCATCAAAAATTTTTGTTTTTCAATCATCACTTTTACTTGGAGATAAATCATTTACTAAAATAGAAATTGCTGTAGTTCCAGTTTTTGTAAAATTATTAGTTAATTCTTTAAAAATTAGATCTTTTTGTTCATCAGTTCATTTAGTGTTTTTATCATTTGGATTTATTATATTATCTTTTGAATTTAAAATTAGTCCTAATATTTGATCAATAACTCCAATTGAAAACTGGTTACCAACAACATTATATAAATTATTACCAAACATTTCAGTAAATAATAAATCTAATGAATTAGTTTTATTTGAATCATTTAAATGATCTTTATTTTGAATTAATTCTAATAATGTTCAAGCTAATTTATTTTTAATCTCTTTTTTATCTTTATCAAATTCTTCTAATTTGTATAAATATTTTGGAAAAGGATTAACATCATAAGAACTAGAAGCATAAGCTGTTGGATCATTATAATAAAATAATTCTTGATTATTTAAAATTGTTGAAGAGATATTTTTATCTAATTCTTCTTGTCCATTTCAATAATTAATTGTTGGTTTAGTTAGTGGTGAATTAGTTACACCTTTAGCATAATTGTACTCATTTGCATATTTAATACTTTTATAATAAGTATTTTTAATAGTAAAAGCAATTGATGGAATTGCTAAACCTGCTGAAATAAACATAGTTGAAATTCCAACAACAGTTACTAATAAGAAAATATTTTTTTTACCAGATGATGCTAAAGTTAAACTAAATTTTGTAGTAAATTTAGCTTTTTTAAATCAAGTTCTTTTTAATCTATTAATAAATTTAGAACTAGATCAGTTTTGTTTTACTGCTAATATATCAAATAATGGCTTTTTAGTAATTAAAAATGCAGTTAGTAAAGAAATAATTAAACCAAATAAACCAAAAATTAATAAACTAATTAATAATGAAAATGGTTCAATAGTAAATGAATATAATGGAATACTAAAATAATGTACAAATAATTTAACAAAAACTGATTGAGTAGATAAACCAACAATTCAACCTAAAGGAACAGAAGTTAAAATAATAACTAAAATATAAGCTAAATAACTAATTGAAATTTGTAACGGGGAGCTTCCTAAAGCTTTTAAAATACCTATTTGTTTTGCATTAAAGTAAATAGTTTTTCTAATACAAATAATTAAAGCAATAATAGCAATTAGTGAAACAGCTAAAGCAGCAATTAAAGTTGAAATTTTATAAGTATTTATCGCAAGCGGAGCTATTGTTCAGTTAAATCTAAAAATTGAATGATCAAAATCTTTAATATTTAATCAAGTAGAAAGTTTATTTTTTTGCTCTTTTTGGTAATTAATAGAATCATATAATTTAGAAATATCATTCATTTGATACGCATTAAACATATCTATTGAAGCTGTAGAATATTTTTTTGTTAAAAAGAAAGATAAATATCCTTTAGAAACTCTGTTTGTATTTGATTGTGAAGTAGAACTTAAAATATCTTTTATAGTACTTTTATTAACATATAAAATAGCACCTAATCCAGATTGAGGAATTGGAAAATCAGGATCTGTTGTTGGGAAAAATGAAAAAGCATCAGTTGCAAATCCAACAATTGATAACAAAGCACCATCAACTATAATTTGTTGACCTAATTTTAATTTATGAGCTCTTGCAAATTGCTCAGAAATTAAAGCTTCACTTTTAGTTGGTAACCTTGCTCCTTGGTTTTTATTTAAAATAGTTAAATTAGTAGTATGATCATCATTTAAGACAATCAAGCGATATCTAATTTGAGTAACACTATCATAATTAAAAACTTCAGTTCTAAAATTAATATCATACCCACTTGCTAAAGCAGTATATTTTAAATGCGCTAATCAAATATTGTGAATTAATTCAATATTATCAAATTGATTTTCACCAATTACAATATCTTTTTTTATAAAATTTGTATCTGATAAGACACTAACAACATTAGTTACAGAAGTACCATTACCATTGTAAAATAAAAGTTTAAATAAAGAAGTATCGTTAATAATTGGATTAATTGACTGAACTTTTTGATTATCACTAGTAATTAAAACAAGTTCAGTATTTCCTTTCATCCCTTTTTCTAAAATTAGCTTTTTAATAGCTTCTTTATTATTTTGATTAGATATTAAAATGCTATTATCAGATTCATTTACTTTTGTTTTATTTAGCTCAAATTCAGTAAGATAAGATTTATTTTTATCATTAATAACTCATTTATCAACTTGATTATTACTAATATTATCGAGCTTATTTCCAGTTAAAAAAGTATAAAAACTATTTCCTTTATTATTATTTTCAATTTTAAAATCACTAAAATATGGTAAATAAATATTTCTATAAATATATTGAAATAAAGACATTCCACTTATATAAATATAAGAAAATAACTCTTTATTTTGAATTTGTTTATTAAAAGTTTGTCTAAATTCTTTAGCATTAAAATTATTTTTTAAATTATCAATTTTAATATTTTTTAAAACTTTAGCATCATTTAAAAATTCATTTTTATCTTTAAAACTGTTAGTTAAATATTTTCCAATTACAGTATTTTTTAAATAAGTATATTCTTTATTATCTTTTAAAAATTGTTCATAAGAATGATAAGTAAACTTATTAAAGTATAATGCAAGTTGTCATAATCAGTTATTTTCTCAAATTAATTGAATATTATTACCATTAATTGTTGTAAAAAGTTCAATAAAATCTTTATTTTCAAAAAGTTCAGTTAGTAAAGTTTTATTATCAAATTTACTAGTTAAATTTTTTTTATTTAATATAAAGTTTAAATATGAAATATTTTTATTATTAGAATTTTGATTGTAATAAGAATTAGAATTATTAACCAAATCTAATAAAGGAATAACTGATCTATCTGTTGTTGAATTATTTCTATCAGTTCTATAAGTTCTAATTTCATTAGAACTACTATAATCAAATTTATTTACATTATTAACTATATTATTATAAGTTTTATTAATTCTTGAAGTTAAAGTAAGAGAAGTGCTTAAAATAAATGAAGCTAAAAAAGATAATAAAAGGATAATGATAAACTGAATTTTAAACTTAAAAACACCTTTAAGTCCTTGTTTTAATAACAAAAAAAAGCTATATATTCTTTTCATTGTACTTCTCCATAATTACAAATAGCTTGTCTTTTTAATACTATCATTTTTTTATGTAAACTACATTTTTAAAGGTCTTTTTAAAATAAATCAATATAGTGATATGTTAATATTTAATTGATAATTTTTATTAGTACAAGGAGAAATGGATGAAAAAAATATTAATAAGTCTTAGTACATTTTCATTACTAGTAAGTTCATCTAGTATAATTTCTTGTACAATAACTTACCAATTTAAAAATAATTATTTAGATCAAATTAAATTATTATTAAACACTTCTGCAATCGCTAGTCAATCGATTATTTTAAGTGATAAAAATACTACAAACATAAGTACTGATTATTCATTAAAAACTTTTAGCCAAACTAAAATTAGTGATTTATATAAAAATCAAGAAAAACAGTTAGTAGATAAATATATTGTTGATAAAAAAATAACTTATGAATATCAATTTAAATCAATGTTTTTAACATTAGAAAAACAAGACTGAACAAATAAATTAAAACAAATAGCTTTACTTGAAAAAGATAAAAATACTAATTTAGATTTAAATTGAAATGACCAAACTACTAGAACAACTGAAAATAATACTTTTAAAACTCTAAGTTTAATTTCTGCTGGAATTAATTTTTTGTTTTCTGGTGATTTTACACCAAATCAACAAGGTAATTTAATTAATAACTTTTTATCTAATCAATCAGCTTTATTAGAATCAACAGTTTTTAATAACAACAAATTTACTAATCTTATTGACCAACTTAATAAAATAGAAGAAAATAAATTTTATAATATAGCCAACAGTTTATTTTCTCAACCAGACTGATTTACTAACTCAAATAATAATAATAATAATAATAATAATAATAATTTAACCCAAAAAACATTAAAAGAAATTTTAGAATTTTCATCTCAAAAATTATGAGATGAAATTTTACCAAAAGACAATAAGCAAGATTTAAAAATAGACTGATTTAAAATTATTAAACCTCTAATTGATTTATTAAAAGCTTTTAGTATTTATCAAAATTTAATAGAACAAAAATCAGATAAAACTTTAAATTATTCTACTATGCAACCTTTATATTTATTTAGTAAAGAAAAAACTAATAGTGAGTTTTTATATGAAATTTTACAAACTGATTTACAAACTATTTATAAAGACAAAACTGAAGAACAAATTAAACAAGAAATTAATTCAATTGATTTAAAAAAAATAATTAGCTTTTTAAAAAATAATTTGGTTTTTGAAAAAGAAGATAAATATGGATATAAATTTCAAAAATTTATTGTGATGTTATTAGGTAGTTCAAGTGAAGTAGAACAAAAAAATAATATTACAAACAATTTTTTAATCTCACCTTTTTATAAATGATATGAACAAAAAAATAATAAAGAATTATTAAAAAAAATCATTATAGAAAAATTAAATAAAATAGAAAAAATTAAACCTTTTTCTTCTATTATCTCTAATTATCTTCCAATCTTATTTGACATTATTAAAGCATTTCACCAAGATTTAGTTGAACAAGGTGTTAATAATAAATTAAAAACAGAGCTAAATAAATACTTAAGTTTAGCAAAAGTGATTTTGCCATCACTAGGAATAAATAAAAAAGTCATTGAGTTTTTAGATTCAAAAGCTTTAAAAGATTTTTTAAATAATTGTTTTTTAGCTTTATATAACCAAGACTTTTTAAAAGAAGTTTTTATATTAATTAATCAATTATCAGATAAACAAGTATTTAATAATCAAATTATTGATAATATTTCAAATATTTATAATCTTACTAATTTAAAATTAGACAAATTTTTAGATTATTTATTAAGTTTAATAAAAAAACCAATAAGTGGTAAAAATAGCTTTGATGAGTTTCAATTTTTATATGGTTTAAAAGATTTATCAATTTCTCAAATTATTAGAAATTTAGAAAATTTTTATAACAAAGATGATTTGTCATATATTTTTAATTTAGATAATTTTAAAAATTTATTAGATGTAATTTTTAACAAAAATATAACTTCTAGTTTTAAATATAATAAAGAGCAATTAGAAACAAAAAATGCTTTATCAACTATTCTGACAATTTTAGCTTTAAATCCAAATAAAGTAGAAGATTTAAAAATTAATATAACTAGTGATAATAATAAAATTAGTGATAGTGTTAATAAGCAAATAGAAGAAAAACAATATGGATTAGCTTCAGTAATTTTACTAGGTTATAACAATGACAAAAAGAGATTTTATGAAAATTCTATTTTAGATAATGTTTCAAATTTATTTGGACATAGTCAAAAAGATTTAAATAAAGAAGCTTCTAAAAATGCTATAAATGTTTTAATCAAATCATATTTAGAATTAATAAATTGATTTCAAAACGTATCTATAAAAAAATATGCTAAAGATAATTTTGATGTTTATTTAGATCAAAATAATTGAACAACAGAACTTATAGATCAAAAAGGAAATATTGATAATTTAAATGAAACATTAACAATTAATTATATGTTAAAATTTAAAAACCCAAACAATAATAAACAAAATTGAACTTATAAAATTTCATTAATTAGAACTTCAAATTCTAATCAACCTTGAAAAATAGCTCAAATAACTAAATTAAATAACAATAAATAAGACACTGCCATAGGTTTTTGAGAAAAAATTACAAAAATATATTAAATAATTATCATTAGGTTCTGTTGTAGTTTTAACTAGTACTACTATAAGTTGTAATGTTAATACTAGTAGTAAAAATATTTTTGAAATACCTACTTCTAATAAAAAACCCAAAACCCCTAATAGTCATTCAAATTCTACAAATAATTCAACTCCTGAAAACTCAAATACACAACCAAATAATTATGAAAATAATGATGATAATATAAATAACAATTCAAGTGTAACTAATAATAATGAACACTCTAATAATGAAACAATAACTCCTTATGTTGAAAATAATACTCAAACAAATGATGCTTTTATTAATAGTCAAACTTATTTTTCTACAATTTCTGGTTTAGATTACAATTTAACTAGTTTGGATAAAACTTATCTAGAAAATGTCAATAAAAATTTTAATGAAATGAATGTTGATGATAACACAATAAAAAACATTATTTTAAAGAATAAACTTCCTATTAACTTTTATTCTCATCCAAATATAGTTTAGAAAAGCAAACTATAACACTAGATAAATTTAAAAATAATCAAATTAAATTAAAACTTTTTGATATAAATACAAAAGAACAAGTTCCAAGTGAAAAAATTAAATGATATCAACAAATTTTTTATCCAGAAGATCAAGTTATTAGTGCAAATGATAATCAAGATAAAGCAACTTTTATATTATCTAGTGATGGAACTATAAAATGAAAAGATACAAAAGAGTCTAATGAAAGAGAAGTAGAAAAAAATCAGCAAGATTGTGAGCTAAGTATAAAGGGTATTTATAGTCAACAATTATTAAAGTTTATTCAGAAGACAAAAGTAAGTTAATAAAAGATGAAAATGAAGCTATAGAAAAAGCTAAAAAAATTGTTGAAGAAAATGGTTGAAATAAATTGCCTACTTTAGAAAAATTAACTAAAGCCTATGAATTAGTAACTAAGGAAGTGAAATATGATTATGATTTCACAACTGGTCCAATTCTAAAAAATCAAAATGCTCATTCAGCTTTGGTTAAAAAATATACAGTATGTACTGGTTATGCTAAAGGATTAAAATTAATATTAGATGAACTTGATATTCCATGTAGATTTATGGAAGGTCAAAGCAAAAGAGAAGAATCTGCAGCAAAACATGCTTGAAACTTAGTTCAAATAGATAATGAGTGATACCATGTTGATCCAACTTCAGATAGAACTGATAGTAAAACAAAATTTAATTTCTTTTTAAATATAAATGACGATTTTACAACTTCTGATAAATTTAATAAAGAATTTGATAATCAAGGTAAACGTTATAGAAACTTAAAATTTAAAAACTTTGTTAAAACAAAAGAAGATGTTATGGTATTGATTGATAACAATTTCAATCCAAACAATAAGCAAGTAAATAGATTAAATTTGATAGTTGACAGAGGTAATTTCAATATTGTTAATAAAGCTCTTGAAGAAAGAAATTTAGATGTTCAAAATTGAAGTTATGGTTCTATTTCATCAGGAAGTCCTAACAAATCGATTATTTATACATTTAACAACTCAAATATTAAAGAATTAACTGATATTAAGATAAATAATATTGAACAATATGATAATAAAAATGCTATAAAAATAGAATTCGATAAAGAAATTAAAGATTTAAAAGCTGGTAATTTTAACATTGATAATGCTATTATTAAAAAAGTTGAACAAATTCAAAATGGTAAAACTTACATTTTATACTTAGAGCACTTTTCTAGTTTTGGTGAAGTAGAAGTTAAATTGAAATCTATTAAAAGAAAAGATTATAAATTTGACTTAAATGGGAAAGACAAAATCAAATTTAACATTAAAAAACAAGAAAAACCTAATATAAAAATTCAATCACTAGATAATAGTAGAATCAAGATTATTAGTAAAACAAATAACTTAGAATATAACTTCAACAATAATAGTTGAAAGGATGTTCCTTCTAATTCGATATTAAGCGATTCTACTATTGGAAAACTTTATGTTAGATATAAAGAAAAAGATAATAGTCCAAGTTCAGATGTAACAGTATTTGAAATTCAAAAAGCTAATGAAGTTGACAAATTAGTTAAATTAATTAATCATAATATGCTTATTGGTTTAGATTATAGTATGGAATTTAAAAAAAAGAAAAAGATACAAATTGAAATACAGTTAAAAAACAACATTAAAAGATTTAGATAAAGGAACATATTGAATAAGAGCTAAAGCATTTGATTCAACTTTAGCTTCAAATATTTCAAAAGTAGAAATAAAATAAAAAATAGTTAGGTTATTAAAAACTAATCTAATTATTTTTTATTTTTCATTCTATTATATAATTCATAAACTTTAGACTCATATTGATTATTTTTATGATTATAAAACTTTTTATTTTTAATTTCATCTGGTAGATATTGTTGTTCTACTCAAGCATTTTCATAATCATGTGGGTATTTATAACCAATTCCTATACCAAGCTTAATAGCAGATTTGTAATGATTGTCTTTTAAATGTTTTGGTACACTATAAATATTTCCCTTCTTAACAAAATCTAAAGCAGAATTTGTAGCTAAATATGCTGAATTAGATTTTAAGCTCAAACTCATTTCAACAATTGCTAAACCTAGTGGAATAATTCCTTCTGGAAAACCAATTTGTCTAAAAGCACTACAAGCTTGAACTACTCTGCTTGGAATTGTAGGATTAGCTAAACCAATGTCTTCATAACTAATTATTATCATTCTTCTCATTAAACTTTCATAATCACCTAATTCAATTAATCTACTAAAATAATACAAAGCAGCATCAACATCACTACCTCTAATTGATTTTTGTAAAGCTGATTTTAAATCATGAAAATCATCACTATCTTGAACTGTTGGATTTTTTGAAACTGTTATAATAGTTTTAATTTTTTCTATGTCTATAAATTCATTGTTATAAAGTTTATCAATTAATTCCAAATAATTTAAAAAAGTTCTAACATCTCCAACACTTAATTGAGCTAAAAAATCTAAAGCCTGATCTGAAATTTTGATTTTTAATTGATATTCATTAATAACTTTTTTAGCATAACTAATCAATTCATCTTTATTAACTAGTTTTAATTCTATTAATATACTTCTACTTCTTAATGCAGGATTAACTACAAAAAATGGATTTTCAGTAGTTGTTGAAAAAACAAAAATATTTCCTTTTTCCATATACTCTAATAAAATATCTTGTTTATCTTTATTTAATCTATGTATCTCATCAATTATTAAAATAAATTTTTCTTTTTTTAAAGCATTTTGAATAATATTAGTAAGTTTTTCTTTTTTATCATAACTAGCATTAAAAATTTCATAATCAATTTTTAAATCATTTGCTAAACTAATTGCAAAACTAGTTTTACCAACTCCACTTGGACCAAAAAAGATTAAAGATGTACAATAATTATTTAAAATCATTTTATTTATTAATCCATTAGGTTTTAAAATTTCAGTTTGTCCAATTATGTTTTTAGTACTTTTTGGTCTTAATAAAAAAGATAGTGGCTGATCCATGTTAACACCTCATTTTTATTTTATTCTTTTTATTTTATAGATACACTTATAAAGTTTAAAAATAAAAACTCACAATTTAGATTGTGAGTTGTACATTGTATTATATTTTTGCTAGTAATTTTTATTATTAAAGATTATTTCATATACATCTTCATACTTAGAAACAGGAGTGATTTTTAAAACATCTTGAACTTCTTGAGGAATATCTTCAATATCTTTAACATTTTTTGAAGGAATTAAAATATGCTTTAATCCACTTCTAGCTGCAGAAATTGATTTTTCTCTTAACCCACCAATCGGTAAAATATTTCCTCTTAAAGTGATTTCTCCAGTCATACCAAAATCTTTTGAAACTGGTTGTTTAGATAAGACTGAAATCAAAGCTGTTGTTAAAGTAATACCAGCACTTGGTCCATCTTTTGGAACAGCACCTTCAGGAACATGAATATGAATATCAATATCATCAAATTTTTCTTTAGTTATACCAAATTTTTCATGATTTGCTTTTACATAAGTTAAAGCAATAGTTGCAGATTCTTTCATTACTTCACCTAGTTTACCAGTTAAAGTTAGATTACCTTTTCCTGCATATGTACTTACTTCTATTGGCAAAATATCTCCACCAAATTGAGTATAAGCTAAACCTGTTACTACTCCAACTTGTGATTCTTCTTCTTTTGAAGTGTGCTCAAAAATATGTTTTCCTAAATATTCAATTACTACTTCTCTAGTAACTACTAAATTATTAATTTCTCCATTTAAAAGTTTAACAATAAATTTTCTAGCAATTGTTGCTAAATGTCTTTCTAATTGTCTTACTCCAGCTTCTCTAGTATAGTACTTAATAATTTCATCATAAGCTTCATCAGTAAATTTTAATTCATCTTCAGTTAATTGATCTTCTTCAAGTATTTTTTTAGTTAGATAATCTTTTGCAATATGCATTTTTTCAATTTCTGTATAACTAGATAAATTAATAATTTCCATTCTGTCATATAAAGCTTCTGGAATGTTTTCAATATAATTAGCAGTTGCTATAAACATAACAGTACTTAAATCATAAGGTTCTTCAATATAGTGATCTGAAAATTCTTTATTTTGTTCTGGATCCAACACTTCTAACATTGCTGATGCTGGATCTCCTCTATTATCACTAGCCATTTTATCAATTTCATCTAATAAAAATAGTGGATTTTTAACTTTAGCTCTTTTTAAAGCTTGAATAATTCTTCCAGGCATTGAACCAACATAAGTTTTTCTATGCCCTCTAATTTCAGATTCATCTTTAACTCCACCTAATGAAACTTTAACAAACTTTTTACCTAAAGCCTCAGCAATCGATCTAGCTAAACTAGTTTTTCCAACTCCTGGAGGACCTACAAATGTAATAATAGGACCTTTTAATGACTTAGTTTTTTGTTTAACAGCTAAATATTCAATAATTCTTTCTTTAACTTTTTTTAATCCAAAATGATGTTTTTCTAAGATCTCTTGAGCATATTTTAAATCATCAATGTCTTCAGATTGTTCTCATCAAGGAATAGACATCATTCAATCAACATAGTTTCTTTCAACATTAACTTCAGCACTACCTGGTTGCATTGTTTCTATTCTTTTAATTGAAGATAAAATTTTTTCTTTTACAGATTCTGGAAATGGTTCTTCTTCTAAACGTTTTTTGTATTTGTCTAATTGAGAAGCATCAGAACTTTCATCTTCTAATTCTTCTTTAATGATTCTCATTTTTTCTCTTAAATAATATTCTTTTTGTTGCTTGTCCATTTTATCTTTTAACTTTTTATTAATTTCAGAATCAACACTTGAATTATTATTTAATTTAATAGTAGGTTTAGGTCTATTAACAATTAGTTCTTTTAATAAGTCTAATTTTTCTAAAATAGAAGTAGATTGAATTAAAAGCAACTTAGTATTTAAAGAAACTAGAGGCATTTTATCAATAATTTGATAAATTAATGAGTTTAATTTATAAAAATCATTATCATTAAATGCTAAAAGTAATTCAGAAGTATTAAATGAGTGTTTTTCTTGTAATTCAATAAGAATTTCTTTTATTTTATTTTTTTGAACATCAGTTCTTGGTGTTTTATCTTCAAACACGCTACCAAGAGCATAAATCACACCATTTTCTTCAACAAATTCATCGATCTTAATTTTTTGGTCATATTCTAATTCAGCTGAAATTGTTCCATCTTTTCAAACTTTTTTAATTGATAAATTAGCAACAGTTCCCAAATAAAACAAATGATCTAAATTAGGCTCTTCTTCTAAGGGGCTTTCTTGAGAAACTACTACAATTTGATTATTATAAGATTCAACAGAAGCATTTAAGGCATTCTTACTTTTTGTTCTTCCAAACTCAATAGTTTTAGAAGTAGTTGGTAAAATAAATATTCCTCTAGTTACAACAACAGGTAGCTTTTTATCTTTCATAAAATTTACTCCTTTTATTTTCTTTAAATATTGTAACACAGTTTTTTAGCACTTAATAGACTAAAGTGCTAATTTAATAAAAACTATCCTTGAAAAAGGATAGTTCTTTTTTTTATTAATTTCCGTTATTTTCAAATATAAATGTTTCTAGTAATTCACTTTCAACTTGATGTTTAATAGCCTGATTATCAATTAGAGATTTAATTTTTTCAACTTCTATTCCATAAAGATTAGCAAACTCTTCAAGTTTTGTATTTACTGCTTCTTCACTAGCTTTAATATTTTCTTTATTTTTAATTTCATTAACTACTAAAAATGATTTAATTCTATGAATTGCATCATTTTTTAGCTCTTCATCAATTTCTTCTTGTGAAATTTTTGTTATTTCTTTATACTTATCTAAAGTAATTTTTTGTTGAGTTAATTGATCTTCAAACTCTTTTTTAACATCTTTTAATTGTCTTTCAACAATAGTTTTTGGAATTTGGAATTCTGAAGTTTTAATAATTTCATCAATTATATTTTCAACAAATTCTGACTTGCTATTTTTTGTCTTTTGATCTAATACATCTTTTTTAACTTTTTCTTCTAATTGAACATAAGTTGTAATATCAGGTAAATTTAAGTCTTTTACTAATTCATCATCTTTTGCTGGCAGAATTTTTTCTTTAATATTTTTAATGTTTAATATAAATTTAGCATCTTTTCCAGCTAGTGATGGAATATATTCTTCAGGGAACTTAACATTAATTTCTTGATTTTCACCAATTTTTAGACCAATCATAGAATCTTCAAATCCTGGTACAAATTGATTTGAACCAATTTCTAAAACAAAGTCTTTAGCTTCTCCACCTTCAAAAGCTTGATCATCTACATAACCTTTAAAATCAAAAGTTACAATATCTCCCTTTTGAATTTGGTCATTAGCTTCTCTTTCTTTTTGCATAGCAAATCTTGAACGATACATATCAATAACATTATCAACATCTTCTTGACTTACTTCTACAGTTGATTTTTGAACAGTTGAAATATTTTTATATTCACCAATTTTTACTTCTAAAACTAACTCAAAAACAAAATCAATTACAATTTCTTTTTCTGATACTTTAACAATTACAGGAGTTGGTGAATTATCATTTTGAATTCTATTTTCTTGAGTTAGTGCAAAATCAAATGCTGGTTTAATAACTATTTTAAAAGCTTCATTATAAATTTTAATAGGTGTTAAATATTTAGCAACTTCACTTTCAGGAGCTTTACCTTTTCTAAATCCTGGAACTACTAAATTGGCTTTTAATCTATTTTTAGCCTTTTTTAAAAATTCTATTCACTGTTCACCATCAACTGTAACAGTTCATTTTCCTTGACCTTGATCAACTAATTTTTCTTGTGCAAAAATCATTTTAATATTTCCTTTTCTATTTTATATATGATATATTGATGTTTTTAGGTTTTATAGAAATTGTTTGATTAATTATTCTATCAATAGCTCTAAAAATTTTATCTTCATTGATATTTAAGTCTTGTAATTTTTGTTCTTGAATTCTAATAGTTGTTAGTATGTGCAATTGATTTTCCTCAAGTAAATAAATAGAAGAGCTAATATCTTGTGGATTTGAAATTTTAGTAGTTGATAAAATTACATTTTCAATTAGTCTATTAATAACTTTTTTTTCTATTTGTAAATTACCTTTAGTATTTTTTTCTATATCTATATACATATAAATACCTCAATAATTAAGCTCTTCCTACATATTTTCCATCACTACTTGAAACAATTATTTTAGTTCCTTGATTTACAAATAAAGGCACCATTATTTCTAAACCAGTTTCTAATATAGCTTTTTTTTGAGCTCCACTTGTAGTATCACCTTTAACAGCAGCTTCAGCTTCAACCACAGTTAATTCTACTTTAACAGGAAGATCAATTCCTAAAACTTCTCCTTCAAATTCAGTCATATTAATCATTAGACCATCAACTAAAAAGTTTTTTTCTCATTCTAATCTAGTCATTGGTATTTGAATTTGTTCATAAGTTTCAGTATTCATTAAATATGCATCATTTCCATCATTATACAAATATTGCATTTCTTTTCTTTCAATCATTGCTTTATCAACTTTTTCACCACCTGTAAAAGTTAATTCCACTCTAGCACCAGTTCTCATATTTTTTGCTTTAACAGTTACTTTACCTTGTTGTCTTCCTGTTTTTGAAAATGCTTGTTCTAATACTAAATAAATATTTCCATCATATATAAATGTTGTACCTGGGCGTAAATCGTTAACTGACATTATATTCTCCTATCTTTAAGCTAATTAAAAAAGCAAAATTCCTTATAATTATATCATTTATTTATAATTGCTTATTTGTTATTTTAAGCTTAGTCAAACTTATCGTTTATTTTTAAATCACTTAATTTATTTAAATAATAATTAGAAGCTAAGATCATTTTTTTACCTTCTTTTTGAATTTCTAAAATTAATAAACTACTATCTAAAGTTTTAACAACTATTCCTTGTTTATTAATATCAATAATAGTTCCAGGAGCAACATTTTTATTTTGATCATCTAAATCAATTATTTTAGAACTTTTAATTTTATATCTTTGATTATTAATAGTTGTATGTGAAATTGGAGTTGGACAAAGTGATCTAATTAAATTAAAAATATCTAAACTAGTATTATTTCAGTTTATTTTTTCTTCTTCACTAGAAATATTCTTACAAAAAGTAACTTCATCTTCATTTTGTTTAATTAACTCAAACTTATGATTATAAATATCAACTAAATATTTTTTACACATACTATAAGCTAATTGACCCATTTTTTCAAATAAACTACCAGAGTCATCACTATCTAAAATGTCAATACTTTCTTGAACATAATAATCACCAGCATCCATTTGCTTAACCATTTGCATAATTGTAATCCCAGTTTTTTTATTTCCATTTTTAATAGCATATTGAATAGGAGCTCCCCCTCTTAATTTAGGTAATAAACTACCATGAAAATTAATTGAATCAATTTTTGCTAATTTTAAAATTTTAGTTGGAATAAATTGACCAAAAGCGCAAGTAATTAAAAAATCAAACTCTAATTTAGCTAATTCATCATAAATATCACCTATTTTATTTGGCTGAACAACTTTTAAATTGTTTTGTAAAGCTAATTGTTTAACTGGTGTATAAACTATTTCTTTTTTTCTACCAATTGGTTTATCTGGTTGACTAATTACTAAAACAACTTCAACTTGATTCATTTCAATTAAAGCTTTTAAAACATCAGATCCAATTTTTGGAGTGCCACAAAAGACAACTTTAATTTTATTTTGCATGCTTAGCCTCTCATATTTTTATTATTTGATCTACTTTTTTTAATATTACTACCATAGCTAAAGTATCTCTATTACAATATTTAATCATATCTTTTCTAATTAAATTGTCTCAAACAGTTTTTTCAATTCTTTGTTCTAAAAATCTTCTAAACGTTTCACTTGCTTTACTTCCATTATTAATTGTTAAATTTTTATAAGTAAAAGTTGAATCTAAAGCTGGTTGAGTTTTTTTAATAGAATAAGATCCATAAAAATTTTTATTTGCAATTAAAAATCAAGGCCTAAAATTAGCATCAATACTATTATCTTGTTTTACACCTTTAAAAAAATCCATCAAATCAATTGTATTATTAACAATATATAAAATTGGAATCGCTAATTTTGGAAATAAAAAAGCAATTCTTTTTAAAACAGATTTTTCAAAAGTATCATTATAAGCAACATAAACACCTTTTTTATTACTAAAAATATCTTTTAAAAAATTAATAATAAATTCTTTTCTTGGATCTTGATAATCATTTGCTAAAAAATCATAATGAATCATACTATCTGGATTATTATAATCGTAATTTTTATTATGAATTATATCAATTGAATATTGAAAAGGAATTTGATAATAAGGATTAACTTTACTATATTTTGGTACAGCAAATTTAACTGTTTCAAAATCATACATATAAATTGGTAGTGTTTTATATTTATTCATTACTTGCTTTAAAATATAAAAATAATTATTATCAATCATTAATGAAGGATCTGATTTAATTTGATCATCTAATTTACTAATTTCAAAAATACGATTATACTTATAATTAATAAATTTATCATATTGATCATTTAATAAATTAGTAATTTCAATATCTAATAATGAATTATAATCTTTAAAATATGGTGAGTGTAAATGTCTAATTAAAAAAGCTTTTTGTGTTTGTCTAGCTCCACCAAAATGCCAAAAATTAGGAGTTTTTTCATCAAATCAATTTAATACATGTTGACAAGCTTTATAATCTGAAATTTCTCTAGTTCACTTAATTCAATTTTTAGTTTTTTTATCATAATGTAAATAACAAGAATCATTTTTAAAAATTTCTATAATTTGATTTTCACCATATCTTAACATATAAGCAATTTTTAAAAATAATTCATCTAAATCAACAACATTAACTAAGTTTTTATAATCTTCAAATAATGTAGTTCTAGTTTTAGATTGACCATAAGTAAAATAATCAATTTCAATTAATTTATTCAAATCTAAATCTTCAATTTCATCTACATCTTTAAATCCCAAATCTAAATAATTAATATTATCAACAATATTTTTAGCTTCATCAAAACTGATATTTTCATATTTTTTTACAAATTCATCAATACTTGTTTTTAAATCAAAATCAATATTAGTATCATAATCTCTTAAATAATTTTTATTTAATCTAGCAATTGCAATATTATCAACAATATAACCATTTTTTTCTAAAACATAAACTTGATAAGCTAAATCCCAAAAATGTTCTTTTTTAACTTTACTAGTAGCTTTTGCTTCAATTATTTCAACATGATTATTACCATTTAATTTCAAAACATCACATTTAACTTTTAAATTAAAATTATCATATTCAAAAGCTGGCTCATATAAATAGATATATTGATCTTGATGGTTTTTTAATAGTTCTCTAGTTTGATTTACTGCATCAATTATATTTGCTGTATCATTAAAGTCTTTAGTTAGTTTGTCTGGATATTCTTTAATTTGTTTTAAATCAAAATATTGAATTACTTGTTGACCAAATTCTAATCCGTCTTCAATAGCATCACCTTTAAACTCATCAAGATTAAATCCATCATCACTATTAAAAAAATTTTCTCACTTTTGTTTAAATTCATTTTTTTCTTGTTCAGTTTTTAATTCTGTATTTGTATATTCTTCAAATAAATTAATACTAGTAGCATCACTTGAAAAATCATCTTCAGATTCTAAATCATGATCAATATTAAAAAAATACTCTTTATTTTTATTTCATTCAACAGCTTTTTTAAAATTATTTATATTATGTAAAATTCAAGCAATTTTAATACATTTTAAATTAGCAATTTTAAAAATTTCTTTAGAAATATTAATTTTAAAAATACTATTCATAGACTAATTCTTTCTAATATTTGCTAAGTAAAATTATACTTTATTAAAAATAAAAAAGGCATCATTAGTGCCTAAGTTTAATTACTTTTAGCTCTTGAAGGAACAAACTTTTTATTAGAAATATTTAACTTTCTTTCTTGATAAATATCTAGTGATCCTTTTTGAGATTTTTGTTTTTCTTTTGCTTTTTTTAGTTGTTCTTTTTCTTGTTGAGCTAATTTTTTAGCTTGCATTTTTTCAACTTCTTTTAGTTTTTGTTTTTCAGCTTTAGTTAATTTAATAGTTTTTTCTCCAATTGCTATTCTTCTTTTGGTTTCTTCTAAATCAATTTGACTATTAACTATTCATTCAGTATTATATTGTGATTTATTAACTTTAGTAGTTAAACCTTCAACTTCATATGCTCTAATTTCAATTACTTTTTGAGTTTTTGGCTCAATTAATTGAACAATAACATCAAAAACATCTCGATACTTGTATTCAGCACCTTTTCTAGCATACACTTTTTCAAACTCAATTCTTAAATTTTTTTTATGTTCATTTTTTAAAATGTACTCTTTAATCTTACTTCTTACTTGATTGTATCTTTTTTCTTTTTCTTTTTTGTTTGCTTTTTTACCTGTAATAGTGCTTCAAATTACAAAACCAACTACAAAAACTAAAAGCACAATCATCAATATTGTAGATGTTTGCATAAAATCATTTCTTTCTATAACAATATAATTATAAAGTATTTTTATTTAATTACTTTATCAATAACAGCTCCACCTAGACAAATATCATTTAAATAAAATACAGCTTGTTGACCTATTGTAATTGCTTTTAAAGGTTTTTTAAAAATTACTTGATAATTATTATCATCTATTTTTTTAACTACTACTTTATTATCTATTTGACGATATCTAAATTTAGCTTGACATTCAAACTGATTAATATCATCAACATACTTAGAAATATCTAAAATTCAATTAATATCATTTACTAAACAACTAGTTGAATGTAAATAACTTTGATCACTTGTACTACATACATATAAAATGTTTTTTTTAACATCTTTATCAGCTACATAATAAGGTTCACTCATTCCAGAAAGATTAATGCCTTTTCTTTGACCAATTGTATAATACATTACTCCAATGTGTTGTCCTAAAACTTTATTAGTTTTAATATCAACAATATCTCCAGTTTGATTTGGAATATAATTTTGTAAAAAATTAGTAAAACTACGTTCACCAATAAAACAAATTCCAGTTGAATCTTTTTTATTAGCTGTAATTAAGTTTTGTTTTAAAGCTATTTTTCTAACTTGTTCTTTTGTTAGATTTGCTAAAGGAAATAAAGTCTTACTTAATTGCTTTTGATTTAATTGACTTAAAAAATAAGTTTGATCTTTATTAGTGTCACTTGCTTTAATTAATTCATATTGATTATTAGTTTTATTAAATTCAACTTTTGCATAATGACCCATAGCAATATAATCAGCATTTAATTGATTAATTGCATAATTTAAAAACTTATCAAATTTAATATATTTATTACATAAAATATCTGGATTTGGTGTTCTTGCTTTTTTATACTCTTCTATAAAATATGAAAAAACATAATCTCAATATTCTTTAATAAAATCAACTCTATATAATTTAATATTTAACTTATCAGCAACTGCTTTTGCATCTAAATAATCTTGTTCTTGAGGACATATATCATCATTAATATTTCTATTACCTAAAATATCATTATTAGTTGCAGAATCTCAGTTTCTCATAAATAATCCTTCAACTTCATAACCTTGTTGTAATAATAAATAACAAGCAACTGAAGAATCTACTCCACCAGATAATCCAACTATAACTTTTTGTTTCATATATATCCTTTCTAAAATTAGTATTTATATAAAATTATAAATTAGTGAATTTTTTACTTACTAAATTTACAAAAAAAGCTCCTATATATTTAGGAGTTAAATAGATATGTTTTTTAATTCTTCTTCAAGTTTTGTAATTTGATCAACTAAGTCAAATAATTTATTTTTAATTTCATTTTCACTTTTTCTTTTAAATATTTCTTCAAATTCTCTATTTTCTTTTTGTATTTTTTCATCTAGTTCTTTATAAAGTTTATTTGAAAGATTAGATCTATAAATATCAATAATTAATTTTGTAATTTCGCCAATATGTTGTTTTTCAAGTCGTCTATCTTTGAATTGATGTAATAATAATTCGTGTTGATGTTTGTTATTGTTATTTTTTTTAATACTTTCTTCTAGACTACTAATTAACTCTTTTTTTATTTCATCAAACTTTAATTCACTAGAAAATTTAGTAAGCTTAGTTTTATATTCAAGAGTTTTCTTATTAATATTATTTAATATTAAAGTTTCTTCTTTTTCTTGAATTAAACTATTTGATAGTATCTTAAGATTATCTAAATTATTACTATTAAGAGATTCTAAAATTCTTTTTTTTATCTCTCTTCATCTAACGTTTTCTTTTGAGTCATTATTTCTAGGTGTACTTTCTTCTCTGGGTTGATCAGATTGGTTATTCATTCTATCATTATCTAAAGTTTTTTCTGTATTCATTTTATCTGAATCATTTTTTGTATTTTCACCCATTTTTTCATTATTGGAATGATCCTGTTTATTTTTATCTTGTTTATTTGTAGATGAATTGTTATTATCAGAAATTTGATTTATTGTAGTTTTTTTACAAGAAACAACAACAGTAGAAAAACTTATAAACGCAATAGAACTTAGTATTGTTAATAATTTTTTCATTTTTTCATTCCTTTTTTATAAATATGATTTCATTATTTTTAATTAATAAAAATACTTCTAGAAATTTATTAAATTGTTTTTTTTAAATCAGCATTAGTATTTTCATTTTTATGTCTATTAATATCAGTTAAACTCGAAGTATCATTTGAATTTATTGTTTCTACATCTTTATTTTTATTATTACTTTTTTATAGTTTATTATTAAGATCTTTTTCTATATTTTTGTCTTTAAATTTTATGCTAATATTATTAGGTTTTTTACAAGAAACACTAGCAAATGAAGTACTTAAAATTCCTAAAGAACTGAAAAATTTTTTCCTTATTGTTTTGTTTTACTTCAGATAAAAAAGTATCTAGTGTCTTTCTCCTATTTTCTTCAGTTGACTTTTCATTAATCTTTAAACCATTACTAAAATTAAGAGTTATTTCTTTTTTAATAGATTCAAAATCAAATTCATCTAACATTTTTTGAATCTTTTGTCTATACTCTATTGTTTTAGTACTAATTTCATTAGAATTAATAGTTAAGTTTTCAAAGACTAGATTTTTAGAAAAATCTTTTATTTTTTCATCATCTTTATTTTCTATTAAATTAACAACTTGCTTTTTAAAATCATTAGTAGCAGAATCTATTTTTTCTATTTTTGCTTTTTGTTCTTTAGTTAATCTTAAAGCAATATCATAGCCAGTTGGACTATCTATAAATACTTTATTTCAATTGTTTAAAAACTCTTTTTGTTTATCTAATTTATTTTTATTAGTTGAATTATCTTCTGTTTTTTCTATTTTTTTCTTGTTATTATCATCTTCTTTTTTATTATTAATCTTTTGATTAGTATTTGATACTTTACAAGAAACAACAGCAAAACAAGAGCTTAATATTGTTATAAAACTTAATATTGTTAAAAACTTTTTTATATCCTTTCCTTAATTTTTAAATAAGTTAATATTTTACATTTAACTTATACCAATTAATTTTTTTGATTTTTAAAAATTACTTATTTTTTAATTAAAAAATAAAAAAATACTTTCTATTTTAAAATATCTATTAAATAGATTATTAAAACTATAAAACAAACAAAGACTAAAAAAAGATGTACTAAAATAAACTAAAAAAGTTTTTTATTTTATTTTAATCTATCTTATTATCAATTTCTTTAATTTTATTAGCAATCATATTAGCAATATAATTTGGCTCATCAACATTAGCATCAATTACTCAAAATGGAATTACTTCTTTATAAATGTCATATCAAAATTCATAAACTTTTGTTAAATTTAATCAAAATAAATCATTTGTATCTAATTCAATATCTCTTGATCTTTTATTAATTCTTTTAATAGCTTTATATGGATCAACTTTTAAATATATTACAATATCAAAAATTTTATTATTAGTTTGGCAATCAAATATATTTGGCAAAATACAAGTTAAAAAATAATCTTTAAAAACATTATAATCTCTATCATCTAAACGATTATATATATGATCAGTTTGACTAAAAACCATTGAATCTAATATACTTCTATCATAAATTACATTTTGATGATTTTTATATTTAATAAATGTTTTCATTCGATCAGTTAGCATTCATAAATCTAGTTTATAATTATAATCTTGTACATCAGAATTACTATCATCATAAGCCTTATTAAAATAAGGGCAATCTAAACTAGTTTCATCAACAAAAACATATTTTTTATCTAAAAGTTTTTTAAGATTTTCTAATAAAGTTGTTTTACCTGCTCCTGTTGTTCCAAAAATAGCTATTCTCATTTTCTCACCAAATTATCTTATTTATTTAAATTTAAAATACAAATCATTTAAAATTTCAAAAATTGTTATAGAAGCTTGATTTATAAATTTATCAAATTGTATCATATTAGAATCATTTAAAAACATTATATCACTAACAACTTTAACACTACTAATTGGTTTTTTATATAAAAAAGCTATATGAAATAAACTGCAAGCTTCCATATCAACTAAATCTATTTTTTGATTTAGCTTATTAATAAATTGTTTTAAATGTTCTTGTTTATTAATAAAAACATCTCCAGAAGCAATATTTGCTGTTTTGTAATCTAAAGATAACTTTAATTTAGTTGCTAAAAAATATTTAGGTAGTTTTGGAATTTGACCATATGAATAATTAAATCCAGTTACATCAACACTAAAATAATAAGCCTTATTAACTAGTATAATGTCATTTTGCTTAAAGTTTTTATTTAAACTACCACAAGTTCCTATATTTAAAATTTGATCAATTTGATAATTATTTAATAAATAACTTAAACTACAACTGGCATTTACTAACCCAATTCCACTTATGCATAACAATATATCTTGATATTGATACAATTTTAAAATATCATTATCAATAATTAATTTTGCACCAGTTTTTTTAAGACTATATTCTAGTTCTTCATACATTGCACTAATTATTAATTTCATATTATTTTTTATCTTTTAAAAAATGTTCAACTGTTTTTATTAACATAGAACCAATATTTTCTTTACCATGTTTTTTTATAGCTAAATCATATTGATTTTTTAATAAAACTTTAAATCCTGTCATTAAATCTGTAAAACATAGTTCTCTTAATTGTTCAATATTTTCATAATTTCTTTCAATACTAATTTTATCTGCACAAAAAACTATAATATCTAATTTAGTCATTTTCTCACTACCAACAGTGTGATTAAAAACAGCACTTAAAATTTCTTGATCATCAATTAGTCAATCATATAATAAATGTAAATAAGCTGTATATGAATGTCAAACTGGATAAGGTTCATTAATTAATTGTGGTAAATAAGTTTTTAAATAACTTAAAGCTTTTTCTTTTGATCATCTTTTTGTAATATCATGAAGTGTTCCAGCAATTAAAGCTTTTTTAGGATCTACATTTCATTTAATTGCTAATTCATAAGCCATTTTTCCAACATTTAAACAATGATTATAACGTTCAAGATCCATCTTTGTTTCCATACGTTCATATAAATACATTAAATTATAATTAACATAATCATTAATATCTTTAATTTGTTTGTCTAAATGTTTTAAATTTCTTATATCTGTAGAACTTAAATGATTATTTTCAAATTCAAATAATTCTAAATGGTACTTATTTAAAATTGTTTTGTTATAATTTTCATTTCTTTTAAAAATTTTAAAATCAATTATTTGAATTAGTTCATTAAAATTATTTCACTCTTCAAAACGATCTAATTGATCTGAACCCATAATAAAAGAAAAAGAGTCATTCTTATTGGTTTTTAAAATATGTTTAACTGTTTGATATGTTGAAGTGGATTTTTGATTCTTAATTTCATAATTATAAATTTTTACATAATCAAATTTATTTTTAATAATATCTAACATATTTAAACGATCTTTTACACTACTATTTTGTTTATTTTTAAAAGGATTTAAATAAGTTGGGATTAACCAGACTTCATCAAAATTTAATTTTTCATAGCAAGTTCTTATAATATTAACATGATCAGTATGAATTGGATCAAAACTACCACCAAATAGAGCTATTTTTTTACTCATTACTTCACCTAAATTGTTTAATTTTGTTGCTTTTCTTTTTCTTTTTTAATAATTAAATTAATTTCTTGATCTATAATTTCTTGAATATCTTGTTGTTTTGTTTGATTGATGTTTTTCTTTTTTTGAATAAAATAAGTCAAAATAAAAATTAATAATGACAATATAGCAATAATAGCAAAGACCAAAATAAAAATTCGAAAAGGTATAGCAATTCCAAACACTTCAATTGGTTTAAAATAATACTTACTTAATTGTCAAAACATTTATTTTACCCTTTCTTTTATCTTTGAATTTTTTTTGGTTTTATAGCTAATGATCTTTTATGTTTACTAATTTTATGTAAATAATCAATACGCTTTTTTAATTTAGGATCATTGTTTTGTTTTAATAAATAGCTGTCAATTAAATCATAACTAAATCCAATTTCACCTTCATCAGTTTGTCCTTCTCACAACCCTGCTGTTGGTTTTCTATTAATTATTAATTCAGGAACATTTAAAATTTTAGCAGCTTTTTTAACTTCAGATTTTAATAAGTGAATAATAGGAACAACATCAACTCCGCCATCACCATACTTAGTAAAATAACCTATATGTCATTCATCTAAATTATCAGTTCCTAAAACTAAATACTTTTTAGTTTGAGCTATTGTATATAAAGTTGTCATTCTCAACCTAGCTTTAGCGTTTGAAATAGCTAATAAACTTGGTTTTTCATCTAAATTAGAAAAACTATTTTTAAGTGCATCAAAACTAGTTTCTAAGTTAACTTCAATATTTTTTAAATGATTAGTTTTAATAAGTTCATTAGCACAATCATAATCTAGTTGTGAAGAATAAATTGGCATTCACACAGTTAAATAATTATCTGGAAAAGCACGTTTTGCTAAATTTGCAACAACTGCTGAATCGATTCCTCCACTAATTCCAACAACAACACCATTGCATTTAGCTTTTTTTACAGTTTGTTGAATAAATTCAACTAAATAATCTAAATATTGTTTTAAATTAGTTTGCATATTAGTCTGTTCACTCCAATTCATAATCAAAAACTTTTACAAAATCACCTTTTTTAATGCCTTTTTTAACTAATGTTTCATAAACACCAGTTTCTTTTAGTTTTTCATTAAACATTAATAAGTTATCTTCTGTTCATATTGGAAATTTTTGATAAATTTTAAAAATAGTTTCTCCAGCAATTTCTCAACGATTATTACCTTTGTTATAAGCTTGAATATCTTCTTTTTGCTCTTCAAATTTATAAATTACCATTTCATCTTGATTATTATTTTTATCTAATTCTCATAAAGGTTGTTTTTTTGCAACTTTTAATTCTTCATAAATCATAAATAATAATTGATCTATATTTTCTTTTTTTAAACCTGAAATTTGTATGACTTTTTTATTTTTAAAATAATTTATTATTTTTTCATCTAGTAAATTTAATTGAGCTTCATCTAAATCCATTTTATTTAAAACAATAATTTCAGCTCTTTTTTCTAAATTTAAATTATAAGCTTTTAGTTCATTTCTAATTAATTCATAATTCTTAATAATATCTTCTGAACCAAAATTTCCAGAAGCATCTATAATATGACAAATCACTAAACATCTTTCAATATGTTTTAAGAACTGATGACCCAAACCTTTTCCTAAACTAGCTCCTTGAATTAATCCGGGTAAATCAGCTACTATAAAAGTATCATTGTTTTTAGTTCTAGCAACCCCAAGTTGTGGAGTAATAGTAGTAAATGGATAATCTGCAACTACAGGTTTAGAGTTTGAAATTGCTCTTAATAAAGTTGATTTTCCAGCATTTGGTAAACCAACAAATCCAACATCTGCTAAAACTTTTAATTCAGCTCTAATTTCAAATTCTTGACCTAATTCACCTGCTTCAAAAATAGTTGGGGCTTTATTTCTTGAATTTGCAAATCTTGCATTTCCTTTTCCACCCTTTCCACCTTTAGCAATTAAAACTAATTTATTATTTTCATTGATATCAGCTAATATGTTATTAGTTTTTTTATCATATAAAATAGTTCCTACAGGTACTTTAATGATTTTATCTTCACCTTTAGCACCATGCATATTTTTAATATCACCTTTAAAACCATCTTGAGCACTATATTTTTTTTGTAATTTTAGATCTAATAGTGAATGTTTACCTTCATCTCCTTGAAAATAAACAGACCCACCATCACCACCATCACCACCATTAGGACCACCATTAGGAACAAATAAAGCATGTAAAAAACTAACTGCTCCATCTCCTCCTTTTCCAGCCTTAATAATTAAATCAGCATAATCAACAAATTTCATATAGCACCTACTTTACATTTATTACTTATAATATTTTATTATTATTAAATTATCTTTTAAAAATTTCTCTTTAATTGCTTTGATTAGTTAAAGTGTTTCAACATTCATCACACAAAAAAGTAGGAATGTTGTTTTTAAAGTTGTCTTTTTCTAAATTCTCTCAAATATCAATTTGTTGCTTAACTAATTGTTCAACTTCTTTTTCACTTAATTTTTTATTTTCTTTTTTTAATATTGTTCCAATTGGAGTTGGTGATGAATTTATTACAAAACTAATTTCATAATTATCACATAAAGAACAAGTAATATTAAAAAACTTAACCATAAAAAAATTATAATCTCTAAAATATTTATAATTTTTAGAATCAAAATTAACTTTCATAATTAAAAACACCACTTTTTTTAATATCAATAATTATTTTATCTACATTTACTTGATTAAATTCTATGTTTTTATTTAATTTTTTAATATCAAATTTCAAATTATTAAATTGAAAAGATAAATAAATTATTGCTACAATAACATCATTTGTTTTTAATAACTCAACATAAGGAAAAATGTATAAAAAGTATGAAAAAAGCACTTGTTTACAAGTTTGAATTAAAAAAATATCCTTTTGATCAATAACTTCTAAAATTTGGCTTTCAATTTGATAGTAAATATTATAAATTTCTTTTATATTTAGTGATTTTGGATTAATTAAAAAACTAGTTTTTTTATCTTTAAACACTTCAAAATCTTGATCTATTTGTTGATCAGATAAACTAATTAATAATAATGATTTATTTTCATAAGCATTATTTATATTAATTAAATATTTCTTTATTTCATCAAGAACTAGTCTAATATTAATATTTATTAAATTTTTAATCCCAATAATTTGATCTAAATTATTTTTTGAATTTAATAAAGTTTTAATTTCTAAAATACTGTATGTTTTATTTAATTGACTATATTGTTTTTCTTTAATTTCTTTTTTTATTTTATAAAGAGATTTTTCAAAATCACTAGGAATATAGCTAATCTCTAATTCTTGATTAATAATATCTAAAGCTTTAGTTAGATTATTTTTTTCAACTAGTTGTTTAATTTTTTTTAATATTTGATCATAATAATTTGCCATAATATTTTTTTCTAAAACAAAAAATCGTGCTAAGCACGATTTTAATGATTCTAAGTGGTGCCCACGAGAAGGCTCGAACTTCCGACCTCACGCTTAGAAGGCGCGTGCTCTATCCTACTGAGCTACATGGGCAATAATAATCATATATAAATTTATCATATTTATATATGAAAATAAATAATATAAATTAATTTTTAAAATTTTCTAATTTATAAATGATTAATAGTGTTTGACTATAATCTTCTTTGTTTTTTACATGTTTAAAATTTGATAAAAGTTTAGATATTTTATAAGATACTTCATTAATAGTTTTTTTATCATATAAAGCTTTTTTTCTTTTATATGGTCCAAAAGTAATAATGAAATATTTTAAAATCAATTCTCATGAATAGTTAAATCTTTTAGCAATTGAAGGTACTAAACTCAAAATTAAAGAAATAGTTTTTAACATATTTGCTAATTGATTGTTAGTTTTTAAAAATTCTAATCTAAAATCTTTTTTAATAATTTCTTTTAAAACATTTTGATTAATTTGAATATCTTCTAAACTAATTGAATTATATTGTTTTTTATACATATTATGATCATCTAATTTATATAAAAACAAAGTATCTACTAAAGCTAATTTTTTTCTTTGTATTAAAAAGTCAGCTAAATAATTGCTATCAACTTTTAAAATATCAATTAAACTAATGTAATTTGTAGATAATGAAACAGCATCTAAAAAATCAATAATTCGATCTTTATCACATACAAATTTAGAATAATCTTTTAATGAACTAATATGGTGTCCAATTTGTATAGGATTATAGTCTTTAATTAAAAATGGTAATAAAAATTTATCATCTTCATCATAATTTTTATTTATAAAATCAGGTTTTGCTGTCAGATAAATAGTAGAAGTTTGACCAGTTGGCTTATTAGTTAAAAATAATATTATATAGTTATAAAAACTATCAAAAATTTCTTCACCATCACTTAATGCTCATACTGATTTAATTCTATCTTTTAAAAATAAAGCAGTGTATTTTGCTAATTGAAAGATTAATTTATATTTTTTTTCAATAGAATGCAAAACTCAATTTTCATTTTTAAAATTCAATAAAAAAGTATTTCATTCTTCATCATATTCTAAAATATCGATATGAGATTTAAAGTAATTATATTCATTAGAAGATAAAGGTCTTCCGACCTTTAATGCATTTAAAATATTTTGTTTAGTATAGATTTTTTTAATATTATTAAAGATTTGATTTTCATTAGTTATATCAATAATTAACATAGTTAAAAATAAAGGATAAACTAAAGAGTGATAAACTATCTTATCATTATTTCTTGCTAAAAAGTTAGTATCAAAACGATACATTTTTGATAATTCAATTAATAATAAATTTAAAAAATCATTATTATAGTTATTATTATTAATTAATAATAAGTTGTCTGCTATATATTTTAATGCTATATTTTCTATAATAAAAGAAATTTCATCAATTTCTATTTTACTTAATTTTGAACTATACATTGAAGTTTTTGAATTATTATAATTTAAATATTCGAAAAATCTTGAATAGTTATTTGTAATATAGTTTGAAATTTCACTAACAGATGAATCATCTATATTTGTTAATGACTTATCTTTTAAAATTTGATATTGAAATAATCCATAATGAGTTACTTCAAAAATTTCATTGATTTTTTTTCTTAATAAAAGATCTAATTTTTTAAATTTATCTGTTTTTATTTTTTTAACTATATCATGAAAATAAACTCAAAATATAGTTTCTTGTTCTGGCATAATAACACCTACTTTATATTTAAATAAGACTAATAAATCTTATTCCATCAACCCTGCTTCATATAAGTTTCTAAAATGACCAGGTTGTTTTTTTAATTGATCAAAAGTTCCCATTTGAACAATTCCCACACCATTAGGTCCTAAAACATAAATTTCATCAACATTTTTAATAGTTGTTAACCTATGAGCTATAGTAATACACATTCTACCTTTAATTAATTCTTCTAATTTATCTTGAATTTCTTTTTCAACAACATTATCTAATGCACTTGTTGCTTCATCTAAAATTACTACATCAGGATCTTTTAAAAAGACTCTAGCAATAACTAATCTTTGTTTTTGACCTCCAGATAAAATAAATCCTCTTTGCCCTAAAACAGTGTGATATTGATCTGGTAAAGACATAATAAAATCATGAAGTTCAGCCTTTTTACAAGCTTGAATCACTTCTTCATCTGTTGCATCAAATTTAGAATATTTAATATTATCTAAAAAAGTACCATATAAAATTTGTGGTTCTTGTTCAACATATCCAATATGATTTAAATAAGCCGGTAAATTAATTCTGTTTAAATTATATTCACCATTAATTAAAATTTTTCCATCAGTTGGAACATAAAATCTTAATAAAAGTTTTGCTATAGTAGTTTTACCACTACCAGTTTGGCCAACAAAAGCATAGCTTTTTCCTTTTTCAAAAATTAATTTAGTTGGTGGAATAACTATTCTTTCAGGTTTTTTTGGATATGAAAAACTAATGTTATCAAGAACAATTTTATCAATTTTATCAATTTTATAACCTTTTAAATTAGAATGAACCATTGGCTTTGGATCTGTTAATTCACTAATTCTATTAGCAGCATTAGAAGCAGCAGTTGCTGATCTTAAACTTGGTAATAAAATAGCAATTCCACCAATTAAAGTTGATAATAAAGGAAAAATTAAAGCAATATCAGCACCTAAACTATTACTTGACTGATTATTACTTAAATATTGAACTGCAATAATTATAAAAATAATTGGAATTAATAATTGAATAACAAAAGTTAAAGAAGTATTTAACAAAGCTGAGGAGTGAGTAAATTTTGTTAATCCATTTTCATAATCTTTATTTTTTTCTTCTAATCTTTTAATTTCAAATTCTTCAGTTCCACTTGCTTTAATAAGTGAAATATTATTAATTCTATCTGTCATATCAGCATCAGTTTCTCTTTTAATATCAAATGCTAATATTAATTTTCTTCTCATATCAATAAAAAAGCCTACACAAAATAAATTAGCTATTAATAAATATACTAAAGATAAAGTTGCTATCATATATAAATTTTGAGTATACATAATTGTAATAGCCGTTATTGATCCAGAGAAAGCATAAATTAAATTAGTTAAAAATTGCTGAACTCCTAAAGCTAGAAATTGAGTATCTCCAACTAATCTTGTTAAAATGTTTCCAGAAACATGATCAAAATAAAAATCTACATCCTGATCTGTTAATGCTTTTAAAATTTTAAGTCTTTGCATTACTTCAATTTGAGCTGAATACAAAGCTATTGTGAAATTAGTAAAATATTCACAAATTATAATTATTGCCAAATTAATAGCAATAACATATAACCAACCAGTTGAATCTAATTCCATTCAATTAAATAACCATTGTTTATTATTTTGAACTAAAGTAGTGATTACTTTTGATGAAAATAAAGGAAGCATTGCTGCAAATATTGCATCTAATGATGTAAAAAATACAACACCAAAAAAAAGCAAAGGATTTTTTTTAGCTATTTCAATATTCATTCTAATAAAAAGACCAAATTTTTTTAAAGTAAATTTGCCTGTATTATCAAAACTTCACTTTTTTTTGATTTTTGTATAAACTTTTTTTACTTTTGACATTATAAACACCTCCTTAATTAGACATCATATTTAGAAAAACCGGCTTCATATAGATCTTTAAATTCACCAGGTTTTTTTACTAGTTCTTTAAAAGTACCAATTTGAATAATTCCTTTTTTAGGAGCTAAAACAATAATTTGATCAACATTTCTTATTGTTGAAAGTCTATGAGCAATTGTAATGCTTGTTCTATTTTTCATTAATTCTTCTAATTTAGATTGAATCTCTTTTTCAACAACATTATCTAATGCACTTGTTGCTTCATCTAATATTAATATTTGTGGATCTTTTAAAAACATTCTAGCAATAACTAGTCTTTGTTTTTGACCTCCAGATAAAATAAATCCACGTTCTCCTAAAATTGTATTATATTGATCTGGTCAAGTCATAACTAAATCGTGTAATTCAGCTTTTTTACATGCTAGAATAATCTCTTCATCTGTTGCACTAGGTTTTACATATCTTAAATTATCTAAAACTGTTCCTAATAAAACTGATGGATCTTGTTCAACATATCCAATATGATTTAAATAACTTGGTAAAAACACATCTTTAAGATTAATATTATTATTAATTAAAACTTCACCTGAGCTTGGATCATAAAATCTTAATAATAGTTTTGAAATAGTTGATTTTCCTACTCCAGTTTGACCAACAAAAGCATAACTTTTACCTTGTTCTAAAACTAAATTAAAATTAGGCAAAATAACATTATCTGGTTTGTCTGAATAAGCAAAAGTAACATTTTTAAATATTACATTTCCCTCAATTTTATGAATTCTAATTCCTTTTTTATCTAATGCATGATTATTAATAAGTTGTTTTGCAGCTGTAATTTCATCAATTCTTTGTGCTGAAGTACTTGCTTGAACCATTCCTACAACAGCTCTTAGTAATTGCATAACAGGACCAATTAACATTCCAGCACATATTAACATCGGACCTAAAATAGCTTTTAAAGTATCAATATCATTTTTATATAATCATAAAGCAATTATTGTCATTAAAATTTGTACTGTATTAATAGCAAAAAATAAGATACTTATCATTACAGATTGAAAATAACTAATTTGTTTATATTTTTTATAATAAATTTCATGAATATCTACAAATCTTTTCTTTTCATATTCTTCAGTACCATTAGCTTTAATTAATTTAATTGTATTAATTCTATCAGTAACATCGCCATTAATATCAGTAATAATTTTTCTAAGATTAAACACCAATTTTCTCATAGGTAAAAAAGCTAAACCAAATAAAATACCAAACATTAAAAATAGTGCAATAAAAAATAAACCAATATATAAACTAGTTGTAATAAATAAAGTAATTAAAGTAAATATCATTGTAAAAAAAGCAATAAAAATAATATTTGGTATAACAGAAGCTTGCATACCAATAATTTGAGTATCAGAAACTACTTTAGTTAAAATTTCACCTGTTTTTTTATTTGAATAATATTCAATATCTGTTGTAATTAATTTTTTAGTTAATTCATTTCTTAAACTAATTTCAATTTTTCTACCTAGTTCATTTCCAAATAAGTTAGCAATGTAAGTCAAAATTGCAGTAATAACTAAAATAATAATTCAAATAGATAAAATTATTTTTCAATTAAACCCTCAAAAATTATCAAAAACTTTTTTAGTTTTTTCAAATTCAACAGAAAACTGTAATTGTTGCATTAATAAAGGATTAAAAGCAGCAAAAAAAGCAGATAAAATAGCAGTAACTAATAAACCTATAGCTCATTTTTTATTAATTTTCATGTGCTTTCAAATAACATTAATAAAACTTTTTCTACCACGGTTAAAAGATTTTCTATCTTCTTTTAACTCTTCATCAGTCATTGGTTTATAAAAATGATCGAAATTATTTTTGACTTTCATTCTTATTCTCCTTACATTAAAATCACTATTAATTATAACATTTAGCTATTTAAAAAGAAAAAGAGACCAAGTTATAGTCTCTAGTATTATTTAATTAAAACATTTTTTATTAGGAATTATATTTTAATTAAATAACTAATAAACTAGTTTAATTTTGCAAACATAAAATATCTAAAAAATTTAAGATAAATAACAATAAAAAAATTTAATACTTATTTTTAGTTTAAATATAAAATTCTATTTGCAAAAATTTCATTTCTGATATTTGTTAAATCATTATTTGAAGTGAAAGACTGAATTCTTCCTTCGATTCCAACAACAGCTTGATCGTGTAATAAAAACTCATCATCAACAGCATTTGATCAAGCTTTAATATTAATATAATCAAGTGAGTCTACTTCTTTTGTTTTATATGGTTTTGGTACTTTAACAACAAACTTATAAAGCTTTTTTTCTCCATCTTTTGAAGTATAAGCAACAGTTGCATCTCCTTCTAATTGTCCAATAATGTTTACTAAATTCATATGCTTTCTCCTTTTGTTTTCTCATTATTGTATTAGATAAAAAAAATTAAAAGTAACTTATTTTTATAAATCTTTTTAATATTTTTAATAAAAAAATAAAATTTTAAATAAATAGTCTAATCAAAAATCAACTTATTTTTAAAATCAACTAGTTTATGCTTATTTCTAATTATTGGTTTTATATTAAGTTATGTAATTAGTAGATCTAGTTTTGATTTTTCATTAGGAATAAAACAAACTTATTTATATAAAAATACTAATTTAACTAAAGTTTTTATATTGTTATTAAGTTTAAGTTCAAATAGTTTTTAGTTTAAAAAATAATTTTTCATTTTTATAATCTTGATTTAATTTCAGATATTAGTAATGTAAATGATATTAGTATATTAACTTTGATTGGTAGTTGCAATTGATGAATTATTAACAAAAAAACAATTAGAAGTTTTAATAGAACAAGCAAAACAATTCCAATATCAATCATTAGGATTTATTAAATTTGAAAACTCAAATTGAACTGGTAGTTTAGCAAGTCAATTATCAGATCAAGAAAAAGAACAATTAATTAAAAGATTTAATATCAAATCAAAAGCAACTATACTAATTAATTTTGGTAAATATGAAAAAATTTCTCAATTAATGGATTCTATTAAAGTTTAATTAGTAAAATGTTTAATTTAGCCTATCCTAATGAATTTAAGTTATTATGAGTAGTTGATTTCCCATTATTTGAATATAGTGAAAAAGAACAAAGATATTTAGCAGCTCACCATCCATTTACAATGACAAAACCAGAAAGTTTAGATACTTTTGATATAAATAAAAAAGATGCTATTGCTTATGCTTATGATCTAGTTATGAATGGATTTGAAATTGGTGGGGGTAGTCAAAGAATTACTGATCCTAAAATTCAACAAAGAATGTTTGATGCAATTGAACTAACAAAAGAAAGAGTTGAAACTAATTTTGGTTGATTTATGAATGCTTACAAATATGGAGCACCATATCATTCTGGTATAGCATGAGGATTAGATAGAATTGCTATGATTTTAACTAATGCTCAATCAATTAGAGATGTAATAGCATTTCCTAAAAACTCATCTGGAATTGATCCTATGAGTAATGCACCAGATCTTGTAGATCAAAAACAATTAGATGAATTACATATTAAAACAAATTAAAAGCAAAATACACACAATTAAATAAAATAATTTTTGTAAAAATAAAAGATTAATAATCCAACATAAAGGATTAATAAATTATAATATTTTTAATAGAATATATAATAAGGTGAATAATATGAAAAAGTTATTAATATCATTTAGCTCTTTAATATTATTATCAGGGGTTGCTGCAACTGTTGTTAGTTGTGCAAACACTGAAATGAGTAAGAATAAAAAAGATAAAGATAAAGATCTTAAATCTGATAAGAATAAAGACCAAAATAATAAATTTGATAAAAGCAAAGACAAAAACCAAAATAGTAAACCTAATAATAATGATCAAAATTCTAAATCGAATCAAGACAAAACTTCACCAAAAGATAATCCGTCAACACAATCTGAGTCTGAGAAACAAGAAAATAGCAAACAATATGATCTAGATAAGCTGATAACAAATAAATTTATTTCAATAGATGGAAGTGGAACAGGAGATGGCGAGCTTGCCAAACTACCTCAAAACTTCCAAGAGTATTTAGATTTGATTAAAAAACAAAATCCTAAATTCACATTAACATTAAACAATGTTTCTTTTAATGTTGAAGAAAATGATAATAGTGGTTACAAGAAAGTAAGTGTTTCAACAAAAGGAAATAGTAAAAATCCAGTAATTGTTTATTTTTATAAAGATCGTCATAATACTGTTTATGAAGGCGAAAAAAAAGAAGTTGTAAAAGAAATTGGTTGAAGTAAAAGTAGAAGCAGCACAGATATTTTAAATTTTAATGAACAAACAAAGGAAGTTCCAGAAAACCTGCCACCGTTTATAACCTCTTTAGAAGGCGCGTTTAGAAACAATACACAAGAAACAATTAAGAACTTAGACAAATGAGATACTTCAAACATAAAATTTATGAATGAAACATTTTATGAAGCAAAAAAATTTAACCAAGATATTAGTGGCTGAAAAACAAATAATGTTTTTAATATGGATTCAATGTTTTATGGTACAAAAAGTTTTAATCAAAATTTATCTGGCTGAAACGTTGATAAAGTTACAGTTCACTCTCAATTTGATAAAGATTCTAAGATTTCAGAAGGAAACAAACCCAAATTTAAAGAATTGAAAAGAATACACCAAGGGCAAGGTGCAACAAAAATTTTGCATGACCGTGGGTTTTTAAACAAATAAACCTTTAAATTTTTAAGTTATAATAATCTTATCAAAGGAAATTAGAAAATTAAACTAATCCAATAAGCCTAATTTTTCTTTGAGTTCGAATGATATGCGATAACATTCATTCTTAACACCTGAGACAAGTCCTGATAGTTCGTCGACTACTTCACTGGGCAATCCACTCGGGTGTTTTTTAATGCTGTTAAGAGTCTTATCTAATACAGTATGAATTCATCTTGTTTTATTTATTCTTCCTAGGGTTTTTAAATCATGTTTTCTTTCTTCATATAATGAAATACCAAAATATAGACCAGTTTATATTCATTGTAGAACTGGTAGAAGTAGTTATAAATCTATAAAAATGTTAGAAAAAATAGGATTTAATAATCTTATTAATATCCAAGGTTCATTTTTACAGCTAAGCTATTATGAGTATTTTAATGATAAAACAACAAACAGAAAAAAGATTTTAGTTGGATTATTAAACAAAATGGTACCAGACCAATTATAAGACCACAGATCTGTGGTCTTATAATTGAACAGGAGGTCTAATGTTTGTTATCCAAGAAAATAAAAAGTTTAATGAAAAAAAAACTTATAATAGATACTTTTGAAAAAGAGCCTAACAGAAAGTTGTTATCAATCGCTATACAGTTTCAAAAATCACTTTCTACTGTAAAAAAATATAAAAGTGAATATATTAAATGAAAGAACAAGGAAGCAGAGCTAATTCTTTCACATAAAAACACTAATAATAAAAATGCTCAAAAATATAGTGATGAGATAATACATAATTTAGGTGAAAAATACCAAGAACAAGTAAAAATAACTGGTGGAGATGTAAATAATGCTAGTTGTTCTTATTTAACTTTAGAAAACTATCACAGCACTCTTATGTCAACTAACACTAAAAATAAAATTTCTTATTCAACTTTAAATAGGAGACTAATACAACAAGGTTATGCAAGCCCTTATTGCAAACGTAAAACCAAAAAAGAAGTTAAAAAAATAAGAAGACAACAAGAAGAAGGAAAATTAATTAGGTATAGCAATGAGCTAGTTTTTTATGTGCCTAAAAACGTAGAAAAACACAGACTAGCAGTAGCAAACAATTATAAATTTGGACAGGTAATAGAAGTAGATGGATGTACTCATTATTATTTTCAAAATAACACAATAGCAACATGTGTTATGGCTGTTGATGTTGGAACTAATCAAATACTTGATATGTGTTTTGAAGAATACGAAGAATCTTTAAATTCTTATCAAAAAATTTTTGAAACAATATTTAGAACTTATGGCTATCCTCAAAGAATTATTACTGATAATAGAGCTAATTTTAAAAAAGATGAAAGAAATAACGCTAGAACGCGTTTAGAGCTTGAAAATAGGGGTATAGAGGTGATTTCTTCATCTAATGCTAATGCAAACCACATGTTGAAAGAATGTGAGATACAGTCCAAAAAAATGCACCTTTCTTCTTTAAACAAAATGATATAAAAACAATTGAACAAGCAAATCAAATAAAACACAAATTAATAGATTTTGTTAATAGTAAATGTAAAAAAAGAAAAAGAGATAATGCATTTAGACAACTAGGTGAAAATGAAGTTGAAAAATTCTTTGACCTACCTATACCTAGAAAATTTGCAAATGGTGTAGCAGAGTATAAAACTAAAATTTATGCTCCATACGATGAATTTGGTAAACGTTTTAGATTTTATAAAAAAGAAAATATTCAACTTGTAATTGGTTCAGATGAACAACTTTACTTTAGAACAGATACTAAACGCTATATTGCAAAGCCATTAGAAATTGGTTCAACTGATTGAGTTGAAGTTGATTTTGTTAGAAGAAAACAATTAGATGAAAGTAGAAAAGAAGATTTAAAAATACTAACAATGATAAACCAAACAAGAAGAATTCATAGTGGATTAGACAAAACACTCTTATACATAAAAAAATACCCCAATGGATTACCTAGTGAGTTAGTTGACGAGATCTCAGGAATCGTATTGAGGGTTAAAAGTGATTGTTCAAGGTTTTCCCATGAACTCAAAGATAAATTAGGCTTGTTAGAATAGATCTATTATTCTCTAATTTCTTTGATAATATAATTATAACTTATAGTACCATTTTGTATAATAACCCACGAAAACAACAAACAGAAAAAAGATTTTAACAGATTATAATTTTTAATAAAAAAGCAAAGATTCTAGTTTTTTTCCTACGTTTCCCAGTTTAAGCATAAAACAAAAAAACATACTTATGTAAATTTTTGATCTCATAAGTTATGTTTTTTATAATGTAATGTCTAAGTGACTTTTTCTTTTGTTAAAAGCTCTAATAATATTTGATAAGTTTGCCAACTTTCTTGTAACTCATCATTATACACTTGTATAGTTTCGATTTTTTGTTTATTTACAAATACTTCAATTTCTTTAACTTCTTTGATAACATTAATCACTTTATGCTCAGTGATTTTGCTTTTTCCAGTCAGTCCTAATTTTGAATTTAGAATGTAGATGATGTAGTTTAAAAACACTAATGAAATGAAACATAAACAAATGTAACCAACAATATGGTTTCAAGTTGATAAATACATTGGACGAAGAGATAATTTACCTTTTAATGTCTTGAAATTAGACTCAATTTGTCATTGTTTTGAATATAAATTAATAACTTCTTTTACTGATAAATCTGTTCTGTTTGTTTCATAAACATAGTATCCATCATATTTTTGATCTTCTTGTATTTTTTCTATGTCAAGTTCATAAAATGCACCTTTGTTTATAGGTTTAAAGAATCTATATTTTTTAGATCCCGCTAAATCATCACAAGAAACAAGATTATCTTTATTCATTTTCTTAGTGAAATTTTGAATTAAAATGTCTCTATCGTTTTTGTCTTTAGTTGCTCGTTTTTGACTAAAACTAATTATTTGTCTTCTAAAATGTCCATTAATTCTTTTTTTATTGTATGAAGATGCAATATCACGAGTTTTGTATATCAAACCACCATCATTTATATAATCTTTTTCATCTAATATATACTCTTTAAATTGTTTGCTTCCAGCTTTCATTCTGTATGAGATTATGTATTTTCAATTCTTAGATTCTAAAAATCTAATATTTCTATTAACACTCATTCCTTTGTCAGCAATTATAGTTACACTGTTAACTTCATAAATATCTGCAATTTCAAGCATAAATGGTATTAAAGTATTTGAATCAGCAACATTTCCTGGAAATATTTTGTAGTGTAACGGTATTCCATTTTCATCAGTTGCCATACCTATAACAATCTGGTCTTCTTTAAATTTTCCATCTTTTGAATAACCAGTTTTTTTATAACCTTCACGAGAAAATGTTTCAAAATAAGTAGTTGTTGCGTCAAATCATAATACATCAATTTTTCTATTGGTATTTGCACAAATTTTTGCATTTAAATTTCTTAAAATTTCATCTTTGTTTTTTGCTATATAGTCTAATGATCTATAAAATGAATTTTTTGAATGAGTGTCTATTTTTTCTTTTTTTGCTGTCTTATAAGTGTTAAAAACACTTATTGGATTTTTAATTCTTTGATAAATCAACTGTAAAACAACATCTTTTAATGTTGTCGATTTTGTGGGAGAACAATCATTAAAAATATTGAAATAATCAAATAGTTTTTCAACTACTTCGTAACCTTTAAACCTTTCTAAAACTTCTTTTTTGGTTTCTTTTTTCTCTTTAAAAATTTCATCTAATTTAGTTCTTACTTGTTCTTTTGTTCAAGACAATGGAAAGTTTGCAATAATTGCTTTGATAATTGCTAGCGGATCATCATGATATTGTTTTAATTCATGTAAATATCCATATCCTAATCTATATACAAAACCTTTGTTATCTGGTCTTGGCACTCCAATTGATAAGTATTCGCCTTTTTTAACTCTTGCTATTGATGTTCTTCATTGTCTTTTTACATCATTTCTTGACTTCTTCACGTCTTTATTATATCATATTTAAGCATAAAAGCATAATAAATTATATTTTTTATAAAAAAATATAGTCGCTGAAAACTGAGTGTTTTCGCGACTAAGTGGGAAACGTAGGACAAACAGAAAAAAGATTTTAACAGATTATAATTTTGAATAAAAAAGCAAAGATTCTAGTTTTTTTAACTAGTTTCTTTGCTTATTTTTTTAATTGGTTTATAAGATTTTCTATGAATATCTAAAATACCATATTTTTGTATAGCTAGTAAATGTTTTTTTGTACAATAACCTTTATGAGATTTAAAATCATAATTTGGATAAATTTGATCATATTCATCTAGTATTTTGTCTCTAGTAACTTTTGCTAAAATACTACTACAAGCAATAGAAAAACTTTTATCATCACCTTTAATGATTGGTAAAGTTTTAATATTAGTTAATTCAATATTTTGATTACCATCAATTAAAGCAAGATCTGGGGTGATTTTTAAATTATTAATTGTTGTCTTAAAACCTAATAAACTAGCTTGTAAGGGGTTAAGTTCATCAACTTGTTTACTTGAAATTATAATAATTTGATAATCTAGACAATTTTTTATAATTTCATCATATAAAACTTCTCTAGTTTTAGAATTTATTTTTTTTGAATCTTTTATTAAAGGGTTAAAATAATCAGGTTTTAAAATCACACTAGCAACAACTAAAGGACCAGCTAAACAACCTCTACCAGCTTCATCGCTTCCTGATAAATAAGTAATATTATGAACAATTTTAATTTGATCATCAAATGATTTTCTACTTATCATAGTGAACTAATATCATTATCTTGTTTGTTATCTTCTGGATTAATAGCTTTTTGAATTTCTTCAGGAACTACTTCTAAAACTTTTTCAAATGAAATTTTTCCTAATTTACCTTTATCTAGATCTTTTAAAAATGAAGATAGTATTCTTTCCATATCTAAAATATCTTCAGTAACATATCATTTTTTTTCAATTCCAATTGTTTCAAAAATCTTATAAGAATCTATAACTGAAATGGGTTTTTGTAGTCTTAAATTTATTTTGTAATATTTTTCAATAATATCATCATAATTGTTATAAACATAGCTCATTAATTTAGCTGCTACTCTTTCTTTTGGAAAGACATTATCTTTTATTGAATTAATAGCACAAATATTTACAGCAACTGTTTCAGATTCTAGTTTTGAAGGTAAAACTCCTGGTGTATCTAATAAATTAATAAATGGATTTAAATGAATTAACTGAATTCCTCTAGTAACACCTGGTTTATTACCAACTTTAACATTTTTACCTTTAATTACTCTATTTATAAAAGTAGATTTTCCAACATTTGGAATTCCAATAACCAAAGCATTAATTAAAGTATTTTTTATTCCTTTAGCTTTGTCTTTTTCACGTTTTTTAATTGTTAACTCATTAATTACATTAATCAATTCATTAACTATATCAGTATGTCTATTATATAAAACAATCACTTTTGAATTTTCGTTTTTAATATAATAATCAACTCATTGTTGAGTAACTTTAGAATCAGCAATATCAGCTTTTGAAAAAATATAAACTATTGGTTTATCTTTTAAAAGCTTTTCAAAAGTGGCATTTTTTGATGAATAAGGAGCTCTTGAATCAATAACTTCAACAACGACATCTACTATTTCAATTCTTGCTTCAATATCTTTTAAAGTCTTATTCATATGACCTGGAAACCAGTTGAACTCAGCACTCATAAAATCACTTCTTTCTTTTTTCTAATATAATCTTATCAATAAATAAAAAACATCATAATAAAGTAGAAAAATACTTTATATGATGATTAAATTATTTGATTTCTTTAGCTTGTTTTGTTGGCATAATTTCTTTAATTCTAGCAGCTTTACCAGAAAGTTTTCTAATGTAGTAAATACGAGATCTTCTAACTTTACCACGTTTAATTAAAGTAACTGAGTCAATAATTGGTGAGTGTAAAGGAAAAGTTCTTTCAACAAATACACCATTTGACATTTTTCTAACAACTACAGAATAAGTAATTCCTGATCCTTGAGTTTTAATAACTAATCCTTCAAAAGATTGAATACGGAATTTGTCTCCTTCTTTAATTTTTACATCAACTCTAATAGTGTCTCCTGATCTAAAATCTATTAAATCATCACGTAATTGATTATTTATGATATCAAATTTTGATTTAACAGTTTTTGTTGCTTTTGAACTCATACTATTGTTCTCCTTTCATCTTTTTATAAATTTCTAATTGGTGTTTATTTAATTTAGTTATATCAATTAAATCTGGTCTTTTTTTAAGTGTTTTTATTACTTGCTGTTCTTCTCTTCACTTTTTAATATTTTGATGATGACCACTTAATAAAACATCTGGAACTTTTTTATTTCTAAATTCATATGGTTTAGTATAAACTGGATGATCTAATAAATTATTTTCAAAACTTTCATTTTCATGTGATTCTTGTTTAATGACATTTGGTAAAAGCCTTGATATTGAATCAACTAGAATTAAACTGGCTAATTCTCCACCAGTTATTACATAATCTCCAATTGATATTTCATCATCAATATAATCTAAAACTCTTTCATCATATCCTTCATAATGACCACATACAATAATAATATGTTCATAATTATTAGCATAAGTTTTTACTATAGATTGATTTAAAGTTTTTCCTTGTGGTGTTGTTAATAAAACAATTGATTTTGTTGTTTTTACTGATTCAATTGCTTTAATTAGTGGTTCAATCATTAAAACCATTCCACTACCACCACCATATTGATAATCATCAACTTGATTGTGACTAAGTGTAGAAAAGTTTCTTAAGTCAATAACTTCTATTTTAATAGCTTGCTTATTAATTGCTCTTTTTATAATTGATTCTTCTAAATATGAGTTAATAATTTTAGGAAATAAAGTAATAATAGAAAACTTCATGTTATTTTAGTCCTTCAATATTTTTTGCTATTATCATTTGATTTTCATAATCAATTTCTTTTATAAAAACATCAACTAAAGGAACTCAAAACTCTTTAAGATCTTCTGATTTAACTTTTATTAATTGTTGATAACTATTATTCATATAATCTATAATAATTCCATTTGTTTTAAAACTAGTAAACTTAAAGTTAATTAATGATACAAGCTGAGTGATATTTTGATTTTTTAAACAATATATTTCTTTGTTTTTAAATTTAATAACATCATTAATATTATTTAAATTTAAAAACTTAACAATTAAATAATTTTTATTTAAATTAATTTCTTGTATTCTTAAAACTTGAAAATTATCATTAGTTTTTATAAAAAAGGTATTGATTTTATTTAAATCATCAATCACAATATCACTATTTAAAATAACTTTAACCTGTCCTTTAATAGAAAAAGTATTGACTATAACACCTATTTTAATAAGATTAGCATTCATTGATTATTTTAATCTAATTAATTATCTTTACTTTTTTTTAGTAGTTTTTTTAGATACAGGTTTTTTATTTTCAGTTTGAGTATTTTTAGAAAATTTAGATTCGTGTAAAGCTTTTAAAATTCCTTGTTTAGAAAGCAAACTTTTTACTGTATCAGTTGGTTGAGCACCATTATTTAATCATTTTAAAGTTAATTCATTATCAATTTTAACTTCATCTTTTAATGGGTTGAATGTTCCAACTAATTCAATATATTGTCCATTACGATTAACACGTGAGTCAGCTGCTACTATTCTATAAAATGGTGCTTGCTTTTTACCGATTCTTTTTAATCTTAATTTAACCATTGTTTCCTCCTATAATATATTTTTAAAACCTTAATAATAATAACAATTTTAAAAAAAGGTGTCAAGTAATTGTACTTAACACCTAAAAATTATTTGTGATATTTTTCATTATTAATAATTTTAAAAACTCTATAAATTTGTTCTATTAAAACAATTCTACATAACTGATGTGGAAGTGTAATTTTAGCTAGTGAAAACTTATTGGTAAAAGAATTTAAAAAACTTTTTGAATATCCATCACTAGGACCTATAATAAATAAGATTTTTGCTGATTTATAATTTAGATTTGTTTTTATAATTTCAACTAAATTTTCAGTTGAAATTAATCTTGAGTTAACATCAAGAACTACTTTTTCAAAATCTTTATAATTTTGTAGTTTTTTTAATAATAAGTTAGAATTTTCATCTTTAATTTTATTTAACTCACCATTAACTTCTTCTTTTAGTTCAATAATTTCTAAATCTACATATTTTTTTAATCTTTTAAAATAATCATTAAAAGCATCAATATAAAATTTTTTATCTAATTTACCAAAACAAAGTATTTTGATTTTCATAAATTTTAAAATTTAAATCCGCCTTTAGAAAGATTTGGCATTCTTCCACTTTTAATCATTTTAGTTATTTCTAAAACTTGTTTTTTACCTTTTTCAAAAGAGTTTATTAACTCATTAAATTCTTTTTCAGTTCTTCCTGATCCTTTAATAATTCTATTTTTTCTACTTATTGCTTTTAAAACTCTTGGATCACGTCTTTCTTTTAAAGTCATTGAATCCATTAAAATTGAAAATACAGCTAATTTTCTTTGAGCATCTTGAATTTGTGTTTCACTTACTTTATTAATAGGTAACATTTTCATCAACTTATTTAAACTACCCATTTTTGCAATTTGAGCTAACTGATTTCTTAAATCTTCTAAATCAAATTGACCTAAAAACATTCGATTCATAGTTTTTTGAATAGAACGTTCATCAATATTTTCTACAGCTTTTTCAAATAAAGTTTCAATATCACCCATTCCCATTAATCTATCAGCCATTCTTTTTGGATAAAAAGCAGCTAAAGCATTATATCCTTCACCTTCACCGATAAACTTAATAGGTAGTTTAGTTAAATAACTAATAGATAAAGTAGCTCCACCTCTAGCATCTCCATCTAATTTAGTAACAACAACTCCAGATAGTTTTAACTTACTGTTAAACTCATTTGTAACATTAATAATTTCTTGACCACTCATTCCATCAACAACTAATAAAATTTCACTTGGCGATGTTTTTTTCTTTAAATTGTCTAATTCAGTCATTAAAACTTGATCAACTTGTAATCTTCCTGCTGTATCTAAAATTACAACATCAAAATTATTTTTTTGTGCATATTCTAAAGCTTCTTGTGCAGTTAAAATAGGATCTTGTTTTCCTTTTTCAAATACTTGTGTATTTGTTTTTTGTCCAAGTTGAATTAGTTGTTCAATAGCTCCTGGTCTATAAATATCTAAACCAACTAATAAAACTTTTTTCTTATTTTTTTTATTTAATAAATAAGCAAGTTTATTAGCAGTAGTAGTTTTACCACTTCCTTGTAATCCAACCATCATAACAACACTTGGTTTTTTATTTAATTCTAAAGATGCATTTTCTTTTCCTAAAATATTAACTAATTCTTCATGAACAATTTTAATCATTTGTTGATGAGCATTAACACCTTCAAATATATACCCACCTAAAGCTTTTTGTTTTACATTATTAATAATTTCTTTAGTTGCTTCAATATTAACATCTGCTTCTAGTAAAGATAATCTAATTTCTTTTAATGTTTCTTTAATGTTTTCTTCATTTAAAGTAGAATTCTTCATATTTTTTTCAATGCTTTTTTGCATTCTTTTTGATAAAAAATCACCAAATCCCATATTAACTCCTTTTCCAACTAAAATCTATTTTATTTTAAAACATCAGTTTCTTTTCTTTCTCTTATTACTGTTATTGTTATTTCACCAGGAATAATTACTTTATTTTTTATTTCTTCTTTCATTTTTTCTAAAATCATTGCTAGATCTAAATCAGAAGCAACTAATGGATCAACTATTAATCTAATTTGACGACCAGATTGTAATGCATATGTTTTAGCAACTCCTGGAATGGAATTACCAATCTTTTCAATTTCAGTCATTCTTAAAATAAATTCATCAATTGCATTATATCTAGCTCCAGGTCTAGAAGCTGAAATAGAATCAGCAATAGCAACAATAGCAGCTATTTCACTTTCTTTTTCTTTATCTTCATGATGAGATTCAATGCAATTTATAATAATTGGATCTTCATTATATTTTTTAGCAATTTCTGCACCTAATACAACGTGACTACCTTGCTTTTCAAAATCTATAGCTTTACCAATATCATGTAATAATCCTGCTCTAATTGCTTTTTCAACATCTAAACCTAACTCAGAAGCAATAGCTCCAGATAGTTTAGCAACTTCAATAGAATGAGCTAAGACATTTTGCCCATAACTAGTTCTAAACTTTAATTTACCAATTAATTTAACTAATTCAATATCAATATCATTAATATTTAACTCTTTAATAGTACTTAAGCCAGTTTCTTGAATTATATACTCTAATTCTTGTTCTTGTTTTTTTAATTCATTTTCAATTTTAATTGGTTGGATTCTACCATCAATAATTAACTGTTCTAATGTTCTTGTTGCTATTTCTCTTCTAATTGGATTAAAAGAAGAAACTACAACAGTGTTTGGTGTTTCATCAACAACAATATCAACTCCACCAATTTGTTCAAAAGCTTTCATATTTCTACCGTCTTTACCAATAATACGACCCTTAAGATCATCAGATGGTAATTTAACAATATTAGTTGTTCTTTGACTTGTAAGTTCTACTTTAATTCTTTCCATTGCTGAAATTATAATATTATTAGCAATCATTTTAGAACTACTATGTGCTTGTAATTCAGCATTTTTTAAAATAGAAATAAGTTCTTTTTCTGATTTATTTTTTACTTGTTTTATTAATAATTCTTTTGCTTGGGATTTAGTTAAACCAGAAGCATCTTCTAAAATCTTGATTAAATATTCTTCTTTTTTATCTAATAAAAATTTTCTTTTTTCTAGATCTAATAAACTAGCATCTAATCTTTGTGATTTAGATTCAACTATTTCTTGATTTCTTTTTAAATCATTACTTCTTAGTTCTAATTGTTCTTTTACTCTATCTAATTCGTTTTTTTCTAATTCACTTCTTTTTAAAAAAAGCATCTTTGCTTCACTAATTTCTTTATATCCATTAGCTAAAATTTGTTTTTTTGCTTGCTTAGCTTCTTTTGTATATTGTTCAACAAGACGTTTTCTTGATTTAGATTTTCATAAATACAAAGCAATAGAACTACAAATAATAAAGCAAATAAAAAATATACCACAAAAAACTGAGAGTAATATAATTATGTCATCATTCATGTTATCTATTTTCTTTCTGCTTAAAAGTTACAATTAATTTTAAATACTAATTTATTATAACATTTAAAAAATAAAGAAATTTTTGACAATAGCTAAGCAATGAAATTTTGACAATAATTACAAACAAAAAAGCACATTGGTGCTTTAAATTATTCTTTTTGTTCTATTATTTTTTTAACTTGTTGTATTAATTCATTAGTTCTATTTTCATCAGCATTTAATCACTGAATAACACTAGTTTTTCCTTGTCCTATTTTTTCATTTTGATAAGAATATCAAACACCAGATTTTTCAACAATTTCATAACTTACTAATAAATCAACTAATTCACCAATTTTATCAATACCTTTATTATATAAAAGTGATATGGTTGCAGTTTTAAAAGGAATAGCAGTTTTATTTTTAACAATTTTTATTTTAATTTTATTACCAATAATTTCTGAGTTTGAAAGAATATTTTCTGATTTTCTAACTTCTAGTCTAATTGATGAAAAAAACTTTAAAGCTTTACCACCTGTTGTAGTTTCTGGATTTCCAAAAATAACTCCAATTTTTTCTCTTAATTGATTAATAAAAATCACAGTTGTATTAGATTTTGCAATTAAACCATTTAACTTTCTTAAAGCTTTTGACATCATTCTTGCTTGTAGTCCAATTGACTGATCACTCATTTCACCTTCTAATTCAGTTTTTGGTACTAAAGCAGCTACTGAATCAACAATAATTAAATCAATACTATTTGAATTAATTAACATTTCTAAAATATCTAATGCTTGCTCACCATTATCTGGTTGACTAACTAATAATTTGTTAGTATCAATACCTAAATTATGACAATATTTTGGATCTAATGAATGTTCTGCATCAATAAAAGCAGCAATTCCTCCTAATTTTTGAATTTCACAAATAGCATGTAGTGATAAAGTGGTTTTTCCAGATGATTCAGGACCATAAATTTCAATAATTCTTCCTTTAGGATAACCACCAATTCCTAAAGCATTATCTAATAAAAGTGAACCTGATGAAAAAGTTTCAACATTTAAATTATCACTTTGACCAAGAACCATAATAGAACCTTTACCAAACATTTTTTCAATTTCTTTAATAGCTTCTTTTAGTTCTTTTGAATTTCACATTTGTGATTCTTTTAAATTATTATCTTCTATTTTTTGTATTTCTGTACTCATAGCTCTTTTTTTCCTTTCATATTTGTATTAGAAAAAAAATTAAAAAAGAACCATTTGCTTAATTTTTTTTACAATAAATTTAATAGCTCTTTTTTTAAAGAACTTTCTAGATACTACAAATTTAGGTTTAAATTCAAAAACTTTAATATCATTATTATAAAAAACACCAATATAAGCTAAACCTACAGGTTTATTTTCCATACTATTAGGACCAGCATTACCAGTAAAACTAACTACAATATTTGTTTTTGTTAGTTCATAAGTTTTTATAAGCATTTCTTTTGCACACTCAAAAGAAATAACACCATCTTTTTTAATAACTTGTTTATCTATATTTAAAATATTTTCTTTAAACATAGTTTGATAACAAACAAATGACCCATAAAATATTTTTGAACTATTTTTAATATTAGTAATTAAATTACTAAATAATCCACCAGTAAATGATTCACAAGTTGAAATTGTTAAATTAGCTTTAATTAATAATTTAACTATTTTTTTTAAACTCATAAAATCACCACAATCTATTAAAAAAAATGATGAGATTTTATCTATAACCCACATTTTGTACTTTTTAGCGTCAATCATCTATCTAGTTAATAATAACTTCTGATTTTGATTCTTATTCTCTTAATCAGATTCCTCTACCAAAATTTGAGTTTCTTACTTATGGGGTTTACCGCGTTCCATTTCAAGATTTCTCTTTATTCGTCTCTGTGGCACTTTATAACATTACCATAGCAAAGCCTTAGGTTAGTTATGCCGTCAGTAATTAATTACTGCCTAAATTTATTTTTTCATTTAGCATAAACACTACAATCATCACAGATTGTGTAAGCGTGGAGTTTCCTCTATATTCTTTTTCAAATACAGCGATTGACCAATAAAATCTCTTATTAATTTTACAACATAAATCAAACAAAACACTAGATAAACAATCTTAGTTTATTTATTAATAATTTATAAAATTTAATTTTTAATTATTAAAGTTAGGAAGTTTTTTATTATCATTATCTATTTTAGATCTAAGAGCAAAATCATCAAAAACAACATTTTTGTTAATTTTTCATTTACTTAAATCTTGCTCAAAACTAGATGCATTAAAAAACATTTTACTCATATTAGTTACATTTAAAACATTTCAATTTGAAATATTTTGATTAAATGAAGTTGCTCTAAAAAACATATTACTCATATCAGTTACATTAGACACATCTCATTTTGAAATGTCTTGATTAAACATACTAGCACCTAAAAACATTGATCTCATATTAATTACATTTTTAGTATTTCACACTAGTTTTTGATTATTATTATTAAAATTTTTAGCATCAACAAACATTGAATCCATATTGATTGCATTATTAGTTTTTCAACTACTTAGATTCTGATTAAATTGTTCAGCTTCGTTAAACATTGAATTAAATTTAATTACATTAGAAGTATTTCAATTTGATATATCTTGGTTAAAGTTTTTAGCCTTTTCAAACATTTCACTCATATTTTTAATATTATCTGTTTTTCAATTTTCTATACCTTTAATTTTTGAATTTATATTTTGTTGAAATGCTAATTTTAAAGAAGTGATTTCTTTAGGTAAATGATCTGGTACTTGATTTGTTTTAGGTTTAATTTTTTCTATTTGAATTTCAAAATCTTTAGTTAGAAAATATCCAATTTTTACTAACTTATTTTTGTTATAGACTGGATTAATTCCATAACCTCAAAACTTAGATAAATCTTCTTTTGTATTTTCAATATTTTGTTTTAGTTGATAATTTATTTTTTCTTGATTTAAAATTTGATTTTCTTTAATTTGAATGTCATTTAAAAGTACTTTGACTTGTTGATTATTTTTAAATTTATTCAATTGGATTTTTGTTTTAAAGTATTGATTTTTAATAGGTAAGTTTATTTTACTTGTTTTATATCTATAACCATTAGCTTTATCATATAACCTAGTAAAAGGTTCAAACTTATAACTTATTTTTTCTATATTTTTTAATTCTTGTAATTGAGATTCTAAACTATTATTTTCTTTTTGTAAATTAGTAATTTTTAAATCAACTTCATTTAGTTCATCTTTGATTTTTGTACTTAACATTTCTAGAGTTTGTGTATCAAGTTGATAACAAGAAATAACTAAACTAGTTAAACTAATTACTAATAGTGAATTTAAAAATATTAATATTTTTTTCATACAAATTAATTCTCAATACTATTTTAAAAAAAATCTCATTATAGAAAATAAAAAGTTCAAATAAATTTATTTGAACTTTAATAAAAATTATATTAAATTATTTTATTTCATTTTAGATTTAGCTGATGTTGGAGTTGATGCAGGAGTAGAAGTTAGAGTTGGAGTTGGAGTGGATGAACTTGAATCTTTAAATTTAGGTAATTTTGAAGATTGACTTTCTATTTTTGAGCCAGTTGCAAAACTACTGTGTTTTACTTTTTCTTTAACCTTTCATTCACTTAGATTTTGATCAAAACTAGAGGCTTTATTAAACATAAAGTTCATTTCATCTACGTTAGAAACATCTCATTTTGAAATATCTTGATTAAACATTTTTGCTTCAGAAAACATATAATTCATTTTCTTTACACTATTAGTTTTTCATTTTGAAATATCTTGATTAAACTCTCCAGTTTTTCTAAACATTGATGTCATGTCTTCAACTTTTGAAGTGTTTCAAGACGAAATGTTTCCATTAAACATTTTTGCACCAGAAAACATTGATTTCATTGTTTGAACATGAGAGGTATCTCACTTGTCTAAATTAGAATTAAATTTTTCTGCTCCATCAAACATTTGTTCCATATTATAAACATGAGAAGTTTGTCATGAACTTAGATCTTGATTAAATACTTTTGCTCTAGCAAACATTTTTCTAGCAAATGCTAAATTATATGGTTTTCATTTTCCTAAATTTTGATTAAATTTAGCATTATCAGCAAACATTGAATTAGAATCTCTTAAAATTTTTACATCTCAATTTGAAATATCATGATTAAAGTTTTTAGCACCATCAAATAAGAAACTCATTTGACAAACTCTAGAAACATCTCATTTTTCAATACCATTAACATTTGTAGATGTGATTCGATTAAATACTTTACTTAAACTATTAACTTCTCTTGGTAAAAGTGCGCTTATTTTAGAAATATTTGTTGGCATTTCAAACGCTTGTACGTAATTAATATTTATTCCGTTAGGTTTTAAATAATTATCACCTTCATCATCATAATAACCCATTTGAATAACTTCATCAATGTCACTTATTTCTTGTTTTTGTCTTTTTTTAGATGGATCTTTTCAAACCATTTTTTCTCATTCGTCTTTATTTTTTTCAACAATCTTTCCGTCTTTTGTTTTATATTTTATTGATTGTTGACCATATTTAACAGATCCAACTTCTAATTTAATAACATCTTTATTTACTAAAACTTTAACTTTTTGATTTAATTTATTATTTTCATCTTTAGTTAATTTTTCAACAGTATTTTCATACAAACTACCATTTAAATCAATAGAATCACTAACTTGTTTTGGTAATTTTTCTTTAAGCATTTCAACAATTAAGCTAGTATTTTTAGCACTATCTAATTTGTTTTTAAATTCTTTATTTCATAAATCAATAACAGCTTGTTTGTTATTGATAATAACTTCTGATTTAACAGGATTATTATTTGTATTATTACATGCTACTACTAAAAAACCAGTAGTACTAATCATTGCTAATGAGCTAAATAATGTTAATATTTTTTTCATCTTTATAGCCTTTTATAAATTATTTTTCTTATTACTAAATATGTATTAAGTTGATTTTTAATACCACTTTTATTATAGTAAATTAATAATTTTGAGATAAAAATCTAACAAAACTAAAAAATAAATAAAAAAAAGATAGAAATTTTGGTTGATCATTTCTATCTTGATTTACTTATTAATAATTTATAAATTTCATCAATTTTATTTAATTTTTCTTCATATCCAACTAATTTTTTTTCAATTCTTGCTATTCTTTTAATGAGATCTATATCATTTAAGTTATCTTTAACTAGTTTTCAATTCTTTTTAGCATATTGTTCTAGTTCATTTTCAACTTTTTGCTTATCAGCACTAAGTTTTGTTAATTTTTGATTAACTAAATCTAATTGTTCATTTAAACTAGCAATCTGATTTTCTAAAACAACATAGTCTTTAATAATTTCATCTAAAAAGTCGTTTACCTCTTCAATTTTATAACCTTTATAAGCTATGTTAAATTTCTTATTTTGAATCTGGTTAACTGATAACTTTTTCATATATGACTCCTTTTTGATAATTATTATAACATCTTTTTCTAATACTATAATAAGGAGGAAATATGCACCCATTAAAAAATAAAGGTCAATATTTAGAAACAATTTTAAACATTACTAATCAAAAATATCTAGATGAAAATTTATGTGTAGTTAGTAAAATTCCAACAAATATTAATCTAATTAATATCAATAATAAAGTCATTACAAACGCTACTTTTAAAGATAATTTTAATTGTGATTATATTGGAGTTTATAATGGTTTATATTTTGAATTTGATGCTAAAGAAACATCAAAAGATGAGTTTAATTTTAATGCTATTAGAAAAAATCAACAACAAAAACTTAATTTAGTTAGTAAAAATAAAGGATTAGCATTTATTATTTTGTATTTTTCAAAATACAATGATTTTTATATTATTTCTTATAATAAACTAATAGAATATATTAAAAATAATAAAAAAACAATTCCTAGAAGTTGAATAACTAAAAATTGTCAAGAATTATTTTTAACAAATAAATTAAAACTAGATTATCTTAAACACTTTAATCATTTAATCAATCAAATAAAATAAGTTGATTTGAATTTAAATATTTTTCAATTTCTTTTAATAAAAAATTAAAATCAGAAATTTTTTTCTTATTAGTAATTTGTAATAACTGTTCTTCTTTAATATTTGTTTGTAAAAGCTTAATAATTTTTAGTTTTTCATCTTTAGTTAAAACAAATAATAAATTCTTTTCAAAATTAATAAAAAATTGATTATATTGCTTTATTAAAAAAGAATCATTAACAAGTAGGGTAATTTTTTTAAACAAATTAGAAAAATCAATAAAATCTGTTTTAATTTCAATTAAATCTTTTTCAGCTAATAATTCTAATTCATTTTCAATTTCAACACTAGATAAATTTAAATAATTAGCTAATAAATTAGGAGTTGTCATTTTTCTAGTTTGATCGTTTAAATACATTATCATTAAAATAATTAAAGCTTGATTATCAGTTAAATTTAGTCTTTTATAATATTCTAATAATAACTTTTTTTTAGAAACAATTCCTTTTTCTAATAATTCAAAAATCATAAAATTTTCCTTTATAAATGTTAATAAAAAGGTTGCTTAGCAACCTTTTTATAATTATTACATTAATGATTCTTTAAGTTGTTTAGCTGGTTTAAATCTCGCTGATCTAGAAGCTGGAATAATTATTTTTTCACCAGTTGATGGGTTAACTCCTTCTCTAGATGATCTTTCAGAAATAACAAATTTTCCAAATCCTGCAACTGATACTTCTTTTCCTTCAATTAAATGTTTTGAAATTGTTTGAAAGATTCTATTAACAACTTTTTCAGCATCAACTTTAGAAATATTCTCATTAATAATGATTTCTTCAATTAATTCTTTTTTAGTCATATTAAATTACTTCTCTTTTCTACTTTTCAACTTAAACCAGTCAAACACCTTTAAATGAATGGTTTAAAAGCGCTATTGGTCTAATATTATTATATAAAATTCTATATAGTGTGTTAATAAATTCATTATGAATTTCATATTTATCACATAGTAGATAAGCAATTCTAACAACTTGAATTTGATCTATTGTTAAATTATTTTTTTCAAGTGCTTTTGTAATATTTTTTAACTTAACAATATCAATTCCTAACAAAAAATATTTATTATTTTTATTTAAAATATTTTCTATTAAAGTAGCTAAAGTAGCAAAATTAAAAAAAGTTTCTAATTTAGCATTATAGTTTTTAGCTATTTGATAAATTAAATTAATAACAATAGTAATTAATGAAGCTTTAGTATTACTTTCAGCACCAAGACCTTCTAAAATACCTAGTGAAAGATTAATTAAATCTTTAAAATAAACTACTAATTCACTTGTAATCAAATCATTATTTGAATAACATAAAAAATATTCATTTGAAAATATTTTAACTAACTGTTTGCAAATACTTAAGTTTTTTGAAATGATCATAGCTGTTGTTGGTTTTTTTAAAATAATTTGACTAGGATTATTTGGTCCATATAAACAAACAAATTCTTTTAATAAGTTAGTTTTATTAAATTGATTAATAATTAAATTTGATAATAAATCTAAATTATTCTCATCAAAACCTTCAATAGTACTAATTAAAATAATTTCATTTTTTAAATACTTTTTAATTTGATTAATAGTTGAAAGTAGTTGTTTATTTAAACTAGTTAAAATTAAAATTTCAACATTTTCTAAACTAGCAACTAAATCAGTTGTAGCAACAATTTTATTATTAATTTTTAATTGAGTTGAAATATTATAACTATGATTAAAATTAATATTATTAACATCTAATTCATTTTCAGAATAAATAATTACATTATGATGATTATCAGCTAGAATATTAGCTAAAGCAATACTATAAGCATTAGATCCAATAATAGTGATATTTTTTTTCATATTATTTTCTTTCTCTAAAAATTAAATTAATAGGAATGCTATCAAATCCAAAGCTAAATCTAATTTGATTTTCTAAAAACCTTTTATATGAAAAGTGTAAATAATTTGGGTGATTACAAAATAAAACAAATGTTGGAATGTAAGCTTGAACTTGACTAGCATAATAAATTTTTAATCTATTTCCGTTAAATTCAGGAGCTGGATTAATTAGTTGAGCTTTATTTAAAACCTCATTTAACACATACGTTTTAACTTTAACTGATAAACTTTGTTTAATATCTGCAACTAAATCTAAAATTTTAGTAACTCTAGTTTTATCAAGTGCTGAAATAAAAATAATTTTTGCATAAGAAATATATTTAAAATATGCTCTAATTTCTTCTTCTTTTTTTAGAATTTGTTCTTGTTTATTTTTAACTAGATCTCATTTATTTACAACAATAATTACAGGTTTTTTTTCATCATAAATTAATCCACCAATATTAGTATCTTGATCTGTTATTGGTTTTGTTGCATCAATCATTAATAAAACAATATCACTATTAGTAATTGCAGATAATGATCTTAAATAACTATATTTTTCAACAGTTTGACCTAGTTTAGATTTTTTTCTAATTCCTGCTGTATCAATTACTGTATATTTATTTCTATTATAAGAAAAACTAATATCAACAGCATCTAAAGTAGTTCCTTCAATTTCACTAACTATCATTCTGTTTTCATTAACTAAAGAATTTACTAAACTTGATTTACCAACATTTGGTCTTCCAATAATTGCTATTTTAGTTGAATCATCTTTTAAATCTACATCATTTTTAGAAATATAAGAAATCACTTTATCTAATAGATCACCAATCCCAATTCCATGAGTTGAAGAAATAAAATATAAATCACTAAATCCTAAATTCATAAATTCATAGTTATGATCATCAATAGTTTTTTTATCATATTTATTAATTGCTAAAATTACTGATTTTTTAGATTTGTGTAAAATTTTAGCAATCATTTTGTCATCTTTATCTAATCTATTTAAAAAATCAACAACAAAAATAATAACATCAGCTTGTTCAATAGCAATTTGAGTTTGTATTTGAATTTCATTTGAAAACAATTGTTGATCAATACTAATTCCACCAGTATCAACTAAAATAAATTCTCTAGTTAATCATTCAGCATTACTATAAATTCTATCTCTTGTAACTCCTGGTTTATTATCAACTATAGATTTTTTTTCTTTAATAATTCTATTAAATAAACTTGATTTACCAACATTTGGCTTTCCAACAATTGCTACAATTTTCTTTTTCATTATTTTTGACTTTCTAATTGATGAACTTTATTAACTACAATATCTACAACTTGATCTATAGTTAAATAAGAATTATCTATATATCAAGCATCACTTACTAAAACTAAAGGTCCTATTTTTCTTGTTTTATCAACTTGATCTCTTTTAATTAAATCTTGATAAATTTGTTTAAATGATTTACCTAAAATTTTGTTTTCTACATTTTGTTCAAATCTTCTTTTTGCTCTGATTTCAATATCACAATCTAAATAAATTTTTAAATCTGCATTAGGTAAAACTACACTTGTAATATCTCTACCAACTAGTATATAACCTTTATTTTTAACCATTTGTTGTTGAGCTTTTACCATATAATTTCTAATTTGTGGAATTATTGTAATTTTATTAATTACATTTAAAATTTCACTACTTATTAGTTTGTTAGTAACATTTATATTATTTACAAATATTTGTTCATCACTAATTTTATAATCAAAACTATCTAATAATTTGATAATTTGATCTTGATTATTAATATCAATATTTTTAAATAAACAATATCAAGTAAAAGCTCGATACATTAATCCAGTATCAACAAACTGATAATTTAAAATTCTAGCAACTTTTTTAAAAATTACAGATTTTCCACTACTACTAGTACCATCAACAGCTATAATCAGTTTTTCCATACTATCTCCTATAATACAATAAATAATAATAAAGAAAAAATCATCACACTAATAAAAATAGAAATTCAAATTAAAAATCAATTCTTTTTAATTTGATACATTTGTTTTTTTCTTTCTAATTCTGCAATTTTTTTTAAATTTTCTTTTTTAGTTTTTTTAATTAAATCAGTAATTTGTACTTGCTTGATTTCATTAATTTCTTTTATAGAATTTAAATCATTTTGATTAATAATAAGTTTAGTTAAATTAGTAAAATCATTATTTATAACATCAAGTTTTTCAAACTTTTCACTAGTTGTTTTTTTATATGAATTAATATCTTTAGTCATTTTTAATAAATTGCTAAAATGAAATTTTTGCTCATCTAAAACTATAAAATCTGAATATTTTTTTAAATCAACTAATTCATTAGTACTTATTTTTTTTAATAAACTAATTTGTTTGTGAATATTATTTAAAAGTTCTTGATTAATAGTTTGGTTAATTCTAGTTTTTGCTAAATAAAAACCACCTTTATCAAATTCATCATAAATATTGTTAAAAACTTTATTAAAATATTTATTATCTAATTTATTTAAAACATTTAAGCTATTATTAATAAATTTACTATAATCACCTAAGTTTTTAGCTTTTTTAATTTGTTGATTAACTAAGTCAATTTCTTTACTAAATAACTGATTTCTAGAAGTATAATCTTTACTCATAAAACACCTATTACTAACTTATATTTTATAATAAACCTATTTAAACATAAAAAAATGCCTAGGCATTTTTATTTGTATCTATGATTAATTGGTCTCATTTTTCATTCAACTAGAATAAATAATAATAAAGCAATACCATATCTTAAGATATTTCATCCAAAAATAGCTATTATAATAAAAGTATTAATATTTGTAAAACTTAGCATATGTTCATCATGAATGTGATCATGATCATGACCAGCATGATAAAAACTAATTTGATTTGATAACAAGTGATTAGAATTTATATTTGAATCTATATATAAAGCTAAAATAAATCCTAGAGTGGAAACAAAAGAAACTAAAACAATCATAATTGGTAGTGGGGTTCATCTTTTAAATCTAGCAACATTTTTATTTGTATCATGATGAATTGGTGAGTTATTAAAAATCACATTAAATACAAGAAAAACAATTCAAACAATAAAAACATTTGTTATAGCTTCAATTGGTGGTTGTATTCAACCATGTTCCATACCATGAATAAAGTTATGTAAAATTGGAGTTAAAAATCCTAATAAACTAGCAAAGATCGGACCTAAAGTAGCTATTGAAATACAAACAACTAAAATATCTAAAAATCTAGATTGAATTCATACTTGATCACTTACAGGAATTTTGATTGACTCTAATAATATATCAATTGCACTAACTGAAGCAGTTAAAGCTAAAAAAAATCCAGTTAAAACAATTTTAAATAGCAATTTTTTTCTACTAAATAAAAAAACAGTTCTTAATTCAAAATTATAATTTTGAATATCATCGTGATTTCCAAATTTATCAAAATGATGTTTTCCATGATAATGATCTATTTTTTTATGATCTTTACTATCAAGTTCTTTGTGCATATCTAAATCATTATCAACATTACATACTACATCATTTAATTGTTCTTTTAATGATTCGTTCTTCTTCATATAAGCCTTTCTCCTTTCTTTTTTATATATATAATATTATATCAATAATATCTTATTTATAAAATTTATAAATAAATAAAGTTACTATTATTTAAAAAATATTTATTATAAAATAAATAATAAATAATCAAAAAAGCGAGGTTTTAATATGAAAAATAATGTAATTAGTATGGTAGTTGAAATACCAAAAGGTTCATCTAACAAATATGAAGTTGATGAAAAAACAAAAAGAATTAAACTAGATCGTGTTTTATATGGAGCTAACTTTTATCCAGGTGAATATGGAATGATTGAAAACACACTAGATTGAGATGGAGATCCATTAGATGTAATTTCACTATGTACATACCCAACATTACCAGGAGTTGAAGTTAATGTTAGAATTTTAGGTTCAATTAAAATGGTTGATGCTGGAGAAGTTGATACTAAATTATTTGGAGTGTTTAATGATGATCCAAGATTTAAAGAATATCAAACACTAAATGACGTACCAAAACACTACAGAGATGAAATTGAAAACTTTTTCTTACAATATAAAGCTTTACAAAATAAAGTAGTTAAAATTAATGGTTGAGGAACTTTAGATGAAGCTTTAGAAGAACTTGAAGAATGCAAGTCAAGATTTGAAGAATATAAAGATCGTTTAGCTAAAGGACAAAAAGATCAAATATTAGCTGAGTGAAAAGAAAAAGGATTAGGTCAAGCTTAAAATAATAACATTTGACATAGATTACTTTTTTAACTAAGTAATCTTTTTTTATTAAAAATTATAAAAAAATACTCCTTTAAGGAGTATTTGCTATTATATTAAAATTATCTCTTAACTTGATCATCAATATTATCAATTTGTTTATTAATGAAGACATTCATATTATCTAATTCACTTATTCTCTTATTCAAACCAATGATTTGATTATTTTTTTCAATTAGAGAATCTTTGATTTGATTTAGTTTTTCTTCAAGTGATTGATTATTTCAATCTACAAACTTAAGATCATTTTTTGCTAGTAAATTAACAAATTCTTCATTATTAATTTTTGAAAGTTCATATTCATAATAATTAAGTTTTAAACTTTTTTCTAAATTATCTTTTAAATATGTTTCAACACCATTATAAATAGCATTTAAAATTTCACTAATTTTTTCAATAACAAATTTTGTTTTTAGTCCAGATTGTAAGTTTGCAACATTCTTGTATCCATCTAAATATTCAATATTTGGTGTATCAACTGGTTGAACATCACCATTTTGATCTTCATTTAATTCACTTGTATTTAATTCAGCTTCTTTAAATCTTTTAGATCTTTTATCATAATAAGCTAAATAATAAGTTGTTGACTTAGTTTCTTGATATGAATTTGAATTACTTGAAGATTCAACATAATACTTAGTAAGTTTTTTTAATTGATTATTAAAAATGTTTTGTAGTTCATTAACATTATCTTGAGCATCTAAAACAATTGCTTTTACTTTTTTTAGAGTTTCAGTAACTTTTTTTTCTAATAAAGGATTCATTTAATTAACCTCCTTTTAAATTAAATTCTTTAGTTATTTTTAAAATTAGTTCTTTATTTTATTTTTGATTTTCTGGTTGTTTAGGTTCAGTTGATCCATTTGATTTAGACTTATCTTGTTCATCATTTGATTTAGACTTATCTTGTTCATCATTTGATTTAGACTTATCTTGTTCATCATTTTGGTCATCTAGTTTACCTATTATTGTAACAGCACCAAGAGTATAGTAAGTAAAGCCTTCTGCTACTTTAAGTTTAAAATTTAATAAATCTGTTAAAAGTCCAAATTCTAAATGAGTATTACGTCTTCCTCTAGTTACAATACCCTTAGGAAAAGTTACATGTAATTTACTTTGCTCATAGTCCCTTTGATAACTTTCATTTACATAATAAATTTCTTGTTCATATCGATGTTGTTGTTCTTGATCTTGAAAAACTTTAAAATTTTTAATTCCTAACATATTAGAAATCAAGTGTTCTTCTTTAACTTTTTTAACATCAGCATTAAAATCTAAGCTATAAAAACTAGTTCAATCATCTACTCTATTATTTTCAGTTTGACTTAAATATTTTTCTCATTCATCTCAAATATTAAAATCACTATTTTCACTATCTTTTAAACTGCTTGGTTTACCTGTCATATTAAACAATAGTCTTTTTAGTGGATAGCTAGGTTCTGAACTTTCAAAGTCTGGGTTTGCCTTTTGAATTCCATAAAACTTATGGAATTTATCTAGCATTACTTCAATTCCTTTATAATATGCATCAAATACAGCAGACTTTTTATAACCTTCACTTGTTAAATTTTCTAAATTTTCAAAATTCAACTCTTTATCTTTTTTATCAAGTTCTACAAAATAACTAAACGAAATATTACCTAAATCATGTACATATCCATTTTCTAGTTTTAACTGTAAGCCTTTTAGATCAAAACTTTCAATAGAAGTAGATGATTTAAATAAATTTTTTAAAACATTATCTTTTTCTAATTTATTATTAAACTCATCTAGTTTATCTTCATCAACAAATCCACTAGCAATATTAGCTAATGTTTGTTTAAACTTAGTTTTATAATTAGCCATTTTTTCTACTCAAGGGTTAATCAAGTCTTTGGCTAATTTCTCATCTCCTGTTTTAGTGTTAAGCAAGTTTATTTCTTGCCCATTTTTTACTTCACCAAAATATAAATGCAACAAGTCATATGAACCTTTTTCTAAAGTACCAGTTTTTTTACCTTTAGCATTATAGTAACTTCTTTCTAATGGACCAATATTAAGTTCTGTATTATTTTTTTCAACATCAGTTTTTTGATTCTGATCTTTAAATGAAAGTAATAAATTTTTAACTACTTTATTTTCACTATTTTTAATAAAATGTCTAGAAATTTCTTCTTTAACATCTTCAGCTAGACTTTCATTGTATTTAGATATTACACTCTTGTAATTATTAGTTGCAGTTGTCAACAAGTCTTGAGCAGTTAATACTTGATTTTCAGCTAAAAATTTTTTTAATCTTTCAAAATCAACTTCTAATAAATTGTTACTATCTAATAATAAAAGATCAACTCAAGATTTTTTAATATCATTTACTAACTTAATAACAGCTTCTTCACTAGAAATATTAATTACAAAATCATCTGAAATAGTTTCAGTTTTTATTTGGTCAGCACTATCTTTATATTGATATTGAAAATCTAAACCTACTTGAATAGTTGAATCAAATGAACCTTTTTCTTCAAAAAACTTCATTTTTGAATCTGTTAATCTAAATTTGATTCCTTTAATTCATTTATTATTATTAAAACCACCTAATATAGTTCGATATTTGTCAACACCTAAACTTAATATTTTTTCTTTAAACTTGTTAACAGCAGAATTAACATCCAAAACAGTTCTTAAAGTTTTTTCAAACTCATTTTTTCTTTCTTGAACAAGATTTTCATAGAAATTATAATATCCATCACTATCTCTTCTTAGATTTTTTTCATTGTCAAGTTTATAAAGACTTTCTCTTGAAAAGAAATTTTTAGTATCTGAATCTTTTGATAAAAATGCTGTTCTAGAAATAATAAAAGGTCTTACTGTTCCATTATAAACATTTCTTACTTCATTATTAAATTTTTGAATTAACTCATTTTTTTGCTTATTATTAGAGCTATTATTTTGATTACTACTATTATTTTGATCTGATGTTTTATCATCTTCTTTTCCACATGCAACAACTGGAGCTGCAGCTAGTGCTAAAAAACCAACAATTGTTAATACTTTTAGTAGCTTTTTCATTGTTATCCTTTCTTTTTAAACCTTTTTAATTAATCGATATTTTAATTAAACTATTTTTTATAACCTATTAATTTATGTTTTTTGACAAATTATTCTCTAATAATTTTTTAAATGCAATTTCATCTTCTATGAATTAAGTTTCGATTATTTGTAAATTTTGTTCATCATTTGATTTAGACTTATCTTGTTCATCATTTGATTTAGACTTATCTTGTTCATCATTTGATTTAGACTTATCTTGTTCATCATTTGATTTAGACTTATCTTGTTCATCATTTGATTTAGACTTATCTTGTTCATCATTTGATTTAGACTTATCTTGTTCATCATTTGATTTAGACTTATCTTGTTCATCATTTGATTTAGACTTATCTTGTTCATCATTTGATTTAGACTTATCTTGTTCATCATTTGATTTAGACTTATCTTGTTCATCATTTGATTTAGACTTATCTTGTTCATCATTTGATTTAGACTTATCTTGTTCATCATTTGATTTAGACTTATCTTGTTCATCATTTGATTTAGACTTATCTTGTTCATCATTTGATTTAGACTTATCTTGTTCATCATTTGATTTAGACTTATCTTGTTCATCATTTGATTTAGACTTATCTTGTTCATCATTTGATTTAGACTTATCTTGTTCATCATTTGATTTAGACTTATCTTGTTCATCATTTGATTTAGACTTATCTTGTTCATCATTTGATTTAGACTTATCTTGTTCATCATTTGATTTAGACTTATCTTGTTCATCATTTGATTTAGACTTATCTTGTTCATCATTTGATTTAGACTTATCTTGTTCATCATTTGATTTAGACTTATCTTGTTCATCATTTGATTTAGACTTATCTTGTTCATCATTTGATTTAGACTTATCTTGTTCATCATTTGATTTAGACTTATCTTGTTCATCATTTGATTTAGACTTATCTTGTTCATCATTTGATTTAGACTTATCTTGTTCATCATTTGATTTAGACTTATCTTGTTCATCATTTGATTTAGACTTATCTTGTTCATCATTTGATTTAGACTTATCTTGTTCATCATTTGATTTAGACTTATCTTATCTTGTTCATCATTTGATTTAGACTTATCTTGTTCATCATTTGATTTAGACTTATCTTGTTCATCATTTGATTTAGACTTATCTTGTTCATCATTTGATTTAGACTTATCTTGTTCATCATTTGATTTAGACTTATCTTGTTCATCATTTGATTTAGACTTATCTTGTTCATCATTTGATTTAGACTTATCTTGTTCATCATTTGATTTAGACTTATCTTGTTCATCATTTGATTTAGACTTATCTTGTTCATCATTTGATTTAGACTTATCTTGTTCATCATTTGATTTAGACTTATCTTGTTCATCATTTGATTTAGACTTATCTTGTTCATCATTTGATTTAGACTTATCTTGTTCATCATTTGATTTAGACTTATCTGTATCTTGATCAGAACTTGTATCTGATGTTTTTCCACATGCAACAACTGAACTAGTTACTACTGTTGAAAAACCAACAAGCGATAACAATTTCAATAGACCTTTCATTGTATTCCTTTCTATGATTTTTTAAAAAAAAATTCTTTTAAAAATCCTTTTTTTTAAATTTATAAAAAGTTATTAAAAAACTTAAAACATTAATTACAATTAAAGTAATTAAGTATATTTGCGGTTTAGTGTAATTACTAGTTGTATTTTTACTTATAGAATTATTTTCTAAAAGCTTTAGGTCATATTCTAAATAACCTAAAAATAAGTTTTTTTGATTTTCTAGTTCAATAAATGAATCTGAAGTTGGAGTAAATCAAATATCTTTGTAATAAAAACCTAAATTACTAGTATAAAAAACTCATAATCCGTTATACAAATTAAGATATGAAAAATACTTCATTTTAGTTCTAGTTTTAATATAACTAGATCAATCTAATTGATCTGTTAAAACACGAGAAGTAGAAAGGATAATATAGTTGCTAGAATATTTAATAAAATAGTTTTCTAATATTCTAGCTACATACATTAGATTGAAATTTAATTCATTTACTAGACTTTTTGAATTAGAGAATTTAAAACCATCACCAGCATCACCTAAAAGTTCATATTCATAAATATTTCGAATATCTTTATTATTTAGTTCATATTTAACAGATTTTAAATCATTTGATTTTATTAAATAGTTACTATTTTTTAAATTATCTAAAAACAAGAAATCATAAAGTAATTCATAGTTATTAACTTGTAAGCTATCTTCAAAATAATTATTAATTTCAATAGAAAAATTTAAAAAATCAAGTAAAATATTTTTTTTATTTTTATCAGTAGTTTTTTTGATTAATTCTTTTAGTTGATTATTTGTAATAAATGTGTTTTTCAAAATTAGTTTTAAATCTAATAAATCATTCCTATTCCATGAACTAGGAACTTTACTATTTCCAAAAGGTTTTGAAAATAACTTTAAGTTCTTTTCATTAATCATTATTTTTTCATGATTGATTAGACCTAGCTCATCTCACATTTTAATTCTTAAATCAATATTGCTTTTAGAAGAAAAATCATCTTTTAAAAATTTATTCTTTAAAAAATATTGATAAATATATTTAGATAAATAAGGATATTTAATCTTATACTCTAATATATTTTTATTTAATGTATAAGTATCATAAACATCATTTAACTTAAAATCTTCATGGTTATTATTTTGTGTTAAAACTTTAATACTATAACTTTTTTCATTAGCTCTGACAAATGACATCGGTATATTTGCTACAAAACATAAACTAAGTAATAAAGTACAAATTATAGTTGTAGTTTGTAAAGAGAAAAGAAACATTAACATACTTATAAAATTAATTAGACAAAATGAGGCAAACAAATTATACAAAAGATATACTAATGTCATTTTTAAAATAAAAATATCGTATTTAAATCTATTAAAAACACTATAAGCTAAATTAATAAGTAGAAAACTTACTAAAACATTTATTGCTAAAATCAAAATTATTAAAAAATATTGTGAGATAAAAAATTTATTTCTACTAACTTGATTTGTTAAAACAATATAGGCAGTCTTATCTTCTAAATTTTTATTAAAGAAAAATTGAATCATTTTTAAAATAAGGACAAATAATAAACAGCAAGTAAAAAATAGTATGTAAAAATTGAAGATAATCACTCTATTTTGTCCTGTTTTAACAAAAGCTAAAAGAACACCTATTAAAAACGATATAAGAATATTAGAAAAGTTTAAGATGCAAAACAAACGTTCCTTTATTAGATTTTTTAAACAAAATCTGATTAATTTTCTAAAGGGAATTCTTTTATATTTAATTAGTTTAGAATTAGTAGAATTGTTTATTTTAGAATTATTAGAGAGTTTTTGCATAAATTAAATATGCTCCTATAAACCTAATAAGTTAAAATTCGTTTTATTAGTTATTAACCAGTTTTTCTAAAAGTAACATTTCACGTAATTTATTTTGTTCATCTTTAATTTCTTGTTTTAGTCTTTCTAATTCTAAAATACTTTCTTTTTGTTTTAGTTTACTATCAAAACTTTCTAGTTTTTCATTAAGCATTTTTTCAAAATAAAGCTCTTTTTTAAATTCTTCTAGTTCTTGTTTTTGAGATAAAATATCAGACTTTAGTCTATTAAATTCTTCATTTTTTAAAAACTGATTAACATCATTAGAGTTATTTTGATGAATTTGAGATTTTAAATAAGAAATTTGATCTTTTAATTGATCAAATTGATCATTTAAAGGTGAACTACTTTTAAAAGAATTAAAATGATTTTTTAGTTTAGTTTTACAAGGATTATTCATATTTTTAATTTCTTTATAAAGTGTGTGATTAATTTTATTAGTTTGTTTACTAATAAAATCTTTTAAATCTAAAACACTACTTTGATCAGTATTTAGTTGATCTATTTTGTCTAAAAAATCTTTTTTAATTTCACTAACACTATTAATTTGAGCTTTTAGTTCATCTACAAAAAATTCATAGTTATCTAGATTGCTTTGATTAACTTGTTGTTTTAAATTATTGATTTCATTAAACATATTTAAAAATGTTTTTTGCAATAAATTATTAATTAAATTAACTGATTGAATATTATTATTGTTATTATTATTGTTATTATCCAATATCTCAACTTCTAATTGTTCAGAAGCTGAATCACGCTGATTGGTTATATTTGAATTATTTAAAGTTTTATCAAAACTAATTGATTGGTTAAAATTAGAGTTTAAATTAATATCTGGTTGATATTTAGCTGGTTGATATTTAGGTTGATGTTTAGTGATCTTATCTTCTAAAGCTTTTTTAATTGCATCAATATTAATAGATAAACTGGCAATACTTTTTATTTGAAAATTGTTTTTTTCTAAAATATTTAAAGCATCACTAAAAACTTGATGTTCTTTTAAACCGATTACTAAAGAATTAGAATCACTATCTAGATTAAAAGTTAAAATATCATTTTGATTTAAAATTTTTTCTACTTCATCTAGTAATATATTATTTTCGAATGTAATCTTTATTTTTTTATACAAATTTAGTTCTTGTTTAGTACCACAAAATAGTAATTTACCTTTTTCTAAAATTACAAAGTTTTCTATAATATCATAAACTTCATCTATATTATGAACAGTTAAAATTATTGTACTATTTGATTTTCTTCTAAATTCATCTAAGATTTTATAAATTTGATTTCTTCAATGAGAATCTAAGTTAGCTCCAGGTTCATCGCATACTAAAATTCTAGGTTCTTTTATAAAACATAAAATTAAGTTAACACGATTTTTCATCCCTCATGAAAAGCTTTTTAAAGGTTTATCTTTATATTCTCATAAGTCAAATTTTTTCAATCAATATTCTAGTCTGGTTTTAACTAGTTTTTGTTCTAAACCCATAACATAGCACATATTGTATAAAAAATCATAAGCTGAGATTGAGTACAAAGAAAAGTCCATTTGTGAATAAAATCCAATATCAGAATTATTTTGGATTGAATCGCTATCTTTTCTTTCTTTTTGGTTAATAAAAATGTTTCCTTGATAATTAATACTTGTTCCTAGTAGTGAGTTAATAAATACACTTTTACCAGATCCACTACTTCCTAATAAAGCAGTAATTTTCCCTTTTTCAATATTAAATGAAAACGGACCAATTTCTATATCTTTAAACTTTTTATAAAAATTATCAACTACTATACTATATTTATCACTTTTCATTTTCACATTAGCACGTAGTTTTTCAAAAACATTTCCTACCATATCTTCCTTTGTACTAATATATGCAGATGCAGATTTGAAACCCAACTAGACTACATTTTATTTATAGTTTATGTTTTGTATTCTTGGTTGCTTCAAATCTTATTTTTATTTTTACAAAAAAAAAAAAAAAAAAACAAGCCTTTTAAAGCTCGTTAACAAGTTATTTAATGTTGATAAGTATAATAAAAAGCCTATAGAATAGGCTTTATTATAAGAAAAGAATTTTTAAATTTTTTTTATTTTTTTATTAAAAAAAAATTAAAAAAGGTATATTTTTATACGCCTTTTAGTCTTAATATTTTATTTCTTTTTCTTTTTTAAACTTCTATAAATAATAAATCCTGAAGAAGCTAATAAAGCTACTGAAAGTAGAGAAAGACCAACATAAACTCCTACTTTTGATTCAATTTCAATTTCAACAGGATTTCCTGTATAAGTACTATCAGATGACTTTATAAAAACTTTTTTATCTTTTCTTTCAATTGATAATTTAGAAGTATCTAAATTTGATTTAGGATTTAGTTTATCAATTGCTTTTAAAATTGTATCATCTTTATTATCTGCTAAACCTTTTAATTTTTTTACTTGAATTAATTTCTCTAAATTATTATTTACTTCAAAAATTACAGTTACTATTTTTGTTTCATTACCATTATTTGTAGCTTTTAATTCAATAACAGCACTATCGTTTAAACTACCATTACTTGTATTTGTAGTTGTGTCATTAGCTGAATCAGTAGCAGAGACATCATTTCCATTACCTTTAACACTTACAGTTACTTTTTTTTCGTCAATAGAATTTTGCTTAATAAAAGCCTTTTTAATTATTTCATTGTCTTTTTTACTAATAAAACCTAAATCTTTTTGCTTAGCAACTTTTGTTAAATCAACTTTTTCTTCACCCTTACTTTCATTAGGCATTTTTGTTTTATCAGATGTATTACATGCAACAACTGCAACTCCACTTGTAGCAATTAAACCAATAGAACCTAATATTGTTAATAACTTCTTCATTTCTATCCTTTCATAGGCTAATAGAATATTAATATCATCAAAAATTATTATATACTATCTACTAAAATCCAACCATAAAATTAAATACAAAATACATAGTATTTTACAAATACAACAATATTAATAAAACAAATAAAAAAAACCTTAAACTATATTAAATTAAGTTTAAGGTTAAACTATAAAATAGTTTAATTAGTTTCAAGTTGTTTGATTTTACTTACTACTTTTAAAAAATCATTCTCATTAAATAATAATGAACCAACGACTATTCAATCTAATTGAGAATCAATTAATTTTTTAATATTTTCTCATCTAACTCCACCATCTATTTGAAATTTTAAATGAGGATATTTAAGTTTTAATTCTTTAATTAAATTTAGTTTAGTTCAAGTAGATTCTTCAAACTTTTGTCCAGTAAATCCTGGTTTAATTGACATAAAAGTAACCACTTCTATTTCATTTAATATTTTTTTAATATCATTAATTTCATTATTAAGATCTAAAGCAATTCCGGGTTTTAAATTATATTTTTTAATTTCATTAATTCATAACTTAGCCTGGTTTAAATCATTAATAGCATTATAATGAAATGTTAAATAATCAGCATTTTTAAATAGACTAATTTTATCTAATAAATCAATTCCCATAATATGAACTTCAATTATTAAATTTGGAAATTGTTGTTTAATTTGATCAACAAGTTTATTTGATAAAGCATAATTTTTAACAAACACACCATCCATTACATCAAAATGAATTTGATTAATTTGTGCTTTTGTTAAATTAGTTATTTCTGTTTTTAAATCAATTAGATTTGCACAATAAATTGATGGAACAATTTTCATTAACTTAAAAATTCCTTAATCTTTTGTTTAGCTTGATCTTGATCTAAAAGATTTTCTAAAACAATTTTACGTTCAAAGTTAATACTATTTTGCAAATCTATTCCACAAACTACAGCTAATGTCGTTTCATCAGTTGGATCAAATGAATTTAAATTAGTATGTGTTATTTGTATTGGTAAATCTAATTCTTTAATAACATTTTTTAAATTCATTTCAATTAGCAATGATGAACCTAAACCTTGACCACAAACAGCAACTATTTTATATTGTTTTTTAAGATCATATTTTGATATAAGCTTTTGATCTTTATTAATAATTTCATCTTTATTGTTATTATCTAGTTTTTTAACTAAATTAATTTTTTTAGTTAAAAAACTATAAATTGGTAAGATTAATCAACTTATTATACTAATTATTAGTAAAACTCAAATAGCACTTTTAACTCCAATTAATCTTAATAAAACTCCAATTGGTAACCCTAATAAAAAGTCTCCATCTCCTCAAGCAATATGTTGATTGTTATTAGAAATGTTTGGAATTAATTGTAAACCAATAAATAAGAACGGAACAAATGAAATAATTAATCCATTAACAAAAGAACCAATAACAGCTCCTTTAATACCACCTGTTGAATTTCCAAAAACTCCACAAGTAGCACCAACAAAAAAGTGTGGAACAATACTTGGAATAATAATAATTCAAATATCTACATTAATTCCTTTTAAATTAACAATTAAAATTGCTATCCCCATTGCTATAATTCCACCAATAAATGATGAAATAAACCCAATTAGAACTGCATTTGGTGCATAAGGAAATACAATTGGACAATCTAAAGCTGGTTTTGCATCTGGAACTACTTTTTGTGAAATCCCTTGAAATGATGGGATAATTTCAGCAATAAACATTCTTACTCCAATTAAAACAATTTCAACTCCTGCTGCAAATGTTAAAGATTGTAATAATCCTTGTACAAAAACATCTTTTCCATTATCAATAATTTTATGAGCAACCATTTGCTCATATCCATGAACTATAAAAGTAGTAAAGTAAATTATCAAATAAAGCAATAACATAGTTATACCAATAGCTACATTAGTATTTCTTAAAAATGCTAGTCCTTTTGGAAAATTAACATCTTCGGTAGAACGTGATGGTTTTTTACTAATTTTTGTTATTCCTAATCCAATAATTGCTGATAATCAATAACCAAGTGAACCAGTATGTCCTAGTGCTAAATTATCATTTTTAGTAATTCTAATAACATGATTATTTAATAAAGCTGGGGTTAACACCATATAGATAGAAACTAGCAAAGCTCCAGAAATTACTACGGTTGTTAAATTTTTTACTTCATCTAAATTTAGACCAGCAACATGCATTACACTTGCAAACATTGTTGAAAAATAAAACAAAACACGACCTGTTAAATAAATATATTTAAATTTACTAATTCTGGCTAAAACTATATTTAAAAACATAGCACAAATCATAATTAGTGATCCAGTTAAAACTATTTTTGAAATATTTAAAAATAAACCTGGTAAAACATCATTATTTGCAATAGCTCCAGATCTTTGAAATAACAAGTTAAAAGCAAAACCTAGTTTTTGAATAGAACCAGCAATAATACCAGCTCCACCACCAATAATTAAAAAACCAATAGCTGTTTTAATTGTTGAAGTTAAACTTTCTGTAAATTTCTTTTTTTGTAATAAAGAACCAATAAAAGCAAATAGTGCTACTAATATTGCTGGAGTTCCAATAAATTCAGTAAAGAAATTTAAAACATATTTTCCAAAATCCATATTAACTCCTTCTACTTATCATATTTTTGTAAAACTATTAATATATCTTGTGTGTTATTAACTTTTTCTAATTCATTTATAAAATCTTTATTATTAAATAAAACTGCAAATTTTTGCAAAAGATCAATGTGTGAATGATTATCTTTTGCAAATAATGACAGACAATATTTAACATGATATCTTTGCTCTTGTTTAAAAATTATAGGATATTTAAAAACAGTTAAACTAATAGCATTATTTTTATCTTTTCATTTCTCTTTTGGTGTTAGGTGAAGTAAAGCTATTTGTGAAGCAATAATATAATATGGACCTATTTTATTTGTTAGTTCTATTATTTCTTTTGAAAAATCATCATTAACATAATGATTTTTTACTAATAATTCATTAGCAACTTGTATAGCTTGTTGTCAAGAAGTGATTTTTGTATCTATATAAGTTACAAGTTCTTTTTTAAATAGCATAATACCTTTCTAATTTTGATAACACACTTTAATTTTATAATTCATAATAGTGAATAAAAAATTAAAAAGTAAAACATCAATAATAATTAATTTTTAAAATTGGATAAAAAAGAAAGGTTTCTTAAACCTTTCACTTTACAAAATATTTAAATGTGTATCTTTTTTTACTATAATCCTAAAACATTATAACCATCTACATCAATATTTATACCTAAAGAATCTGTTGTTAATGATGATTTAGGTGTTTTTTTGAAGTTTATCTAATTTTTCTTTAGCTAATTTTAATTCTTCTTCAGCTTTTGTAACTACTTTTCTAGTTGCTTCTTTTTTATCTGGAGCAACTTTTTCTAACGCTTGTTTAGCCTCATCGCCTCATCAACTTTCTTTTGAGCAGCTGCTACAGCTTCTTTTGCATCATTTAATTCTTTTTCTTTAGCTGCATCTGTAGGTATTTTTTGATTAGCTTTATCATCCTGCATTCCACCATCATTTTCAGTGTCCTCCATATGGTTGAACTTCAGGATTTCCACTATCACTTGGTTTTTCACTACCATTATTATCTGTATTTGAGCTTGTATTAGTTCCTTTATCAGTACATGCAACTGCAACTGCTGCTGTTGAAGCTACCATACCAATTGAACCTAATAAAGTTAACAACTTTTTCATAAATGTACCTCCTAAATAACCGGTTATTTTAGCTACATATTATGTATTTCTATATAGCTGAAATTCATTATATATAATGTCAAGCACTTAGCAGGATTTATCTAAACTTTATAGTTGAAATAAGTTTTATGTTTGTTTTTTAAAAATCTATTTTTTTAACTAAAAACTAAGTAATTTTTTATATAAAAAAAGAAAGATTAAAAAGATCTTTCTTTTTTAGCTTATATAAATATTAATTTATTCAAAACTTAACTATATTTTTTAAAAAAATTATAAATCAAGAGTATAACCATTTCAATAAGAATCTAATTCCGAATTGTTTGATTCATAAGAACTTCTCAAAGCATTTCCTTAAGTTGGTTTACCTGTTGATGAACCTGCTCCTTCAGTTGGTTTACTATCATTATCTTTATCTTCTTTTGTCATTTCTGATGGTTTTTCAGAAGTTCCATTATTGTTCATTTCAGTATTTGATCTATCACCACATGCAACTACAGCAGCACTAGTTGATGCAATTAAACCTACTGAACCTAGTAAAGTTAATAATTTTTTCATTAATTATCCTTTCAAAAAACCGGTTATTTTAGCTACATATTATGTATTCTATATAGCTGAAATTCATTATATATATAATGTCAAGCATACATACATGGTTTTTGAACGATTGAAGAAATAACTAATGAAAACACGTATCCTCTTCCATCTGTTAGATTCTTTACTAATTGGTTATAAAGATGGTAATTCAGTTGCTATTAATATGGAATTTAAAGATAATTTTTCATTAATTTCAACTGGCGGAGAAGCTTCACTTAAATTTGTAAAGAAAAAGGAATTACTAGAAATTTTAAAAATTTAAAATAAATAAAATAGAAGTAGTTAATATAGTTGGATTATTAAACAAAATGGTACCAGACCAATTATAAGACCACAGATCTGTGGTCTTATAATTGAACAGGAGGTCTAATGTTTGTTATCCAAGAAAATAAAAAGTTTAATGAAAAAAAGAAACTTATAATAGATACTTTTGAAAAAGAGCCTAACAGAAAGTTGTTATCAATCGCTATACAGTTTCAAAAATCACTTTCTACTGTAAAAAAATATAAAAGTGAATATATTAAATGAAAGAACAAGGAAGCAGAGCTAATTCTTTCACATAAAAACACTAATAATAAAAATGCTCAAAAATATAGTGATGAGATAATACATAATTTAGGTGAAAAATACCAAGAACAAGTAAAAATAACTGGTGGAGATGTAAATAATGCTAGTTGTTCTTATTTAACTTTAGAAAACTATCACAGCACTCTTATGTCAACTAACACTAAAAATAAAATTTCTTATTCAACTTTAAATAGGAGACTAATACAACAAGGTTATGCAAGCCCTTATTGCAAACGTAAAACCAAAAAAGAAGTTAAAAAAATAAGAAGACAACAAGAAGAAGGAAAATTAATTAGGTATAGCAATGAGCTAGTTTTTTATGTGCCTAAAAACGTAGAAAAACACAGACTAGCAGTAGCAAACAATTATAAATTTGGACAGGTAATAGAAGTAGATGGATGTACTCATTATTATTTTCAAAATAACACAATAGCAACATGTGTTATGGCTGTTGATGTTGGAACTAATCAAATACTTGATATGTGTTTTGAAGAATACGAAGAATCTTTAAATTCTTATCAAAAAATTTTTGAAACAATATTTAGAACTTATGGCTATCCTCAAAGAATTATTACTGATAATAGAGCTAATTTTAAAAAAGATGAAAGAAATAACGCTAGAACGCGTTTAGAGCTTGAAAATAGGGGTATAGAGGTGATTTCTTCATCTAATGCTAATGCAAAACCACATGTTGAAAGAATGTGAGATACAGTCCAAAAAAATGCACCTTTCTTCTTTAAACAAAATGATATAAAAACAATTGAACAAGCAAATCAAATAAAACACAAATTAATAGATTTTGTTAATAGTAAATGTAAAAAAAGAAAAAGAGATAATGCATTTAGACAACTAGGTGAAAATGAAGTTGAAAAATTCTTTGACCTACCTATACCTAGAAAATTTGCAAATGGTGTAGCAGAGTATAAAAATAAAATTTATGCTCCATACGATGAATTTGGTAAACGTTTTAGATTTTATAAAAAAGAAAATATTCAACTTGTAATTGGTTCAGATGAACAACTTTACTTTAGAACAGATACTAAACGCTATATTGCAAAGCCATTAGAAATTGGTTCAACTGATTGAGTTGAAGTTGATTTTGTTAGAAGAAAACAATTAGATGAAAGTAGAAAAGAAGATTTAAAAATACTAACAATGATAAACCAAACAAGAAGAATTCATAGTGGATTAGACAAAACACTCTTATACATAAAAAAATACCCCAATGGATTACCTAGTGAGTTAGTTGACGAGATCTCAGGAATCGTATTGAGGGTTAAAAGTGATTGTTCAAGGTTTTCCCATGAACTCAAAGATAAATTAGGCTTGTTAGAATAGATCTATTATTCTCTAATTTCTTTGATAATATAATTATAACTTATAGTACCATTTTGTATAATAACCTACGATTACTAAAATCTTTAATATCCTAATTATTCTTTTAACAATAAGTATTATTTTTATATCAATTATAATTTTTAATAAATTATTATTAATGATATTTCTATACCTATTGGAACACAATGATGAACACCATTAATTTGTGTAATTTTAATTCTTTGTTCATTTTTTTTCAATTTGAATTTCAACTAGAAAAATTAGAAAAACTCAACCAAATGTTGTTTTAAATGAAATTGAATAACATTTATTAATTAAATTAAAATTTAATTTCTTTTAATAAATAGATCTCTTAAAAAGGTCTATTTTTTATTTTTTATAAATAATAAAAAAATAATTTAGCTACATTTTTTACAAAATTCATTAAATATATATATATATATATACAACTGTTTAGTTGTGTGAATATTAAATAAAAATAAGCAACAAATTGAAAGGCTTTTTAATGAAAAAACTATTAACAGTTTTGGGTTCAGTGACATTAATTGCTACAATTGGAACTAGTGTAATTGCATGTAAAACAACTGATAGTACAATTAGTGAAACTCAATTAGCTCAAAAAGTAGAAAATATTTGAAACGATAATTTTAAAGATAAAATAACTAGTGCTAAAAATTATTCAATGATTGTTGAAATGGTTAAAGATAAATTAAATAATCCTAAAGAAAAAGAATTAATTGATTTATCTAATAAAGAGGAATCTAGAAAGAGACCTGTAAAAGAACAAGATAATCAAAAAAATTAATATTAAAGTTGGTGAAAGAAATATTAGTTTAGATTTTGGTGAGGTTAAAGAGGGTAAGAAAGCAACAAAATATATAGATCCAAAAACAGGTGAAATCAAGACTACTGATGCAACTGATTTTTCAGATAGCTCAAATACAGAATTAAATAATGTAAAAGAAATTATTGAAATAGGATATTATGAGCATAAAGACAATCATGATGCAGATAAATTACATATAAGAGCTGTTGCTATGCCAACTTCTATTCAAATTGTTCCAAAAGAGTTACCAAAAGAAATTACTTCAACTAGATCTATGTTTTGAGATGCAAAAGAATTCAATCAAGATATATCAATGTGAGATACTTCAAATTTAGAAACTATTGATCAAATGTTTGTTGGTGCTAAAAAATTTAATCAAGATATATCAAAATGAGATGTTTCAAATGTAAGAATTATGGATTATGCACTTTCAGAAACTGAAGATTTTAATCAGGATTTATCTAATTGAAATGTAAGTAATGTAACAAGTATGAAACAAATGTTCTCAAAGTCTAAATTTAATAATGGTCAAAGACCTTTAACTTGAAATGAAAAAACAAAAAATGTAAAAACTATGTATACAATGTTTGCAAAAAATCCAGTGTTTAATCAAGATATTTCAAAATGGGATGTTTCAAATGTAACAGATATGACACAAATGTTTTTAGAGGCTAAAGAATTTAATCAAGATCTAAGCAATTGAAATGTTGGTAATGTTAAAAAAATGAGATTTATGTTTGGTTCAGCTGAAAAATTCGATAACAAAGGAAAATCATTGAATAGTTGAAATGTAAGTAAAGTTGAAGATATGGGAAATATGTTCAACAAAGCAAAAATGTTTAATCAAGATATTTCTAGTTGAAAAACATCGAGTTTAGAAAATATAGAAGCAATGTTTTTAGATGCAGAAAATTTTGACCAAAATCTATCTAGTTGGGATACTAGTAAAATAAGAGTTTATTCTGCATATCATAATGGTGCTAAAAAATGAACAGATATGAGCAAACGACCTAAAATTAATGGTGAAAATGGCAAAAATAAAAAATAAATAGCATAATTTTAATGAGTTTTACAAACTCATTTTTTTATGCTCTAAAACTTATTTTATTAAATAAAGCTTTTAATATATAAAGGATTTAATTGGTTATCATCTTTTATATTAATAAAATACTTTTTTAAATCTAAATAGTGTTTAATGTAATCAAATTGATAATCATTTACTAATTTAAAATCTTTGTATTTAGAAATTAAATTATCAATTTGATTTTGTTCTATTAAACTAATATCTAATAATTGTTTGGCATTATTATAAACACTTATATAATATTTATTACTTCTAGCGTCAATACATGAAATAACATTATCTAATCCAGCTTGATATAATAAAGAATTTATTATAAAAACTTCAAAATTATTATTTAAGACTTTTAAAGTTTTAACTATTGTTAAACCAACTCTAACTCCTGTATAACTACCAGGACCAATTGTTAAATAAAAAGCTTTAAGATCTTTTATAGTTAATTGATTTTTTAATAAGAACTCATTTAGTTTTAAAATAGCAATATCTGAAAGTTTTTTATTATTTGAAATAATTAAAGAATCAATAATTTGATGATCTTTTTCTAAAATATAAATTAACTTTCAATTAGTAGTATCTATAAACAAATTCATTTTATTCTCCTATAAAAAATAAACGTTTATTTTCATCTATAATTTTAATTTCAATAATTAACTTATTAATAGTATTTAAATCTAAGTTTAAATTTTCATATCATTCAATAATATTTAAACTATCTAAAAATTCATCTAAATACATTTCTAATTCACTATCATTATTTAATCTATAAGCATCCATATGATTGATTTTTAAATCATTTACAAAATATTGGTTCATAATTACAAAACTTGGAGATGTAATATTTTGTTTAACTTCAAATTGTTCTAATAAAGCTTTTGTAAAAGTAGTTTTACCACTTCCTAAATCTCCTTTTAATAAAACATAAAAAGGAATTTGTTTGTTTTGAATTATTTTTTTTATTTTTTTAGCTAATTTATAAGTTTGTTCTAAATTATTGATTTTAACTTTCATATAAACCTCATTATTATTTATTATAAAACTCTTTTTTTAACACTATTTTAGTATTTTTAACTTACTAAACATTTTTTTCTAATACATTAATAGGAGATGGTTAAAATGTTTTTAGCTTTATTATCAAGTATGAACTTATCTAATAATAGTGACAATCTAAATACTCAAAAATATATTAAAATTGAAAATTTTAGATCTGAATTTAATCTAGTTGAACAAGTTAATATAACTAGAACTATCAAAGCATCAGATACACCTAGTAAAAATAGTGATTCTAATTTTTATTTATCTAAAGGGTTAGCTAATTTTTATAATGAAAATGTTGAAAATATTTTAAAGAGTTTTAATTTTAAACTATCTGATGAATATATTTCATTTATAAAAGATGGAATGAAACTTGAAATTAGTTTAACAGTTAATTTAGATGTTATTACTACAAATGATCAATATTTAAATAATAAATATGATCTAACTTTTTATTTATCAAATGATAGTTTTATAAATCAAAGTACAAAAAATACAACTTGGAAAAATATTAGATATCAAACTATAGATAAAAATATTACTAATTATATTGATACAAATAATCATTGACAATTTTCTTTTAATAAAGATTTGTACTTATTTAACTTAAAACACGTGTTTAATAAAAAGCAAAACTTTAGATTTATTGATTTTAACAACTTACATAGTTTTAATTCACTCAAATATAGTATTAATGATATAAAATACCGCTTTTATACTCCTATTTCTTTATATAAAACAATAAGAGAGTTTGACTTTAACATTAATAAAGATAATGTAAGTATTGATGATATTAAAAAACAAATTTATTTACAACAAACTAATTTTAAAAACTCTGAATTTTATAAACAAAATAAAGTTTTATGAGATGGATTATATGATAATTTAAAACTAGAATATCAACAAGAAAAAAGACTAAAACGTTTTATTTGAGATGATAAAGTTAATCTTAAAATAACATTACCAGTAAAACAAAAATACAAAAAATATCTTAGAGATATTTATTTTATAACTAAATATTTTAAAAAAATTGATTTAAATTGATTAATTGAAGTTAATGAACTATTAGTAAGTAAAAATGATTTAAAAAATATTAATAGACTTTTTCCTGATTTAAATTTATTATTTTTAACTGCTTTACAAACTGAAGTTAAAAATAATTTATTAATTATTAAACCCAAACAAGAATATAAAAATAAATTTTATAATCAAAAAGAAATTCGTTTAAATTTTAAAGATGAAAATATAACTGAAATAAAAAAAGACAATAGTATATCTAATAAACCAAATACTTTAAATCAAAATCAGCAATTAGATATTAAAAATAATTTCACAACCTCAGTTAATAATTTTGATCAAAATAAATTAATCTATAAAAACCCTTATTTATATATTATTATTGCTATTATTTTATTAGTACTAATTTGTTTATTATTTTTATTAAATAAAATTATTGCAAAATCTTTGAATAAAAAAAGTAAAAGTACTTAAATGATAAAATAATATTTATAGGTAAGTTTATGAAAATAAAAGCAGTAGGTCTTTCAGAAAAAGGTAATTTTAGAAAAGAAAATCAAGACTATTTAAATTATTATAAAAACACTGATGGTTCATTTTTAGCAATTATTTGTGATGGTATGGGTGGTCATAAATGTGGTGAAATTGCTTCAAGACTAGCAGTTAATACTTTTGTTGATCTTTTTAAAAAATCTAATTTTAAACAAAAAGAAAGTAAAGAAATTTTTTCATGATTAGAAAATAGTATTTCTTATATTATTAATGTAATGAAAAAATATGTAGAAAGTTTTATTGAAGTAAAAGATATGGGAACTACATTATCTGCTATTTTAATAGCAAATAATAATGCTCATATTATTAATATTGGAGATTCAAGAATTTATCATTTAAAAGATCAACATTTTAATCAAGTAACAATTGATCAAAATCTAATGAATTCTAATTATGATATGCAAAAAATCAAAAAACAAGCTCAAAAATATTATGGAACTAAATTTAATGAAAATACTTATTGAAAATGCTTAACTAGTGCTTTAGGACCAACAAAAAAACTAAAAATAGATAGTTACTTTTTAAAAGATAGTAATGGTCTATTTTGTTTAACAACTGATGGAATACATGATTTTATTGATATAAAAACATTTAAAGACTATTTGGATCTAAAATCTTCACTAAAAACTAAAGCTAAAAACATTATTAAATATTCTATTAATAATTTATCAACAGATAATTTATCAATAATTTTATTAGAGGTTATGTAATGCAAAAAACTAAAAAAGATCTTGGAATAGATAAAGACGCATTATTAAATCAAATTGTAAACAATCGATACAAATTAGTTAAATACTTAAACTCTGGTGCTTTTGCAGTTGTTTTTAAAGCACTTGATTTGGATGCTTCTGTTTTAGAAAAAAAAGATGTTTTTGTAGCAATAAAAATTATTTTAAAAGCTAAAAATAAAAATATCGAAGCTATTAAAAAACGTTTATTTTTAGAAACAAATGCTTTTGCAAAATTATCCTTTTCTAAAAATATTGTTAAGATGAAAGATATTTTTAGTTGGCAAAATTATTATGTAATTGTAATGGAACTGATTGATGGTGCTGATTTAAGTAAAAAATTTAATGCTTATAATAATGTTTTATCTAACAAAGAATTTATTTATTATTTTTTACAAATTACTAAAGGTTTAAAAGAAATTCATGATAATAATATTATTCATAGAGATGTTAAACCAGCAAACATTTTAATTGGAAATGACTCAAAAGTAAAAATTTCTGATTTTGGAATTTCTAAAATTAAAAGTATTATTTTAGATGATAGTCAAAATCATATTTCACCAGGAACTCCAAGATATACAGCACCAGAACAGTTTTTAAATTTTGAATCAAGAAAAGATGCTTTTTATTTTGAATCAGATATTTATTCAATTGGTGTGATTATGTATGAGTTTTTAACAGGTGGTATGCTATTTTTAAACTATAATTCTAATACTGCTAGTTCTAAAGAAAGAGAAAGAGTTAATTTTCAACAACATATTTTAAAAGAAGTTGTTAGACCTAGAGAAATTAACCCAAATATTTCTCAAGCACTAGAAAATATTATTATGAAATGCTTAGCTAAAGATTATAAAAATAGATATCATTCTTTTGATCAAATTATTGAAGATCTTCAAAAAGCAAAACAAGAGCAAAATGTTAATCTTGATTTTCCAAATATGTGATGAGAAAATGAGAGTTCTTTAAATATTAAAAACAACAATACTTTAAAATATCAATATTTTTTTAAAAATACTAATTCTAAATATTTTATTTTTTGAATTTTAATAGTTATGAGTATTTTTATTATTTTTTTAATAGCATTATTTTTGAAATAAGGTGAGTAGATGCAAGGAATTTTAGTTAAAAAAGATAGTAATGAAAGTTATGTGTTTTATGAAAATAAAATATATAAAGTATATGCAAAAGGTAATTTAAAAAAAGAACTAAAACCTAAAGTTGGAGATGTTGTTGAATTTAGTATTTTAGAAGATGGATATGGTTATATTAAAGAAATTAAACCAAGAAAAAATAGTCTAGATAGACCAAAAATTGCAAATGTTGACCAAGTCTTAATAGTTACTGCATTATATGAACCTTTATTTTCATCATTTTTATTAAATAAATATATTATGATGTTAGAAACGCTAAAAATTAAACCTATTTTAATTTTTACTAAAGTTGATTTATTAAAAAAGAGTTCTTATTATCAAGAAGTTATGCATAAAATTAACTGATATGAAAAAATGCATTATCAAGTTTTAATCATTAATAATAAAGACAATTTAGAAAATAAAAACACAATCATTTTAAAATTAAAAGAACTTTTAAAAAATAAAATTAGTGTTTTTACAGGACAAACTGGAGCTGGTAAATCTACTACTTTAAATAACTTTTTAGATATTAATAAACAAATTAAAACTAATGAAATTTCAAAAAAACTAAATAGAGGAAAACATACTACAACTAGTATTCAACTTTATAATTTAGAAAATAATATTTTTATAGCTGATACTCCAGGATTTTCAGCATTTGATTTAAATAATATTGATATTGAGCATATTTTATATTCTTGAGAAACGTTTATTCCTTTTTTAAACAAATGTAAGTTTGTTGATTGTACACATACTCATGAAACTAAATGTGTAGTAAAAAAAGCTGTAGCTGAGCACTTACTACCAACATTCATTTATAATGATTATGTAAAAGTATATGAAGAATTAAAGCAAAATAGAAAGAATAAATATTAAGATGAAAAAGTATATTATTGCTCCATCAGTATTATCAGCTAATTTTATGGATCTAAAAAATGAATTAGAATTATGTAAAAAAAATAATATAAATTGAATTCATTATGATGTTATGGATTTTGATTTTGTTCCAAATTTAACTTTTGGTTCTAAAATTCTACACGATATTAAAAAAAATATTGATATTAATGTTGATGTACATTTTATGGTTAATGTTAAAACAAAACAATTTGAAGACTTTTTTTTAGATTATATAAAAGCAAAACCAGAAATAATGACAATGCATATTGAATCATTAAAAGATAATAGTACAATCAATAAATTTATTAATTTATGTAAGCAAAATAATATTTTAGCTTCTTTAGCTATTTCACCAAATACTGATGTTAGTTTAGTTTATCCTTATTTAGATAAATTAGATAATGTCTTAGTTATGAGTGTTGAACCAGGATTTGGTGGTCAAAAATTTATTACATCTAGTTTAAAAAAAATTGAAATTTTAGATCAATTAAGAAAAGAAAAAAAATATAAATACACCATTGAAGTTGATGGTGGAATTAATGAACAAACTTCAGTTTTAGTAAAGCAAGCTGGAGTTGATATGATAGTAGCTGGTAGTTATTTATTTGGTAGTGATGATTTTACAAAAAGAGCAAAAGGACTATTTGATGAACTATAAAACTATTTTAATTGTTACAGCAAAAACTAATTTAAATCTTGAACCTTTTAATAATGATTCAACTTATATTATTGGAGTTGAAAGAGGTTGTTTAGATCTAATTAGTAGAAATATGAAAATTGATTATGCAATTGGAGATTTTGACAAAGTAACAGATCAAGAATTAGAACTAATTAAATCAAAAATAAAAAACGTTGAAATTTGAAGTCCTGAAAAAGATTATTTTGATGGTGAATTAGCGATTTTAAAAGGTTTAGAAGCTAGTAAAGATGCTAGAATTATTTTTATAGCTAATGCTACAAAAAGATATGATAAAAACTACTCTATTTTTCATTTTATTTTCAAATATAATCTTACTTTTATTAATGATGATTCAATTTTATTTAAATTTGACAAGGGAACAAATATTTTAAAGTTTGAAGATTATCAAGATTATACTTATGTTAGTTTTATTTCAAAGGATAATACAAACATTACAATTAAAGACCTTAAGTATGAATGTGAAAATTTAAGTTTATCTGCATATAGTAATTCTTGTTTATCTAATGCTTTTTTACCTTATAAAGATGGAATAATTTCATCTGATAACCCAATAATTTGTATATTAACAAAATAAATCACTTTGCCTCACTAGAGGCATTTTCTAACTTTATAGTTTTTTTATAATGTTAAAATATTATATAGTTATTAAGGAGAACTTATGAAAAAACAATTAAACCCTAAGTATAATCACATCTTAGTTGAAAAAACTAAATATCAATATTGACTAGATAAAAAATTGTTTAAAGCTAATCCTAATTCTAAAAAACCTAAATTTTCTATCATCTTACCTCCACCAAACGTTACTGGTAAATTACATATTGGACATGCTTGAGATACTAGCTTACAAGATGCTATTATTAGATTTAAAAAATTAACTGGATATGATACTTTATTTTTACCTGGTATGGATCATTCTGGAATCAGTACTCAAGTAAAAGTAGAACAAAAACTTAAAAAACAAGGTATAGATAAAAATAAATTGGGTAGAGAAAAGTTTTTATTAGAAGCTTGAAAATGAAAAGAAGAATATGCAAGTATTATTAGAGAACAATGAGCTAAATTAGGTTTAAGTTTAGATTATTCAACTGAAAAATTTACTCTAGATGAAGATATTAATCAAATTGTTAAAGAGATTTTTGTAAAGTTCTATAATGATAAAATAATTTATAAAGACAAACAAATAGTTAATTGAGATCCAGAACAAAAAACTGCTATTTCTAATGTTGAAGTAATTTATAAAGAAACTCAAAGCAAAATGTATTATTTTAAATATATGTTAGAAAATTCTGACAAATATTTAATAGTTGCTACAACTCGTCCTGAAACTATGTTTGCTGATCAATGTTTAGTTGTTAATCCAAACGATTCTAGATATCAAGAATATATTAATAAAAAAGTAATTAATCCAGTTAATAAGCAAGTTATTCCAATTATAAGTGATGAATATGTTGATATTGAATTTGGAACTGGAGTTATGAAATGTACTCCTGCTCATGATTTAAATGACTATCATTTAGCGATTAAACATAATTTAAAAATGCCAATTTGTTTAAATACTGATGGTTCAGTTAATCAATTAGGCGGAAAATATCAAGGTTTAGATAGATTTGTTGCTAGAAAAGAAATCATTAAAGATGCTATTAAAGAAGATTTGTTTGTAAAAGAAGAAGACATTATTAATCAAGTTGGATTTAGTGAAAGATCAAATGCTATTGTTGAACCATATTTATCTGATCAATGATTTGTTAAAATGGATAAGTTTAAAAATATGGTAATTGATTTACAAAATTCAGATAATAGAATTAATTTTTATCCAAATAGATTTAGTGATGTTTTAAATAGATGAATGACTAATGCTCATGATTGATGTATTAGTAGACAATTATGATGAGGCCATCAAATTTCTTGCTGGTATCACAAAAAAACTAATGAGATGTATGTTGGAATTAATCCTCCAAGTGATATAGAAAATTGAACTCAAGATCAAGATGTTTTAGATACTTGATTTTCATCAGGACTATGAGCTTTTTCAACACTTTTAAATAATAAAGGCTTAGAAAGTGAATATTTTAAAAATTATTTTCCAACTAGTGTTTTAGTTACAGGATATGATATTATTTTCTTTTGAGTAGCTAGAATGATTTTTCAAACTTTAGAATATACAAAACAAATTCCATTTAAAGATGTTTTAATTCACGGACTTGTAAGAGATGAATTAAATAGAAAAATGTCTAAATCTTTAGGTAATGGAATAGATCCTATGGATGTTATTAATAATAATGGTTGTGATTCGTTAAGATTATTTTTATTAACTAATTCAACTCCAGGTCAAGACATTAGATATTCAAATGAAAAAATTTTAGCTAGTTGAAATTTTATAAATAAATTATGAAATGCAAGTAGATATGTATTTTTAAATTTAGATGATCACTTTGAATTTGATCCCAACTTTTATAAAACTGACTTAGAAATAACTAATCAATGAATTTTGACTCAACTAAGTAAAACACAAGCTTATGTTTATGAAAAAATGAACAAATATGAGTTTAGTTTAGCTGGAAATCATCTTTGAGATTTTGTATGAAACAAATACTGTTCTTGATATATTGAATTTAGTAAAGTTAATTTAAGTAATGATAAATTTAACTATCAAACTAAGCAAACTTTATTTTATGTATTAAAAGAAATTTTGATTATGCTTCATCCTTTAATACCATTTGTAAGTGAAGAAATTTATTTAAATATGATGTTAAAAGAATCTATTCTTTTAGAACAATGAACTAATTTAAATTCTAATTATGATACAAGTTTTATTGATGATGTTATTAAAATGATTACAAGTATTAGAGAATTTAGAAATACTAAAAATATTAAAAATAATATTTGTTTATTAGCAAATATTTCAAACACTAATGATAAACATTCTTACATATTTGAAAAACATTTTTTACAAATTAATAGTTTTTTAAAAAACTTTTGTAATACTAAGTTAGATAATTCTATTAAAATATCTAATAAAACTAGTTTATCAATTGATGAGTATTTTATTGAAATTTCAAATGATTCATTTACTAATAAAGATGAGTTAATTAAAGAATTGAAAACTAAACAAATTCAATTAACTAATGAAATTTTAAGAAGTCAAAAAATTTTAAATAATCCTGAGTTTATTAAAAAAGCAAAAATACAAAAAGTTGAACAAGAAAAATCTAAATATCAAACTTATAAAGAACAACTAGAAGCAATTAATAAAAAAATTAATGATTTAAAAGCATAACTAGTTTAAAATCTCTCTAAGTTAAGAGAGATTTTTAATTGTTATAAATTTAGAAAGTTGTTAAATAGCTATTTTCTATAATAACAGTATCTAAGATATAATTAAATATAGTTAAGGAATATTATGAAATATAGTTTTATAACAAACAAATACGAAGAATCAGGAGACATTTTAAACCAGTTATTAGATATATTAAAAGATGCAAACTTTACTAAAGATGAAAAAGAACCAGACATTTGTTTTGTCATTGGAGGCGATGGTACTTTTTTGTATGCAGTACATAAATATCAATCTATTTTAGATAAATTAATTTTTATACCAATTAAATTTGGTGGAATTGGTTTTTATACTAATAAAAATAGAGTTGATGATTTAAAAAATGTTGATTTATATAAAATTATTAAAGACCCAAACATTACTGAATTAGGACTAATTGAAGTTAATTACGATAATCAAAAAGTTTATGCAATTAATGAAATAAAAATTACTAATCAAGTAAGACCTTTAACATTAGATATTTATATTAATAATGAATTTTTAGAACAATTTAAGGGTACGGGTTTAGTTTTTTCAACACCAAGTGGATCTACTGGATTTATAAAATCAGCTAATGGAGCAATTATTTATCCTGTAGTTTCACTTTTTGAAATGCAAGAATTAATGCCTATTTCAACTAATAAATTTAGAACTTTAAATGCTCCAATTATTTTTTCAGACAAAGAACATATAACTTTAAAACTTAAAGATTTAACAAATGTTACTTTAAGTGCTGATACTTATGAATATGCATTTAAAAACAAAGAATTTTTAATTAAATTAAGCAGAAAAAAAATTAAGCTTTTAAATTTAAATAAAGATAAATTTAATAAGATCCAAATTTTAAGAGATATTTTTGTTTTAAATGACAAAACAAAAAACTAAACAGGAGGGAAATGAAACCATTAGTTGTAATTACTGGAGCAAGTTCAGGAATTGGATTAGCTTGTGCTAAATATTTTTCAAAAAAAGGCTTTCCATTACTAATACTTGCTAGAAGAAAAGAAATATTAGATAATTTAAATTTACCAAATACTTTAACTGCTAAAGTTGACGTTAGAAATTTCGAAGAACTAAATCAAGCTGTTAAAAAAGCTGAACAAGTTTATGGACCTGTTAATTTATTAATTAACAACGCTGGAATTATGCCAATGGATCAATATGTTGATCAAAGTTTAGAAGATAAATATAATACTTTAGATGTTAATGTTAAAGGTGTTATTAATGGAATGGATGCAGTTTTACCAAGCATGTTAAAACAAAATCATGGAACAATAGTTAATATTTCTAGTGTTGCTGGAAGATATACTTATGATGATCATTCTATTTATAATGGGTCTAAATTTGCTGTTAATGCAATTACAGAACAAGTTAGAAGAGAATTAAGTGATACTAATATTAGATTTAGTTTAATTGAACCTGCAATTGTTGATACTAATTTATTATCAACAACTAAAAATCAAAAGATTTTAAATAGTTATATATCAAGAAAAAATAGTTTAAATGGTGGCTTAAAACCTGAACAACTAGCTGAAGTTATTTATTATATTTACTCATTGCCACAAGATGTAGTAATTCCTGAGCTAATGATTTCTCACACTAATCAAAAAGTATAAGCTAACTAAAAATACATAAATAAATCTAAATATATATTAGCAATAGTTTTGTAATATATATTAGTTTTAATTGCTTGTTATTAACATTTAGAATATTCATATTGAAAGGATATTAGAATGCCAGATATTAAATTTACTGCTCTTGGTGGTCAAGATGAGAGAGGAAAAAATCTTTATGTTTTAGAAATAGATAATGATTTTTTTATACTTGATGCCGGGGTTAAGTACCCTGAAAAAGACATTTTAGGAATTGATACAGTTATTCCTAAATTTGACTATATTAAACAAAACAAAAAAAAGATAAAAGGAATTTTTTTAACAAATCCTAGTGCTTATAATATGGGAGCTATTCCTTATTTATTAAAAGAAATTGAAGCACCAATTTATTGCAATGAAATTACTGAATTAATTGCAAGAATTAAATTTCAAAAGTTAAGAGTAAAAAATAAGGATCATATATTAAAAGTTGTTCATGATAAAGATATTTTAAAAATAGGAAATACCAAAGTTGAGATTTTTAGAACAACTTCATCTTCACCACAATCATTTGGATATGTCTTTCATACCGAATTAGGTTCTATTGTTTATGCTGGTGATTATATTATTGATGGAAAAGAACAATCTTATTTTTCAACTGATTATACTCATTTATCTCAAATTGCAAAAAGGGGTGTACTAGCTTTAATTAGTGATGCTGAGTTTGCTTCAAGAAAAGATTTTACTGTTCCAAACCATAAAATAGATAAATACATATTAGCTCCATTTAAAGAAAAAAACACTAAAATTATTGTTGCAATTTTTGAAGAAGATATTCATAAATTAGGCCAAATATGTATGGCCGCTAAAGAAAACAATAGAAAAATAGCAGTTTATGGAAGAACAATGGATGCAGTTTTAAGATCTAATTTAATCCATGAAAATCTAGTTATAAAACCTGAAGATTTAATTTCAATCCAAGAATATGTTAATTCAAATAATGGAGTTTTAATAATTTCAGGTACTGGTGATGATCTTTATTCAAAATTAGCAAAAATCGCTACTTCTAATGATAGTTTAGTTGAGTTTACAGAAAAAGATCTAATTATTTTAACAAATACCCCAGTTGCTGGAGTTGAAAAACGCCATGCTCAAATTCTTGATGAACTTGCAAGAACTGATGCTAGATTACTTGCATTAAGTGATAAAAATATTTGATCTATGAGAGCAAGTTATGAAGACATTAAAATGCTAACTTCTATTTTAAATCCAAAATACTTTATTCCAATAAAAGCTTTATATAAAGATTTTTTAAATGCCGAAAAGGCAGCTATTGAAGCTGGTGTTAATAATCAAAATATTGGAATTATTGATAATGGTGAAATTTTAAAATTATCAAAGAATCATTTAGCAATATCAGAACATGGTGCTGAACACGGAAATGTTTATGTTGATGGATCTGGAATTGGAGATGTTGGTTCTATTGTTTTAAATGAAAGAAAACAATTGGCAACTGATGGAGTAATTATAGTTGGAGCTACTATTGATAGTAGAAATAAAGAGTTAATTTCTTTAATTGACACACAAATGAGAGGTGTTTTATATATTCAAGAAGACAACCCTATCTTTAAAATTTTGCAAAGAGAAATTACTAACTTAATTATTGAAGGACAAGCTTTATATAAAAAAGATCCTAAAAAATATGATTTAAACGAAATTAAAAAAGATATAACATCTAGAATTAAACAATTAATAAAACAAGAATCAGGAAAAACACCAATTGTTTTAGTAATTATTAATGAATCTGATGGTAAAGGTTATATTCCTAAAAATAATAAAAAAAGATTTAACAACCCGGGAAAAAACAATAAATCTAAAAGAGATAAATCCTAATGGTTTATCTTTTTTTATAAAATTAAATCTAATAATTATCAAATAAATTTTATATACCATACTACTATATAATTAAAATGAATTATTTTATAGAAAAACGGTATAAGATTGTGGTGGACGAAAAAAAGATGTCTCTAAAAGAATTTATCTGAATGGGATTTAATTATACAGTTGGTATTGGTTTTATAGGTAATTTAGCAATTTTTTCTAATATTAAAATTCAAAATCAAATAAATCAAAATTCAACAGGGTTACATATTTTTTGAATTTTTGCACTACTAGGACTAGTTGCTTCAATTTGTGCATTAGCGTTTGCAAAACTTTCTACTATTCATAAATCAGATAATAATGGTGGAACTTATTTGTATGCTAGAACAGCTTTTGGTAGATTTATAGGATTAATGGTTGCATTTATTCAGTATGTAATGTTACCATTTATTATTGCTCATCAAATTTGAGGTCTTTTAAAAACTTTTTTAATAACAGATTTATCCAGGATTAAGTTGAGGCTTTGATAAAATAGCTGGTCTTGGAAACTGAAGTTCATTAGTTTTAGATATTTTAGGAATTGTTGTCTATTTTGCATTTGCACTAGTAATATTTGGTGGTATGAAATGATTTAAAAGAATAGCAAATTATTCATCAGCTATTAAATGAGCTACTTCACTTGTTTTAATTTTAGCTGGCATTGTTATGGCTTTTATGAATGGTTCAACTAATTATAAAATGTGAAATAATGATTTTAATCAATCAATTAAAACATTAAGTTTTAATGCTTTTTCAAAAGCATTTGTTTCTTGTTTTTTCTTTTTTTCTGGATTTGAATCATTTGCAACAGCTGGTAAAAATATTAAAAATCCAGAAAAGAACTTATCAAAAGGTATTATGATTATTATGTTAATTTCATCAATATTTTACATAGTAATTATGATGATATTTTTTGCAGCAGTTAACCCAAAACAAGGCTTTAGTCAAAATATGACAACTGGGTTATGAAATATGCAACCAATAATACAAATAAAATGATTATCTGTTTTAGGTATTGTTATAATGTTTATTTCCCAAATTGCTTTAAGAGCAAATACTTCTGTACAGAATGCTTTGTATGGTGGAACAATGCTTCAACCTATGGCTGTTGAAGGATATATTTCTGAAAAATATAATGAATTAAATAAAGACAATATTCCTGTTAAAGCTTCGTTATTAAATACTTATGTAATACTTTTAATAACATTTTTATGATTAATTATTCCAGATATTATTTATGGTTTTCAAAAACCAGGAACTCAATTAATTTTTAATGTAGCTCAATTAACAGAAGCATCAAGTGCTATTATAATTTCTTTATACATTATAAGTGTTTTAGCATTATTAAAAGTTGCTATTCAAAAATATATTAAATTGCATATTTGAGAATGAATTAGTTTTAGTCTGGTATTAATTTTATTAATTGTATTATTTTTTTATCACTATTATGAATTATTTAATATAATTGCTAAATATATTAAAAAAGATCTAGACACAAAATTAGAAGATTTAATAGGAGCAGTTGTTGAATTATTATTTATTATAATTTCACTAGCATTTGCAATAATTTGATACTTTGCATATTATAATAAAAAACTAAAACAAAGATTATCAACTAGTGAAGGTAAAAAACTACAAAAAGAGCTTGATAAAGAATTTATTTTAATTAATACAAATAAAGCATTTAAAACAAAAATTAAATAAAAATCTTAAGTAATTGTTTAGTATTTTTATAATAATATTAGAAAATATATAGGAATTTTTTATGAAAAAGATAAGAAAAAATCAAAATTTTGAATCTAAAGTGTTTTTTATTTCTAAAATTAGTAATTTTAAAAATAATTTAATTGCCATAATTATTTTTATATTTTTAATTATTAGTATGTTTAGACTAACACTAGTCGGACAATTTTTTGATGATATTTTCTTTTCTTTTTTATTTGGATGATTTAAATATTTAATTTATTTCTTATTATTTGTTTTTGACTTTTGTTTATTTAAAAAACTAATAGTAACAATTAAATTAAAAACATTTATAATAATTAGTTTTTTTATAATAGTTTTAGCTAGTTTTTTAACTTTAAATTTTATAATTTGACAATTTATTAACGAGCAAACTATTTCTAATAATTACAAAATTTATGCTTTATGACAAAATGATATTTTAGTTCAAATAATTAAATTTTATAATTATCATTGGTATACAAATTCAGTTTTTACAATAGATTTTAAAAACTGAGTAAACTTTTTTTTTAATAAAGATACTTATTTTAATCTATTTTTATTTGGTGGGTTTATTTCATTTTTTATTTGCGGAATCTTTTGATATATTACTTTACCTGCTAGTTATTTAACCTTAATTGTTTTATTAATAATTTCGCTTGTATGATTAGTGACTGATGATCCATTTTACTTATTAAAAAATAAGGCCAAAAAAATATCTTTGAAAAACAATAATGCTTTAAATAATCAAATAGCTACACCTAAAATAACTAAATATTATGATGTTAAAGATTTAAAAATTTTTGAAAACAAATTAGATGATAATTTAGAACTACCAGTTTATAAAAACAAAGAAAAAAATTTACTAACAAACTTAGAAAATATACTATTAGATACTAATTTTGTCGATAAAATGTTATTTTGAAAACTAGAAAAAACTGATTTTAAAAAAGAGCAAGAAATAATCAATGATTCTACAAAAAATCATACTAGTCAGTTTAAAAATCATCATAAAGAAGGTATTTTAACAGATAGTCAAATTAGTCCTTTTAAAAGAAATAAACCATCTAAAAAAATAAGTGATGATGAATTTTTTAATGAGCTATTTGAACAAAAGTAGGTAATAGTATGAATTTAAAAAAACAAGTTGACTTACTTACAAATAAACCTGGTTGTTATTTATTTTTAAATAAAGATAACGAAGTTATTTATGTAGGAAAAGCTAAAAATTTAAAAAAAAGAGTTAGTACTTATTTTAATAAAGCTTATAATATAAAAACAACAAGACTAATTAGAGAAATTACTGACTTAAAATATTTTATTGTTGATAATGAAAAAGAATCATTACTTTTAGAAAAAAACTTAATTAAAAAATATCGTCCTAAGTATAATGTTTTATTAAATGATGATAAAACTTATCCATACATTGTGATTACTAATCAAAAAGATCCAATGTATAAATATGTTAGAAAGTATGAAAAAAAAGCTATAAGAAATTATGGACCTTTACCAATTGGAAGTAATGCTAGATCTATTTTATTAACCATACAACGTTTGTTTCCTTTAAAAATGTGTAAAGGTGATTTGAAAAAACCTTGTTTGTATTATCATTTAAATCAATGCTCTGGGGCTTGTTTTAAAACAGTTGATCCTAGTTATTATGAATATCAAATAAAACAAGTTGATAAATTTTTTAAAGGTGAAATTAATCAAGTGAAACAAACTTTAGTAAAACAAATGCAAAAAGCTAGTGATAATTTACAATTTGAACAAGCAAAAAGAATTAAAGACCAAATTACTAGTTTAGATTTTATTACTGCAAAACAAAATGTTGATATTGTTACAAATAAAAATATTGATGTAATTAATTATGAAATTAATGAAGAAAAAATTTGTTTTGTAATGTTATTTTATAGATTGGGTCAATTAACTTATAAAGATGAATACATTCAAAATTATGAAGGTCAAAATCTAGATGAATTATTAAATAGTTATTTACAGCAAATTTATCAAAAAAATCTTTATCCTGATGTGTTATTAATACCAAATGAAATTGACTTGTTAGATTTAGATGAAAATTTGTTAGAGTTTAGTTCTTATAGTTTTAATAATCAAGATGATGTGTTTATAAAATTAGCAAAACAAAATGCTATTGATAGTTTAAATAAATCTATTATTTCAAATAATGTTAATAGTGGAGATGAGCTTGAAATTTTAGATCAACTTCAACAAGTATCAAATATTAACAAATATCCAAAACGTATTGAAATTTTTGATATTTCAAATATTTATAATCAGTTTATAACTGGAGCTTGCATAGTTTATATTAATGCAAAACCAGTTAGAAATGAATTTAGAAAATATAATATTGATTCTCAATATACTTCAGATTATGCAAGAATGAAGTTTATGTTAGAAAAAAGGTTTTTAAAAAGAATAAAAGAAAAAGAGCAACTACCAGATCTTATTATTGTTGATGGGGGGATTATTCAAATTCATGCAGCTAAAGAAGTCTTAAATAAATTAAATTTAAAAATTAATGTAATCGGTTTAAGTAAAGATAATAATCATAAAACTAGATACTTAATTGATATTTTTGAACAAACTATTGATATTAAAAACTTCAAAAAATTGTATAATTTTTTAACTAGTTTACAAATTAGAGTTGATGAATATGCAAAATCTGGATTTAGAAAAAAATATCACAATCAGTTAAATGATCAAATCTTTTTAATAAAAGGTGTTGGTAAAAAAACTAATTTAAAATTATACAAGCATTTTAAAACAATTGAGAATATTAAAAATGCTGATTTTGATGAACTAAATAAAATTATTAATAATAAAAAAATTACTAATTTAATTATTAGTAATTTTAAAAAATAGATTTCTAAATATATTTTAATTTTAGATTTGATATAGTAATAGATATTTATTAGTCTTTATTATATAATTAACTAGTTATAAGGAGAAGGACATGTCAAAAGAAATTATTTTAACTCAAGAAGGATTAGAAGAATTAAAAGCAGAACTTAAAAATCTTTTAGAAGTTACTAGACCTAAAGTTATTGAAGAACTAGTTGAAGCACGTAATCAAGGTGATTTATCTGAAAATGCTGATTATGATGCTGCAAGAAATAGACAAGCTGAAGTTGAAGCAAGAATTAAAGAAGTTGAAACTTTAATCAATAGAGCTAAAGTTATTGATGATTCTAAAACTCATTCAACTGGTGAAGTTAAAATAGGATCAACTGTAGAATTTCTTTCAAGTCTAGATCATAAAACAAAAGAAATAAAAATTGTTGGTGCCATTGAAGCCGATCCTTTTTCTCGTTTAATTTCTAATGAATCACCAATTGCTAAAGCTATTTTAGGTAAAAAAATTGGTGATACTGTTGAAATTAAAGATATTTTAAAACCATATAAAATTACAATAAAAAGTATTAAATAATCAATGCTATTGTTACTTTCAATAGCTTTTTTTATAAATAATAAATAAAAGGGAGTAAAAATGAAACCATTAGTTGTAATTACTGGAGCTAGTTCAGGAATTGGATTAGCTTGTGCAAAATATTTTTCAAATCAAGGCCATCCTTTATTAATTGTTGCAAGAAGAAAAGAAATTCTAGACAATTTAAATTTGAAAAACACAATAACTGCTAGAGTTGATGTTACAAATTTTGATGAATTAAATTCTGCTATTAAACAAGCTGAAAAAATTTATGGTTCTGTTGATTTGATGATCAATAATGCTGGAATAATGATTTTAGAAAAATATAAAGATCAAAGCATTGAAGATAAATATAAAATGATAGATGTTAATGTTAAAGGTGTAATTAATGGAATGGATGCAGTTTTACCAAGTATGTTAAAACAAAATCGTGGAACAATAGTTAATATTTCTAGTGTTGCTAGCAGATACACATATACTGATCATTCAGTTTATTGTGGATCTAAATATGCGGTTAATGCAATTACTGAACAATTAAGAAAAGAATTAAGCAATACTAATATTAGATTTACATTAATTGAACCTGCTATTGTAAATACCAATTTATTAGATAGTACAAAAAATCAACAAATTCATAATGATTATCAAAAGTCAATTGATGAAATTAATGGTGGATTAAAACCAGAGCAAATTGCTCAAACTATTTATTATATTTATTCATTACCACAAGATGTTATGATACCTGAATTAATGATTTCTCATACTAATGAATCAGAAGTTTAATTACAATTTATTAATAAATTCTCTAATCAATAAATTAACCGATCTATTAAATTCATTTTCTAATATACAATAATAAACTACTTTTAGATAATCAATTTCTTTTATTTTTTTAGTTTTAAATAATCTAGTTGCATATTTACTAGTTCATCTAATAAACTCACTAGAATTAAATAATTGATTATTTATTTTTTTTTCATTATACAAATCTTTTAAATTATTTTTATATTCACTTGGAATTAGTTTTAAAACTTCAGTAGTAAATCTTTCAAATTTATCATTTAAAGTTTTATTAGAAATTTTTAAAACTGATTCTTTTTTATTTAGAATTTCTTTTTCATTTAATTGGTTATAAAAATCAATCATAATTAAGATTGCAAAGCACATACCAATCAATTTCATATAATTTTTAATTTGTTTTTGAAATTTAACCAATAGCTTTTTATTTGTAATTATATGATTTAATTTTGGATTAAAAAAATGTAAATAATTATTAATTGTTCTAAAAAACTTATCTAAATTTACTTGTTCGATATTATCAAAATCAATGTAATCATTTGGGTTTAAATTAAAATGAGTAATAAAATTTTTGATTTTAAAAATAAGTTTATTAGCTTTTTTATTTCATCAAGGATTAATATGAGTATATGAATTAAGATCTTTAGTTTTAAGTTCTTTTAGTTTATAAATTTCTATCATTTCTAATGCTCTTTTCTATATTATATATTAAAATAAAATATTACTAGTAATGTATAATTAAGGTAGTTTAAAGGAGTTTTTATGAATAAAAAAGAGATTTTTGACACTGATTTTTTTGAATCGGGTTTAGCTTATATTTTAACTAATTTAGATTTTATTCAAGAAGAACTAGAACAAGAAAATTTACAAACTAATTTAATAAACAAATTAATAAATGATTTTGAAGATGTTCAAGAATATGAAACATGAGATACCTTAACTAATAATTTAATTCAAGCTGAAGATCAAATCTTGGAACAAATTTTAAAAATAAAAGACTCAACAAAATTCAATTTATTAAATAGTTATTTTTTAGCAAAAAATTTTGCTGTTTATTTAAAGTCTAATAGTTTTTTAATAGAACAATTAGAAAAATTAGAAACTAATTCACCTGATAATTTATCAGAAGATAAAAAAGAAGAGTTTCTTAATAATTTAAAACAAGAAATTTTAAAAAATAACTCAGAATTATATAAACAAAACCAAAGAGTGTTTATCGAGATATTTGAAAAAAAAGTTGAATTTAAAAAAATCTATCAACTTTTAATTAAAGAAACCGAGTTTGAAGATTTTAATTATGCAAATGAACTATTATTTAATATGCTAAATAATAATTTAAAATTTAATAACAAACAAGATTTATTAAAATTAGAAGTTTTAAATAATGCTCAATCTTTAATGGATTTTCTTACTTTTTATGAATCTAGTTTATTTGATAATGAAGAAGAATAAAAATGTCTAGTAAGATAATTGGAATAATAATTTTTACAGTTTTTTATTTTATTTTTTTATTAATAACTTTTATATTAACTTATTTTTATCAAATTAAAAATAAGGATTTTATTGTTTTTAATAAAAACTATCTAAAAGAGTGAAATAAATATAAGTTTGATAATAAAAACTCAACACTAAATCAAATTGAATTTGAATATCAATTACCAAAAAATGAAATTGGATTATTTCAAAAAGAACTTTTAATATCTGGAATTAATAAAAAAACTAAAGATTATAAAGATTATTTTGATGATGATTATTTAATATTAAAAAAGGGTTTAAGCTTGTATCAAACTACAAGCTATGATTTTAAAAAAACTAAGTTATATTTAACTAATTTACATTTAGTAATTGATGATAATAACCAATTTTATAAATATAAAATTAGTGAAATTAAAAGTTGTAGTATTTGTGTAATTAAAGATAAAAATCTTTTACAAAAAGGTTGCGTGTTGCAAATAGATGATCAAAATCTAACAATTTTAGGTGATGTCTTTTTACTAGTTTTATCTATTAAAAAACTAAAAAAGGAGTTTTAAAATGAAAATTGATTATACTGCAAGTATTTTTTTAAGCTTTACAGTTTTTATATTAACTTTAATATTATTTTTAATAAATTTTTATTGATTATACAAAGTAAAAAAGATTTATAACCAAGTAAAAGATCAAAACCTAAAATTCAATTTTAATGAGAATAGATATTCAAATATTAAATTAATAAACATTTTTAGTTGCGTTATTTCATTTTGTGTTTTATTGATTTTTACAATTTTAAAATTTAAAAATTTATTAAACAAAAGTTTTTTATATGAGTGAATAATAATAGGTTCAATCATTTGTGAATTTATTATGTTTATGATTTTAGTTTATTTAATATCTAATTTAATATTTGTTAAAACTGAAAAATATTTAGTTGTAGTTAATAGATTAATTGTTTTAAGATCTGTTTTTAAAATTGAAATTTCAAAACGATTTATAAAAGTTGTTTATATAAATGCATTTCATACAAAAAGTAGATTTTGATTTTATAACACAAATAATTTAGATCAATGATTTAAAACACACTTTAAAGAATTAATCAGAAAGGATAAACAATGATAAAACAAGCTAGTTTTATAACTTCAGCAGCTAACAAAAACAATTGAATTAATGATGATGTTAGTGAAATTTGCTTAATTGGGAGAAGTAATGTTGGAAAATCTAGTTTTATAAATTCACTAACAAATAATAATAAACTAGCAAAAATCTCAAATACTCCTGGAAAAACTAGATTATTAAACTTTTTTGAAATTAATAAAGGGGAGTATCGTTTAGTTGATGCTCCAGGTTATGGTTATGCAAAAGTTGATGATAATTTAAAAATTCAATTTGCAAAAATGATGGAAGAATACTTTATTAATCGTAAAAATTTAAAAGGTGTTTTTTTATTATTAGATCTAAGACACAAACCTAGTAATGATGATGTAATGATGTATCAATTTTTAAAACATTATAATATTCCAGTTGTTATAATTGGTACTAAATTAGATAAGTTAAAAAGAAATGAATATATTAAAAATGAAAAAATGATTAAAGAAACAATAAATTTTTATCAAGAAGATGACTTTATAAAGATTTCTAATTTAAATAAGACTAATATTATAAAGTGTTATGAATTAATAAATAAACTTTTAGGGAGTAAATAGTTTTATATATGGATAATTTAGAGCAAAAAACGATTGATGAAGTTCAAAAAATATTAAATACAAATATTAAAACTGGTTTAACAAATCAAAAAGCTAGTGAATTATTAATAACAAATGGTAAAAATGAATTAGCAAAAAATAAACAAACACCTGCTATTTTAATATTTTTAAAATCTTTAATTCAACCAATACAAATAGTTTTATTCATTGCAGCTATTATTTCAGTAATAGCCCCATTAATTTCATCAAAACATTTTGAAGTCAAATTTGATGATTTTATTGACTTTATAGTAATTATGGGCGTAATTATTTTAGATGCAACTTTAGAAACAATTCAACAAATTAAAGCAAGAAAATCAGTTGATGCTTTAAAATCATTGTCTAGGCCTTCAGCTATTGTTTTAAGAGATTCAACTGTTAAAGAAATTGATGCTTCTGAATTAGTAATTGGTGATATTGTAATATTAGAGGCTGGAAAATATGTTCCTGCAGATTTACGCTTATTAGAATCCAATGATTGTATGATTGAAGAATCAATTTTAACAGGTGAATCATTACCAGTTGCAAAAAATATAAAGCCAATTAAACAAACTAATATTCTAGCTGATAAAAAAAATATTTGTTTTATGTCTACTTTTATAACTTCAGGTAGAGCAATTGGAGTTGTTATTAAAACTGGAATTGATACTGAAATTGGAAAAATTTCTAAAACAATTTCTGAAAATGAAGAACAAGTAACACCATTAGAAAAGAAAATGAATAGATTTAGTTATTTAATTTCTATTCTAGCTATTATAATAAGCTTTTTTGTATTTATTAGTTTTATAATTAGCTCAAATAAAAGCAATTGGGCAACTTATTTAATGATTTCAATAACATTAGCAATAGGTGTTATTCCTGAATCACTTTCTGCTATTGTATCTATTGCCTTATCTTTTGCTACAAAAAGAATGGCGAAAAATAATGTTATTGTTAAAAAACTAGAAAGCATTGAAACTTTAGGATCAGTAAATGTAATTTGCACTGACAAAACAGGAACATTAACTCAAAATAAAATGGCGATTAAAAAGCTAATTTGAAACAATGAAATTATTTTATCTGATCAATTTATAAACAAAACTAAAAATGAATTAGCTAAAACTTTATTTTTAAAATCTTTAGTTTTACCAAATGATTCAATTACTGAAAAAGGTGAAAGAATTGGAGATCCTACAGAACTTGCATTAGTTGATTTTGCTGAGCATTTAAAAATTGATGAACAAGAATTTAGAAAAAAATATCCAAGAGTCTTTGAAATACCTTTTGATAGTGAAAGAAAACTGATGTCAACTGTTAATATTTTAGAAGATAATAAGAGATTTATTTTTACAAAAGGTGCTTTAGACCAAATACTAAAAAAATGTTCAAAAATTTTTATTAATAATAAAATTGTTAAATTGACTAATACTTATAAAAAAGAAATTAAAAAATTATCAACATCTTTAAGCGATGATGCTTTAAGGGTATTAGGATTTGGATTTAAACAAATTTTAAGTGATGAACTACAAACTGAAGAAGATTTAATTTTTATTGGTGCTGTTGGAATGATTGATCCCATTAGAAAAGAAGCTTTAATAGCAGTTCAACAAGCAAAAGCTGCCGGTATTAAAACAATTATGATCACTGGAGATCATGCCACTACAGCTTTGGCAATAGCAAAAGATTTAGACTTAGCTTATACTCAATATGAAGTAATGTCTTCAGAAAAATTAGAACAGTATACTGATCAAGAACTAGAAAGTGCAATTGATAATATTAAGATTTTTGCAAGAGTAAACCCTGAACACAAAGTAAGGATCGTTCAAGCTTTACAAAAAAAAGGATATATTGTTTCAATGACAGGTGATGGAGTTAATGATGCTCCAAGTTTAGCAATAGCTGATATTGGAGTTGCTATGGGTGTTAGCGGAACTGATGTTGCAAAACAAGCAGCAGATGTAATATTGACTAATGATGATTTAAATACTATGATGACTGGGGTCTTAGAGGGACGCAATGTTTATCAAAAAATTAGACGTGCAATTGTTTTACTATTAGGCTTTAACTTTGCAAATGTAATAAGCATTGTTATTATTTCATTACTATTAAAAATTTCACCTTTAAACGCTACAAATATTTTATTTGTTAATATTGTAGTTGACTCTTGTTTAGCATTTGGAATTGGAATGAGTCCAATTGATAGAACTCTTTTAAAAAATAAACCTCAACTAAGAAATAAGAGCATACTTAATGAAATAATCTGACCATTATTTAAAGTAGGTTTATCTTTATCAACTGCACAAATAATCTCGTTTATAATTGGAATGTCAGTGACAGATCTTGATTATTATAATAGTTTAAAAAATTATACTAAAGCTAATAATTGATTCTTGTTTATTCAACAAAATAGTAATCTTTTATTAACCAATTTAGATGACATGCACGATTTTATAGTATTTGGAAGAACTAGTATGTTTATTACAAGTATCATTTCACCAATTCTATTTACTCACCTAATAAAACTTACAAATTGAAAAGAAACTAAAAAAATTGATTGAACTATTTCAAAACCTTTAATTTATGCTTGTGTTATTGCCTTATTAATTTCAATAATAGTATTTTCAATACCAGTGTTTAATTCAAAAGTATTTGGTTTAGCAAGCATTAATAATACAAAACAATATACTAATTGAAGCTCTAAAAATATGTGAATTCTATTTTCAAGTTTAGGATGTGGTTTAATTCCTTTTGCATTTATATTAATAACTGATGCAATAGAATTTTACTCATATCATTTATCAAATAGAACTTGAGAAAAAAGACAAAAACTAATAAAACAAATAATAGATCAAGAACAAAAAGAAAAAAAAGAAGATAAAAAAAATCAAGCAAAATTATAGTGCTTGATTTTTTTATTTAATAACTAATTAATGTGATTCTAATGAAGTTTTAATAGCAAATTTTTTCTGTGGATAGAATTTTGAAGCTTGCTCATAAAAACTAATCTTATCTTGTAAAAATTGCATTTTTTTATTATGTAATTTAGTTAATCTATCTTTTCCAACAGAACCTTTTAATTCAGATTTTACTACCATATGTTTTTGCTTTTGAGTATTTTTAAATTCAGCTTTAAGTGATTTATATTTAGCTTTATCTTGTGCAGAAACTGATTGCTTCATTTTTTTATTTTCATTAACTAATTTCTTTAATAATTCTAATTGGCTAGCATAATGTTTTAATAATTCTTTATAATGTTGTTTAGCTTTTTGAATTTCATTTTTATAGTTATTTATTCATTTATTTTTTAAATTAATAATAATTTGTTTTTTTTCTTTTTTAAAATTATCTTTGAACTCTTTTTTTGAAGAACTTGTATGTAATAATTCTTCTTTTTTAGTTTTTATTAATTGTTCTTTTTCTACTAAAAATTTATTAAAACAATCAACGAATGTCTTTATATAAATAATTGATTTAACCTTAATAGTTTCTTTAATTTTATTAAAGAAAATGATAGTTTGTCATTGTCATGCAAAGCGACGTTTATTACTTTGAAATAATTTAATTTCTTCTAGTAAATATTGATGTTTTAATGGTAAAGGTAAATTATATATTTCAAAATAAGTAGTTCTTCTACTGTATCTAAACATATATCCACCTAGTAAACCAGCTCCAACATTTAATATAGCAGTTAGTACTAATAAAATAGCTAAGTGCATATTTAATTGTCAAGTTGCATATTGATTTGAAGTTTTAGTTAATACTTCAGCAGTTTGACCACCACCTTGACCAAACATAGCAACTGGACCAAATGGAGTAGCTAAACCAACTCCTTGTTGAGTAAATCCACGAACAATTTCATAACTATTTGAATTAATCATAAATACTGTTTGTTCTATATTTAAAATATTTTGACCGTAAACAATTACTAATATACCAGTAGCAGCAGCACCAATAAAATTAGTTATATAAACAGACACTGGATTCATTGAAATAATGTCAGCTTGAGATAATGGTTCTATTGAACAAGCAATAGTTTGTTTCTTTTCACCATATTTCATTCTTGCAAATAATACACCATTCATAAATGATGAACCCATAGCAGAAACACTACCTACTGCCATTGCTGAACCTTGTAATCCTAAACCAACGGCTAATGCCATTGATGATAGTGGTGAAGTTCCAACTACTGTTAAAAATCCCCCAACAACTATTGCCATTGGTATTGGTGATAAGTTTATAGCAACCTCAATAGATGATCCTATTCCTTTTAAAAGTGGAGCAACTACATTAGCTCCAAATTTTGCTGTTAAAGCAGTTAATGGAGCAATTATTAATAAAGCAATTATTAAATCTAAACCATCTGGAGCATATTTTTGTAATAATACTAATGCTCAATACATTGTATAACCAGCAACTAATCCGGCTAAAACGTTAAATGCACCAACTGTTGTTCTTAAATTCATTGCAAAAGTTGGCATATATTCTTTACTAAATATAGTTTTTAAAACATCTTTTTGATCAGTTATTAATAAATTAGGCTTAACACTTTCAAAAGTTTTTGATAATTCAGATCCTAGGTTATTTCCTTTAATTCATTCAGCAATAGCTCTTATTGAATTATCATCAGATAATAATTGTTGTCCTTTTGTAGTACTTGTATTTACTAAAGTTCTAGCAATAGATTTAGATATACCATCTACATCAACTGATAAACCTACTGCAAATACAGCTGTACCACATAAAATCGCAAATAATGGATTTCCACCCATTAAAATAATTACAAGTATTGTACAAGCTGGAGCTGCTAAAGTTCCTGCAACACTACCTATAACTTTAGTAAAATCACCAATTACTGGAATTCTTCCTAAAACTCAAAAGTTGAAAACTTCTATTAAAAAAGTAGCACAAACAGCTCCAGAAAGTCCCGACATTGCTCTTTTACCTTTAGGAACATAGTAAGAAAAAATTGTGAAAAATACCAACACTAACATTAGTAGTGATGTCCCTTTTAAAAAGGCAACAGCCTGTTGTCCAAATGATACTGACTGAGAAAATACTATAATATTAATTCACCTTTCTTTCTTTAAATTTTAAATATTTTTTTATTAATAAAATAGAAAATAAGACATTAAAAAAATTAAAAGTCTTATATGATATTAATTTTAAACTACTTTACTAAAACTTTAGTTAAATAAAAGGTGAATTTATTTAATAAGGTTATTATTTTATAAAATTATAGGTGAAATATTTTCTCAAAAGTAAGGATCACGACCTTTAGTGTTTTTTGGTCACCTTCATTTTGCAAATCAACTTAAGTTAATATAGTGTGGTCAAAAATTATACTCGTCAATTATTCCTACAACGTTTCATGTATCTAATGAACCACTAAATCAAGAACCAGCAAACATATTTTTCATTGTTTTAACTTTTGAAACATTTCAAGCTGTTCATTTGATTTGATATGAATTTTGCCTTCTATCAAAATCATGATATGCTGTTTTGCTAGTTCATTTTGTTGACAGATCAAGTTTAATTGTATGTCTAATATTACTAAACATCTCACTCATATCAATTACTTCAGAAGTGTCTCATTTAGAAATATCACCACAGCAAAACGATGATCCATAAAAAGCTTTTTTCATATTTTTTACATTAGATGTTTTTCAATTATTCAAATTCATGTTTATATAAGACTCTAAAAAAATTCCTTCTATATTTTCAACAAAATCAAGATTTCATTTTTCAAGATTTTTTACAATCTGATTTTGATTATTTTTAAAAGCATAAGATAAATTTCTTAAGAAAGCTGGTATGTGATCTGGAACTTCATTTGTTGATTTTTTAAATGGTTCAATTTGATATTTTTCTTTATCATTATAAAAAAAGCCAATTTTTATACATTTATTTCCATCATACTCTGCTTTAACTGTTTTTTTCTTTAAATACTCATATCTAGAATTTAATTCATTAATACTTGATTCTAATCTCTGATTTTCTTCTTTTAAATCTCTTATTTGATTTTGTTTTTCTAAATATTTATTAGATAACTCTTCTAATTGCTTTTCTTTTTCTTTGATTTTTTTGCTTTCTTCTCTAATTTTTTCTTTAAGTTCAGAAACTTGATTAATTAATAAATATCTTTTATCTTCTAAGTCTTTTTTCTTTTGAAAATAAGTATTAATATCAGAATCTAATTTTTCTTTTTGCTCATTTAACAATTTATTTTTTTGTATAATTTCATCTAATTTATTTTTTAAACTTGTATTTGCTTTAATTCATTCATCAATTTGGATTTGTGCATTATCATTTTCAACTTTTAAACCATTTGCTTGTTTTTCTTTTTGTTCTTTATCAAATATTAATTTTTTTAAATCTTTTTCTTGAAGTTCAATACCTTGTTCAACTTTTTTAATTTGTTCTTCTAATTCTTTACTTTTTTTAAATTCTTTTTCATATTTTAAATTAATATCATTTGTACTATTATCAATTTTTTGAATTTTAGAATTAATTTCATTTAATTTATCTTGAGCAATTTTAGCCTCCTTACTTTTAGAAATAAATTCTTTTTGTTTATCAGTTATTTGTTTTTCTAATTCATCTTTTTTGTTATTTAAATCAGTTAGTCTTAATTCATTTTGTACTTTTATTTTTTCTAATTCTTTTAATTTCGTATTATCAATTTGATTAATTTGTTTTAGTTTATTAATTTCTTTTTCATTCTTATTATTTTCTTCTTCTATTTCTTTAATGTTTAATAGTAATGTTTCTCATTGTGATTTTAATATAGAAAGTGATTGATCATTTTTACTTTCTTTAGAAATTTCTGTTTGGATTTGTTTTTCTAAATTTGTCTTTTGAATATCTAAATTTGCTTTTTCATTTTTTAATTCATCTAAAGTATCTTTAGTTTTTTTAAATTCTAATTTTGATATTTCTTTAAGTTTTATTAACTCTTCTTTTTTAGATTTACTTTTTAAAATTTCTTTTTCTACTTGATGTGTTTTTTCTTTTAATTCTTTAACTTGTAATTCTAAATTTTTAATTTCTTTGATATTTATGTTTTTTTGAGTAGTTGCATCAGATAAATTTTGTTTAACTTCTTTAATTTGTTTAGTTAATAAACTGATTTTTTCTTGGTCTTTTTTAGAAATTTGATCAATAGAGTTAATTTGTGAATTTAAATTTTCAATTTGTTTATTTATAGTGTTCTTTTTATTAGTTAATAAATTTAATTCTTCTATTTTACTTGTTTCTTGTTCTTTTAAACTATTGATTTCTTTTTGTATTTTATTAATTTCTTTAAGTAATTGTTGTTTTTCTAATTCAGTCTTATTAATTTGTTCATTATATTTATTAACATTTGTTTCTAAACTAGAAATTTCATTTTGTAGTTGTTCTAATTTAGATAGTTGTTTTGGTTGACTCAGATTTTTTTTACTACAAGCACTTAAAGTTGTAGCTGATAGCATACTAATAGTTAATGTTGATAAAACGTATAAAAGTTTTTTCATAATACTTACCTACTGATATTTAGTTAAAATATTTACTCACCATCTCAAAGTGTCTTGTTGTTTTTTTAATGGTTCTTTTTTTTCTTCTAATTGTCTTATTTGTTCATCAGCTTGACTAATGTTTTCTTCAATTTTAATAATTTGAGTTTCTAAATCCTTAAATTTAATTTTACTTTCTTTAAAACTTTCAGTTAGATTTTGAATTTCTAATTCATAATTATTAACTTGATTAATAATTTGCTCATTTTCAGTTCTAATTGCTTTAATTTTTTCATTTAAATTATTGATTTGAACTTCTAAACTTTGTTTTTCTAAAGTTAGTTCTTCTATTTTTTTAGATAAATCACTTTCTTCACCAGCTAGTTCTCTTAATTTTTGCGTTAATTGCTCTCTTTTTTGTTTGGCTGAATCTATTAAATTATCAAGAGATTTATTTTGAGAAACTAAACTATTAATTTGATTTTGTATTTCTGAATTTGTATTAATCAATAATTTTAATTTATTATCATTATTTGAATTAGTGCTAATTAAAATTTGTAAATTAGATTTTCTAGCTTCTAATTCTTTAGTTTTTGTATTTAATTCAGATTCTTTAGATTTAATTAAATTAGATAATTTACTAATTTCAGTTAGAATTTGCTGATTTTTTTGAGTTAATTCATTTAAATTATTTATAAGTATAGAGTTATTATTACTTATTTCTTTTATAGAGTTTTGATTATTTTGTAATACTTTTGTTAATTTATCAATTAAATCATTATTATTTTGATTATCATTTCCTAGTTTAATTAATGTATTAGTTATTTCTAGTGTTTTATTATTTAGTTGTTCTAATTTTTTATTATTATTTTGAATTTGCTTTTCTAAATGACTAATTTCTTTAGATTTTAAATTATTTGAATTTTTAATCTGATCAAATTGATTTTTTAATTGTTTAATTTCATTTAATAAACTAGAATTTTGAGATTCTAAAACATTTATTAATTGTTTTGTACTTACAATTTGATTATTATTATTCTTAATTTCTTTTTCAAAATTAGTAATTAAAACTTTTAAATTGTTATTTTTATTAATTAAATTTGTTTTAATTTGAGTATTATTTAATATTTGATTGTTTAAAGTATTAATTTCTGTTTGTAATTTATTAATTTCTAAATTAATTTGTTCAAATTCTTTTAAGTTATTATTTTTATTTGTCTCTAATTCTACTAGTTTTTTAGAATAATCATTTTTTAAATTAGTTAAAAAATCTAGTTTTTTCTGATTTGCTATTAATTTTTGATTATTTTGATTAATATCTAGTATTGCTTTTTGTTTTTGATTTTCTAAGTTATTAAGTTTAGCTTCTAGTTCTTTTAAGCTAATAGTTTTTAATAAATTTTTATTTTGTTTAAATTCTTTAATTTCACTTATTTGTTTATTATAAATAGATTGTAAAGAACCATATTTATTATTTAATTCAACTTTGTATTGCTCTAATTGTTCTTCTAAACTAACTTTTTTTGAAAATCTAAAATTGTTAAAATTTAAAACAGCTAGAATAGTTGTTGAAAATAATACTAACCCAGTTGTAGATATTATTTTTAGAACTTTTCTAAAATCTAGTTTTTTGCTAATCTGTTTTAGGCTATTTATTTTTTCTAACCTATATAATGGTAATAACTTTAAAGCTTTTTTCATAATTAATCTCCTTTAAACTTTTTATTCATTATAGTATTAGAAAAAAATTTAAAAAGTTAACTATTTTATTAAAAAAAAATAAAAAACCTCAGTCTTTTCAAACTGAGGTTTGTTTATAAGTTTAATTATTTTTTAATTTTTTTAACAATAATAAATGTAGTTGTAATTGATGCTAATAAACCAATTACTCCTAAGACAAAAAGTGCTTCTTTTGTGCGTAATTCACTTTTTAAACTTGAAAATAAACTATTATAGTTTTTAATTTCATTTTTTTCTTTTTGATCTTTACTTAATTCTAAGTTAGTTGGGTTTTTTAATAATTCATGAACTAAATTAGGTTCAACAAAACTAGTTTGACTAAAATTTGGGTTTTTTAATTTACTAGTATCTTTATTAACAACATCTTGAATAAAACTTCGATTAAATAATTTTCTAGTTTCATTAAATGGGTTAAAATTAAATTTAATATCTGGGTTAACTCCATATTCTAAACTTTGATGATTTTTATTAGTCAAAACATAATTACTACTTAACTGAACAATATCACCAGTTGGTAAAATTGCTCGACTAATAGCTGAAGCTCCACCTGCAGTTTTAAATCCAATTACTTTAGCCACATTATTATCTTTTACTAATTGAGGAAAAATGTTTCCTGCTGAAAATGAAAATGGGGAAGTTAAAACATAATAATTAAAATCATACTTTTTAAATCTTGATTTAATAGTTTCAACTTTTTGTTCTTTAGTTAATGGATTATATGAATAAGATTTAAATGGTTTATCAGTTAAAAATCCCATAATTTCATAAGCAGTTCCTAAAAGACCACCACTATTAAAACTAACATCTAAAACAATATTTTTTACATTATTTTTCTTAGCTTCAATTAAACTTTGTTCAATTTTTTTAGCTGAATCTATTTCAAAGTTTTTAAATGAAATAATACTTGTTTTTTTATCTGGAGTATAAACATTTTTGTAGTTTAGATCTTTGTTATAATAAACACTTAATCTTCTTGCAATATCTTTATACTTATCAGATCTAGGTGTAGAAGTATTTAAAACAGCTCTATTAATAATATCTAAATTTTTATTATAATATCCAGTTAATAAATAAGATGAATGTAAATCATCTAATTGTTCAATTAAATATCTACTTGTTAAATAGTGAGTTGTATTGTCTGCTTTAATGTATTTTTCATACTTTTTAAACAAATCTTTATATGAAGCATTTTTATCTAATTTAATTCCATAATAATGATCAAATAAAAATCCTAAATATTTATGTTGAAAGTCTTTTAAACCAGGTGATATAGTATTTACATTATTAAAATATGATTGTTTTAATTGTTTTAAAAAATCAACTCTTCTTAATGTCTTACTATATGCAAATAGATTTATTCTTTCTCCATTAAAATACAATTGAACATTAGATTGATTTAAAAATAATTGATTAATTAAAACTAATGGTAAATATAAATCTTTTTTATCATTTAAAACATCAATTCCATATTTTTTTAAATCAAATACAATATGTTTATTTTTATTTAAAATTTTAGTATCTAAAAAATCAATATTTAAATCTTCTTCTCCACGTCTATAAAAAACAAAAATATCAGTGAAAAAATCATTATCAGATACTGTAATTGTATTATTTTTGCTATCAATTTCTAATTGATAATCTGTATTGTTTTGAGAATTATTTGAATATTTGGTAACTGAGTTTAAAGTTACTTTATCTTTATTAAATTTATAAGTAATTTCTTTTTCTTTAAAAAAAGTACTATTATGTGTTGGTTTTACTCTTATTTTAGAAAAACTAATTAGTCCATCTAAAGCTTTTAAGAATTCTTTAACCCCAATATAAGCAACACCATTATGATTGTGTAAATTAATTTTTGTATTTAGATATTTATTATCTATTAAATTTACATAATCATAAGCTTTTAATTCAAAGCCTGAATTAGAACTACTTAAAAACCTTTTGGTTATTAAAAGATTATTTTCAGTAGTTAAATTGTTAATGACTGCTATTGGTGCAAATATACTAAAAGCACCTAAACTTATAGCGCTTAGTTTTGTAACTAATTTCATAATCTTCTTCTCCCTTTTTTGCCTACTAATATATTAGTATAATTAGTAACTTAATTAACAAAAATACTATTTTTTTAAATAATTTTTTGTAAATAAAATTTAAACTAAAAAAACACTTGTACAAAAAGATTTTATTCTTCTACAAATTCTCCATTTTTATAAACAAATGTTTTAATATTATTTTTTATAGTTTCTTCTAGTAGTTCATTTCAAAAAATATTTTCTTCTAATTTAATTGCAATATTTAATTTTGGTTTAATAATTGGATCTTTTGGTACAAACATACTACATACATCATCAAAAGGTAAAATAGAAGTTTGATAAGTATCTATAAATTTAGCAATTTTAATAATTTCTTCTTTATCATAAGTAATTACAGGCCTTAAAATAGGTAAATCACTTACATTATTAATTACATTAATACTTTGAATTGTTTGACTAGCAACTTGTCCTAGACTTTCACCAGTAATAATTGCTTTATTGTTATTATTTTTAGCAATGATATTTGCAATTCTTAAAAACATTCTTCTCATAATTGTAATTTTATAACTAGGTTCAATTAAGTGCTGTAATTCTTGTAATAACAAATTAAAATTACAAATATGTAACTTAAAATTAGATATATTATATTTTGCTAATTGTCTTGCTAAACTAAAAACTTTATCTAAAGCTTGATGTGAAGTATGAGGCGGAGTCATAAAATGAATAAAATCTACTTGCATACCTCTTTTTAAAGTTAAAAAAGCGCTAACTGGTGAATCAATTCCTCCACTTAATAAACACAATCCTTTATCACTAATTCCAACTGGTAAACCTTTTAATCCATCAATCCTATTATCAAAAACATCAACATGATCTTTTTTAACAACTATTTCAATTACTAATTCTGGGTTATGTACATCAACTATTAAATGATTAGTATTTTTTAAAATTTCACTTGCTAAAATGTGTTTTAATTCTATACTTGTATAACTAAATGATTTATCTTTTCTACTTACTTCTAGTTTAAAAGTTTTAACTTTTGAATTTTTAGCAATTTCTAAAACTGCTTTTTTAATTTGATCTAAATCTTTATTAACATAATTAATAATTGAAATTGAATAAATACCAAATACGGTTTTTAGTTGTTTTAAAACATCAATTTCTAGTTCATCTTTAATTTCTAAAGTTAAAGAATTATGATCTTTTATAAACTTAATATCTTCTTTGTTAAATTGTTTTAATTTGAATTTAATATTTGAAATTAACTTATCTATAAATTGGAACCGATTATTTCCTTTTAAAGTTAATTCGCCATATCTAATTAATATATATTTCATAACTGTACCTATAATTGATTTTTTCTAATTAAATGAATACCTAAATTAATTGCTTTTTTATAATCTTTTTCATTATATTTATTAATAATTTCTAAAAAAACATTACTATTTGATGAATCAGTTAAATGTTTAGAAATATAAATAATAATTTCTTGAGCCATTTTATTAATAACTACAACTTGTTGAATACTTAAATGTAATTGCTCAACTTGGTCTAATTGATTATCTAATTGAGTATTTAAAATTAATAAAGAATCATAATCATTTACAAAATTGTTAGTTTCTAATTCTAAATTTTTATTAATAAAATTAATAATTAAAAACTTATTATTAATAATTTCTTTATAATGAGTTCAATCGATTAAATCTTCATACTTTTTCATTATTGCTTCACTAGTTAATAGTAAAGTTTTTATGCTATCATATTTTGTTTCTAAATCTCTTAAGACTACAATTTTAGTTTTTAAAAATGTTTTAATATCAATAAGTTGAGTGTAATACTTTTCTAATTCTGATAAAACAATACTAATATAATTAACTGAATCAGTTAATAAACTATCTAATTGAATAAAATTAGATCTTAATTTTTCATATTTGTTATTAATTTTAGTTCTAATTAAATTAAAATTATTTTTAATTTTTTCAAATGCAATTTTTATATCACTAATATCGTTATTTAAATTACTATTAAAGTTAATCAAGTCTTCAGTTTTGATAATTTCAGTATTAAAAGCTAATAATATAGTTCTAATATTTTTAACATTAGTTTCAAACAAAACTAAAACTTGTTCATCATATTCTAAAATAACATCTAAGTTTTGAATGTTTTTAATTAGTGATTCAACAATCAAAAAAGCTTGTTGAGTTTTAGCATTAAATAAAAGTTTTTCAATATCTTGTTTTTTTTCTAAAAACTGATTTTCTAATAAATAAATTTGAGAACTAATTAATTGGTTATTTTCTTGTTTAGTATCTAGTTGTAATTTATTTTTAATTTCTTGTAGTTTTGAATCTAAAACACCGTTAAATTCAAAAAACTTAGTAATTTTATAGTGATCATCTAAAAATTTAATATATTCAACAACATTATTACTTAAAAAATTTAATTTACTATATGCTTCTTTAAAATTTCCTATTTTAATATAATACTCACAAACTATCATTTTTTTAAAAAAAGTTTCTTGATAGTTACTAATTATCTTTTTATCAATATTTAGTTCGTTATTTTCTTGTTCTTTTAATACAATATCAGATAAATCATTTATATGATTTTGTAAAACAATACGATAGTCTCTTAATAAAAATTCAGCTTTAGTTACTTTTTGAGTCTCTAAATAAATTTGATTAACTTTTTGATAAATATTTTTGCTAGTTTTATAAAGTTGACGAGTTCTATAAAAGTTTTTTATACTTAAAACTCTAAATAAAATTTTTTTAGAATAAGAATTTAAAGCAAAATGTTCTTTAGTTTGATTAATTAAAATATCTAATTGTTCATTATAAATTTCATTATATTTAAATTTTCAAATTTCTAAGGCTTTTTTTAAATTTTTATTATTAGAATTATTTACAATAAAATTCATTCTAACTAAACGACTAGCTAGAGGATGTTTTAATATTTTTTCAATATTTAAAAAAGTAAAATGTAGATTTTTTAAAGTATTTCTATAAATGTATAATTTAAAAATGGTAAAAAGACTACAAAAAAAAGCTAGTATAAAAATAATTAAAAATATAAGATTAGTAAATTTAATTTCACTTAATTTTGAAATTATAATCATTGCTTCAAAAAACATACTAGCTCCCTTTTAAACAAAATATATTATACCAAAATACAATAGTGATTATCTTATTGCAATTCTATTGATACAGTTAAAAAATAAGATATAATAAATAAGTTATTTACTATATTCTGCAGATAATTATAAATTAGGTGCTGTCTATTTTTTATAAAAGTAAGTTTTAGCAGTAAAACTGAATTAATAGACTGACTAGTTTAGGAATTATTTAAGATATTTTAATAACCATATTTAAATTAAGGAGAATCTTTATGTCAAGATTTATAGGATCAACATTTAAAAAGTCTCGTAGATTTGGTTTTTCAATTCTTGAAACTGGAAAAGAATTTAGCAAAGGTAAAAAAAGAATAACAACACCAGGTCAACATGGTAAAGAAAGAGCTAAAGTTAAAGTTTCTGAATACGGTCAACAATTACAAGAAAAACAAAAAGTTAAATTTATGTATGGACTAAGTGAAAGACAATTTAGAAATACTTTTGCAAAAGCTAAAAAAATGCAAGGAATTTTAGGAACTAGTTTTTTAGTTTTATTAGAATCAAGATTAGATAATATTGTTTATAGATTAGGGTTTAGTGCTACTAGACAAGGTGCTAGACAATTAGTAAACCATGGTCATATTTTAGTAAATGATAAAAAAGTAGATATTCCTTCATATTTATTAAGCGTTGGTGATTTAGTTGAGGTTAAATCATCAATGAAAAAAAATGAAAAAGTTTTAGAAGCATTACAAAATAATGAAGCAACTTTAGAATTTGTTAAAGTTAATAAAAATGAAGTTAAGGGTGAATTTGTAAGACTTCCAGAAAGAAATGAATTAAATAGTGAAATTAGTGAATCACTAATCGTTGAATGATACAACCGTTTAATTAAAAAATAATAATTAGATAATAATAAAAAAAATCAAGCTACAAAAAAGCTTGATTTTTTTAATTTCTAAAAATTAGATTTTATTTAATTTCAAATTAATTAATTCTTGCTTTATTTCTTTTATACTTTTATTCATAGAACTATTTATAGCTGCTAAGATTGTTCCTTCAACTAAAGCAGCATCAATTATTTCTACTTTTTGTTGAATTTCTGGTTCTAATAATTCAATTGCCATTTGAGCATTCATTAAAGCTGAACCTAAATCAAATAAAATAATAGCTCCATCATTTTGATCAAAAGCTTGATAAATTGCTTTTAAAACTAAATCAATATCAGTACCAATATTATTTTCTTTAGTTCCACCTGCTGGAATAATTTTGACATTATTTGCCATTTGTTTAGCAAGTTCAACAACACCTTGAGCTATTTTGCTACTATGTGAAATCACTACTATTCCTACCATATATTCCTTAAATATTCTCACTAATACATTTCAATATTAAATAACTAGAATAAGCACCAGGATCTTTATGCCCAACGCTTCTTTGTCCTAAATAACTAGCTCTACCTTTTTTAGCAATAATTTCTTTAGTAGCTTCAACTCTTTTATAAGCTAATTCAACTGCTTTAACTAAAATATCTTTTGCTAAATATTTTTGATTTATTAAATCTTTTATTAAATCACTAACAGGTTGTAAAACATCTAACATTGTTTTATCACCAACATTAGCTTTTCCACGAATTTTAATACCATCAACTGCTTGTTGTAAACAAATAGAAAAATCATTTATATCAATTTCTCCTTTATTATTAATAGAAATTGCTGCTTTTAAAAATGCAGTTCCATATAATGGGCCAGAAGCGCCACCAACATTTGAAACAAGTACCATTCCTACTTTTTTAAAAATACTTCCTATATCATCATATGAATTATTTTTTAATTCTTCAACAACTTTTAAAAAACCTCTAGACATATTATGACCATGATCACCATCACCAATAGCTGCGTCTAATTGTGAAAGTTCTTCTTTATTTTCATTAATAACTTTAGCTATTTTTATTAACACTTCTTTAACACTATCTACATTTAAACTCATTTAATACCTCTTTTATTTACAAATAAAATATCTATTAAAGTTCTTATTTAAATTATACTATTAAAAAAACTATTCATAGTTCATATCCCCCGAACCCCATATTCCGGACTAAAAATCCAGGAAATGGGGTTTTTATATGTCCAAATTAGATTTAGAAAAAAAGTTAAAAATTGTTAAAGAAGCTAAAAAACTTAATGTAAAAAGGAGCACTTATTTAGCAAATAAGTATAATATTTCAGATTCAACTGTAAAAAATTTAATTAATGGATTTGAAGCATTCGGAATTGAAGGACTTATTAATAAGGATAAAAAACCTTATTATAGTCCAAAATTAAAACTCAAAATTGTATTATATAAACTTAAAACTAATCAGTCTTATGATGAAATTGCAAGAAAATTTAATATTGTTTATTCATCAACTATAGCTGGATGATTTAAAAAGTATAAAGAATATGGATTTTTAGGGTTAAATAATAATATAGGGAGACCTAAGAAAAATATGAAAAACCCTAATAAAAAACCAACTAAAATAAAGAAATCTCAAGTAGAAATTAACAATGAACAACAGATTAAGGAATTAAAAGAACAAGTTGAATACTATAAGTTGGAGGCTGAATTCTGAAAAAAGTTCCACACCTTGTTGACAAAACAAAAATCAACAAGGAAAAAACAAAAGTAGTTTTAGAATTACTAAAAACACACAAAAAAGTTAAAATTTCTATTCTCTTAAAAATAGCCAAGCTGCCTAAATCTTCTTTTTATGAATGAAAACATAAGTTAGAAAATACAATAGATAAAAACAAAGAATTAAAGGAAATGATTGTTGATATTTTTAACAAATCATTTGAAACATATGGGTATAGAAGGCTAAAAATAGCTTTAGAATCAAAAGGATATATTGTTAATCACAAAAAAATTTTAAGGTTAACTAAAGAGCTTGGTGTTCAGTGTATCAAATTTAGAACAAAAAATGGAAGATATAGTTCTTATAAAGGAACTGTTGGAAAAATTGCAGATAATGTTTTAAAAAGAAATTTTCATTCTTTACAAGAAAACAAAGTTTGATGCACTGATGTAACAGAGTTTAAAGTTAATGGTCAAAAGTTATATTTATCACCAATTATTGATCTTTACAATGATGAAATTATTTCATATTCGATTCAAACTAATCCTAACTTAAACTTAACAAATTCAATGCTAGAAAAAGCACTTAAAAAGGTTAAAAATACAAATGGTTTGTTAATTCACTCTGATCAGGGATTTCATTATCAACACATTAGCTGAGTTAAAAAACTAGAAGAAAATAACATAACACAAAGTATGTCTAGAAAAGGTAATTGCTTAGATAATGCTATTATAGAAAACTTCTTTGGTTTATTAAAACAAGAAATTTATTATGGTGAAAAATATAATTCAGTAGAAGAGTTAACTAAAAGGATTCATAAATATATTTATTGATATAACAACATAAGAATAAAAGAAAAATTAAAAGGATTGTCTCCTGTACAATCCAACTAAAAGGATTGTCTCCTGTACAATTCAGAAAACAATCCTGTTATAATATTGAAAAATTTTAGTCCGTGTTTATGGTAGCGGGGGTTTTAAGAGCTTTTATTAATTTATAGTTATTTGATGAGAATTAGAAGCTAAAGAGTTATTATTGGCTTTAGTTCTAATTTCATATGTTGCAGGTTTTAAATTTTCTATTTTATTACTAATAATGTCTTCTCATTGTGAATTTTTATTAATAACACGATATTGCATTATATTATCAACACCAATTATAGTATTTGGTTTTTCTAATTTTACAATATTATAAACATCATTTGTTTTAGTGATTTGAACATTTTGTATATCAGAAGCAAATTTATCAAAACTATCTTTTCATCTAAATTGCAATCTGCCAAGAACTATATTTTCTGCTATAAAACTTTCTGTTTTAATATCTATTCATTGATTTAGATTATTTCTATATTGCATTCCTGATTTTACATTAGAAATTAAAACTTCATTTTCACCAACAGCTTTAACTATTGCTTCAGGTTTTTTATCAAATTTTTTAACTTCAAATTCAACTGAATTATCAGATAAATTAAATTTAAATCCTCTTTTTTTAATATCAGTTAATTTAACAGCAACTTTATTGAAATTTGTAAAATGATCTAAATATAAAATGTATGAATTTTTATCTTGTTCAACTTCTTTTATTAATGCGTTTTTAATAATAAAGTTTTTTATTTTTAAATTATCAACTTTTTGATTAAAAGTTATTTTAATTGCATAATCACCTAATGCTTTAGACTTATTGTTATTTTGATATTTTTCAATTTTTTCAACTTTAATCTCTTTTATATCTATTGTTTTTTCTTCTTTTAAATTGTAGTTTATCATTTTATAAGAAGTATAAGCAGAACCATCTCTAATAAATTGAAAATTTTGTATTTGAAAACCAGATTCTTGTATTGCTTTTGAAATTTCATTATACATATTTTGGTGAGTTTTAACTTGTAATTTTTTAGGATAAAAATTTTTAGATTCATTTAAATGTTTATCAATTAAAGTATCTATATCTTCTTTATTCTTTATAAAATTAGAAAGCTTTAAATTTCTAAAACGTTCACCAAAATTTCTTGTTTTTCTAACAAAAACATCATCTTTAGTAAAGTCATCATCATGTAATAAGAAAAATCTGTATTCTTGTTTTTGATTGTTTTCTATATGATCAGAAGTAGTGTCAAGATGGTATCATTCACCATCAATTTCAACTAAATTTTAAACATGTTTTACTCCATTAGGATCACGTGGGCTAATATCACTTGTAATTAAAGTACATAAAATTCCTAATTCATCCATTAACATTTGAAACCCTTTAGCATAACCAGTACATACTGTACTTTTATTAACTAAAGCTGAATAAGCAGATTGATTATCATAACTATTAGATATGTTATAGTCAAATTTAACTTCTTTTGTCATCCAATCATATGCTTTAGTGATTTTTTCTAAAGTAGGTAAATTTCTTCATTGATCGGCAATTTTTTTAGCTTCTAGTTTTGCTTTTTGAGTATTAACTTCATGAATAGGAACGATTGTAACTTCTATTTTATACAAACTACCTTTATGTTCAGATCATAATTCAACAACATCAACATCAGAACTATTTTTATGTTTTTTTCTGAAATTGTTCCATCAGAATTTAAATTAATCAATGAATTATCATCATTTTCATTTACAGATAATAATTTGTCGTTTGGAATTCTTAGCCTTTGATATCAAGTAACATTTTGAATTTCTTGATTATTTTTAGAATCAAGTAATTTTAATTTTTCAACTTGATTTTCTTTATCTAAAGTTATATATTTTCTTTCTAGTTTAAATTTAGGATGAGAATAATAATTTGATGGAATCTTTAGTTAAGTTTTTTTCTTTAAATTCTTCTATATGTTGTTTAGGATAAAAATTATGTAATTTTTTTAAAGATGTTTTTGTTGATGAAGAAAAATTTAAAGAATCCAAAATTTAATTATTTTTAAAATTATTTAAATTTGATTCAGAACTTATAGTTGGTTTTTTATTAGCATTTGGAATTGTTGGGATTTGTTATGTTTTTGAATTACTAGTTAAATTATGATTTTTAAAAGATAAACCGCAACTAGTTGGAAGAATAACTAATAAACTAAAAGATAAAGAACTTAATATTATTTGTTTTTTACAAAGTATATTAAGAAATTTATCATTTTTGCCACTATAGGTTTAAAATATCAATAATATTGTCAGTATATTTCTTTTCACTTGTATAGTGTCATTTTTTAGTTGTACCATCTAAATACTTATTAGCTGAACTTAATCTTTCCATTATTTGATTAAATGAAAATCTCTCTGTTAATCCTTTTTCTTCAAATTCTTTTTTCATTCTTGAAGTGATTATAGAACTTATTAAGTTTATAAATTCAGTAGCAATTACACTTGTGTTTTGCTGTACTCTTACAAAATCCAGTTCAACAATGTTTTTATAGAAGTTGAAAAATTCTTCAATTTCTCATCTTGTTTTGTAAAGATCATATATTTGTTTTAAAGATAAATCTTCGTTGGAAATAAAAGTAATTGTTCCAAAAAGATTTTCTTTTTCTTGTAAAAGTTCGTTATTAAAACTTTGTTCACGATTAACTTTATCTAAATAAGCTCTTCTTTCTTGGCTGTAGTCATTTGTGCTTTTAAATGAATATAAAAATTCGCCTTGATCTAGTTTTGCTTTTTTACATAAAATAATATCCTCATCAGAATTGAAAGTCATTTCATATTTAGATAACTCTAAAGCTTTGATTCTTTTATCGTTTCTTTTAATAGGGAAAAGATTTTTAACATTTTTCTTTTGAGTATTTAATTTATCTAAACTTTCTTTAGAAAGAATTCCTTTATCTCCCATGATTAAGCAATTATTTAGTGAAAATTCATCAATAAATCTATTGAACGCCATTGTATCTAGTGTGTTTCTTTGAAAAACCTTACTTGCAATGGGTTCTTTTTTGTTTAGGTCAAAAGCATATAGAACAGAAATGTTTTGCACCCCTTTAGTTCTAGCTTTTCACGATCATTTTGTAAAATCAGAACTTTTAGAACTACATTTTTTTAACATACCATCAATTACAATAGTAGATCCAGGAGAAACAGTATCGATTCTATTTTGAATGAATTGTTTGATGTATTTGTAGTTATATCCTAACTTTTCTAAAAACCTTGAAATGTTACTAGATGAAAGTCCTATACCTGGAAATTGTTCAGAGAAAAATGAACATTGATATTTTCTATTAATTTCTCGATTAGTGATATTTCCATAAGCTGCTCTAATAATTGCTATTGCATAAATTATTTTTGCATCTGAAGGATTATAAACTTTGCAAAGATCTTCAAATACATCTTTTGATAATTTATAAGCAATTTCAGTTCTTCCGAATTGTTTTATGTCACACAAAGCAAAGTTGAGTCTACTTGTTTTAGTTTCTACATATTCAAAGTTTATTATTTCACCGATTTTACCCAGTTCTACAGGAACAGATTTTCCATTTTTTCAAACACTTGTTCTTTTAATAACATCATATCTATTTCCATTTTTCTTTACTCTTGTATTTTTTGGTCTTTCGACAGCTAATATCTCTTTTGGTATAGGCATTTTCCTTCTCCTTATGTAGTGCTTTAGTCACTATAATTGTATTATATTTTTCTTTCTTTTTCTATAGTTTTTAGCTGTTTTTTTATATATTTTTTTCTATAAAAATCCTAGGTTTTATCGATATTTTGACAAAATAAGCAAAAAAAATAGCATTTCAGCTATTTTTCATATATTCCTATAGTGGTTTTAACAGAAAGTTCTTAGTATATTAATTTTTTCTCAAGAACCTATGGCAGTGTCATCTTTATTAATAAATAAAAAAAATAAAAAAGGCTTAGTCAACTAAGCCAGATTATTTTTCTTAATGGTGGAGATGGCGAGAATCGAACTCGCGTCCAAGATATATTAATACATACTTTCTACAGTTTAGTCAATTTTCTAATTAAAATATTTAACTAAAATTAACTAAAGGTTAAATATCATTTGCAATTGGATTTCAAATATATTTATTGCAATCATATATTCTATTAAGCTTGGGTAATACGGTTATAAATAAAGCTCAAAATATCTATAATTCGTGAAATACTATAACTAAACTAAGTAGTTATTAAGCAAACATAAAGTTTGCTCCAGCTGATGCATTATTCATCATAAATGCTGGCATTTCAAAAGTTTCTTCGTTTTTATTTGCGTTTTTTTAAACCTAGTAGTATTTATAGTCTACAACACTACTGCTTATATGTATTAAACATATCCTGTCAAATCCATGACATCCCCAGTTTATTTATTTTATAATAAATTGAACTTAATTACTAGAATAAGTATAATTATTTATTACAACTTAATTATAAATTCTTTTAGCTTAATAACTTAAAATAGATAATTTTATTTTTTTGTTATTATTAATTTAATAAGGAGTAAAATGGTGGATTTAGAAAATAAAGAACAAGAGATTTTAGAATTTTATAATAATAAAGAGTTTGATAAATGTATAGAAATTATTAAAAAATTAAGATATGCTGATGTTGGTGAAATTTTAAATTATTTAGATGAAAAAATTGCTTTTAATCTATATAAAAAATTAGAAATAAATAAAGCTAGTGAAATCTTTAATTATTTATCTTTTGATTTAAAAGAATATATACTTACTAATTTGAATCAAACAAAAATTAAACAATTAATTAATGATTTATACACAGATGATATTATTAACGCTGTTGAAAATATGCCTGTTGAAGTTGTTAAAAGAGTTTTTAATGCCGCTTCAAAAGAACAAAAAAAAGAAATTGCTAGCATTTTAAAATATGATATTGATACTGCTGGAAGTATTATGAGCGTTAATTTTTTATCTGTCAAACAAACTACTACAGTTTCTAAAACTATTAAAGAAATACAAAAAAATCATGACGATTATGATGAAATTGATGATGTTTTTGTAGTAAATAAATTAAATCAATTGGTGGGAAGTATTGAAGTAAAAGATTTAATCTTAAACGACATGAACACTAAAATTGAAGATATTATGAATACTAAAGTGATTAGTATTAACTCAACTCAATCTCAAGAAGATGCAAGTAATGCTTTAAAAAAATATGATATTAGTACTTTAGCTGTAGTTGATAATAATAACGTTTTAGTTGGAATTATTACTTCAGATGATATTATTGATGTTTTAATTGAAGAAACTAATGAAGATATGCAAAAATACACTGGAATAAGAACAAATGAAACTAATTATTTTGATACTTCATTTTTTAAAATGTTTATTTCAAGAATTTGATCTTTAGTTTTAATGTTAGGATTAACTATTATTACAAATGGCCTATTGTTAATAATTTTTCAAAAATATAATTGAACACCTGCTATAAAAACAAAAGAAGAACTATTATTTATGTTAATTCCACTAAGTATCATTTTATCAACTGTAATTATTTGTTGTGCAAATCAAACTTTAGTAATGATTAGAAGAGCAATTAGTTTAGAACAAATCAATAAAAAAAGTTTAAAAACAATTGTCTTAAAAGAACTTGTAGTTTCTTTAATGATTTCTTTTGTTTTAGTTATTGTTAATCTTTTAAAAACAATATTAATTTATGCAGTTAAATATAATGCTAATTTAACTAATATTAATATTTGAAACAGTATTTTAATATCATCAATTGGAATCTTTATAAGTATTATATTTGCAAATCTTTTATCATTATTTCTACCACTAATTGTTAGAAAAATAGGAAAAGATTCTTCTTCTGTTTCTCTACCATTACTTGCTCTAATTATTGATATTTTATGTGTTGGTGTATTTTTAGGAATAGGATTACTTGTTTAATATGAGATTAAGAAAAAAAGGTTGAACTGACGAATTTTTAAACCAACACACCTCTTATTTAATTAACTATGATAAAAAAATAGACTTAAATGAAATCTTTTTAAATAATAATCCAACTTGCTTAGAAATTGGTTGTGGTAAAGGGCAATTTTTAACAACTTTAGCTTTAAAAAATCCAAATTTAAATTATATTGGTATGGAAAAATCTTCAACAATTACTGCAATTGGATTAAAAAAGAGTTTAAAAGAATTTCAAAATAACTCTAAAAAAATGACTAATATAAAATACTTAAATAAATATGCAGAAAATTTATTAGAAATATTTTATATTGATTCTTTTAGTAGAATTTATTTAAATTTTTCAGACCCTTGACCTAAAGCTAGACATTATAAAAAACGTTTAACGTATTTAGGTTTTTTAGACATTTATTCTGATATTTTAATAAAAAATGGTTTTTTAGAATTTAAAACAGATAATGATTCTTTATACCACTTTACATTAGAACAATTAAAATTAACTAATAAATGAGAAATAATTTCAAATACTTTAGATTTATACAATGACCAAGAACTTTTAAAAGATAATGTTCCAACAGAATATGAAACCAAGTTTCACTTAGCTAATAAAAATATTTATAAAATAGTAATTAAAAACTTAAAATAAAATGTCTAAAACAGATTGATCTTTTAAATAGTCATTTAAATACACTAAATCATTTTCATTATTTTATTTTTTGTTTAATATATCAGTAAAATATAATACCTATAGCATCGAATTTATTTCAGTAAAAATACTACTAAATATAATCTGTCGACTATCTTATTAAACCCTAATAAATAAAAACGTGTCGAATCAAAATCTGTTATAAGACATTCAGTTAATTTTTATTCTAATTATAATAATTGCGAAACTATCTTTATAACAAATAAATTAGATGATAATGTATTAAATATTTTTTCTTTTAACACTAGTGAATTAATTCAACTACTAGGAAAAGATATTTTTGATCTTGATATATTAAAAATAATTAATGAAAATTTAAATAAAAATCCTGTAGTTTATAAACAATAAATGAAGAGAACAAATAATACATCAAATTTTTAATAAATAAAAAAGAGATTTAAAATCTCTCTTTTTAATTACATTATCTTTATTTAAAAATACTACAATGATATTTTAAAATGACTATTAGAATCAATAAAATCTAATAAATATAATTCATCAGAATGAACTGATGCTATGTAATTATACAAATTGTTATTATCAATATAATTATCTTTTAATATAATATGTAATTCACCTTTATACCTATTAGCATTATTATTTAAAATTACAATATCACCTTTATTAAATACTTGTTTAATATTATTTGGTTTTATATTAGCTGAGTGTCAAATAGTTCTTGAAAATGTTGATCTTATATAACTAGTATTAATATCACTTCTTCTAAAATGATTGTTTCACAATAAAACTTCTTTTTCTGTTTTTGTGATTTTTTGTAAATTATTTATTCTTAAAGTTAAATGATCTTTATTAAGTAATGATAATTGCTCTAGTTCTTTTTTACTAGCAAACATATTTGCAATAATAACATTATTAATCTTATTTGAATAAAATAAGTATTTAGCTTGACTGATTATATCGATGTTTCTAAAAAACTCTAAACTTACTGCTTTAGTATAATTATCTGCTAAAGTAATATTTGCTATTTGACTTGATATAAAAGCTGAAGTATTTAATTTTTTTCTTATAAATTTATCAGTTGTTTTATTAAAAAAGTCTATATCTAATCCTGAGTTTTCTAATAAATAAAAGTTGTGAGATCCACTTAGTTTAGTTAATATAGGTTTAAAATCTAAAACATTTTTTAAAAACAGGTATAACAAAAGGAATTGTAATTGGTGACAAAGCAATGAATAATGAGTATTTTGGAAACGTTGGTTTTATACATCCTTTAAAAAGATCCTCAAAAATTTTAGATAAAATTGATGCTTATAATATGTAAGAAAAACTTGACGATAAAGAGAATCCGATATGATATAAAAAAGTATTTTATGAAGACAAATATTATTACTGCTTTAGAGACGTTAAAAGAGCATTCAAAGAAGAACACGACTTTATGTCAAGCAAAAAATTCTCAAAGGAAGGATATGACAAAATGAAACACAAATTCGGCACTATCGCATATGTTTCTGACCAAGACATAACATGTCAAGAAGCCTTGAATATGTATAAGCAAAGATGGGAAATTGAACTTGTTAATGACTTTTACAAAAACACTTTGGAACTTGATTCAGTTAAAGTTCATGATGATTTAAGTGTTTATGCAGATGAATTTATCAATATGATTACATTAATTATTGGTTATAGAATTAAAAATAAATTTGAAGATGCAGGTTTATTTAAAACTACAACATATAGAGAAATAATGAAAATTTTTAAACAATATAAAAAAGTTCAAATACCAGATAAACCTGATATTTGATACTTAACAAGAGTTGCTAAAAAGAATGAAGAGATAATAAACAAGGTCTTATATAGTTAATTTTTTGGGAAAGTTTTAATTAATTACTATAAATTATTAATCATTTTAAACTTATTACTAAATTGATTTCTCAAGTTTTTTGAATAGTCAACAATATCTTGTTTTTCTTTAGTTTTTAAATTTTTAATTTCTTTATGAAGTTGTTTTGTTTCTAAGTTATTATTTTGTTTTAAATCAGAGATTTGTTGATTATATTTACTATGAGTTTGTTTTTTATAATCAGTAATTTCTGATTTTTTATTATTCATAAATACTTTTTCTTCTTTATTTAAATTTAAATAACTTTGTTTTAATTGTTTTAATTTAGTTTTATATTCATTAATATAATTAGTTATTTGATCATTAATGTTTTCAATTTGATTTATTTGCTCTTCAGATAAGTTTTTATTTTTAATATTGTTTTTAATATCTTTGATTTCTTGTTTCTTTTCATTTATAAATTCTGATTTAGCTTTTTTAGTTTGAATTAAACTTCAAACATAAGCTTCTCTAACAGAACCAAGTTTACCACTTTCTTGAACCATTCAAAATCCATACATTAAACTTGTAACAATTACTCCAATTAAAACTGCTATAAAGAAGTATAGTGATTGAATTCCATAAGGAATTGCTCCTAAAACTCAAACAATAGGTCCACCATGAGCAGCAAAATCTTGAACTTTTAAACTTCCAGCAACCCCACCAGCAACAGCTGAACCTATAACATTACATAAAATGGCACGTCTTGGATCTCTAATTGCAAATGGAATAGCACCTTCTGAAATTCCTATGCTCCCCATAATTAAAGCAGCCACTCCTAGTTGTCTTTCAGTTGAATTAAAGAACTTTTTAAATAATAAAGTAGTTAATCCCATTCCAAGTGGAGCAACTGGAATAGCAGCAGCCATAGCTCCCATTGGTTCATAAATTTTTTCAGTAATTAATGCTGAACAAGTTACAAAAGCAATTTTATTAACTGGACCACCCATATCAAATCCAGCCATAGCACCAAGTATAATTCCTAAAGCTAAACCTATTCATACACTAGTTTGACCTATATAAGCACTTTTGATTCATGATGAAATGTGGTTCATTATAAATCCAATTGGAGCACCTAGAACAAATATAAAGATAAATGAAATACCAATACCTCCAACTAGTGGAATAAAGAAAATTGGCATAGCTGGAGCTAATGTTTTTGGTACTTTTCAACTATTAACTCATTTTACAAAATATCCAACAATTAGTCCTGCAATAATAGCTCCAACAAACCCCATTGGAGTTTGAATTTGTCCTAATCCTGGAATTCAATTAGCAAAATTACTTGGATTATTTCCAATAAATGATCCAACCATGGCAGGAACTATAGCTGCTCTTCCAGCAATTGAATTTGCTATAAATCCTCCAAGTATTGCAATCATTAAAGTAAATGAAGCTCCACCAATTGCTTCAAGATATTTTAAAAATCCTTTAGGTGCTGCATCAGCTCCATAAATAGCTTTTGCTAAACCTAGTGAAACAGCTAAACAAATACCACCAAGTATAATAATTGGAACCATATATGAAATACCAGATAATATGTGTTGTAAAACTCCAACTTTTTCTTGATTTTTGATATTTTTAGTTTCAAATTCTTGACTTGTTTGATTATGAATAGTTGCTAATTTTAAAGCATCATTAATAGTTTTTTCTGGATCTTTAATAGCATTAGATACTTTAGTTTTATATACTTTTTTACCAGTAAATCTAGTCAAATCAACAGCAGTATCAGTTGCAATAATAACAACATCTGCTTCTTTGATTTCTTTACTAGTTAATGGAGTTCCAATTCCTTTTGAACCTTGTGTTTCAACTCTAATTTGATAATTTTGTTTTAAGGCTTGTTGTAGTAATTTTTCTTCAGCCATATAAGTATGAGCAATACCTACAGTGCATGAGGTAACAGCTACTATTTTTAATTGTTTTGTTTTTTCTAGATTATTATTTTCTTTTTTAATTTCTATATTTTGATCTGAATTTAAAATATTTAAAATTTCTTTTTTAGTTTTTGCTTGTTTTAAAGCAGTTTTAAATTCTTGATTTGTTAGTTTAACAGCAACTTGACTTAATAAAGTTAAGTGTGAATTATTTTCATCAGTGGTTTGTAGAGTTAATAATGCTATAGCAATTTCAATAGGTTTATTATCTAGTGCATTTCATTCAATAGGATTTGTAAATTTTAAAACAAATACAGCTGGTTTTTTAATTTGTTTAATATCTTTTGGATGTGGTATAGCAAAACCATCTTCAAATCCTGTTGTATTTTCAGCCTCACGTAATTTAAACCCATCAATTAATGCTTTTTTACTAGTAACTATTTTTAACTCTTTAGCTTTTGATGAAATAAACTCAAATACTTCTTGTTTAGTTTTAAGATCGACATTTAAAAAAATGTAATCTTTATTAAAAACATAATTATCCATTTTATATCTCCTTTCTATTTACTTTAATTATATTGCTTATAGTTGATGGTATTGACACCGCCAGTGCTAATAAGCTTACTGGCATTAGTTTATTAAAATAATCTACATTTTAGTAACCTAAATATCGTTTTTTAGTACATTATAAATAGTATAAAAAATATTTTTTTAAACTTTTTTATCAACTTCTTTTTTGTTTTTTAAATCTATTAGTAACAAAAAATTTTCAATATTTCATACATATTTTTTATTTTGTTTTTTTATTATTATTTTTAAAAGTCATTTCTCTTTCTTTAAAAACTCTTATAAAAAAGTTTAATCTCATTAATTCATAAGTAGCAATTAGATTAATCATTGTAGACATATCATTATTTAAATGATAATCATCAAAAGCTTTATAATATAAATTTCTATTTATATACTTAATATCAATAGGATAAAATCCATTTTTCATTAATTCTAAATTAATTATAAGTCTACCTGTTCTACCATTTCCATCAATAAAAGGATGAATTGTTTCAAAATCTAAATGGAATTTAGCAATTTTTTTAATGATATGTTCATTTGAATTGCGATATCAATCTAATAATTGTTCAAGCTTCGATTCTATCATATAAGGCTGAGAAACATCATGTTTAGCCCCTGAAATAAAAACAGGAATATTTCTATAAACACCGGCATTTACTCTATTGTTCATTAAAACTAAATTATGAATATTTTTAATGTTTTTTTGATTAATTTTAATATTTTTACTAGCTAAGTCTACCATAAATCAAAATGCTTCTTTATGATTAATTGCATCTAAATGATATTGAAGTGGTTTTTGATCAATTGTAAGACCTCTTTTTAAGACTAGATAAGTTTCTCTTTGCGTTAGTGTACTACCCTCAATGGCATTTGTATTATATGTATATTCTATTAAAAAATCTTCATACAATCTTCTAGTTTCTTCTTCTGTTAAAGGTTTATAAGAATCAACTATTTTTTTTCTTTTATCAACCAACTCTAATAAATCAACATCTAGTAAATCTAAAGGATTATCTAAATCTAAAGGTATTTTATACTCATTATTTTCTTTTGTATAACCAAGTATTTTATTTTCTTCAATTAATCTTAATATTTCATTTTCACCAATTTTTCACTTTTTACTTGCTTCTTGTATTGAAATAAACATCTAACTTAACTCCCTTTTAAAGTTATTTTAACCAATTTATTAACAATTCCATTTTAGTTTATTTATTTTTATTAAAAATGTATTAAGAAATTTATCATTTTTGCCACTATAGGTTTAAAATATCAATAATATTGTCAGTATATTTCTTTTCACTTGTATAGTGTCATTTTTTAGTTGTACCATCTAAATACTTATTAGCTGAACTTAATCTTTCCATTATTTGATTAAACGAGAATCTCTCTGTTAATCCTTTTTCTTCAAATTCTTTTTTCATTCTTGAAGTGATTATAGAACTTATTAAGTTTATAAATTCAGTAGCAATTACACTTGTGTTTTGCTGTACTCTTACAAAATCCAGTTCAACAATGTTTTTATAGAAGTTGAAAAATTCTTCAATTTCTCATCTTGTTTTGTAAAGATCATATATTTGTTTTAAAGATAAATCTTCGTTGGAAATAAAAGTAATTGTTCCAAAAAGATTTTCTTTTTCTTGTAAAAGTTCGTTATTAAAACTTTGTTCACGATTAACTTTATCTAAATAAGCTCTTCCTTCTTGGCTGTAGTCATTTGTGCTTTTAAATGAATATAAAAATTCGCCTTGATCTAGTTTTGCTTTTTTACATAAAATAATATCTTCATCAGAATTGAAAGTCATTTCATATTTAGATAACTCTAAAGCTTTGATTCTTTTATCGTTTCTTTTAATAGGGAAAAGATTTTTAACATTTTTCTTTTGAGTATTTAATTTATCTAAACTTTCTTTAGAAAGAATTCCTTTATCTCCCATGATTAAGCAATTATTTAGTGAAAATTCATCAATAAATCTATTGAACGCCATTGTATCTAGTGTGTTTCCTTGAAAAACCTTACTTGCAATGGGTTCTTTTTTGTTTAGGTCAAAAGCATATAGAACAGAAATGTTTTGCACCCCTTTAGTTCTAGCTTTTCACGATCATTTTGTAAAATCAGAACTTTTAGAACTACATTTTTTTAACATACCATCAATTACAATAGTAGATCCAGGAGAAACAGTATCGATTCTATTTTGAATGAATTGTTTGATGCATCTGTAGTTATATCCTAACTTTTCTAAAAACCTTGAAATGTTACTAGATGAAAGTCCTATACCTGGAAATTGTTCAGAGAAAAATGAACATTGATATTTTCTATTAATTTCTCGATTAGTGATATTTCCATAAGCTGCTCTAATAATTGCTATTGCATAAATTATTTTTGCATCTGAAGGATTATAAACTTTGCAAAGATCTTCAAATACATCTTTTGATAATTTATAAGCAATTTCAGTTCTTCCGAATTGTTTTATGTCACACAAAGCAAAGTTGAGTCTACTTGTTTTAGTTTCTACATATTCAAAGTTTATTATTTCACCGATTTTACCCAGTTCTACAGGAACAGATTTTCCATTTTTTCAAACACTTGTTCTTTTAATAACATCATATCTATTTCCGTTTTTCTTTACTCTTGTATTTTTTGGTCTTTCGACAGCTAATATCTCTTTTGGTATAGGCATTTTCCTTCTCCTTATGTAGTGCTTTAGTCACTATAATTGTATTATATTTTTTTTTCTTTTTCTATAGTTTTTAGCTGTTTTTTTATATATTTTTTTCTATAAAAATCCTAGGTTTTATCGATATTTTGACAAAATAAGCAAAAAAAATAGCATTTCAGCTATTTTTCATATATTCCTATAGTGGTTTTAACGGAAAGTTCTTAATGTATAGATCTATTTTTCATACTTTATTACATATTTACTTACTTATAAAGTTTAATAATAATTTTATATTATTTTGATTAATAACTAAGTTTAGTTAATTTTTTGATTTGTTCATCTTTTGCTGCAATTTCTTGATTATTTGCTTCAATTTGTCTGTTAATGTATGCTAAATCTTTGTTTAAATCTCTAATAGTTCCGTCATTTAAAATATCTTCAGCTGTTAAGTTTTTAAATTTCTTATCAGTTGAATATAAATTTTTTTTATAATTATCTAATTCTACTGAAAGATCTTTTAATTCTTGTTCAAAAGTCTTTCTTTCATCAACTCTGTTAGTTTTTCTAGTAACGTTTTCATGTATTACATAAGTTAATCCAGATGATGTTAGAATACTTGTAACTGCAAGTAAGGCCAATAGTTTTTTCACATAACCATCCTTTTTCTATGTTTTACTTTCAAATAATTTGTATTCTATTTAATTTTATTTTATTTATAAATTAGAAAAGGGATTTTGACACTATTTTAAAAAAACAATATATTATAAAGCAATTATTCTCTTTTGTATATACTATTTTTGACGAAATTTAAAAAAATTCTCTAAATAAGCTAAAAATACTTGGTTTTTTTAAATAAACCCTGTATTTTCTATACTTTTTGTGTTTTTTTATAATTTAAAATAAAAATGATTTTTTGACTTAATTTCATAAGATTTTTTATTAATATTTAACTTTTTATAAACTTAATAAAATATATAATTAATTAATAAATAAATAGGTTAATAATAATAGTAAATATATGAAAGCTAATTTTATAGAAGAAGAATTTGAAATTAATTTGTCTATTAAACACTTATTAGAGTTATGAGATAAAAACTTATTAAATACATTTCAAATAGGTACTTTTAAGGGTTTAAGTCAAATACATTCTTATATTTTTAAAGATGTATTTGACTTTAATGGACAAATTAGAAATGTAAATATTTCAAAAAATAATACTATGTTCTGTTTAGCAAGATATTTAAAACAAAACCTAGAACTTGTTGATAATATGAAACAAGATACATTTGATCAAATAATAGATAAATATGTTGAAATGAATATTTGCCATCCGTTTAGAGAAGGTAATGGAAGATCTATGAGAATTTGATTAGATTTAATATTAAAAAAACAACTAAATGTAATTGTTAATTGAACTAATATAAATAAAGATGACTACTTATTAGCAATGACTAATTCTTTAATTGATTCAACTAATCTTAAATTACTAATTAAAAATAACTTAACAAATAAGATTAATGATAGAAGTATATATATTAAAAGTATTATTAAATCTTATGAGTATGAAGGTTTTAAAATAGATATTAAATAAACTAGGTATTTTTAAAGTTCTTAGAGATTTTTAAAATACTTAAAGTTGATTAATACTAGTTAATATTTATAAATAATAATAATAATAATAATAATAGCTTTGCTATTAAAAATTTAAAATCATTTTATTAATATTAATTAAGTTTATTATTGATTATTTAAGTGTTTTAGTTATTAAAATAAATGTCTTTAAGATTTATACTAATCTAATTTATGGTTTTAAAAAAACATTAAAATGATTTAACAAAAGATTATAAACTTATTGTCAATAAAGTATAAACATATAAAATAAATGTAACAAGAATATATCAATTAAATTTAAAGCTTTGAGTTTAATTAAAAAGTATATGAGGCGTTAATATATGCAAACAAATAGAAAAAATACTATTGTAGATCCATTTGCTGGAGCGGGTGGATTAACACTTGGTTTTACACAAAATAATTTTGAAATACTTGATACTATAGAATTTTGACAACCTGCTGTTGATACATACAATTACAACTTTAAAAAGGATATAACAGTTAAAGATATTACTAATTTGAATGTTAGACAATGTTTGCAAGACAATTATAAGGGCAAAGCTGACTTAGTAATTGGTGGTTTTCCTTGTCAAGGTTTTTCAATGGCTGGTAGAAGAAGTAAATCAGACGAAAGAAATCAACTATAGAAATATACAATAGATGTTATCGAACGTTTACAACCATATGGATTTGTGTTAGAAAATGTAAAAGGTATTTTATCATTTAAAGAAGATGATGGTGTACTTGTAATTAATAAAATCAAAAAAATGTTAAATAAACTCAATTATTACACAGAATTTATTTTAGTAGATAGCTCTAAATTTGGTGTTCCTCAAAAGAGAGAAAGAGTAATTTTTATAGGGTGCAAAGATAAACAAAAAGTTGATGATGTTATTAATAGACTTGAATCGTTTAATGAACCGATTGTTACTGTAAAACAAGCAATAGGTCATCTAGAAGAGATTAAAGAAGAAAATATGGTTGCAAATCATACTTTTTCAAAGCATTCGGAAGATATGAAAAAAAGATTATCAAACCTTAAAGAAGGTCAAAGCTTATCTAAAAATTTTTCTGATGCATTTAAAAGAATTTCGTATGATAAACCATCTCCGACAGTAAAAGAAAATCATGGAGGCATACACGTGCACCCTGTTTTGCCAAGAGTTTTAACTCCAAGAGAATTGGCAAATTTACAATCATTTCCAGAAAATTTTATTTTTTTAGGAACTAAATCAAGTGTATTAAAACAAATAGGAAACGCTGTCCCTGTTAAGTTGTCTTTTGAAATAGCTAAAATAGTTAAGGAGATTTTTTTTAATGAATAACTATTATAAAATAGCTTTAGAGCTGCAGGATATCGTAACTGAAATAATAGGAGTTATTTTTGGTTCTAAAAAAAATGAATTAGAAATAAAAGTAGAAGATTTAAATGTTCTACAAAGAAAGAATAATTCTATTAACTCATCAACTGCAATAGGTTATTTAATAGAAGAATATGTTATTGTAAAACTTTTAAATTATTTTAATTCTCAACAAAATAAAAAAGAAATTAAAATGAATGTAAAAAAAGTTTCTAATCAAAATAGTTATGATTTTGCTATATTTGCTATAGTTTATAAAAACCATCTTTTTTATATAAATTTAAAAACCTATCAAAAAAACAATAATGCAATAGCTGCAATTAAAAAACTTTATGATGATTATGTAGAATATAATGGTGTATTTCCATTACATTTTTTAATTTTTAAAATCAACTACAATATAGGGTTATCGAGTGATAATGAAAATATTAAAATAATTATTAATAGCACAGAATCTTATTTTTTAGAAGAAATTAATTTTAGTGAATGACATCAGGATAAAAGATCTTGATCAGAAGCAGTTGACTTTAATTCTGGAAGACTACAAGTATCAAATAAATTTTTAAAGGATCATCTTTTAGAAATTGATAACATATCGTATGAAAAAACTAAGGAACAGTTAGCATTAATATATAAATTAAATAGAAATAAGGACACTCAGTAACAATACATTTTAAAAAGTGCTCATTGTACAAAATTTACTATAAGAAATAAATTTAATAATTTTCTCTTACTCTCTCCTACTTAATTTGTTGCTAAAGTCTATTAACAATCAGTAAGTTTTTTCAAAATTGAGCTCTAATTAAAACCAAGAACTTAATAAGACTTTTCGTTAGTTAATCAACTAAAAGAAATTTATAAAAGATAATTAAGAAAATCAGGACACAAACAAGAAACTAATATTAGTTTTTATTTAATTAAACTTATTTAACTTAAATAGTATTAGATTATTAGGTTGATTTGTTTATATTTGTGAAATAAAAGTAGCATTTTTAATATTTATTGATAACTATAGTGTGTGATATAGAAATATTAAATAAAAATATGCTTTTTACTTACTGAAACTATCTTATTAAACCCTAATAAACAAAAACGTGTCGAATCAAAATCTGTTATAAGACATTCAGTTAATTTTTATTCTAATTGAAACTATCTTTATAACAAATAAATTAGATGATAATGTATTAAATATTTTTTCTTTTAACACTAGTGAATTAATTCAACTACTAGGAAAAGATATTTTTGATAAGAATTTAAAGATTCTTCGTATTCTTCAAAATACATATCAAGTATTTGATTAGTTCCAACATCAACAGCCATAACACATGTTGCTATTGTGTTATTTTGAAAATAATAATGAGTACATCCATCTACTTCTATTACCTGTCCAAATTTATAATTGTTTGCTACTGCTAGTCTGTGTTTTTCTACGTTTTTAGGCACATAAAAAACTAGCTCATTGCTATACTTAATTAATTTTCCTTCTTCTTGTTGTCTTCTTATTTTTTTAACTTCTTTTTTGGTTTTACGTTTGCAATAAGGGCTTGCATAACCTTGTTGTATTAGTCTCCTATTTAAAGTTGAATAAGAAATTTTATTTTTAGTGTTAGTTGACATAAGAGTGCTGTGATAGTTTTCTAAAGTTAAATAAGAACGACTAGCATTATTTACATCTCCACTAGTTATTTTTACTTGTTTTTGGTATTTTTCACCTAAATTATGTATTATCTCATCACTATATTTTTGAGCATTTTTATTATTAGTATTTTTATGTGAAAGAATTAGCTCTGCTTCCTTGTTCTTTCATTTAATATATTCACTTTTATATTTTTTTACAGTAGAAAGTGATTTTTGAAACTGTATAGCGATTGATAACAACTTTCTGTTAGGCTCTTTTTCAAAAGTATCTATTATAAGTTTCTTTTTTTCATTAAACTTTTTATTTTCTTGGATAACAAACATTAGACCTTCTGTTCAATTATATTATCAAAGAAATTAGAGAATAATAGATCTATTCTAACAAGCCTAATTTATCTTTGAGTTCATGGGAAAACCTTGAACAATCACTTTTAACCCTCAATACGATTCCTGAGATCTCGTCAACTAACTCACTAGGTAATCCATTGGGGTATTTTTTTATGTATAAGAGTGTTTTGTCTAATCCACTATGAATTCTTCTTGTTTGGTTTATCATTGTTAGTATTTTTAAATCTTCTTTTCTACTTTCATCTAATTGTTTTCTTCTAACAAAATCAACTTCAACTCAATCAGTTGAACCAATTTCTAATGGCTTTGCAATATAGCGTTTAGTATCTGTTCTAAAGTAAAGTTGTTCATCTGAACCAATTACAAGTTGAATATTTTCTTTTTTATAAAATCTAAAACGTTTACCAAATTCATCGTATGGAGCATAAATTTTAGTTTTATACTCTGCTACACCATTTGCAAATTTTCTAGGTATAGGTAGGTCAAAGAATTTTTCAACTTCATTTTCACCTAGTTGTCTAAATGCATTATCTCTTTTTCTTTTTTTACATTTACTATTAACAAAATCTATTAATTTGTGTTTTATTTGATTTGCTTGTTCAATTGTTTTTATATCATTTTGTTTAAAGAAGAAAGGTGCATTTTTTTGGACTGTATCTCACATTCTTTCAACATGTGGTTTTGCATTAGCATTAGATGAAGAAATCACCTCTATACCCCTATTTTCAAGCTCTAAACGCGTTCTAGCGTTATTTCTTTCATCTTTTTTAAAATTAGCTCTATTATCAGTAATAATTCTTTGAGGATAGCCATAAGTTCTAAATATTGTTTCAAAAATTTTTTGATAAGAATTTAAAGATTCTTCGTATTCTTCAAAACACATATCAAGTATTTGATTAGTTCCAACATCAACAGCCATAACACATGTTGCTATTGTGTTATTTTGAAAATAATAATGAGTACATCCATCTACTTCTATTACCTGTCCAAATTTATAATTGTTTGCTACTGCTAGTCTGTGTTTTTCTACGTTTTTAGGCACATAAAAAACTAGCTCATTGCTATACTTAATTAATTTTCCTTCTTCTTGTTGTCTTCTTATTTTTTTAACTTCTTTTTTGGTTTTACGTTTGCAATAAGGGCTTGCATAACCTTGTTGTATTAGTCTCCTATTTAAAGTTGAATAAGAAATTTTATTTTTAGTGTTAGTTGACATAAGAGTGCTGTGATAGTTTTCTAAAGTTAAATAAGAACGACTAGCATTATTTACATCTCCACTAGTTATTTTTACTTGTTTTTGGTATTTTTCACCTAAATTATGTATTATCTCATCACTATATTTTTGAGCATTTTTATTATTAGTGTTTTTATGTGAAAGAATTAGCTCTGCTTCCTTGTTCTTTCATTTAATATATTCACTTTTATATTTTTTTACAGTAGAAAGTGATTTTTGAAACTGTATAGCGATTGATAACAACTTTCTGTTAGGCTCTTTTTCAAAAGTATCTATTATAAGTTTCTTTTTTTCATTAAACTTTTTATTTTCTTGGATAACAAACATTAGACCTCCTGTTCAATTATAAGACCACAGATCTGTGGTCTTATAATTGGTCTGGTACCATTTTGTTTAATAATCCAACGACTTCTTTGTCTTCTATTGTTTTTTAAAATTTTTATGATAAAATTCTTAGTGAGAGGGATAAACGAAAATAAATATGACAACTATCGGGTTAAAATACTTGATAGTTTTTTGTCGTTTATATAAAGACTAAGTATTTTACCTATTGGGTGAGAGATAAACTAACACACATAGAAAGGTAAAATATATGAAATATTTAAGGAGAATATCTTTATTTTCGGTTCTATCAACTCCTTTAGTAACAAATACACTTCTTATTAAAAATAATATTGAAAAGAATTCACTTAGAGTATTTAGACAAAAAACAACATTAACTCCTACTGCTCATGATAATTACGTTCCACCAAATTTTATAAAGTCATTAAATATAGATTTTGAGCAAAAACCTTTTATATTAGCTAGTAAACTTAATACAAAGGGATGAAATGATCTTGTCAAACTACAATTCTATGATACTGTTTTTTCATCTGATAGTGAAATAAAATTGCATAGACTAAATTTATTAAAAATTGCTGATTATGCAAAATCTTTTCAGGAATTTAAGCAAAAATATGCAAGGATAAAATTTGATTTTAGATTTTATGAAGATTTAGACTTTTTGGCCAAGATGAATATAAGGACTCACCAAACCTATACATATGAGGACAAAACTTTATATAAGACAATAAAAAATTGAAACAAACCTGAACTATTAGAAAAGATAATTAATAAATATCCAATTGTAGAAAAAGATTTAACTGCTTCAAATTTTATATTTGATTGAACAAATGAAAAAGAAATCCTAATTCCCTTTAATGATAATCAAAATTCATTCTCATTTAGGTTTAAAATGAATCTAGTAGAAAACAATGGGATGTTACAATTAGAATCAACTTTAAAAGGACAATTGGATAAGGATCTAAGCAAACCAATATTGTCTTTTGAAGAAGAAGGAGGAAATGTTATTCAAAGATCAGCAGAATTCTTTATTTATTCACTTGTTTTTATGTTACCAATTAGTTTAACTTCTGAATTTGCTGATAAAGAAGAAGTTAGAGAAATAAATAATAATTTAGAAAATTTAAAAAATTATTCAATTGATACGACTAATCAAGATACTCATACTGATATATCAAATAATATAATTAAAAATAAAAATAATAAAACTGATTCAAAATATAGAAATAAAACCAACAAAGAATACATTGAAGAAGAAGTTAGAAAAATTATTACAAAAGCTTTTACAATTAAAGAAGTTGACCTTTGAGATAAAAAATATAAACATAAAATGAAATATGACATAGAATTCCAACCCACTGCAAATAGAATAAAAATCTTTTTTAAAGATATTAATCCAGATAAAGAATCTTATGCATCTCGTTTTTATAATAATCTTTTAATTCAAATTAACTTGACATTTCATCCTGAGTTTTTTCAAAAAAATATTCAAAACAGACTTACAATAACCCCTTCTCAAATTCTAGATCCTAAGACAAATAAACTAATATTAGACCAACCAGAGGTAGAAGTAGTTCAACAAAATGGGCAAGTCGAGTCACAAATTTTTTGATACCATAATACTGTTAAAATTGAGTTCCGTGCTGTTGATGGAACAGAACAATTACTTGTAGAAAACCAACCTACTGAAGTTTACAACAATATTTATTTTAAAACTTTAGTAGATAAGCGCTTTTTAAAGACTCAAAACGAAACAATTTCAGCTGAATCAATAGATGATATTAAAAAAGGTTTAATTTGAAATGTTTCTGTTAACCAAAAAGATAAATCTAACCCAATTGATATTAAAATTGGTGTTAAAAGTATTAATCCAAATCTTTCATTCAAGTGAAAAGGTTGAAACCCAGAAAATGATCCATCAAAACCTGAACAATATCAACAATATAAGCTTATTACTCCACAAATTGATAATAAACAAAATCCAGATTTTGATAGAACCATAAACCCGAAAACTGGAACTAGAAAAGAAATTATTTGAGTAAATTCAGATATTCCAGTTAAAAACTTTTATCAAGATCCATATGATAAAAAAGATACTTTGAGTCAAACTGGTTCTTTAGCTAATTATGGTTATATTGCTGAAGCTAGTGTTGTTAATTCTGGAGCTAACTACTTATTTAATGATAATGATCCATCCGGTTTTAATGGTATTAAATCTGCTGTTTCTGATTTAAACAAATGAATTGGTAAAATAGAAATTAATAGATATAGTGACAATTTCACTCATTCTTTTAAAGAGGTTAACAACGATAGAAATGATGCTTTAGAAAAATTTTCTTTTTCAATACCTGGAATTTATCACTACAATATTCCTATAAAAGATTTTGTAAAAACTCAAAATACATTCGATCCAACTAAAATTCAAAACAAAAATATTAATCCAGAAGTTGGATCAAGTCTTCATAAGTATTTAATTATTAACAACAATAAGGATAAATATCAAAGTTTTTTAAAGATTTATGGTGATATCAACGCTAAAAAATCTACTAAAGATAACATACCAAAAATTCAAAGCTTTTGAGGATCTCCTGCAGGTCAGCATTTAAAATTCTTTTTAATTCATAATCAACTTATAAAAAGTTCATTTGATATTGAAAAGTACTCTTATGAAGAAATTGTTTCTCTATGAAACTACTATGTTTCAGTTGTAAAACAAGGTACAATTGTGTTGCCTTATGGTGTTTCAAGAACCAAATCTCTTTTTGATATACAATTTAATGCAATTAAAATTAAAGCTAATAATAAATCAGAAGCTATTAATTTAATTAAACAAGAAGCACTAAAGCAAATTCAAAGACAAACTAAAAATAACCAAATATCTTTATCTGATTTTGAAATAATTGATGTTGATTCATTAAATTGAAATAATTTTTTAGATATTAATAACACAAATCAACAAATGTCAATAAGACTTGTTGCAAATTCAACGAGTGTCTTTTTAAGTGAATCTTCATTAAATATTTTAGTTTTAAATTCAAACAACTTTGGAACTAATACTAATGATTTATTCCAAATGAATTTTAATGATTTAACATATAACTTTAGTGATTATACAAAACAACAAAACAATGAAGATGAAAAGAAACGTCAAGAAAAATTTGTAAACAATTTTATTACTAATCATATTCATAAAACAATTAGACTACACAGACAAAAAGATAATGATATAGCTATACAAAATGCTGATTATGAGATTTATATAAACAAACATAAAATAACTCAATTTAATTTTACTTTTGGCTTTTCTAAACAAGATCTAGTTGATGACATAATTAAAAAGTTCTTTGAAGCTCTTAAAACAAAAAGCTTTGCTCAATTAGAAATAGAAATTAAATCTATTGAAACAAGCTTTAAACTAAAAGGATCAAATAGTTACTTAATTACTCATAGTTCTAATGCAAATAAGGCACCTGAAGCTCCAGAACCATTTAACTGAACTGAAGAAAACAATACTTTAATAGATGATTCAAATCCAGAAAAGCAAAAATATTTTGATTTATTACTATTAAAAATTGGAGATTGAATTGGTGACTTTTCTAAATGGACTTTTGAAGAGTTTGAAAAAACAATTATTAATGACACAATAATTAAAAGACTAATAGAGCAATCTAAAAAACCTGTTGAATTAAATAAAGACTTCATAATTCGTATAAATGACAATTTATATAATAAAGAAGTTATTACAGATTTTTTTAAAACAAAAGGTAAACTAAAAATAACTATTCAGTCAATTTTGGATTTAACTAATAGAGAAAAAGTTCTAATAAATTATAGAAACATTTTCTTGCACAACACTTTAGATGGTAAAAAACCTGAAGAATTAGCTCCAAACATACCAAATAAACCAAATAATGATGACAACTCTAATTCAAACAATACTTCTAATAATTCATCAAATGAACAAAACTCACAAAAATCAAAAGCAAACAAAACAACAGTAGTAGCTTCTATTGTAGGATTTCTTGTTCTTGGAATTACAACATTTGGAATAGTTGTTAGATGAAGAACAAGAAAGCTATAACTACAAAAGATCTTTTTATAAATAAAACTAATGCTCCTGAGTAAGGAATCATTAGTTTTATTTTTTGTTTAAAGACCTCAGATTTAGAAAGCAAGCAATAAAAAAAGGAGGGTTTAAATCTCCTTGAAATTATTTAGTTTATATACTTAATAGTTTTTAGAAATTTTCAACTTAAGAATTCTTTTTCTTGAAGCATTTATTTTTTCTTAATTATTGTTTTCATTTAATTTATTTAAGTATTTTCCATAATATTTTGCATTCACTCTAGAATATCTTCTTTTTCTAACTTATTTATAAAATTATATACTATATTAAGATCATCGATTTCTTCTCAATTATGTGGATCTGAACCTATGATTTTAATATATTTTGCACTATCGAAATAATCAGGCTCTCCCTTTGTTTCAATAGCAAGATTGTATTCTTTTTCATCTATTCCATATATTTTTGCATCTCAAGATTTATCTAATATTGGTTTTAACTTAATACAATCTAAGTTTGAAAAAGTTTGATATCACTGATTGGATAAAATTTTATCTGTAATAGAACTTGCAATTTTATCAATTTCTTCACTAGCAACAGTCTTACAAATTTTATCTAAAGAAGATAGTTCTTTTCAACTTAATTGCTTTTCAATAAATAAATCTCCAACTATATTAAATAATTTGTTTTCATAATGAATACCAACGTAATTATAAAATTTATAGTCAATTCTTTGTAAGTTATATGAAATTGATATGATGATACTTATAAAATCAGATGGATTATTTATACACGAATATAAATAATGTAAATAAAATAAAAAAATTAAGGTGTTATCAGAATAATCATAAATTGAATTTAGTTCATCTAATTGATAAGTTTCTTCTTGCTTTTGAATGTATGTTCAGATTGAATCAAGTAATTTTCAAATATCTTTAAATTTTAATCCTTTTAACTCTTTAGGTATCTCAACATTAAAATCTTCTAAAATACAAGCTGTTCTTAAAAAATTTGTATTAAAATTATGATACTCTAAATAACTTTCTTGCAAATTCATACTAGAATTAGTTTCAACTTTGTAAATATTTTTATTTTTTAAAAGTCACTCTTCAAAATTACGATTTGTTTCAGAATTAACTTTTCAATTATTAATTATCAAATACTTAAGTTTCTCTTTAGTTGAGAGTGCTTTCATATTAATTCCTTTCATAATTATTGTTATGAGCATATAAGGTATATATCTTAAATAACTTTTTGATTAATTTTTTTAGCGAAAAAAAATTTAGTCATATCTCTTACATTTGATGTGTTTCAAGATGAAATATTTTGGTTAAAGCTAGTTGCTTCACAAAACATATAACTCATATCAGTTACATTTGAGGTGTTTCAGTTATCTATTGATTGGTTGAAATTATAAGCAAAAGCAAACATACCTCTCATATTAGTTACATTTGAGGTATCTCAGCTACCAATGAGTTGGTTAAAGCTAGTTGCTTCACAAAACATATAACTCATATCAGTTACATTTGAGGTGTTTCAGTTACCTATTTGCTGGTTAAAGTTTTTTGCTTGATAAAACATTCTTGACATATTTGTTACATTTGATGTGTTTCAACTACCAATGGGTTGGTTAAAACTTTCTGCTCTATCAAACATATATTCCATATCAAATACATTTTTAGTATTTCAGTTATCTATTGATTGGTTAAAGTTTTTTGCACCAAAAAACATTCCACTCATATCAAATACACTCGAAGTGTTTCAACTATCAATGGATTGATTGAAGTTTTTTGCTTCACAAAACATTCCGCACATATCAGTTACTTCAGAAGTATCTCAGTTACCTATTGGTTGATTGAAGTTTTCTGCACAATAAAACATATATTTCATATCTCTTACATTTGATGTGTTTCAGTTACCAATGGGTTGGTTGAATGATTTAGCATGTAAAAACATAGATGACATATTAGTTACTTTTGAAGTATCTCAATATTGAATTCCGTGAATAGATTCATTTTCATTATCCTTAAATGTTTTGGCTAAACTTGTAATTTCTTTTGGTAAAACACTAGGAACTTTTTTTGTAGTTGGTAAAAATTGTTCAATTTGAATTTCACCTTTTCAATTTTCAAAGTATCCGATTTCTAAGCACTCAGTTTTATCAGCGTTATAAACTGCTTGTTTAAACATATTTGTTTTTTATCCTTTCTATAGGTGTATCAAGGTGTATAATTTGATATATTTTTTAATTAATTACTCAATTAAATTTAGGTTTGTGTTTTGGTTTTCAGTTAGGGTTAGAATCAATTGCAAAAGACTTAAAATTCTGTTCTAGTATGTAAGATATATACTTTGATATTTTTTATTTATTAAGAAAATCATAATAACTATCAAAAAATTCAATTTTTCATTGTTTTTGTAGTTGCTCATAATTTTCTTTTAGATAATCTTCATATGTAAATAATTTATTTTTATGAGCAAATTGATTTAATTTTTGATTATCATTTAGATCCTTTAAAAGATTAATATATTTTGATATTGCGATTAGCTCAGATAAAATGAATTTACCTTGAGTAAATAACATTTTATCTAATAAAAGATTTTGAATTTCATCTTCAAATCTTTTTGATTCATCTAATATAAAAATAGCTAAATTAATAATTTTTGGTATATCGTCTTCATTTGTCCAAATTAGTCTATTATTTAATTTTGTTTTAATTAAATGTATAGATTCATCTGATTCATTTGGCAATACTTTTTTAATAAGCTCTAAAGTAAAATTCATAGCTTTTTACCTAATTACCTAAAGTTACTTACTCTTTCTTAATATAATAATGTATATAAGATATATACTCTTTAATTCGGATTTAATTAAAATTTTAAAAGTATTACAAATACTTTTTTATAATCATATTTATTTTTATTAGCTATAAAAATAAATGGATTATTCATAGTATTTTAATGTCTTATTTATTTGTAATATTGCTAGTTCTAATTTATCTCTAAATTTTTCTAAATCTTGTTTATTATCAATTTTATCTATATGGTTTACTATTATTTTGTATACTCTTTTAAAAGGTGAATAATAGGAAGTTTTTGTATCTTCTGTAATTTTGTTTTGATTTGTATTCATATTTTTGTTCTACTTTCTAGTTCGTTATTAATAATTCAGTAATTTTTTTCTTTTTTAAAATTCCTGATGTATTAGTTTTATTAATTTCAACAATAGTTCAGTTTTTATAAAGTTCTTTTATAAAGGGTTCATCATTATAACTAATAACTATTTTAGTTTGTGATTTTAACTCAGATAATAGATTATATAAGTCAATGTGATCTTGAATAGTAAAACTATTTTTATACATTCCTGTCTTATTAAAATAAGGTGGATCAGCATATAATTTAGTAACCTTATTTTTATTATTAATAATGTTTTCTAATAATTGTTTGTAATCAAAATGAGTAATATTAATAGTTTGTAAAATTTTGTTATACTGATTTAGCTTATCAACTCAACCATTATCAAGTCTTTTAATAAAATAATCTAATCTTGCTTTAGTATAATTTTTTAAATTACCCTCAAAGCTCAAAATATTTTTTAAAGCATAGGTTAAATTTAAAGGTAAAACATTATCATAATCATTAATAATAGTTTGACAGTTAAATAAATGTTTAGCATTAACTCCAACAATCCCACTACCACCAAATAAATCTAAAAATATATCTGATGACTTTAATTCTAGAAGATTAAATATTTTATCTAGCATCCTATATTTAGAACCATAATAACTAATAATTGGTTTTATCTTTTTCATTTATTTATAATTTATTTAAATTATGATTTAACCTAATTTTAGTTCATCAATAAATTGCTTTATAATGTGATTTTTATGTGCTTTTTGAACTTCGTCTTTACTATATGTATCAGAAAAACCATTTACATAGCCATTAACAACCACATATTCAGCAGTAGAATTTCGTCAAGGTTCAACTAGATTAATATAATAACTATCTAAACCTTTTTCCTTTAATGAAATATCAATAAGCTCTTCTAAAGAACTATCTGATATAATCTCCTCTTTTTCTAAAAACTCATCAAAATTATCTAATGAAAAGTAATTAGCAACTTCTTCAACTTCTTCATAATCCAATTTATCAAAGAACTCATTAATATCTTCTAATTTAGATAGTGAGAAAAGATTATCTGACATTAGTTTGTTATAAATTTTTTTGTTTATTTCATCATCTAAATTTGACATATTTTCAACAAGATTCAAGATTTGCTCTACTATAGCTTCTCTGTCTTCTTCATCTGAGTTTTTGATTTTTCAATTAATTACTTCATAAACTCCTTCACCAGAAACATTCTCAGCATATTGAGTTATTCATCATAAATCTTTATCTTCTATAAATTTCATATTGTTTTCTCCCTTAATATGGATTTTTACTATACTTATTGTTATAAAGTGATTACTAATTTTTCTAAAACATCTGATGATTTTTTTGTATAGTTTAATGCAAGAAATAAAAATTTAAATTTATTATTCAATTTTCAATTATTCTTGGTTCATCAATCATCATATCTTCCATCAATTAAAAAAGAATCTTCTAAATATATGTTCGATAAATTTTCTAGTGCTGTATTTACATTTTTAGAATATCTTTAATCTCATTTAAAACATTTTCATTAAAAAGTTTTGATATTAATCTTTTCTTTTTTAAAAACTACTCTTTAAATTTTTTAATTATTGACAAATGATTTTTGTTAGATTCAACACTATTAGTTTTTCATCTGAAGTTAGTTAGCCAGGATCAATTCAAAAGAAATATTGTTTTAATTCTTCTTTCTTATTATTTGTCATAAAATTATTCTTTCTATGGTCTATATATAAAGTATGAAAGTTATATAAGATGTTGATGTTATATAACTTATTCATCATTAAATAGTTCATTTTCATCTTGAAACTCACTAACCTTAAAATTAATATTTTCTTTTTCTTTTTTAGTAAGATTTAATCTGAAAGAAAATTTTTCTAATTTTGCAATTGCAAATAGATATTCAAAAGTATCAGCAGATTTTAAGAACTTTTTTTCACTATCTGTTAGTCCACCATATTCTTTAAACATTTCATCAATTGTTCCAATGTCGTTTGAATCTAATTTACCAACAAAAAGATATTGCATATTTCCTAAAATTCCTTCAGTTTTTTTTCTAACTTCAATTGTGTCTCAAAAATCTGTTGGATTTTGAGTTGAAATTAAAGTTGAAATTCTACGTTTACGACCACGTTTTATCAAATCAAAAATGAAGTCTAAAGCTACTGGATTTTTAGAATCAATAAATTTATGACCCTCATCAAATACAATAACGGTTTGTTTTTTATCTGAAAGTTCAACTATTTGTTTTTTAAGACTTTTTATTTTAGGATCTTTTTTGTTTTGCTTTTCTAAATCATCAATTTCTTTGTTTAATCTAAGTATTTGTTCTTCTAAAGTTTGTCAGTTAATATCAATGTAATTTTTAATATAACAAGTTGCTAGAATGGTTTGAGCATTAATTAGTGTTCTATCAATTATGTCATAAAGTTTATTACAATCTAATGTGATTAGATTATTTGAAAAATCAATAGTTGTATGCCCATTTCATAATGAAGCATAAGTACCATATCCAATAAACTCTTTCATAAATAATAAGATTTTTCATTTTCTTTCTTTTGTTATTTCTCTTTCAGATAACAACTCAAGTTTTTTATATAAATCATCAAAAATTGGAAAATCCTCATTTTTTCATTCTTGAATAGGTTTGTTGTAAAAATCAGATTCTAGATATAATTTAAATAGCTCATTACCGATGATTAATCTATCTTCTTTTGTTAATTCTGGATATATTATTTCAAGTCATTTTATAAAGAAACCTTTATGATTTTGTAAAATTGAGTCTTTAGTTTCAAATAATATTTCTTCTTCATCATCAACATTGATTACTTGATTTTCTTTTATACTTCTATTATTTGATTCTTCTGCTTTTTTATCTTTTTTAGTTTTAGCATTGTGTTCTGTTTCATCTTCAATAGGTTTTACTCAAGCACCAAAAGGTTGTAAAGGATTAATTCTATTAACTTTACCATTAGATAAATTTATTCATTTACCATCAAATCTTTTTGTTAAATTTTTGTATTCACTTTCAACATCAAAAATGATTAATTTTTTGTCTAAAGAAATAGAAAATAACAAAATTTTATTTAATAACGTTGACTTTCCACTACCTGTTGTTCCCAAAATTAAACCAGAAAAGGATTTACGTAATTTATCTTGAGTAAAATGTTTAAATTGGTCTAAAACTAAAGGTTGTGAATTTGAGGTTAGTCCTAAAGGTATTCCTTTTGTATCATTTAAATTAGATGAAATAAAGGGAAAAGACTGAGCAAGAGTACTACAAGGAATTTCTTGAGAAAAGTCTGCATATAACGGTCTTTCTTCGGTCAAAATTGCATTTTTATATCCTTCTTGTTGTTGGAATTCTAGTGAATTAACTTCAAAACCATTTTCTTCTGCTTTTGTTCTGCTTAATTTTAAATTTGATAATAATTCAGTCTTGCTACGACCATAACTAATAAAATTGACATCAATGCTTCTAAGTTTTTCTTCACCTAAAGCTACTTGATTAATTAATTCATTATAAATTTCTAAATTACCATCAATTTTTCTATCAGTAATAACTTTATTTTTATTTAAAACAGATTGATTAGCTATGTTTTTAAATAGAGCATGTGATATATCACTTTCTGCTCTTTTAAGATCTAAAGGAGAGACATTAATAATCATTGTGTCATTAGTTCCTATATATGGAGCTAATCAGCAATGTTGAGGAACATCTCTATATTTTGACATTACTTGAAATCCTAAATATGACTTTTCTTCACCATTTGAAACAACCACGCAATTTTGTTCAAATTTTATTTTTGGAAAAGTTAATAATAAACCTATGTTATTTTCAAATTCATCAATTTCTTCATCAGTATAATCTTCTACTTTAAAAGGATCTAAAATATTTTTAATTAAATTAACTAATTTATATCTATTTAAAAATATAGGAAATAAATCGATGCTATTAAATTTTTGTTTTATATATTCTATTGATTGCTTTAATTCTTTTGTACTTTGTGAATAAAAAGTTATATAAAACTTTTTAATTTCAGTTGACCCAAAACTAGACAATTGATTTATATAGTCATCAATTTGTTCGATTTTTAAAGTATTTGTAATTTTTAATTTTTTTCTTTTAAAATATTTAATGTTATTTTGAAAATCTAATATAGATGGCAATGAAATAATAGAGTATTTTAATTTTATTTGTCTAAGCAAATTAGATAAATTTTCAATTGTTTGATATTGTTTTTCATCTGAGAATAATTCAAAGTTAAGTCCTATTAATTCAAAACCAGTAACATATCATCCTGTTTCAGTTACTAAAAAATCATCTTCTAGTTTTTTATATAAATTAGTTGTTAAAGCCAAAGTTTTATCTAAAGGTATAACTTGTGAACTATAGTTTTCCTCTGCTTCAAGTTTTTCGTTGACAGCTATATATTCTTCATAGTATGTTTTTTTAGAAAATTTGTACGTTAAAAAATAGATTATTAGCTTTTATATTTTCTGATTCTTAACTTCAATAAATAAACTACCTATAAGTAAAATTACTACTACTGAAAAGAAAATCTTCTGAGCAATACGACTAAATAAATAATTAAATAGTAAAACAATTAAGACTGATGAAATCACTCATATAAATGCTTCAACAATTGAAAGACCTAGAAAAAGTTTAATTTTATTTGATCTAAAGCGCTTTGGAATTATATTTATATCTTTACTCATAGTTTCCTTTCTAACTGACAATTTGACCAACAATACTTATAGCAATTGAAGAAGCAAATAGGATAGCACTTATTATTAGGTATTTTTTTGTAGGTTTTTTCAAATTTTTTAGTTGATTTTTTGATTTTATTTTGTAAAAAACAAATAAAATAATTGAAATTAAGCCTGCCAAATTTGAAATAATTAGCATTATTTGTTGGGTTGATAACTGCATTTTTTTATTTTTCCTTATAAGCATTTCTTTTATCTATTTTTAGTTGTATCTTTTTCAATTTATTATTTGATTTTTTGATTGTGTTTCAGTATTTATTGCGCTTATCAATATCTTTTTTATCAATTGATTTTGCCAATTTCCCAGCAGCAACTCTTGCTTTGTGTTGTCTTTCTTGTAAAGCAATCTTTTTATTTTTATTAATAAACCCCATAGTTGTGCCAAGTTTAGAGCCTTGAAACATATTGCTCGCAGTATTTTTTGCTATAACTTTTCCAGTAGATCCAGCAAGTCCAATAAGCCCACCACCTAAAGCTGCACCCTTTGCTAAATTAAGTCCAGTTTTTGCAACTTTTCCAACTAAACCACCACTTCTTTTTGTAATAAGTGACATTGTTCCATTTTTATCTCTTTGAAATACTTGCTTTTCTTTTCCTAATAAGGTATTTTTTGCAAAACCACCAAGTGCTGAAAAACCACCTCACATTCTTTCTCTAAGCGAACCATCAAGAATTGACATTCCACCATAACTTACAATTTGTTTTGATATTCAATCAACTATTGGAGAAACTGTTTTTGCTAAGCCTATTAATACAAATGGAATAATTATTTGAATCGAAAACCCTACTAATTTATTTTGTTTTGATAGGATATTCATCATAGAACCTAATAAAAATGAAAAAAGGATTATCATAAAATTTGCAGCAAAATTCTCAATAAACTTTTGTATAACACTATTTTTTCATTCAATAACTTTTGTTGGTTTATCTAAAACCATACATAAAGCAACATAAGGTGCAATTACAAATAGAACAAATAATCAAATAATTGAGAACAAGATTATTTCAACAAGTCTAATAATTAATTTAAACGAGAAGAAAATACCTGCTCAAGCAACGATAAAATTAAAATTTATTAATGCTGAAGCTGTTATAGCAAAATTATTTGCTGAATAGTCAACAACTTCAGTAAAAGATGAACTAGGTTGAAATATACTTATGTGATAAACAATATTAGCTAAATTGAAGGTTCCTACTAAATTTGATTGTTTAATTCCTTTATTAACAGTTAGATTAAAATGTGCATAAATTCAAAACATTACAGGAACTACAAAAATTAAGGCACAAGCAAAAAATAGACTTCTTAGTGATTTCACTATCTTTTCATAAGTTGTTGCATTAGATCTTATTGTTAAAAGTACTCATTTTCCGATTAATGCAAATATTCCTATGAAACCTACTATGTATAAAACAATTTCAAAAAAAGGAGTTATATTTTTAAATGAAAAATCTCCTCCTGGAAAAATCAGTGCAATTATCATTTGTGAATTAAAAAAGTTTACAACATTAAAAGTTGAATTTAGCATCATTAATGGAAGTTGAACTGTTAATCAAAACAAAAGACTATAAATTGGTAATATTAAAAAACCCATTTTTTTATCCTATATGATTTTTAATCAAAGACCTCAACCTAATATAGAACATACAAAACCTAAAAATAATCCAATAAGTGTTTTTTTTAGAATTTCAGTAGCATCAAGATTCTTCTTTCGACTATTATACATATAAGCAAGACCACAAGCTATTAAACCTAATGCAAGAGCTGCACTTATAGCAAATATCACATATGTTCCTGCATCAGTAATTTCACCTTTGAAAAATTTGGTTACTTTTTCTAAATGGTTAGACAATGATCCAAGAATTGTTATATTTTTAAAAATATTCATTATATTCATTTATTTTCCTTTCTGCTTATTATGAGTTTTGTTGTTATAGAGAACAAGATAACCTAATGGGATGAGAGAGTAAGAAAAACAAACGTTAATATGACAACTATTTAATTTATTCTTATCCTCTATAACAACAAAACCCTTATTTCTATAGTTCTAATTTTGTTTATCAAAATCCTTTAAAAGCTCTAATAGGGCATTGTGGTATATTTTAGAACGATTAAAAGTAATACCTGTTTTAGATTCTTTGACGTTTTTAAAAAGTTTTTCTTCTAGTTCAACTGTTGATTTAGAAAGAGAAATACAAACTTTTTTAGTTTTTGTTTGTTTACTTGAATCTTGATGATATGAATATTGATTAGATAAAATATTTTTTGGCATTACAATACTTCTCTTTCTTTCAATTCATCAGTAAGTTTTAAGAATTCATCTCTAAAAGAATAAACATTAAACATTCATTTTTCATTTTTTGAAATTGATTTAGCAATATTGTCCTGAACTGGAATAATTGTTTTAAAAAGATATTTTTCTTTTTCAGTTTTTAAATATTCAAGTGCTAAAATTGACTGTTTAGAACCATTGTATTTATTAAGAATGATTCCTTTTAATACATTTGTTGGTAAATTACTTTCTTTGAATGTGTATTCTCAATCGTTAACACTTTCTACTGCAATTTCAACTGAACTTAAAGAGGTGTCAGAAACTAATATTATTGAATCAGCTAACATATATGACAAGTTTGTAGCATTAGTTGATGTTGGGTGTAAATCAAAAAATATGTAATCAAAATTATTAAAATGTTCTTTTTCAAATCTTCTAAATGAAGCTTCCATACTTGGAAAAGACAAGTATGGTTCTATTTTGGAATCACCAGGCACAATTCAAATATTTTTAAAATCGGTTTCAATTATTTTTGGTGTCTCATTTTTTACAAAAATTTTAAAAGATTCTTCTTGTGAAGTATTACTAAAATGTTTTGTTAAAGTTCTATTTCTATCAAAGTCAATTAGTAAAACTTTTTTACCTTTATCTGCTAAAAATGCAGCAAAGTTCGCTGTCAAAAGTGTTTTACCTACTCCACCTTTATTGTTATGAAATAATATTTTTTTATAATTTTTACTCATATTTCATATTTCTTTCTATTTTGCAGTTCAATCTTCAGGATTATCTTGAATAGAATTTATTAATGGATTATCTATTCAATTAGTTGGTGGGTTTTTTATAATTTCAGTAAAATATGCTACATTCTTTGAAAGTATTTCAAGTTGTTCTGGAACACCATTATTTATATATCACTCCACTAATTCTCTAAAAGATGGAGGGTTATTGACTAAAACAAATTCTGTTATGTTTTCTAATGAAACTACAGTTGTATATTTGTCCATAAAAATCTCCTTGTTTTTTTACAAAAAGTTAAGCAATTTTAGAAGATAAGATTAAAAACATAATCTAAGATAATACATATTTAGTAATCCTATCTTGCCAAGTTGCAAACATAATAATTATGGTTATATAAGGTATATACAAAGTTATTATTTTTGTCTAAACTTAGGCCTTTGTTGTTCAGATAAACTATCAGCAAAATCAGTGAAGTGAATAACCTTTTTAACATTTCATTTTGAAAGATTTTGATTAAATTTTTTGGCATTAGCAAACATATAATTCATATTAGTAACTTTTGAAGTATTCCAATGTTGAATACCTTCAATTTTTTTATTTTCATTAGATTCAAATGCATTTGATAAATTGGTTATAAAATAGGGTAAAACCCTTGGAACTTCTATTGTAGTTCTAACAAAAGGTTCGATTTGAACTTCTCCATTATCATTTGTAAAATAACCAATTTCTAGACATTCTGTTTCATCATCGTTATAGATTGCTTTAAATTCATAAATTTTATTTTTTTGATAGTTTATATTATTAATTAATTTCATAATTGCTAGTAACAAAAAAAATAAGGGAATAACTATTATTATTAAAAAATTACATAGTCTATCAATTGTTAAAATGTTTGATAAATTAAATTCTTTGATAAAATTAAGATCAAAATTAATTTTTTGAGTCTTAAAAACTAGTATTAGCTTAATAAATAGTAATAATATTAAACAAAATGAGAATAATTTAATAACTATTTTTGTTACAGTTTGTGTAATAGTTTTTTTATAGTTGTTTTTTTTAATGTACATTTCTACCCCTTTCTTTCCTTAATAACTTTGAAATGCATCATATTATTAAAAAGTTATATATCTTATATAGGGTATGTAATTTATATAAGGTATATACTTTTCTAATAGTTAAGCAAGGTATGAATATAACCACTGTTCATTAGTTTTTAGAATAAAAAAAGACTAATGTGATTATTAGTCTTTGTGTGGGGTATAAAGTTTTCTCATTTTTTGGTGGCGGTCTTAAACGATAAACAATTAAGCAAGACTAATTCTTATAATTTAACTCAAGAACAAATTCTAGATAATTTAAATAATAGAAAAAGAGAAATAAAACTGAAAAATTACAACTGAAAATGAGACAGTTCAAAAAAGAAAATAGTGTTATTTTTAAAATAGGACAAAATATTTGGACAAATAATTATGTTTGTTCAAATATTTTTTTATGTAGAAGGGTTATTTTATTATGGCTAGACAACTAACAGTTAATGAATGAATAGAATTAATAAATTTATATGATACTTTTCTAAATGGTTTAATTTCAAAAAGTACTTTTATTTGAAAAATGAAGAAGTTAAAAAATATTGATTATATTTCCTGTCATATGATCAGACTACTCAGAAAAAAGCACAGACTATATAATTTAGGTATTAAATTAGAAGAATCAAAAACAGGTACAGACCTAAAAAAGGTAAGGGTTCAGGTAGACCTAAAAAGAGCCAAGATATATATGAAGAAAGCTCAAATGACACTTTAAAACATTTTAAAAAAGAAGTTTTAGAGATATTTTAGAGATAATTATTTCTTATCTATTTAATGAAAAATTGTTCAAACAAAATAAGCAAAATTATTGGATCTAATTGTAGATAAAGTCCAATATAATTCATCTAAGAAATTGTCTTTAAAGGAATTATTAAAAATTCTACAAATTCCTAAATCTACTTTTTATTATCAATTTAAAAAACATAATTAAAAAGGTGTAGAAAAACAACATAAATATGAAGAAATAATTAAGAAAGCATTTGAGCAAACAAAAGGCAGATATGGAAGAGAAAGACTATCCTTTTACATCTCAAAAAACGAGCAAATCACGATAAATCCTAGAACTTTAGGCAGAATTATGAATAAATTAGGGTTATTTTGTCATGTCCGAATTAAGAGCAAAAGAGTACAAGAGTACAAGAATACAAAAGCAAAATATAATAACATTGCTATCAGAGACTATAACGGAATTAATAATGATATTTATGCAACAGATATAACATATATTCCAGCCCTAATTGATGTGCCTGATAACCATATTTTTATGTCAGCTATTATTCATCATAAAACCAAGAAAATTGTAAGTTACAATATTTCAAAATATAATGATACTAATCTTGTAATGACACATCTAAAGAAAACAGAGTTTTCAAATAATTTCATTATTCACTCAGATCATGGAATTTTATACTCATTAAAAGAATACACACAGTTCATTCAATCAAAAAATGGAACTATATCAATGTCAAGAATTGATGATTCTTTAGATAATAGAGAAATTGAATACTTCTTTTCTATATTAAAGTCAGAAATGTTTCCTAACTTTGAGAAAATGGTTAGAAAGTTAACATTTGAACAATTAAAAAATGAGATCTCAAAATTAATAAAGAAAGATTTTTAAAAGAATTTAAATGAAAAACACCTCAGCAATTGTGAGGTGCTTATATAGAAAACAAACTTGAATATCGAGTCCAATAATTTTGTCCAAGTTTAAATAAAAATTTTTAATATTAAATTTAAAGCCCCCATTTATACTAGCTAAACTAGGACAAAATATTCAAACAAACACAATTTTTTTCTAAATATTTTGTTCTAGTTTAAATTCTATAAAACAACACTTTTATGTTTTTCAATCTTTAAAAGTAAAAAGTTAGAAAATATCTTATTTTTTAAAAAAAGAATTATTCTTTATTCATAATACTTATATTCATTTGTTTTCTTGAAATTTTCCAATTTTTCTTTTCTTTTTTCTCGTAATTCTTTATTTTTCTTTTCTTCTTTTATTAAATTATCTCTAATTTCTTCTTGAGTTAAATTATAAGATTTAGTCTTGCTTAATTGTTTATCGTTTTGTTCTCCATTTGAACCACCAGCTTCACCTTTTTGAGCTCGATCAGCTTGTTCACCTGAGTTAGGTGCTTTTCCATCTTTTTGAGCTTGATCAGCTTGTTCACCTGAGTTAGGTGCTTTTCCATCTTTTTGAGCTTGATCAGCTTGTTCACCTTTTGCTCTATCTATTTTATCATTAGTTGGCGCGTTACCACATGCAACCGCAACAACTCCCCCACTAGCAACTACTGATATTGAACCTAGTAATGTTAATAATTTTTTCATATAATGTCCTTTACAATTGGTTGTTTATCTTTTGATAAGACAGATTATATATATATATATATATATATAATGTCAAGTGTATTCTAGTTGAGGCCTGCTTAAAGCATTTTTATTCATACATATCAATAACTAGAAAGTTACTAAATTTAAGTATAAAGAATTCTATATATATTAAAAAAAATCCCAATTTTGGACACTATATAATTTTAATAATTTACTAAAAAATTCTTATTTTCGTCCATTAAATACATTAAAACATCTAAATAATTAAATTTTCTTAAATTTAGAGCTAAAAAAGCTCTATTTTTTGTTCCAATTTCATTTAAAAAAAGTTTAAAAAATTAAAAAAAAGGTGGTAAAATAAATATATGTATAGTGTTTAACATATAAAAAAGGAGATATAAAAATGGCCATTCCTAAAGACATATTAAAAATTCCAAGACCATCTAGTACTAGAGTAAAAACAACATCAAAAGAAGGTATTTATAATGTTATACAAAGAACATCAATAAGAAAAAATGGAAAAATTATTCCTGTTGAAAAAGGAGTAATTGGAAAGATTATTAATGGTGTTTTTCAAAGCATAGAAAAGCAAACATATGAAGTAGATATTAAATCATATGGTCTATTTGCACTAAATGAAAAATTAAACAATCATATCTTTAGAGAACTTTTAAATTTTTATGATTTTGAAGATGCTAGAAAATTATATGTTATAGCTTCTTTAAGAACTATGTTTTCAGATATTAAAAACGAACATTTAAAACATGAATATGATACAAATTTTATTTCTGAAATATACCCAAAATGTGCTTTATCTTCAAACACTATCTCAAGTTTTTTAGAGAAAATAGGTAAATCTAGTTCGAAGATGGAAGACTTTATGAATAAAAGATTAGAAGAGTTTTCAAACCACTCAATAGTTATTGATGGTATGTTGAAAAACAATACATCAGAAACTAACATTTTCTCTGAAATGTCTAGAAAGTCTAGAACTAAAGATTCTCAAAACTTAAACCTTATTTATGCTTATGATATTAATGCACAAGAACCTGTTGCTAGTTCTGTTAACCCAGGAAATATGCTAGATTACACTGCTTTTAGAGACTTTTTAAGAACTTATGAGATTAAAAATGGATTTTTAATTCTTGATAAAGGATTTGATGATAAAGAATGTAAAAACTTGATGAGAGAAAAAAATATTAAATATTTAATCCCTATAAAAATAAATCATACTTTTAAAAAGTTTAATTTAAAATCTGGATTTAATTTCACTTTTACTTATGATGAAGACACAATAAGAGCAAAGAAAATTATCATCAGCAACAAATATTATTTTTGTTATAAATCAACCCTAACTGAAATGGTAGAAAAGAAAAATTTCATAAGTCGTGCACATAAAAAAGGTGTGTATGATGAAATTAAATTACTAGAAAGAGAAAATCTTTTTGGATTAATAATTTTTGAGTGTAATTATGATTTGAACTTAAAAGATATTTATGTCGCATATAAAAAGAGATGAGAAATTGAATTGCTTTTTAAACAATTTAAAAATGTGCTTGAACAAAACGAAGCAAATGTTCAAGGAAACTATAGATTATTAGCAACTGAATTTATTAACTTTTTATCTTCAATTATGCTTTGCAGAATAAAAAACCACCTCTTAAATAGTGGCGTTCTTGACAATAGAACAATTAATGAAACTTTTAGATATTTATCGAAAATAATCAAGAAGAGAAAGTCTAGAAAAAGAGAAGAATGAGATGATGTTGAAACATTAAAATATATTAAAGAAATGAAGTCTATTTTAAAAATATAGTGTCCAAAATTGGGAATTTTTTAATAAATATATCAATCAAACACTTAAAGGTTTTAATGCAATTGAGTTAGACGAAAATAAAGCAAGAGAAATGATGTTAAATAATGATGTTGCTGTAAATTTCTATTCTCACCCTAGATTTGAACTTAATAAGGACATAATTGTATTAGATAAGTTCAGAAATAATGAAGTAAAATTAGAGCTTATTGATAAAAGTACTTCAAAACCAATTTCAAGAAATGAAATTAAATGATATCAAAGAACTTCTTATCCAAAGGATGAAATTATAACTTCAAATGATGATCAAAAAGATGCAACTTTTACATTAACAAGTTATGGAACTTTAAAATGAAAAGATACTAAAGATACATATGGTAATTACCCAGATAAAAAATCAGCTAGAATTTGAGCAAGTTATAAAGGTTATTTATTTTCAGCTATTGTTAGAGTATTTTCAGAGTACACAAGTGAATTAGCAAATAATGAAGAGTTAGCTAAAAAAGCAGCTAAAGATTTGGTTGTTGAAAAGAAATGAAATGAACTACCACCTTTAGAAAGACTTATAAAAGCTTATGAGTGAATCACTAAAGAAGTTAAATATGATTATAATTTAACAGATGAGCCAATGTTAAAAAATCAAAATGCTCATTCAGCTTTGGTTAAAAAATATACAGTATGTACTGTTTATGCTAAAGGATTAAAATTAATATTAGATGAACTTGATATTCCATGTAGATTTATGGAAGGTGAAAGTAGTAGAGAAACTAGAAGTACTAAACACGCTTGAAACTTAGTTCAATTAGATAATCAATGATATCATGTTGATGCTACTTCAGATAGAATAGATACTTACACTAGTTTTAATTTCTTTTTAAATATAAATGACGATTTTACAACTTCTGATAAATTTAATAAAGAATTTGATAATCAAGGTAAGCGTTATAGAAACTTAAAATTTAAAAACTTTGTAACTACAGAAGATGATGTTTTAGCTTTAATTGATAATAATTGACATACAAATACTCAACAAATAAGTAACTTAGATTTAATAACTAATTCAAAAAACTTTAAAGTTGTTAATAGTGCATTTAATAAAAGAGGATTAGATGTTAAAGAAAAAGGATTTAAGGTTACTTCAATAATTGGACCTAATAAAGCTGTTAGTTATAATTTTGAAAAACAAAACAATACAAAATTAACCAATGTAAATGTTACAAGTATTCAACAATATAAAAATAAATATGCAATTAAAGTTGAATTAGTTCAAAAAGTTGATGATTTAAAAGCAGGAAACTTTAATATTAAAAATGCTCTTATAAAAGATGTTAAACAAGAAAATAATTCTTATATTCTAACTTTAGATCATTTTAATTCCTATGGTGATGTTAATATTCAATTAAAATCAATTAAGAAAAAAGATTATAAATTTAATTTAAATAATAATACTTCAGTTAAACTTAAGATTCAAAGACAAAATAAACCTAATGCTGAAATTTTAATATTAGATAATGATTCTATTAAAATTACTAATAATTTAAACAATTTAGAATATAACTTTAATAACACTAGTTGAAAAGATGTTCCAACTGACTTTATAATACCTAGTGCTACTATTGGAAGTCTTTATTTAAGATATAAAGGATCAGATAACAACTAAGACAACTAAGTTCAGATAATCAAAAAATTGATTTAATTAGATCAGAAATACCAACTAATAACAACATTAAATCAATTAATAAAACACTAACTGGTGTAAATGATAAAATGCAGTATAAATTAAAAAACAATGGTAGTTGAACTGATATAACTAAAAACAAAGCGTCGACAGACTTAGCTTCTGGAACTTATCAAATTAGAATTAAACCATTAAAAAATGCTTTAGCTTCAGAAATTATAGAAGTTAATATAGATTAATAAAAATTATGTCAATTATTTATGATTATGAGTTTGTCTTTAAAAATAATAATAATAATGATAAGCAAAATATAGTTTTTTGTCACGGATTTAATTCTAAACTAACTAGTTTAAATGGATTTAGTAATTATTGAACAAAATCAAATTATTATGCCTTACAATTTCCAGGTTCAAATATAATAAAACCAATTAAAAATCATCAAATTAGTGTTGAACAATTTTCAGACTTGTTAATTGAATTTGTTAAACAAAATAATTTAAAAAATGTAATTCTAATTGGTAAATCACTAGGAGCTGGTGTTATTAGTTTAGCTTATTTAAAACAACCTTTATTGTTTAAAAAACTAATTTTAATTACTCCAATTAATCAAACTCAATTAAGTTTAGAATTTTGAAAAAAAGACTATGTATTTATTAATTCATTTAACGATTATTTAACTAAATTTGTTCCATATATTTACTATAATTATGATCATTTATTAAATAATTCAAATTGAGTTAATAATGCTAAGTCAAAGTTTAACTTAAACTATTATACTAATAAATATATACTTCAATTAGCAAAAGGTTTAACTGATATAAACTTACATAATAAAATCACAAAAGCATATCAATCTATTAATATTCCAACTTTAGTAGTTTTAGCAAAAAATGATAGAATTATTGATTGTGATGATTCATTAAATTTTTTTAATAAAACTATTAAAAATGTCAAAACAGTAGTTATTAACAATGCTTCTCATATGGTTTATAAAGATCAATCTGAAAAACTAAATCAAATAATTGATGATTTTATAACTAATAATTAGAATAAATAACAAAAACTTAAATATTGTAATTCAAGTTTTTTATTTTTTATTAGAAATTAAAAAAATTAATTTTATAATTAGTACAATTTTTAATGTGTGAATATACAAAAAAATCGTGTTAATAAACTAACCTTATTAAAAGGAATTAGTTATGAAAAATTATTAACTTTATTAGATTCATTTGCTTTAATAGCATCAAGTGCAGCTATAACTGTTGCTTGTAAAACTCCTAGTCAAGAAATAAAAGCAGGTGAATCTGACAAAGCTAAAAAGGGTGAAACTAAGGAAGAAGAAAAATTTGAACCTAAATTTTCAAATGTTGGAAATAAGATTCTAGGTAATTTTGAACCAAACAATAAGAACATAGTATCTCAAGGAGATATTAAAAAAAGAATTAGTTAAAAAACTTACTGTTAATGAATCTGATTTACAAGAATTAAAAGCTGATTCGACAAATGGAATTGGTGCTGGTTCAGTAAGATCTAAAACCTTTGTTGGAACTCTAGAATTTAAATTTGAAATAGAAGAAAATAAATAGAAATATATTAAAGTCTCTAGTGATTATGTTTTTATAAATCCTAGAGATTTTTTATTAGCAGTCCCTATCATATATATTTACTTAATAGTAATTTATTATAATGCTTTAAGCAGACCTCAACTAGAATACACTTGACATTATATATATATATATATATATAGTGTCAAATAAAATGCAGTAAAATTAAAAAACAAATCTTAGTATTAGGTGAATATAAGTAGTATAAGTTATAATAAATACACCTTTATAATAATAAAAACTATTAATATATAGTTTTTTTTAATATAATTAAATAAGTATTATTTATGGCAACATGGCCAAGCGGCTAAGGCGTGGGTCTGCAACACCCTGATCATCGGTTCGAATCCGATTGTTGCCTCCATTTGAAAAATAAAAATAGTCGATAGACTATTTTTTTATTTTATTAAGTTATTAAAATGTATAAATATTAAAATTGCATTTATCTTTTATATTTGAAAATTAAACTGCAAGAAATTATTTTAAAATTATTTAATAAGAATATAGTTAGGAGGTAGTTAATATGATTGATGACAATAAAATATTTGATAATCACATACATTTTAATGATGATTTAAAATACAAAGATGCTAATATAGAACAACTAATTAAAGAAGCACAAAAAGAATATGTTACTGCTTGGTTATGTTCTAGTTTTGATTTAACTTCTTCAAAAAAAGCTATTGAGTTTTCTGAACAATTTGAAAATGTTTTTGCAAGTATTGCTATTCATCCAAATGAAGTACAAAATTTTAACGATTCAGTATTTGATGAATTAGAACAACTAATTACAAATAAAAAAGTAGTTTGCATTGGTGAAACTGGTTTGGATTATTTTTATTCAAAAGAAGATATTAAAAAACAAAAAGAGTTTTTTAAAAAACATATTGATTTAGCAATTAAATATAATAAAGTTTTACAAATGCATATTAGAGATCAAAAAGATCAATTTCAAGCTTATGATGATGTTATAGAAATTATAAAAGATATAAATCAAGTCACAAAAGTCGTACATTGTTTTTCAGCTAATGATGTTTATGCTCAAAAGTTTTTAGATTTAGATTGCTATATTAACATTGGTGGGGCTGTTACTTTTAAAAATGCTAAAGATCTTCAAAAAGCAGTTAAAATTATTCCGCTTGAAAAAATGTTATTAGAAACAGATGCTCCTTACTTAACTCCTGATCCTTACAGAGGACAAGTGAACCATCCTAAATACATTTACTTAACTGCTTTAAAAATAGCTGAATTAAAAAATATCGATGTTAAAGAAGTAATTAGAATTACAACTCAAAATAGTAAAAAAATTTTTAATTTAAATTAATATAGTTTTTAATTAGTATTTGTTAATTTATCATATATAAAATATGTCTAAAATTTTATTTACATACACATTGTTAATAATATTTTCGTAGTACACTCTTTAAATAGATGAAGTGTACTTTTTTATTTAGTTAAATCTTTTTAATTAGTTAGAAAGGATTTAAAAATTTTTAATTTTTTACAAATTTTATTGGAATAAAAGCTAAATAATAATATAACGAATTTTTTAAGACTCTAATAATTTATTAGATATTTTAAAAATGTTCTTAAGGAGAAGTTATGAAAAACAACTATAAGTCATTAGTTATTGTAGGAAATCAATGAGGAGATAAAGGTAAAGGAAAGATTACAGATTATTTTAGCCAAAAAGCAGATGCTGTTGTAAGATTTGCTGGTGGAGATAATGCTGGACATATGATTGAGTTTAATAATAAAAAACATAAAGTAACAATTAAAACTCTAATTATTTTTTTGTTTATCAAATTGATTGATCTTTTCAGCAATTTGTTTAGCACATTGGATTGGATCATCATTATTAGCATCAATAACTCAAAATGGAACAATCTCTTTATATGCTTCATATCATAAATCATATGAACTTGCTAAGTTATATAAAATTCTTTATTAGTAGAAAATTCAGGAACACGTCCACGCTTAACAACGCGTTTAATTGCTTTTTTAGGACTAACTCTTAAATAAATAGCAATATCAAAGTTTTTGTTATGAAAATCTTTATCAAATAAATTAGGTAATACACAAGTCATAAAATAATCTTTAAAAACTTCATAATCAACATCGTTTAAACGCCCATATGAATGATCTGTTTGAGCAAATACCATAGAATCTAATACACTTCTATCATAAATTACATAATCATTATTTGCATAATCTTTAAAAGACCTCATTCTATCAGCCAACATTCATAAATCTAATTTATAATTTAAGTCTTGAAGATTAGGACTGTTATCATTATATGCTTGTTCATAATAAGGACATTCTAAACTTGTTTCTGCAACATAAACATAAGATTCATTTAATAGCTTTTTTAGATTTTTAAGTAATGTAGTTTTTCCGGCTCCAGTTGTACCAAAAATGGTTATCCTTATAATGCCTCCAGTATTGTAAATTACTAAAATTTTAACAAATAGAATTTTATATTTTAATATTTTGAATTAAGAATAATTATTTGAATAATTCTAATATTAGAGAAAAATTTTAAAATATTTGATAAAAAAATTTCAATGATTTTTTATTTTTTAGTGTTTTAAATTAAAGAAGTTAATTAAAAATTAAACTTCTTAATAAATAAACTGAAATTTTAGTTAAAAAACGAAAAATCATATATTTTTATTTTTATTTATTTATAATTTTTATAAATAAGATAAATAAATTAATTATTTAGCTTTTTTAATTTAAATAAATTGGAAGGATTTTTATGAACAACACACTATTAAGATATGCTTTTTTTGCATTCAATATTACTTTTAAAAAGAAAAGTTCTATTTTTATGCCAGGAGTTATAACTGTAATTTCATTTATTATAGGTTTAGTTTTTAAATTTGTTGTTAGTGATAAATATTTAGAATTATCAGGTTTTTTATATACAATCGCTCTAATTTTAACAACTGTTGTATTTAGTTCTATTAAATCTTTAAATATTTTTAAAGATTTAGAAAACGAAGGAATTGAGATTATTACTTTATCAAAACCTATTTCAAGAAAAAATATTGTTTTAGGAAAACTAGCTAGTTTAACTTTCTTTGGATTATTATGATCTTTTGTGTTATTTATTTGCGGATTAATTTCTTTATATGCAATTCACTCATTTAAAGATTTGATCTTATATTCACTATTATTAATGTTTGTTTCATTAGTAACTTATTTAATGGTTGGATTATTAGTTGCTTTATTATCTAATAAATTAAATCAAAAAATATCAATGACAGTTCCATTAATTCTTTTTGTACCTTTAATATTAACTGGATCTATAATTTCAGCTAATGTATCAAGTAATGTTAATATTGCTAGTTCTTATATTAATAGAAAATTCCCATACCATCATTCTGGAAATGAATTAAATGTTGAGCCATTTTATTTAAATAATGATAAAGATGAACTATTATTAATTTCTAATGGACCAGAATATAAAGGTTTTGGTGATGAACAAGAAGAATATTTAACATCAGTTGTCAAATATTCTAATAATTCATCAAATAGCTGACAAATTTATTCATTAATTTCAGTGCCATATCAATTAGTTAATATTTTTAATATTAGAAATAAGAATATTTTTAGTCCTATTAACAATAATGCATCTAACTTGTCAGATTATGTTTATTACAACAACCTAGATGATATCTCATATAAATATAAACTAGAAAAAAAAGCAAAACAAAAAAAATATTTAGTTATTGATGAAAATAAAGAAAAACAAAAATATATTGTTCCAGGATTATTAAAAGCTAACTCAGTAATTAAGACAGATAGTGTTAATAGAGATATTATTTATGCTCGTGAGGGTGCAGATACTAATAAAACAGACTTTCCAGAAGATGAACAACAATTTTCAAATGATAATAGTTTAGCTGGAAGAATAAAATGAGAATTTGTTCATCAAGCATTAAAGGATAAAAAATTTAATGAAATTGCTAAAAAATTTGTTAACAATTCAATTAATAAAAACTTAAAAAATGATTTAATTGAAAATCATTACAAAATAATTGAAAGTATTTCAAAATATGTAAACAATAAACAAAGTGATATTAATACATACAACAATCATAATGTAACTATTTTTAATCCAAGAGCAATTAAAGAACAAATTTTACAAACTGAAATTGAAAGAAAAATTTATCTTGTTGTTAGTTTATTAAATTATATTTACTTTAATTACCAAGATACAGTTTTATTTGATTCACTTATTAAAAATCCTGACAATAAAGGATTTGGTAATTTCCAAGTAAATATAAAAATAAATGAATTTAATTACAAAATAGGTGGATATGAAAAGTATGAACCAACTATATTTGTTAAAGATAAAAATTCAATTAATAGTGTTACAAACAAAAAAGAATACAATGTTAAAAAAAGATTTAAACTAAGAAAAAGTAAAGATAACTTTTTATTTCAATCTAATGATGAGTTATTCTCAATAGTTAGATCAAAAAGGGTTGTAAATAATAACATTTTAGTTTTTGTATGAATATTAATAATTATTGGTTTATTTGGAATAGTATTTAAGATTTATCTAAGAAAGGAATATAAATAAGTATGAAAAAAATTTTAGAAATAAGAAATTTAACTAAAATATTTAGCAAAACAAATCGTGGTGTTTTTAATATATCAATGAATTTATTTGATGGTGATTTTCATGCTTTTATTGGTGAAAATGGTGCTGGTAAAACAACAACTATTAAAACCATTATTGGTGCTCATACTGAATACAAAGGTCATATATTAATTAATAACATTAATATTAAAAAAGCAGAAGCTAAATCTTTTGTTGGTTATGTTCCTGAAATTGCACTATTTCCAAAAGAATTAACATCATTTGAATATTTATATAATTTAGCAATTCTATCTAATATTTCAAAAAAAGAAGCTAAACAAAAAATTTATGATTTTTTAAAGATGTTTAATATTTTAAATTTAATGAATGAAAAACCTTATAACTTCTCATCTGGTCAAAAGAAAAAAATTTTATTAATTCAAGCCTTACTTCATGATCCAAAAGTATTAATTTTAGATGAACCAGCAGCTAATTTAGATCCAACCGCTAGATTTGAGCTATTTAACTTTTTACAAAAAATTAATAAAGAAAAAAATATAACTATTTTAATTAGTTCACACATATTATCTGAAATTGATAAATATGTTAATTCAGTTACTTTAATTCATCACGGAAATATTCTTTACTCAGGAATTAAAAACAAAAATTTAGAGAAACTATTTTATGAAAAAGTTATTAATAACTAGCTTGTCGCTATTTATGTTAGCTATACCAGTTACAAGTTGTGTAGTAAAGAATAATAATATAAATCAAATTAAACAAGAAGATAGTGAATTTAAATTATACACTAACAAATCAATAAAAAAGATGTTAGAGGTATATACAAAAAAAGATAAATCTTATGATCTTTATATAGACCAGCAAGAAAATAAGCCATATAGCAAATATGATGAATTAAGATTTGCATTAACTTTTTATCCTATATTTAATTCCATAAATGTAAGACATAATTCTCAATATGAAGGGATTAATTTAACTGCAAAAAGCGTTATTGAAAATACACTTTCAAATGATTGATATTGAGTAATTAATAATATTGATAAATTCCAATATACATTTAATCCTTATGGTGATTATTATAAAAAAATTGACGACATAAAAATAAATGGTATTACCTATAATGATGAATTTCTTTTTAATAAAACAAAAGAACTTTTCAAATCATCAGTTCAAAAAATTAAAAATAAAGCACCAATAGAATTAATAACATTTGATATAAAAGATATAACTGACAAAGATCTTAAAGAATTAAAAACCCAAACAATAAGCGATAAATTAGATTATTCAGATGTAAAATTTGAAGAAAAAAGTATTTATAAAAAAAAGCAAGCATGATACCTAGTGTTTGACAATTATAAGGTACTTAAAATTTGAAAATATGAGTTTAATAATAAAGTTTATTTTAAAATATTACCCGATCTATTAATTTTAAAAAATTCAAATAATATAAAACAGCTAAAGCAACAATTGGAAAACTTAGAAAAAATGATTCATAAAAAAAGAGTTGATGAATTGAACAGAAAAATAAAAATTGAAAAAGAAAATTTTGATCCTGAGGATTATGGTATTGAAAATGATTCTGAATTTTCTATACAACAATATTTAGATAAAAGATACAAAGATAATGATGAATCATTTATGAAATTTCAAGAAACTCACCAATACAATGATATTTTAATGCAATCAATAAATGAAATTAATAAAGAAGTGCTACAAAGAAAGGAAAATACTAAACACGAATTAGATATATTTAGATTTAGTATGAGATACATATATGGATAAAAAGAGAAAAAAAATTATCATTGGATTTTCACTATTCTTAGCAGCCATTCAAATTATCATTCTTCCAGTAGCTTTGTTTTATAGTATGAAGGGTAATTCAAATGAATTGCTTTTAAAAATACCTACTGGTTTTGAAGTTTCAGGAGTTGATTATAATTCTAAAGCAGAAAAAACCAAATCTATAATAAACAATATAAAAAATTTAGTATTTGGTAATAATAAAAATGAAGAACTAATTTTTGTAGAATCTCAAAAAAAAGAAAAAGAATTATTAAAAGAAGCTAAAACATTAAGTGAAAAATATTTACATAGTAAGTCTACTGAAGATTATTCTAATTTAATAAATTTTTTTAATAAAAATTGACTGTTTGCACTCTCAAATATTGAAAAATTTAATTTGAATTTTCATAAATATTGATATTTTGAACAAGATGCAAAATCAGACGCCGAACACACAGCAGATTTTTTAAATAAAGTTAAAAATAAAACACCAAATGAAACAAATTTTTCAATAAAAAGTAAGTATTTTGATCATTTTCAAATCGGTGAAGAATCAAAACATAGTGATAATAACTTTTTATATATAAGACAATCTAAAATTATCTTTAGAATTGTTGTTTCTAAGTTAAAGGAAAACAAACAAAATTATGAATTAAAATTTGATAAGATAATTTTCTTTCCAGATTCTAATACAGAAAGAATTAGTGTCCAAACCATTTCTGATACCATTCATGTTGCTTTGTATCACCACAACGAAGAAGGTTATAAAAAATTTGAAAGAGATATAGTTGGTGAATATGGATTAGCGTGAGATTCTATTTTAACTTTTAAAGGAGAAAAGGAAAATGAAAAATAAAAAATATACATTTTCTTTAATAATATTTTTAGTAATTTTAATCTCTTTTCTTGCAATTTTATTACCATATTTAAAAATTAAACAAACAACTCAAATATCAAATAATCAAATTGTTTTAAAAAAAGAAAAATCTCGATCTCGATGAGATACTTTCACAAAATTTGAATATATAAATTATATTTTAAATACTATTTATCCTACAAAAAATGATGCTAACGCAAAACAAAAATATATTGAAGAACAAAGAAAACTAGATGAAAATAATTATTTTAATACAGCAAAAGAAGCACTATTTTATGTAAATAACATATTTTCTAGTTATCGCCATAATGCAGATTCTGACCCACAAAAAGAACCATATGCATGAAAATATCACAAACAAGTAATACATGATTTATTTTCCAAAAATTGATTATGAACATTATTTAATATTGATAGATTTATATATGCTATATACAATGAAAACGATCATATTCAAAATAATATCACAGGTGATCAAACACAAAAAAATAGTTTAGAATTTGGTGCTTTTAGAAAATTGAAATCAAATGAGTTTTCACAATATACAATCCAAGAAGATTCAGATAATAAAATAGTAGTACACCTTTTAAGTTCAAATAATATTATTTTTAAAGTTAATATTGATAAAGGCACTAAAACTGTAGATGTTTATAATTATATTTATATATATCCTGAACTAGCTAAAAATACAACAGAAAGTAAAAGCTTTGATTTTGATAAATACATTGAAGCTTCTATAATAACATATAAAGATAATCTTAAATCTGATAAAGCAAAATTTGATGAATTATATGGTGGTAAACCTTTAAGTTTAACTGTTGTTGATATTGAATAAAATAATACTAAAAAAAACAAATATTTTGTCCTAGTTTAGTTTTATGATATTAATTATTACTTATTTAATTTGTGATTTACAATAATGTTTTGTGGGTAAATATCTGGGTTGTAATCTTGAATTTTACGTTTTTCAAATAAATTACCATCTTTAACTTCTTGATTAGTTGTTATATGTTTACCATAATCAATATAAACTTGTAATAAATCGTTACCTTCATATGCATATTTTACATCATTTGGGTTTTTTGTGTAATCTAACATTGTATATCCATCTCCACCAATTAATAAGAAATCGTTAGTTACAATTACATATTCTTGTTCTTTATTAATAGGTTTATCATTGATTTTTAAACTAGATTCATCAAGTTCATAAACTCTATTATTACCATCAGCTTTAGTAATATTGATGTTTGCTTTAACGTTAGATGAATATTGAGCATATCCTCCAAAAAATACTTTTGACGCACCATGTTTCACAGCTTCGATTAATGTTGAACCTTTAACTTTAACTGCAGTAATTCTATTTCCAAATGGAGAAACTCCAAGTAGATCAAGTTTTTTAACATCACCAGCAGCTATATCTTGGCGTAAACCTCCACCATTAATTAAACCAATAACGTTATCTTCAGAATAATTAACACTGTCCACTTTATTATTCTTAATAAATTCTCAAGCAATACCATCAGATGCAAATGCTCCTAAATTTGTTTGACTTACTCTTCCCTTTAAAGCAGTAACATCTCCTGAACTAGTTTGTGCTACTACATTATCTGTATGTTTAAATGCAATAGGAGAAGTAAATACAACAACATCATTTTCTTTATTGAATTTTAATTCTAAATTATCAATTAATTCTTTAATTTCAGTAATTGTATTATTTTTACCACCTAAAAGTTCAGTATATTCAATAGTTCTTAGTTCTTGTTTTATATCAACTATTTTTTGTTTTTTAGCATCAACAACAATATCTAATTCACTTAAATATTTAGTATAAGCTTCTGCTTGTGTTAGATAAGTTTTTTTAGCGATTTTACCATATTCTTCATGAGGAACTAAAGTATGAGAGTGACCGTCTAAAATAAGATCAACTTCGTTTGTTTTTGTAGCGAATTCTCTTGCATCTCATCTAGTGTCAGGTCTTTTAACTCCTAAGTGAGTAATTGCAACAATAAAGTTAACTCCTTGTTGTTTTAATTCACTAAATGCTTTATTTCCAGCTGTTACGGGATCTTCAAATCTAACATGAACTGAGTTTTTTGGATTTGAAGTATAAGCAGTATCTGGAGTTGTAATTCCTACAATTCCTGCTTTAATTTTTGGAGATATTTCTTTAACAATATATGGAGTAAAGACTTTTTCTCCCTCTTTAGCTAACTCTCCAGTTTTTGTTTTTACGTTTTCTTTAACTGCTCTTTTATTTCAAAATACACTAGCTGATAAAAATGGCATACCTTTTGTTGCATTTTCAATATCAAACATATGTGGTAATCCTCAATCGAATTCATGATTTCCGATTGCAACTGCATCATATTTCATTTTATGAGCAACTTTAGAAATTGTCATTCCTTTATCTGAATCAGATAGAGGTAATCCTTGAATTAAATCTCCAGCTGATAATAATAAATCTCGGTCAAAGTTTTTGTTTAAAATTTCAGCTAATCCTTGCATACCTGAATAATTATTAAGCTTAGATTCATCATATTTTAAACGCCCGTGTTCGTCATTAGTGTGAACAATTTTTAATAATTGCTGATTAGAATTTGACTGGCTTTGCTTCAGTTTATTATATTCATCATTAACTTTTTTTCTTAATTCTTGTAAAACTGGAGTTTTTGATTTAACTCAAGCTTGTCTTTCAATTTTTAATTGTTGTAATTTAGTAGCATCTTTTTCATTTTCAATTGCTTGTTTTTTAGCTTTTAGAATTTGAATATTTTTTTCAATTTCACTATTGAAATTATTGTAAACATTTTGATAACGAGTTTTAGCAATTTCTGGAGTAATCCTACAAGCAACAACTGTTGAAATTGGTAGAGCTGTTACTAATAAACTTGTCATTCCTAATAAAACTTTGTGTGTACTTTTCATCCATTACACTCCTTTCTTAATGCTTCAATATTATTTAAAACTTTCCCAAAAAATTAACTATATAAGACCTTGTTTATTATCTCTTCATTCTTTTTAGCAACTCTTGTTAAGTATCAAATATCAGGTTTATCTGGTATTTGAACTTTTTTATATTGTTTAAAAATTTTTCATTATTTCTCTATATGTTGTAGTTTTAAATAAACCTGCATCTTCAAATTTATTTTTAATTCTATAACCAATAATTAATGTAATCATATTGATAAATTCATCTGCATAAACACTTAAATCATCATGAACTTTAACTGAATCAAGTTCCAAAGTGTTTTTGTAAAAGTTATTAACAAGTTCAATTTCCCATCTTTGCTTATACATATCAACCTCTCATAAAAATTTTTAAATTTTTTACAAACTTTTCAAAAAAAGTTTAAATTATCATTTTCTTACTTTATTAAAGTAAAAAATGATTTTATATGTATTAGTTTTAAAAATCAATAATATGGATAAAATGTTGTTGGATTATTAAACAAAATGGTACCAGACCAATTATAAGACCACAGATCTGTGGTCTTATAATTGAACAGGAGGTCTAATGTTTGTTATCCAAGAAAATAAAAAGTTTAATGAAAAAAAGAAACTTATAATAGATACTTTTGAAAAAGAGCCTAACAGAAAGTTGTTATCAATCGCTATACAGTTTCAAAAATCACTTTCTACTGTAAAAAAATATAAAAGTGAATATATTAAATGAAAGAACAAGGAAGCAGAGCTAATTCTTTCACATAAAAACACTAATAATAAAAATGCTCAAAAATATAGTGATGAGATAATACATAATTTAGGTGAAAAATACCAAGAACAAGTAAAAATAACTGGTGGAGATGTAAATAATGCTAGTTGTTCTTATTTAACTTTAGAAAACTATCACAGCACTCTTATGTCAACTAACACTAAAAATAAAATTTCTTATTCAACTTTAAATAGGAGACTAATACAACAAGGTTATGCAAGCCCTTATTGCAAACGTAAAACCAAAAAAGAAGTTAAAAAAATAAGAAGACAACAAGAAGAAGGAAAATTAATTAGGTATAGCAATGAGCTAGTTTTTTATGTGCCTAAAAACGTAGAAAAACACAGACTAGCAGTAGCAAACAATTATAAATTTGGACAGGTAATAGAAGTAGATGGATGTACTCATTATTATTTTCAAAATAACACAATAGCAACATGTGTTATGGCTGTTGATGTTGGAACTAATCAAATACTTGATATGTGTTTTGAAGAATACGAAGAATCTTTAAATTCTTATCAAAAAATTTTTGAAACAATATTTAGAACTTATGGCTATCCTCAAAGAATTATTACTGATAATAGAGCTAATTTTAAAAAAGATGAAAGAAATAACGCTAGAACGCGTTTAGAGCTTGAAAATAGGGGTATAGAGGTGATTTCTTCATCTAATGCTAATGCAAAACCACATGTTGAAAGAATGTGAGATACAGTCCAAAAAAATGCACCTTTCTTCTTTAAACAAAATGATATAAAAACAATTGAACAAGCAAATCAAATAAAACACAAATTAATAGATTTTGTTAATAGTAAATGTAAAAAAAGAAAAAGAGATAATGCATTTAGACAACTAGGTGAAAATGAAGTTGAAAAATTCTTTGACCTACCTATACCTAGAAAATTTGCAAATGGTGTAGCAGAGTATAAAACTAAAATTTATGCTCCATACGATGAATTTGGTAAACGTTTTAGATTTTATAAAAAAGAAAATATTCAACTTGTAATTGGTTCAGATGAACAACTTTACTTTAGAACAGATACTAAACGCTATATTGCAAAGCCATTAGAAATTGGTTCAACTGATTGAGTTGAAGTTGATTTTGTTAGAAGAAAACAATTAGATGAAAGTAGAAAAGAAGATTTAAAAATACTAACAATGATAAACCAAACAAGAAGAATTCATAGTGGATTAGACAAAACACTCTTATACATAAAAAAATACCCCAATGGATTACCTAGTGAGTTAGTTGACGAGATCTCAGGAATCGTATTGAGGGTTAAAAGTGATTGTTCAAGGTTTTCCCATGAACTCAAAGATAAATTAGGCTTGTTAGAATAGATCTATTATTCTCTAATTTCTTTGATAATATAATTATAACTTATAGTACCATTTTGTATAATAACCCACGAAAAACAATAGAAGACAAAAGAAAAAGTCCTAAATGGACTTTGAACTTATTTAACAGTTAAATTTTAATATAATATCCCTCATATTCATAAGATTTAACTATACCTTTTATAAAAGTTTTTCTGTCGTTAATTTTATCTGTTAAATGTTTTTTTAATAGTTCTTTTAATTCGGCTGGATTAACAGTTGATCTAACCATAGCTGAAAGATAGCTATATTTATCAATAAATTCTCAATTAACTACTAAATTTAATCTTGTTTTTAGTATTAAATCTAGTCAAATTCTAGTTGATCTACCATTACCCTCTCTAAATGGGTGACAAATATTCATTTCAACATATTTGTTAATAATCTCATCAAAAGTATTTTCAGGTAATTTATCTATTTTTTTTAAATTATCATCTAAAAATAATAAAGGGGCAAACATAAAATCACCTTTTGAAATGTTAACTTTTCTTATTTCTCCAGCAAAATCAAATACATCTTGAAAAATATATTTATGAATTTGTTGTAAACCTTTTCATGTTCCAACTTCAAAAGTGTTGATAATACCTCTATCTCATAATTCTTCGCAACGCTTTTTAGAAAGTTCAATTTCATATTCTTCTTCAACAAAATTTGGCTTCATAATAAATCTCTTTCTAAAACAAATATCTCATAAATAAATTATATAACCTACATAAGAATAAATTATTCTTTTATATTTCTAAACAATTAATTTTATAGTATTTCTTATATTTTTTTTATTAATTATATTCATTAATTGTATTCATTAATTATATTCATTAATTGTATTCATTAATTATATTCATTAATTGTATTCTTTAATTGTATTCTTTAATTAGAAACTTAAAAAAATCTCTTATTTTTATTATTTTTGTAAAAATTTGTTGAAAAACAAATCTTTAAAAACCTAGTGTCGTTTAAAATCATAAAAAATTTTACTTAAAAATGATATTTTTATAGTTATTTAACAAATTTAACTACGCAAAAAAGGTTTAGGATAAAAATCCTAAACTTTTTATCTATATTTTCTTTTAAAAATAATGATTAGAGTATTTGAATAAATTCAAATTAGAAACCTACAAAATTTAAGAATAATTTTTACTGATTTTTTTAATTTTTATATCTTTTATCCGCTGTTAATTGTTTGTTTTCTAATATTATCAAATATGCATTAGAGGCACTTATTTCATTATTTTTAAATTTTAATTTATATAATTTTTAAACATTCTAATTCTTCTTCAGTAAACTCAAAAATATGTTCATCTTGTAAATTAGAATCATCAAAATTAAAAAACTTTTCTAAGTAAAAAGCGTAGTCAAGTTCTTCTACTATTGGTTCTGTTCTTTTTTGATAATTAAATAAATCTTTATTAGTTGTTCATAACTTAGTTTTTTGTTTTATTTGATTAATTTTATTATCTTCTTGACCTTTTTCTTTTTTATAAACTTTTTTAACTCAATTTTCTGTTCTATTTCAAGTTTTATCAATAACCTGCTTAATTTTTTCTATATTTTGTTTTAATTTTTCTTTTCCCTTTTCAATATAGTAAAAAACATTAATTTTTAATAAAAATAGGTAAGCTTTAACAATTCCAATGTTTTTAGATCTTTGACTGCCTTTAGTTCTTAAAAAACAATTAAATTTCTTATTATTTATAAATAGTGGTAATGCAATTAAGACAACTTGTTTAGATTTATCTTCATCATAAACAAAATTTTTTGGTATAAAAATTCTAGTATCATTTTGAACATTAGTAATTCAAATACCTGTATTTTTTGATGATTCAAGTGTATATTTTCTTGGAATTACGATTGCTTTTACTAAAAAACCACTATTTGTTGCTTGATTTAAATAATTATTAGTTAAGTAATTTGCAGTTTGATTTATTTTTTTATTTTTAAAAGCATTATTAATTTCATAAATTATTTCTTTTTGGATACTAATCTTATTATCCATATTTTGCTCCTTGAAGTAAAAAATATTTCAGTTATTTTCACATCCAATAGGCATAATACTTAGTTTTTATATAAACGACAAAAAACTATCAAGTATTTTAACCCGATAGTTGTCATATTTATTTTAGTTTGTCTTTCTCAACTTATATACTATCATAAAACTTTAAAATATTATGAAATATAATTATAGAAAGTAAAAAGGTCAAAATGTTAAATAAAAATAGAGCGACTTATGAAGATATAAATTTTAAAATAAAAGTAGCAAAATACGCTATTAAAAATAAGACAGTTAACACAATAAAAACATTTGGTGTTAAAAAAAATACTATTAAAGCGTGGATAAAACAATATAAAAATGGCGCTTTTGAAAGAAAACAAATTGATAATAAAGTAAATAAAGAAATAACTAATCAATTAGAAATTATTTATAAAATTCAAAAAGTGCTTTCTGATTTATTGGATATAAATTTATATAAAAAGTTAAATAAGTTAAGAAATAAATATAATATTCCAATTGATATTATTTTGAATTTATTAAGAAGTGTTGGAATAAATATTAGTGAAAAAACCCTATATAGAAGATTTCGTTATTATAAACCAAAATGGATAATTACTAAAAATGATACATGAAGAGTAGAAATAGTTAAAACCATTTGGAATAAACATCAGGATTTTGGTTATAGAAGAGTTTATAAATATTATGAAATAGCAAGAAATGATCCAAACTCAAAGTGATATGGTTTAAAAAAGATAGGTATTAATAAAATTCAAAAAATAATGAGTTTTTTAGGAATACAAGGTTTTGTTAGAAAATCAAATAGAACTATTAATAAACAAAAAACAAAAAAAGTGATGCCATAGAAGATAAAGTCAAAAGAAGATTTCAATCTGTAGAAAATATTTATGGTAAAAATAAAGTTTTTTACACTGATGTTACTTTTCATAGCATTTTTGGTATAAAGTTCTACCAATCAACAATTTTAGAAGCTACAACTAGAAGAATAATTGATGTTAAATTTAGTTTTAAAAATGATACTGAATTAATTATGAGAAATATGAAAGGCTTTAAAAGACAACTTATTAAAGACAATTTATGAAAAGACAACCTAATTATGCATTCAGATCACGGTTCAGTTTATTTTTCTAAAAAATACCAAAAGTGAGCCTATAAAAATAAAATAACTATAAGTATGGGAAGAACTTATAGCTGCTCAGATAATGTTATCATAGAGATATTTCATTCATTGATTAAAAAATGAAAATATAAACTTAGAAAAAAATTTACATCATTTAAAAATTACTTACAAAAATTAATATATTGATGTTCTGAATACAATTATTTAAAAACACAAACTAAGTCAAATTTTTACTATCAACCTCTCATAAAAATTTTTAAATTTTTTACAAACTTTTCAAAAAAAGTTTAAATTATCATTTTCTTACTTTATTAAATTAAAAAATTATTTTATATGTATTAGTTGTAAAAATCAATAATATGGATAAAATGTTATAAAAAATATCATTTTATTGTTTTTTCTATGCTCAAAAATTAAAAAATTGATAATTTGTTTGAAATTTTATTAATTTTTATGTTAAATAATATTAGATTATTTGTCTTTTACAAAGTATATTAATTTTTTCTCAAAAACCTATGGCAGTGTTTTTTGTTCTCCATTTGAACCACCAGCTTCACCTTTTTGAGCTTGATCGGCTTGTCCACCTGAGTTAGGTGCTTTTCCATCTTTTTGAGCTTGATCGGCTTGTCCACCTGAGTTAGGTGCTTTTCCATCTTTTTGAGCTTGATCGGCTTGTCCACCTGAGTTAGGTGCTTTTCCATCTTTTTGAGCTTGATCAGCCTGTTCACCTTCTGCTCTATCTATTTTATCATTAGTTGGCGCGTTACCACATGCAACCGCAACAGCTCCCCCACTAGCAACTACTGATATTGAACCTAGTAATGTTAATAATTTTTTCATATAATGTCCTTTACAATTGGTTGTTTATCTTTTGATAAGACAGATTATATATATATATATATATATATATATATATAATGTCAAGTGTATTCTAGTTGAGGCCTGCTTAAAGCACCATGAAAAATTACTATCAAGCAATATATTAAAAAATTCCCAATTTTGGACACTATATTTTTAAAATAGACTTCATTTCTTTAATATATTTTAATGTTTCAACATCATCTCATTTTTCTCTTTTTCTAGACTTTCTCTTCTTGATTATTTTCGATAAATATCTAAAAGTTTCATTAATTGTTCTATTGTCAAGAACGCCACTATTTAAGAGGTGGTTTTTTATTCTGCAAAGCATAATTGAAGATAAAAAGTTAATAAATTCAGTTGCTAATAATCTATAGTTTCCTTGTACATTTGCTTCGTTTTGTTCAAGCACATTTTTAAACTGTTTAAAAAGCAATTCAATTTCTCATCTCTTTTTATAAAATATGTATTTATATTATTAAAAGTTATTGATTAGTATTTTTGTATTAAAAATCATAAATTAAGAACTTTCCGTTAAAACCACTATAGGAATATATGAAAAATAGCTGAAATGCTATTTTTTTGCCTATTTTGTCAAAATATCGATAAAACCTAGGATTTTTATAGAAAAAAATATATAAAAAAGCAGCTAAAAACTGTAGAAAAAGAACGAAAAATATAATACAATTATAGTGACTAAAGCACTACATAAGGAGAAGGAAAATGCATATACCAAAAGAGATATTAGCTGTCGAAAGACCAAAAAATACAAGAGTAAAGAAAAACGGAAATAGATATGATGTTATTAAAAGAACAAGTGTTTGAAAAAATGGAAAATCTGTTCCTGTAGAACTGGGTAAAATCGGTGAAATAATAAACTTTGAATATGTAGAAACTAAAACAAGTAGACTTAACTTTGCTTTGTGTGACATAAAACAATTCGGAAGAACTGAAATTGCTTATAAATTATCAAAAGATGTATTTGAAGATCTTTGCAAAGTTTATAATCCTTCAGATGCAAAAATAATTTATGCAATAGCAATTATTAGAGCAGCTTATGGAAATATCACTAATCGAGAAATTAATAGAAAATATCAATGTTCATTTTTCTCTGAACAATTTCCAGGTATAGAACTTTCATCTAGTAACATTTCAAGGTTTTTAGAAAAGTTAGGATATAACTACAAATGCATCAAACAATTCATTCAAAATAGAATCGATACTGTTTCTCCTGGATCTACTATTGTAATTGATGGTATGTTAAAAAAAATGTAGTTCTAAAAGTTCTGATTTTACAAAATGATCGTGAAAAGCTAGAACTAAAGGGGTGCAAAACATTTCTGTTCTATATGCTTTTGACCTAAACAAAAAAGAACCCATTGCAAGTAAGGTTTTTCAAGGAAACACACTAGATACAATGGCGTTCAATAGATTTATTGATGAATTTTCACTAAATAATTGCTTAATCATGGGAGATAAAGGAATTCTTTCTAAAGAAAGTTTAGATAAATTAAATACTCAAAAGAAAAATGTTAAAAATCTTTTCCCTATTAAAAGAAACGATAAAAGAATCAAAGCTTTAGAGTTATCTAAATATGAAATGACTTTCAATTCTGATGAGGATATTATTTTATGTAAAAAAGCAAAACTAGATCAAGGCGAATTTTTATATTCATTTAAAAGCACAAATGACTACAGCCAAGAAAGAAGAGTTTATTTAGATAAAGTTAATCGTGAACAAAGTTTTAATAACGAACTTTTACAAGAAAAAGAAAATCTTTTTGGAACAATTACTTTTATTTCCAACGAAGATTTATCTTTAAAACAAATATATGATCTTTACAAAACAAGATGAGAAATTGAAGAATTTTTCAACTTCTATAAAAACATTGTTGAACTGGATTTTGTAAGAGTACAGCAAAACACAAGTGTAATTGCTACTGAATTTATAAACTTAATAAGTTCTATAATCACTTCAAGAATGAAAAAAGAATTTGAAGAAAAAGGCTTAACAGAGAGATTTTCATTTAATCAAATAATGGAAAGATTAAGTTCAGCTAATAAGTATTTAGATGGTACAACTAAAAAATGACACTATACAAGTGAAAAGAAATATACTGACAATATTATTGATATTTTAGACCTATAGTGGTAAAAATGATAAATTTCTTAATAAATATAATTTTTTTTCATATTTTTTAAATTAAATAAAAAAAGCAATAAAATCTAAAACTATAAATATAATTAAAAATTATTATCTTTATTTAAAACTTTAATAGACTTTATTAATTATTTTTTTATGATTATAAATATAAGAGAATAATATGAAAACAATAAGAATTATTGGAGCAGGTCTATCAGGGTGTGAAGCTGCTTATTATTTATTAAAAAAAGGCTATTTTGTTGAATTGTATGAAATTAAAACTATTAAAAAAAATCCAATTCAACATTATGATTATTTTTGTGAATTAGCATATTCAGATTCATTTAGATCAACTGATTTAAACACTAGTGTTGGTACTTTAAAAAAAGAATTAGAATTACTAGATTCACTAATTATAAAAGCAGCAAAATATGCTAGTATAAATCAAAATAATGAACTAATTGTAAATAGAATTGAATTTGGAAATTATATTACTAATTATTTAAAAACTTTTAATAATTTAAAAATTATAAAACAAGAATATTTAAATATCAATTTAAATATTCCAACAATTATAGCAATTGGTCCTATTTCAACACCTGATTTTTTAAATAAATTAGAAAATTTAATTAATAAAAAGAATTTAAAATTATTTGATACTGTAGAACCAACTATTTTAAAACAATCAATAAATATGGATATTTGTTATAGTTTAGATAATAATTTGAACTATTTATATTGTGATTTAAATAAAGAACAATTTGAAAAATTTTACAATGCTTTAATTAGTGCAAAAATTTTTATTTCACCATTAAAAAATGAAATTAAATTACTAGAAAAAAACAATTATTTTAGCGTTGAAAGTTTAGCTAAAAACAAACAAGAATTTATTAATCATTTTAAACCAAAAAATAATAGCGCTTATATTACTATTACATTAAAAAAAGATAGTGTTATTGATAATTTATATACAATAGTTAATTTTCAAACTAATTTAATGTGAAATGAACAATTAAAAGTTTTTAGTTCAATTCCTGGATTAGAAAATTTAAAAATTATGAGATATGGTGTTATGCATAAAAATAATTACATTAACACTAAAAAAATATTAAATTTAGGTGTGCAATTAAAAACACATAAAAATATTTTTTTTGCAGGTCAAATTATTGGAGTTGATGGATATGTTGAATCAGTTTGTTCTGGATTAATTACAGCAATTAATTTAGATAGATATTTAAATAATAAAAAAATGATTTTACCTAATAAAAATTCAACAATAGGTTCACTTTATAATTACTTATTAAAAACTGATACTAATTTTAGTCCAATGAGAATTAATTGAGCTTTAGTTGATATGATTAATGGTTTTGAATTATCTGATAATAGTAAAAAAAATTATTCAAAAAGAGCAATTAAACTAATAAAACGATATTTAAAAAAGCTTAACACTTAAAGTAGTGCTTTAAAAAAATAATTTATATATACTTAATAATCTGATACTTGATACAATAATTAATGTAAAAATAATTTAAATTAAAAAAGAGAGGCTAAGATGTTGTTCTTTTTAACAAATGGTGTTGCTATTTGTGTAATTATTTTTTTATTTGTAATAGCTTATGTAATGGATCCTAAATTTTTAAAAACTATTACAACTATTAAATTAACAATGATGGCAATGCAAGTAGCATTAATTGTTTTACTAACAAATATTATTGGTTATAGTGGTGTATTTGGTGCGCGATTAATGTTTGGTAATTTTGTTTTATTTTTATCTGGTATGTTGTTTGGTCCTATGGGTGGGGCTTTAGTTGGAGCTTTAAGTTATACAGCTGGGATGATTAATCCTAATATATTTATTCATTTTTCATTTATGGCTGCATATATGATTTATGCAATGTTAGGATCATTAGTTTTTATTAGAAAACAAAAATCAAGATTATCATTTATGATTTCAGTTTTTGTTTTACTGTTTATTGCAAGCTTTACTTTAACATTTATTTCTCATCCAGTTGCTATGTTAGCTATTGGTAAAAATTCATATGTTTATGTGACTTTAATCAAGAAATTTATTGTTTTTCCAATTGATGCTGCTATAGAACCAGTTTTAATCATTTCAACTTTTGAAGTTTCTATTTTAGTTTTAAAAAGAGTACCAAATACTTGAAACAGTTTATGATGTACAAGATTTGAAGGTTTAGAATTTTTAATTAAACAAGAAAAAAAATCTAAAAAAGATCAAAAAGCTTTACAAGAATCTAATAAAACTACTGTTATTACTCCAGTTTCTAGTTAGTTTTACTATAAACACTTTAATTAAAAAAAGTTAAAGTGTTTTTTATTTTTAAATATGTCAATTATTAAAAAATGCTAATTAGCAATCTATAAAACTCAGTTTATAATAGTATAAAATAATAAATAGGAGATAAAAAATGTCAAATAACATTAAAGATTTATCACTTGAAGAAATTATTAAAAAAATTAAAGAATATTCGTTATTAAAAGCAAAAGGTTTACTAACAGAAGATAAAATCGAAGAATTTGAATTATTAAAAAAAAGATATTTAGAAATAGTTTTAAATAAAAAATTTTAAATATTAAATTAAATGATTTCTATTAAATAAAAGGAGAAAAATGAAAAACAGTAAAAATGATAATTTAAATGCATTGCGTATATTAGGTGTAAGTGCAATTAATAAAGCAAAGTCTGGTCATCCTGGAATTGTTTTAGGAGCAGCTGGAATTGTTTATGTTTTATTTAACAAAATTATGAATTTTAATCCTAAGAATCCAGAATGATTTAATAGAGATAGATTTATTTTATCTGCTGGTCATGGTAGTGCTTTATTATATTCAGCTTTACATTTATCTGGATATGATTTATCTATTGAAGACTTAAAACAATTTAGACAATGAGATAGTAAGACTCCAGGCCATCCTGAAAAAACTTTAACTAGTGGAGTTGAAGTAACCACTGGGCCACTTGGTCAAGGCGTTGGAATGGCAGTTGGAATGGCCGTTGCTGAAGCTCATTTATCTAGTGTTTATAATAGACCTAATTTTGATTTAATTGATCATTATACTTATGTTTTATGTGGTGATGGTGATTTACAAGAAGGAATTAGTCAAGAAGTAATTTCATTTGCTGGTAAAAACAAATTAAACAAATTAATTTTAATTCATGATTCAAATGATGTGCAATTAGATTCAGATGTGGTTGATGTACAAATTGAAGATATGCACAAACGTTTTAAAGCATGTAATTGAAATACAATTAAAGTTAGTGATGGAGAAGATTTAAACTCTATTTATAATGCTATTAAAAAAGCTCAAGTTTCAGATAAACCAACATATATAGAAGTTAAAACTATTATTGGATTAGGTTCAACTAAACAAGGAACTAAAGACGTTCATGGTGCACCTTTAAATGATGATATAACTAAAGTTAAAGACTATTTTGACTGAAAATATGATGATTTTATTATTCCAAATAGTGTTTACGAACATTGATCAATTAATGCTAAAAACGGTTTATTAAAAGAAGAAAAATGAAATGAATTAAAAGCTAAATATAGCTTAGATTATCCTGAATTAAACCAGTATTTAGATAATGCAATTGATAAAAAAATTACTTTTGATTTTAATAGTTTATTAGAAAATGTTCCAAACAGTGATGAAGCAACAAGACTAAGTTCAGGAAAAATTTTTGAACAAATTGCAAATAAAGAAAAAATGTTAATTGGTGGAAGTGCTGATTTATCAAGTTCAACTAGAATTAAAGGTGCTGATAATCAATTCACTAGCTCTAATAAGACTGGTAGAAATATAATGTATGGAGTTAGAGAATTTGGAATGGGTGCAATTAATAATGGAATTGCAGCTCATAAAGGATTAATTCCAGTTGCTAGTGGATTTTTTGTGTTTGCTGATTATTTAAAACCAGCAATGAGATTAGCTTCTATTATGCAATTGCAACAATTGTATATTTTTACTCATGATTCAATTGCAGTTGGTGAAGATGGACCTACTCATCAGCCAATTGAACAACTAGCAATGCTTAGAACTATTCCAAATCATGTTGTTTTAAGACCCGCAGATTTTAGTGAGACTGTTGCTTGTTATAAAATTGCTTTAACAAAACTTGATAAGACTCCAACTTCAATTGTTTTAACTAGACAAAATGTTAAACAATTAAATCATGATGATGTTTTAAATAAAGTTGAATATGGAGCTTATATAATTAGTGATCAAGCTGATGCAACTATTACTTTAATAGCTAGTGGTAGTGAAGTTAGTTTAGCAATTGATATAAAAGAAGAATTATTAAAACACAACCTAAAAGCAAAAGTAGTTTCAATGGTTTCAACTAATTTATTTGATAAGCAAGATAAAAAATATCAAGATCAAATCATAGATAAAAAAACAAAAAGAATTGCAATTGAAATGGGAGCAAGTGCGATTTGATATAAATATGTTGGTGATGATGGTTTAGTTTATGGAATTGATCGCTTTGGTGAATCAGCTCCAGCTAATAATGTAATTAAAGAGTTTGGATTTACTAAAGAAAATATTATAAATAAAATATTAGAGAACTTAAATAAATAGAAAAGAGAAATTTTAATGTTATTAACAAAAACTTTTTCAAATGGTGAGTTAGCTGGAATGCTAATTGGTGTAATTATTCTAGCAATTATTATTGGATTAATTTTAGGGTTTGTAATTACTAGATATATGGTTAAAAAACAATTAAAAGAAAACCCACCAATTACTGAAAAACAAATTAGAGCTATGTATATGAGCATGGGAAGAAAACCATCTGAAGCTGATATTAAAAAAACAATGAATGCTATTAAAAAAGCAAAATAAAACAAGTATTTTATTACTTGTTTTTTTATTAGTGAAATTATATTATGAAATTAAGGATATATTATGACAATTTTTAATAAATTATTTGATTGGCAAAAAGAATTGATTATTAAAAATAAACACAAAAATCAGTTAGGATTGTTTTTAGATATGGGTAGTGGAAAAACAATTTTAAGTTTAGGTTTTTGTGAAATTAATCAAGTTGATGCAATTATTGTAATTGCTAGTAGAAGTAAAACTTTAGAAACTGCTGATCAAGACGCTAGTTTTACAAATTATTTACAAAATGATTTAAAATTTAAAGTTTATTTAAAAACTAACTTAAAAAATGCCAGTTTTAATAATAATCAAAAAGAAGCGATTATCATTAATTATCATTCATTTTTATTAAATATTAATAAAGAAAACTTTTTTAGCTATTTATCTGAATTTGTTAATGTACATAAAAATCAAAAAATAGCTATTATTCTTGATGAAAGTCAAAATATTAAAAATTCAAGAGCTTTAATTTCAATTGGTATTAAAAATTTTATTGATTTAGTTCAAAAACAAGCTTTTAACACTTATTTATACTTATTAAGTGGAACTCCACAAACTACTGGAGCTATTGATATGTTTAATCAGTTGAAGTTTTTAGGTTTAAAAATGAGTAGATATCATTTTGAAAATCAATTTTGTATTAAAACTCAATTTAATAACGCTTATCGTAAAGTTTATAAAATTAATGGTTATAAAAATATAAAACAATTAGAACAATTAATTAATCAATTTGCCTTAACTACTAAAAATATTCCAACAATATATTTACCAAAACAACATTTTATTGGTATAAAACTACCAATTAGTAATGAATTTGAACTATTTACAAATAAAAAAGTAACAGAATATGATTTATTAAACTTTTGTAATAAAAATAATATTAAATCAGACTATAAGCCAAGAGAATTAAATCTTATTAAAAACCCATATTATAAAAATTTAAGCTATCCTGATGATAAATGAATAGCTAGTGATGATGCATCTTTATGATTAAGAACTAGACAAATTTCAATTGGATTTCAAGGTAATAGTAAAGATTATTATTGATTTGATTATTCAAGATTAAATAAATTAGAACAACTTTTAATCGATAAAAGTGATAATTACATTATTTTTTATAATTACGATCCTGAGTTTGATGAAATTTATAAGATTTGTAAAAAACTAGATTATAAAATTGATATTTGAAATGGTAATAAAAAAGATATTACTAATTATTTAGAATATTTAAATTTAGATAAAAAAGATAAAGCTAATAGTAAAAAACGTGTAATTATTGCAAATTATTCTTCTGGATCAACAGGAAATAATTGACAAGAATATGATAAAACTATTTTATTTTCTCTAGCAACTTATGGTTATCATGCTCAAGCTTTAAAAAGAAATCACCGCATTGGATCTAAAAACACAATCACTTATTATATATTTTTACAAGATAATTATTTAGAAAAATCAATGTTAGATTCTATAAAAAAGCGTCAAAACTATAATAAAGAAATTTTTATAAAAAACATTAAAGAATTTAGTGAACCAACAACTAAATATAAAAATAGAACCTTTGATTTTTAATTTTTTTTATGATATATTAAATATTTATAGTATTTTATTTATTAAATGAAAATAGAAACATTAAAATAAGAACTAAATTAATAGAAAATTAAAATAAGTAATGAAAAGAACTAAATTAATATCAATTTTAACTTGCTTAACTGCTTTAACAAGTAGTATTGTTGTAGTTTCATGTACAAATGATAATAAAACCACTATTTTACATAACAAACAAACAGATATTAAAAACTTAGAGTTAAATACTAATTTGTATGAATTAACAGATAATAACCCAGAAGCTATTATTAAAACTTTTTTAGATTTAAATGATAATCAATTAACTAATTTAAATAAAGATCAATTAGAAGTAAAAATGATCGATAGTTCTAATGCTGTTATTAATATTAAAAATTCTAATCAATTTGTTGGAACTACTAAAGTTAAATTTGAAGTTGAAAAAACTAATGTTAATAAAAATAAATCAGATAGTATAAATTTAAAAGAATCAATATCTGATATTAATTCTACTAATAAATCAAATCCATCATTAATAACACCTATATCAAAAAAAGAACGTGATGAAAAAAAGAAAATACTAACGAATTTATTAAATTAAATAGTTATGAACAAGAAACATACAATGATATAAGTATAAATTCAAATGCTAGTTTAGATGAAATTAATAACAAATATATAGATCAAACTCTTAAAGCTTTTAATGAAATTAAATTACCAGAAAATAAAGCTAAAGAAATGATGTTAAATAATCAAGTAGCTTCAAATTTTTATTCTCATCCTAGATTTGAACTTGATAAAGATGAAATTATATTAGATAAACACCAAAATAAAGAAATCAAATTACAACTTATTGATAAAAATACATTACAACCAATTTCAAGAGAACAAATCAAATGATATCAACGTATATCTTATCCAACTGATGCAGTTATTACATCAAAAGACTCTCAAGATAATGCAACATTTACACTAACTGATGATGGAACTTTAAAATGAAAAGATACTAAAGAATCTGATGGAAGATCTCCTGATGAAAAATCAGCAAGACTATGAGCTGAATACAAAGGGTATTTATATTCAGCAGTTATTAGAGTTTATTCTGATGAAATAAGTGAATTATTAAATAATGAAGATTTAGCAAAACAAGCAGCTAGACAATTAGTTATTGAAAAGAATTGAAACAGTTTACCACCTTTAGAAAAATTAACTAAGGCTTATGAATGAGTAACTAAAGAAATTAAATATGATTATGATCGTACATTAAAAAATTCATTAAAAAATCAAAATGCTCATTCAGCATTAGTTGAAAAATACACAGTATGTACAGGATATGCTAAAGGTTTAAAATTAATACTTGAAGAAATGGGTATTCCTTGTAGATTTGTAGAAGGAGATAGTGGTAGAGAAAGCTCTGGAGTAAGACATGCTTGAAATTTAGTTCAAATTGATGATAAATGATATCATGTTGATACAACTTCTGATAGAGTTGAAAAAGATCAAGATCACACTAAATTTAATTTCTTTTTAAATACTAATGAAGATTTTTCAAAAAAAGATAATTTTAATCGTGATTTTGATAACAAGGGAACTCGTTTAAGAAATTTAAAATTTAAGAATTTTGTTGTTAGTGAAGATGATGCAATAGCATTGATTGATAATGCTTGAGATCCAGAAACAAAACAATTAAATAAATTAGATATTATAACTAATGAACGTAACTTTATTACAGTTAATAAAGCATTTGAAAAAAGAAATTTAGATTCATATATCAAATCTTCTAAATTTACTTTAGTAATTGGTCCAAATAAACAAGCGAGTTATACTTTTAATTATCAAACTAATCAAGCTGTTAGTGATATAAATGTTATTAAAGTTGAACAATATAATAAACACGCTATTAGAATTGAATTTGATAAAAAAGTTGATGATTTAAAAATAGGAAACTTTAATATCAGTAATGCTTTAATTAATAAAATTGAACAACAAGATAAATCATATATTTTATATTTAGATCATTTTAGTTCATATGATAATGTAGAAGTTAAATTAGAATCAATTAAGAAAAAAGATTATAAATTTATTATTAATACTAATAATAAAGTTTGATTTAATATTCAAAAACATAAAAGACCTGAAGCTCAAATCCAATTACTAGATAGTGGTTCTATTAAAATTACAAATCAATTAGATAATTTAGAATATAACTTTAATAACACTACTTGAAAAGATGTTCCTAAAGATTTTATAATACCAGATGCTATTTTGGGAAAACTTAATATTAGATGTTGGGAAAACTTAATATTAGATATAAAGCAAGTGATAATAAATTAAGTTCAGATACACAAACTATTATTTTAACTAGATCACAAATACCAACAAATCATAATATTAAAGTATTTAATAATCCAACTACTTTTATCAAATAATTTGAAAACACTAATATAAGCATATATAATTTATATGTATTAAAAATAATATATAAAGCTAAAAGCAAGGTTTTTAATACCTTGCTTTATTTTTTCTAAACTAAGGAGTGTTATGAAGGATTTTGAATCAATAAAGTTTCAAATTAATGAATTAGTTAATAAAGAATTAGAAGTTTTAAATTTAAAAGTTTATGAGATTAATAATCTTAATGAATTTGAAAATGACATGATTCAAATACTAGTAGAAGATGCCTTGCAAGCTAATAAACCATTAGATTTTGATATTTTAATAAAAGCAAATGATCTAGTTTCAAACAAAATTGATCAAATAATTAAAACAAATCAAAAATACTTATTAGAAATTTCAAGCAGTGGAATAGAAAAACAAATTAGAAGTCAAGAAGAACTAATAAAAGCTTTAGATCAGTGAGTTTATGTTCAACTAAATAATGAAATAAAAAAAGTTAAAGAATTTGAAGGTTATTTAATTAAATACAATAATGATACTGATACATTTAGTTTTTTATTTTTTATAAAAGGTCAAAAAAAGACTTTAGATGTTATGTGAAAAAACATTAAATTTATAAGATATGCAGTTAGATTTTAAGGAGATATATGCTAAACGGAACAGAACTATTAGAATCAATTAAATTAATAGAAAAAGAAAAGGGAATTAATAAAGAAAGTATTATAAATGGTCTTAAAGAAGGATTACAAAAAGCTTATGAGAGATTTTATGATACTGATGCAATTATTAAAATTGATATTAATGAAAAAACAGGATCAATTACTATGCATCAAGAACTAAAAGTAGTTGAAGAACTTGATGATGATTGACTAGAAATCACACTACAAAAAGCAAAATTACAAAACCCAAATGCTCAAATTGGAGATATCATTTATAAACCAATTGAATTTAGCGAAGAATTTTCAAGAATGGTAGTTAACCAAGTAAGACAAATTTTTCAACAAAAAATTAGAGAAGCTGAAAGAGCAAGAATTTATGAACAATTTATAAGTTTAGAAGGTGAAGTTGTTCAAGCTAAAGTAGTGGGAATGAATAGAGAAAATAATTATGTTCTAGATATTAATGGAACAACTGCTTATTTGTGAAAAAATAAAACTATTAATAATGAAATTTTTCAAATAAATGAAATTATTGATGTTTATATTGAAGTTGTTGAAAAAGAAAGTAAATTATCACAAATCGCTATTTCAAGAACTGCTCCTGCTTTTTTAACAAAATTAATTGAAAGAGAAGTTCCAGAAGTAAGAATGGGAATTGTTGAAATAAAAGCTGTAAGTCGTGAACCTGGAAAACGTTCAAAAGTTGCCGTAGTTACTCATAATCAAAATGTTGAACCAATTGGAGCTATTATTGGAGTTGGTGGTAATAGAATTAATAGAATTAGTGATATTTTAAAGGGTGAAAAAATTGATGTTATTAGATGAAGTGATGATCAAATAACTTATTTAATTAATGCAATGACTCCTGTTAAAGTAATTTCAATTAATAAAATTGGTGATGAATATGATATTGTTGTTCCTGATTCTCAACTATCACTAGCTATTGGAAAACAAGGGATTACTGTTAAACTAATTGCTAGCTTATTAAAAACTAAAATTAATATTTTTTCTTATTCAATTGCTTTAAAAGAAAATATGGATATTTTATGAAATGGTGATACTACAAAACAAGAAGTTGAAACTAATTCATACATTCCTAAAACTAAAATATCTAAAAAAGAAGAAAAAATAGTTAATACTGTTATTAATAAACCTGTAAAGAAAAGAGAAGAAAACATTATTGATGTTGATGCATTAATGGCTTTTCAAGCTGAGGTGGAACAAGAACAAGATGCAAAGATTTATGAAGAAGACAGCCAAGACTTAGTCAATGATAAAGATCAAATAAATAGTAATAAAGCTAAAACAATCATTAATGCTATTAAAGATAAAGATGATGAAGTAGTTAAAGTTGAAGTTGAAAAAGATGATACAGTTGTTAATATTACAACTAATAATAATATTCTTATAAAAGATGAATTAAAAAATGATGAAGTTAAAACAGACACTAAACCAAATCTAACTAAAGTTGAAATATCAAAACCTAGTTCTAAAAAGCAAAAACACAAAGAAGAATTAAATATTGATTTCAATTTAGAAAATGAACCAGATATTGATGAAATTGATGCAAATCTAAAAGCATTTAATGATGCGATTTTAAAACAAGAAGACGAAGAAGATATTGATATTGATTCATTAGATGATTATGACAAATACTATGATTAATAAAAATAAAAATCTAAGAAAAGATATCGCTTCAAATCAAATGTTAGAAAAACATCAATTAATTAGAATTGTTAAAAATAAAAATGATGAGATTTTTATTGATACTACTTATAAAGCTAACGGTAGAGGTGTGTATCTAAAACCAGATTTAAATAGTTTAAAAATAGCAAGAGAAAAAAATTTGATTGCAAAAAGTTTAAAATCAAAAATAGATGTATCTATTTATGATCAACTAGAAGAATTTATTAATGCAAAAAGATAAATTACTAAAAGCTATTGGAATGGCATACACTTCTAATAACCTAATAATTGGATTTAAATTATTAGAACAAATAAAATTAAATAAAATTAAGTTTGTGATTTTAAGTTCAGATATGGGATTAGCACAAAAAAAGAAATATATTGATAAATGTCTTTCAAGAAATATCGAATGTGTTTTTAATGTTTTAACAAAACAAGAATTATCTAAAGCATGTGGAAAAGATATTTTAGTAGCTATAGGGTTAAAAGATGAAAACTTTATAAAGTTGATTAAATCCAACTTATAGATAGAATGGAATATATGATATGAAAAAACCAGTCAAAAATATAAAAAAACAAAAAGCTCAAAATCAAACAAAAAATATTAAAAAACAATTAAAAGAAGAAGTTAATATAGGCTTAATTGATGGGATTTTTGTTTATACAGAACCACTATCAATACTAGAATTTGCTACTAAAATTAATAAACCAGTAACTGTAATTTTAAAACACTACTTTAATCAAGGTCTATTATTAAATCAAAACACACTTCTAACTGAAGAGCAAATGGGTGAATTGTGTTTAGAATTTGGTTTTGATTTTAAAAAAGAAACATCAGTAACTAAAGAAAATATTTTAGAAACTTTGTTAGATACTGTTGATGATGAAAAACATTTAAAAGAAAGACCACCAATTGTCACAATTATGGGGCATGTTGATCATGGAAAAACCACTTTATTAGATTCAATTAAAAATTCTAATGTTGTAGCTAGTGAGGCTGGAGGAATTACTCAAGCGATTGGTGCTTATCAAATTATTACTAAAAATAATAAAAAGATTACATTTATTGATACTCCTGGTCATGAGGCATTTACTGAAATGAGAAGTAGAGGGGCTAATGTAACTGATATTGTAGTTTTAATAGTTGCTGCTGATGATGGAGTAATGCCACAAACTGAAGAAGCTATTGATCATGCTAAATTAGCAAATGTTCCAATTATTGTTTTTATTAATAAAATCGATAAACCTGGAGCTGATCCAAATAGAGTAAAAACTGAATTAATGAAGTATGGTTTAGTTGCTGAAGAATTTGGTGGAGATATTCCATTTATTGAAGGATCAGCTATTAAAAAAATTAATTTAGACAAATTAGAAGATACTATTATTCTAATTTCTGAATTAGAAAACTTAAAAGCAAACCCAGATAGATTTGCTTCTGGAGTTGTTTTAGAAGCTCACTTAGATAAAGCAAAAGGTCCAGTTGCTTCAGTTTTGGTTCAACAAGGAACATTAGAAATTAAAGATATTATGGTAGTTGGAACTACATTTGGATCAATCAAACATATTGAAGATGAATTCAAACATAAAGTTTTAAAAGCTGAACCAAGTAAACCAGTTGTTGTTTATGGGTTAAATCAAGTTCCAAAAGCAGGAGACAAATTTGTTGTCATTAATGATGAAAAAATGGCTCGTGAAATTTCTGAAGCTCAATTAAAAAAACAACAAGAAGAAGAAAGAAGAACTAAACAAGCATTTACTTTAGATGCAATTAAACAACATATTGATGAAGGAGAACTAAAAAATATTACTTTAATTATTAAAGCTGACACTCAAGGAAGTGTTGAAGCTTTAAAAAGTTCTTTATCAAAAATTAATATTTCTGGTGTAAAAATTAATATTATTAGAGCTAGTGTTGGAGCTATTTCACTTTCAGATATTTCTTTAGCTTCAACAGTTAGAGATGGTTTAGTAATTGTTTATGGATTTAATGTAAGACCTGATGCAATAGTTAGAAAAAAAGCAGAAGAAGATCGAATTGAAATTAGATTACATAACATTATTTATAAATTAATTGAAGAACTAGAAGATGCTGCTAAAGGAATTTTAGATCCTGAAATTAAAGAAGTTGTTTTAGGACAAGCACAAGTAAGAGCTTTATTTAGACATTCAGCAATTGGAACTATTGGTGGATTTTATGTAGTTGATGGTACTATTACAAGAAATGCCAAAATCAGAGTAATTAGAAATGGTGTTGTTGTTTATGATGGAGAAATTAATTCATTACAACATCAAAAACAAGATGCCAAAGAAGTTAAAGCAGGCTTTGAAGGTGGATTGACTATTAAAAACTTTAATGATATTAAAGAAGGCGATATATTTGAAGCTTATAAACTTGAGCAAGTTAAGTAATGACAGATTAATTATCATCTGTCTTTTTTTTATATAATTCTTCTTTAAACTTTAAAAGTTCTATATATTCTTTTTGTTTAGCAATTTTATATTCTATTTGTTTTATTTTTTTTAATTGTTTTTTTGTAGGAATAATTTGATTATTTAAATAAGCTTTTAAAATTACTTGGTTTTGTTCTTCTTTTTGATATTCTTTATTTTTATAAATAACACTTATAAAAGTTCCTAGCAAAACACCTAATACCATACTAATAATTATTAAAATAAATCGTAGCATTGTTTTAATTACTAAACTAATATTTCAATTATAAAATAAATCTCCAGTAAAAATTATTAAAATACCAACAAAAACTAAACCAAAAGAATAACTGAAACTATCTGGTTTTATAAATTTAAATAAAACAAATAAAAAATTAACTACAAATATTATTAATAAATAAGCTAAACAAATTAAAAACAAATATAAATAAGCTAATTTATCTAATTTATTAAAATAATTTCAAGAATAATTTTTTAAATCAGGACCAATAAAAAATAATATTACTAAAAATAAGCTAATTGTTGTAAATAATTGAAATAAGAGATTAATTAAAAAAGGGGTTCTACTATTATTAAATTTAATATTATCTAATAGTTGTTCTTTATTTTGTTCTTTCATAATTTTTAATTTATTACTTTAAGTATATCAAAAACTAGACATAAAATTGAATACAAAAAAACAACGTTAAAATTGAATACAAAAAAACAACACCTGAGTGTTGTTGTCATTTTCAATGGAGCAGGTGAAGGGAATCGAACCCTCACAATCAGCTTGGAAGGCTGAAGTTCTACCATTAAACTACACCTGCATACTTGATACTTTTATATATTATTACATAAAAGTATCAATGTCAATATTTTAATATAATTATTTTCTAATTCCTAATTTTTCAATAATTTCTTTATATCTATTAACATCTTTTTTAACTAGATAATCTAAAAAGTGTCTTCTTTGAGCAACTTTTTTTAATAAACTTCTTCTTGTAGGAATATCTTTTTTATGCATTTTTAAATGTTCAGTCATATTAGAAATTTCAGCTGTTAAAATAGCAATTTGCACTTCTGCTAAACCTGTATTTTTTTCTGAACCACCAAACTCTTTAATTAATTCTTGTTTTTGTTCTTTAGAAATCATATTTTTCTCCTTGAATTGTATTTAAATGTCTATCAAAGGCATATTTGAGAAAGAATAATGTCTTTGGTAAACTACTAACTTTTAAATATTATCATAAACTAACTATTTTGTCTTAGTTATTAAACGTTTTTTAAAAAATATAAAAATTGCAAAATCATTAAATAATTTTTATAAAATAATAATTAGAGAGTCTAGGATTACAAAATGAAAAAAACTATTATTTTCTTAACACCAATTCTATCATTATTATTAGTAAGTTGTAAACCAGATATGCTAAATACTATCAATCAAAATAATCCAAATAATAAACTAAACAATAAAACTTTTAATAATAAAAATAATGATAAACAATCTAATTTAAATAATATTAACTCAATAAAAAAAGATAAAGCTAATAACTCATCAACTAATAGCAAAAATAATGATTTTAAAAATCTATTAGATGAATCTAATAAAAAAAGAATAACAAAACAAACTAATAGTTTTAAAGTATCAAATACGCCTTATAAAGTAAGTGATTTAACAAATTTAACAATTCTTACAAAAAATACAATTAATCTAACAAAATATCAAGATATAGATTATATTGATTTAGATCAATTTTTAGATTTATTTAAAGATATTTTAGAAATTAATCAAAAAACTGAAGAAGTAATTTATAACAATAATTCATATTTATTAAATAAAGAGCTTAAAAAAGAAATTAATAATAACTTAATTACTATTAAATTAATTAATAAATATCAATCAAAAGATAAAAATAAAACAAATGATTTTATAATAAGTGAGTTTATTAAATTTGATTTTTTAAACAAAAAAATAATCATATCTAGTGTTAATTTTTATAACTTAATAAATTCTTATCAAAATGAAACTAACTTAAAATATCATTATTTTAAAACACTAGAATCTAAACCTTTAATCATAGATTTAAATAAATACAATATTTATATGTTTCATACTAATAACAACTTATATTTACCATTAATTGTTTTAAATCAAATATTTTTAAGTGAATCAGAAAAACAAATTTATTTTAATAATAAAAATCTTTTTATATTTGAAGTTTTTGATCTTTATCAACATAACAATAATGAAACTAAGAAAAAACTAAGTTCTAATAAACAAGACATTAAATTATCAAATAACTTAAAAGAGTTTCAATATAACTATTTAGGATTTTTATTAGATAATTTTTATCCTTTAAAAATAAAAAATAAATCTTATAAAGATTATTTAACAAAATACAAAACTAATTTATTAAAAGATAATTTAGAACATTTTAAAACAACTAATTTATTAATAAGAGATTTAAATGATATTCATACAAAAGTATTATTACAATCTCCACTTTATAATTTAAAAACTAAAGATGAAGATCTATTAGTTAAAGAAAGTAGTAGAACTGATAGAGTTGGAAACTTTAGAAAATATGAAAGAGAATTAATTAGAGAATCTAGTAAATTAAATGAAAAAGATATTAGATATACTAAAGATAATAAAACAGCTATTATTAAAATAGATCTGATTACAAGAGATACTATAAAAGGTGTTAAAAATCAACTTGAACAAATTAAAAACAAAAAAGAAGTTAAAAATGTTGTTTTTGATTTAACTTTAAATAAAGGAGGGAGTCTACTTGCAACTTTTATAATTATTGGTTTTTTAACAAATCAAAGTTTTAAATATCATAAATTATATCCAAACACAAATAATAAAGAAATCATAAATATTACATCAAATATAGGTAAATTTAATTTTAAATACTATATTTTAACTTCACCTATTAATTATTCAGCTGGAAATACATTTGCTTCAATTAGTAAAACTAATAAAATAGCTAAAATTATTGGATATCAATCAGGTGGAGGAGCTAGTGAAGTTAGATTAAGTGTTCTACCTAATGGTATGATAATTAGAAAAAGTTCAATGTATACTTTAACTGATAATAATTGAAATTCATATGAATTAGGTGTTAAACCTGATATAGAATTTGATAAATCAAAAGGTTATGATTTTAAAAAACTATTTGATTTAGATTACATTCAAAATATCGTAAATAAAAACTAGAAAACATTGTAGAAAGGAGTTATTATGAAATTATTTTTATCAAGTTTATTCTTATTATCAAATACAATAACTCCAAGTTTAGCAAATAGTATAAATGTAGTTAATAATCAAAATTCATCTATTAATTTAAAAGAATATAATCTTAATTATTTAGCTAAAAATATTAAAAACACTAAAAAGAAAAAAATAAACATACATACTCACAAAGATGTAGCTTATGTTTCTATAAATGAATTTTTAGATAGTATTGAATCAATAATTAAACGTAATGATGTTACACACGAATTTAAAGATAATAAAACTACAATTAGTTTAAAATCATCTAGTTTTAGTAACCTAAAAGTTGAATTTGATCACAAAGCTCAAGATATTATAGTTTCAGATAACAATATTTTTACTGAAATTTTAAAAGATAAAGAACGTGGAGAAGAAAAATTAGATCTTGAATTTAAAGGAATAAAAAACGAAAACCCAATTAAACAATTCAAATATCATTTAAAAGATTATAATATTGAAATGTTAAAGAACGATAAGGATATTTATTTACCTATAGTTTTGCTAAATCAAATTTTTTTAAGTGATTCAAATATTCAAGTTTACTTTAATCAAGACGAAGTTAATGTTTTTAGATTTGCTGATTCACTAAAAGATTTTTTTAGCATAGCAAATCTTAAAATGTCAAAAGCAAATATGCAAACAGAAATTCCTAAAAATTTAAAAGAATTTCAATATAAATATTTGTCATTTTTATTTGATCATTACTATGGAATTAAACTAAATAATAAATCATATAAAGAGTTTTTTAAAAAATATGAATCTAAAATTTTAGAATCAAATGATAGTCATTATTTAGCAACAAGACAAATAATAGCAGATCTTGATGATCCTCATTCAGCTTATATTCTAGATGGCTATTTTAGCAAAATGAAAGATATTGAAAAAGTTCCAATATCAAAAGAATCTAACAAAGTTCGCTCTGATAATTGAAATAACCTACTTCACGTACTAGCTAAACTGGATCCTAATAAAATCGAATATCAAAATAATTTTATTTCAGATACTACTTCAGTAATTTCATTTAAACAATTTGAAGAAAATACAGCTTCACACATTAAAAAAAGCTTAGAAGAAGCTCAAAAAAAGGGAATTAAAAACATTATTTTTAATGTAACTCAAAATGGTGGTGGATTTATTGGGGCTGCTTATGAAATTATGGGATTTTTAACTGATAAGCCATTTAAAGTTTATAATTATAATCCACTTTCAAAAGAACAAAAAGTTGAAACTATTAAATCAAAATATAACAAATTTGACTTTAAATACTATATTTTAACTTCTCCATATTCTTTTTCAGCAGGTAATATTTTTCCTCAAATAGCAAGAGATAATAAAGTAGCAAAATTAATTGGTTATAAAACTTTTGGTGGAGCTAGTTCAATTGGATATTTTATTTTACCAACTGGAGATATTATTCAATTAAGTACTAATAATGTTTTTACAAGCTCTAAATTTAAAAGCTTAGAATTTGGAGTTAATCCAGATGTTAAATTAGATGGTGATGTTTTAACTAATGCAAAAGATTTATATGATAACAATAAACTTTTAGATCTAATTAGTAAAGCAGATAAAATTCCTTTTGGAAATGATACTGAATCAACTATTAAACCAAGTCAAACACTACCTATAAAACCAGATGATAATTTACAACCAAATTCAAAACCAAAATTCTTTTTATCTAAACATATAAAAAATAAGAATTTAAAAATTACAAAAAATGATCCTATAACTTTATTAGTAGAACTTTTAAAAACTAATCCTGAACTTAAGTTTGATCAAGATATAAGAATTAGTTTAAAAGATAAAAATAAAGCTGAAATTTATTTAGAAAATAATCCAGAAGATAAAGTAATTATTAATTTTTCTGTTATTAATAATAATCAAAAAGAAATAAAAACTAATAATAAAACTAAATTAATTATTGGTTTAGTATCTTCATCTATTATTGTATTTATTGTTTTAATATCAGCATTCTTTATTATTAAAAAAAGAAGACAAAATAAAAAATAGTACATACTTTTTTAAAGTGTGTACTATTTTAATTTTAGATCTATTCCTAATAATTCTTGAGCTTTATCTACCAGATTTTCATCTAGTAGTTTTTTTATTTTTGTTGAAGAAATATCATTATCTCTTTTAAAAATAATCACATTTTCTTTACTAAAAACTCTAATTAAATCATTGATATTTCCTTGAGATAAATAACCAAATGTAAAGTCTTGACCTTCAACTATTTTAATAACATTTAATTTGTTTAATAAAATATCTATAAATTGATCTTTAGTTGTTTTGATTAAACTATCATCAACTTTTATATCAATAAAATAATCTAAATCTGTTAATTTAGTATTAATAAATTCTAATTTTTGTTTTTTAGTTGCTAAATTAGTATAAGTTTTGTTATTTTTAATTTTTTTATCAAAAGACATTACTATACTAGTTAGATTTTCTTGTTTTGCTATATTAATTACTTGATTGATGATTTTTTGATGAAAAATATGAAAACCATCAAAATTACCAATAGTAATAATTGCTTTTTTAGTATTTAGTTTTTCTAATTTATCAAAGGAGTCATTAATATATATCATTATTTAATCCTACTCTTTTAATTTTAAAGATATTATTATCATATTTTTGATAAACAGCTAGAATATTATTTTGATCATCACTAACAAAAACTAAATCATCATTAATATCATTTAAAATAATTTTTTTACCTTGTATTATTTCTAAACTATTTTGATATTTAACTACTTTAAAATCATTAATTTTAATTGCATCATTTATTGAGATTAAATGATCTCAACTAATATTATCTAAATCAATAGCATTTTCTAGTTTAAAATTACCAGAAAGTGTTCTATTTAAATAAACTACATATCCTATTGTATTTAAATCTTTGCATATATCAACAGCTAAACTTCTAATATATGTTCCTTTACTGCACTTAACATCTAAAAAAATCTCATAATTTTTTTGATCATAACTTAATAAACTAGTTTTATAAATAGTTACTTTTCTACTTTTAATTTCAACATATTGGTTAGTTAAAGCATATTGATAAAGTTTTTTACCATTAACTTTTATAGATGAATAAATTGGTGGGTATTGTTCATAAGAATAATTGTTATACTTATTAATTACTTTATTTATTTGATCTAAACTAATATCAAAAGGAGTTTGAGTTTTAATTATATTTCCTTCACTATCATAACTATCAGTTAGTGTAAATAATTTGATTTTTACTTGATAAGCTTTATTAGCATTTAATAAATAATCACTAATTTTAGTAGCATTATTTACTAAACAAATAACAACCCCAGTTGCTAGTAAATCTAAAGTACCACAATGACCAACTTTTTTAATGTTTAGCTTTTTTTTAGCTTGATTAATTAATTGATAAGTTGATATATTTTTTGGTTTATTTAAAATAAAAATACCTGATTGTTGCATAACTTAGTTTCTATTTAAAAATCCAAGTATAAAACTTGGAAATTTAATATTATTTATTTTTTTCTTCTTTTAAAATTTTATCAATTTGATTAACTCTATCTAAACTATTATCATAAACAAAAGTTAATTCAGGAACAGTTCTTCAATCTAGTTTGCTTGCTAATATCATTCTAATTTCTTTTAAATTATTTTCTAATTCTTCTTCAATAGTTTGTATTGTTAAATCTTCAATAATTGGAATAAATTGATAAAAAATTTTAACATGACTATTATCAGCAGATAATCTAGTTTCAACAACTGAAATTGATTTTAAAATTTCGCTTTTCATTTCACGTTGTAAAATTAAGTTTAATTCTCTTAAAAGCAATGATTCTTTTCTCTTTTGAGTTTTTATATTTGCCATAAAATTCTCCTTTTGTTATTTAAATTATACCACTTACAAAAATTATAAATTTTATAAAAAATATAACCTAGTTTTATTTTATATAAGAATTTATCTATAATAATAAATTAGTGCTATTTGAATAATATTAAAAAATAAAAACGTAGGTTATTATACAAAATGGTACTATAAGTTATAATTATATTATCAAAGAAATTAGAGAATAATAGATCTATTCTAACAAGCCTAATTTATCTTTGAGTTCATGGGAAAACCTTGAACAATCACTTTTAACCCTCAATACGATTCCTGAGATCTCGTCAACTAACTCACTAGATAATCCATTGGGGTATTTTTTTATGTATAAGAGTGTTTTGTCTAATCCACTATGAATTCTTCTTGTTTGGTTTATCATTGTTAGTATTTTTAAATCTTCTTTTCTACTTTCATCTAATTGTTTTCTTCTAACAAAATCAACTTCAACTCAATCAGTTGAACCAATTTCTAATGGCTTTGCAATATAGCGTTTAGTATCTGTTCTAAAGTAAAGTTGTTCATCTGCTACACCATTTGCAAATTTTCTAGGTATAGGTAGGTCAAAGAATTTTTCAACTTCATTTTCACCTAGTTGTCTAAATGCATTATCTCTTTTTCTTTTTTTACATTTACTATTAACAAAATCTATTAATTTGTGTTTTATTTGATTTGCTTGTTCAATTGTTTTTATATCATTTTGTTTAAAGAAGAAAGGTGCATTTTTTTGGACTGTATCTCACATTCTTTCAACATGTGGTTTTGCATTAGCATTAGATGAAGAAATCACCTCTATACCCCTATTTTCAAGCTCTAAACGCGTTCTAGCGTTATTTCTTTCATCTTTTTTAAAATTAGCTCTATTATCAGTAATAATTCTTTGAGGATAGCCATAAGTTCTAAATATTGTTTCAAAAATTTTTTGATAAGAATTTAAAGATTCTTCGTATTCTTCAAAACACATATCAAGTATTTGATTAGTTCCAACATCAACAGCCATAACACATGTTGCTATTGTGTTATTTTGAAAATAATAATGAGTACATCCATCTACTTCTATTACCTGTCCAAATTTATAATTGTTTGCTACTGCTAGTCTGTGTTTTTCTACGTTTTTAGGCACATAAAAAACTAGCTCATTGCTATACCTAATTAATTTTCCTTCTTCTTGTTGTCTTCTTATTTTTTTAACTTCTTTTTTGGTTTTACGTTTGCAATAAGGGCTTGCATAACCTTGTTGTATTAGTCTCCTATTTAAAGTTGAATAAGAAATTTTATTTTTAGTGTTAGTTGACATAAGAGTGCTGTGATAGTTTTCTAAAGTTAAATAAGAACAACTAGCATTATTTACATCTCCACCAGTTATTTTTACTTGTTCTTGGTATTTTTCACCTAAATTATGTATTATCTCATCACTATATTTTTGAGCATTTTTATTATTAGTGTTTTTATGTGAAAGAATTAGCTCTGCTTCCTTGCTCTTTCATTTAATATATTCACTTTTATATTTTTTTACAGTAGAAAGTGATTTTTGAAACTGTATAGCGATTGATAACAACTTTCTGTTAGGCTCTTTTTCAAAAGTATCTATTATAAGTTTCTTTTTTTCATTAAACTTTTTATTTTCTTGGATAACAAACATTAGACCTCCTGTTCAATTATAAGACCACAGATCTGTGGTCTTATAATTGGTCTGGTACCATTTTGTTTAATAATCCAACCAACCGTGTATGTATGCTTGACATTATATATATATATATATATATATATATATATAATGAATTTCAGCTATATAGAATACATAATATGTAGCTAAAATAACCGGTTTTTGAAAGGATAATTAATGAAAAAATTATTAACTTTACTAGGTTCAGTAGGTTTAATTGCATCAACTAGTGCTGCTGTAGTTGCATGTGGTGATAGATCAAATACTGAAATAAATAATAATGGAACTTCTGAAAAACCATCAGAAATGACAAAAGAAGATAAAAAAGAGGAAGAGTCTAAAGCTGATGGAACAACTCCAGGTAAAGCTGATGGAACAACTCCAGGTAAAGCTGATGGAACAACTCCAGGTAAAGCTGATGGAACAACTCCAGGTAAAGCTGATGGAACAACTCCAGGTAAAGCTGATGGAACAACTCCAGGTAAAGCTGATGGAACAACTCCAGGTAAAGCTGATGGAACAACTCCAGGTAAAGCTGATGGAACAACTCCAGGTAAAGCTGATGGAACAACTCCAGGTAAAGCTGATGGAACAACTCCAGGTAAAGCTGATGGAACAACTCCAGGTAAAGCAGCGAAATAATAGAGAATAATAGATCTATTCTAACAAGCCTAATTTATCTTTGAGTTCATGGGAAAACCTTGAACAATCACTTTTAACCCTCAATACGATTCCTGAGATCTCGTCAACTAACTCACTAGGTAATCCATTGGGGTATTTTTTTATGTATAAGAGTGTTTTGTCTAATCCACTAAGAAATTTATCATTTTTGCCACTATAGGTTTAAAATATCAATAATATTGTCAGTATATTTCTTTTCACTTGTATAGTGTCATTTTTTAGTTGTACCATCTAAATACTTATTAGCTGAACTTAATCTTTCCATTATTTGATTAAATGAGAACCTCTCTGTTAATCCTTTTTCTTCAAATTCTTTTTTCATTCTTGAAGTGATTATAGAACTTATTAAGTTTATAAATTCAGTAGCAATTACACTTGTGTTTTGCTGTACTCTTACAAAATCCAGTTCAACAATGTTTTTATAGAAGTTGAAAAATTCTTCAATTTCTCATCTTGTTTTGTAAAGATCATATATTTGTTTTAAAGATAAATCTTCGTTGGAAATAAAAGTAATTGTTCCAAAAAGATTTTCTTTTTCTTGTAAAAGTTCGTTATTAAAACTTTGTTCACGATTAACTTTATCTAAATAAGCTCTTCTTTCTTGGCTGTAGTCATTTGTGCTTTTAAATGAATATAAAAATTCGCCTTGATCTAGTTTTGCTTTTTTACATAAAATAATATCTTCATCAGAATTGAAAGTCATTTCATATTTAGATAACTCTAAAGCTTTGATTCTTTTATCGTTTCTTTTAATAGGGAAAAGATTTTTAACATTTTTCTTTTGAGTATTTAATTTATCTAAACTTTCTTTAGAAAGAATTCCTTTATCTCCCATGATTAAGCAATTATTTAGTGAAAATTCATCAATAAATCTATTGAACGCCATTGTATCTAGTGTGTTTCCTTGAAAAACCTTACTTGCAATGGGTTCTTTTTTGTTTAGGTCAAAAGCATATAGAACAGAAATGTTTTGCACTCCTTTAGTTCTAGCTTTTCACGATCATTTTGTAAAATCAGAACTTTTAGAACTACATTTTTTTAACATACCATCAATTACAATAGTAGATCCAGGAGAAACAGTATCGATTCTATTTTGAATGAATTGTTTGATGCATCTGTAGTTATATCCTAACTTTTCTAAAAACCTTGAAATGTTACTAGATGAAAGTCCTATACCTGGAAATTGTTCAGAGAAAAATGAACATTGATATTTTCTATTAATTTCTCGATTAGTGATATTTCCATAAGCTGCTCTAATAATTGCTATTGCATAAATTATTTTTGCATCTGAAGGATTATAAACTTTGCAAAGATCTTCAAATACATCTTTTGATAATTTATAAGCAATTTCAGTTCTTCCGAATTGTTTTATGTCACACAAAGCAAAGTTAAGTCTACTTGTTTTAGTTTCTACATATTCAAAGTTTATTATTTCACCGATTTTACCCAGTTCTACAGGAACAGATTTTCCATTTTTTCAAACACTTGTTCTTTTAATAACATCATATCTATTTCCGTTTTTCTTTACTCTTGTATTTTTTGGTCTTTCGACAGCTAATATCTCTTTTGGTATAGGCATTTTCCTTCTCCTTATGTAGTGCTTTAGTCACTATAATTGTATTATATTTTTCGTTCTTTTTCTATAGTTTTTAGCTGTTTTTTTATATATTTTTTTCTATAAAAATCCTAGGTTTTATCGATATTTTGACAAAATAGGCAAAAAAAATAGCATTTCAGCTATTTTTCATATATTCCTATAGTGGTTTTAACGGAAAGTTCTTAATCCACTATGAATTCTTCTTGTTTGGTTTATCATTGTTAGTATTTTTAAATCTTCTTTTCTACTTTCATCTAATTGTTTTCTTCTAACAAAATCAACTTCAACTCAATCAGTTGAACCAATTTCTAATGGCTTTGCAATATAGCGTTTAGTATCTGTTCTAAAGTAAAGTTGTTCATCTGAACCAATTACAAGTTGAATATTTTCTTTTTTATAAAATCTAAAACGTTTACCAAATTCATCGTATGGAGCATAAATTTTAGTTTTATACTCTGCTACACCATTTGCAAATTTTCTAGGTATAGGTAGGTCAAAGAATTTTTCAACTTCATTTTCACCTAGTTGTCTAAATGCATTATCTCTTTTTCTTTTTTTACATTTACTATTAACAAAATCTATTAATTTGTGTTTTATTTGATTTGCTTGTTCAATTGTTTTTATATCATTTTGTTTAAAGAAGAAAGGTGCATTTTTTTGGACTGTATCTCACATTCTTTCAACATGTGGTTTTGCATTAGCATTAGATGAAGAAATCACCTCTATACCCCTATTTTCAAGCTCTAAACGCGTTCTAGCGTTATTTCTTTCATCTTTTTTAAAATTAGCTCTATTATCAGTAATAATTCTTTGAGGATAGCCATAAGTTCTAAATATTGTTTCAAAAATTTTTTGATAAGAATTTAAAGATTCTTCGTATTCTTCAAAATACATATCAAGTATTTGATTAGTTCCAACATCAACAGCCATAACACATGTTGCTATTGTGTTATTTTGAAAATAATAATGAGTACATCCATCTACTCCTATTACCTGTCCAAATTTATAATTGTTTGCTACTGCTAGTCTGTGTTTTTCTACGTTTTTAGGCACATAAAAAACTAGCTCATTGCTATACCTAATTAATTTTCCTTCTTCTTGTTGTCTTCTTATTTTTTTAACTTCTTTTTTGGTTTTACGTTTGCAATAAGGGCTTGCATAACCTTGTTGTATTAGTCTCCTATTTAAAGTTGAATAAGAAATTTTATTTTTAGTGTTAGTTGACATAAGAGTGCTGTGATAGTTTTCTAAAGTTAAATAAGAACAACTAGCATTATTTACATCTCCACCAGTTATTTTTACTTGTTCTTGGTATTTTTCACCTAAATTATGTATTATCTCATCACTATATTTTTGAGCATTTTTATTATTAGTGTTTTTATGTGAAAGAATTAGCTCTGCTTCCTTGTTCTTTCATTTAATATATTCACTTTTATATTTTTTTACAGTAGAAAGTGATTTTTGAAACTGTATAGCGATTGATAACAACTTTCTGTTAGGCTCTTTTTCAAAAGTATCTATTATAAGTTTCTTTTTTTCATTAAACTTTTTATTTTCTTGGATAACAAACATTAGACCTCCTGTTCAATTATAAGACCACAGATCTGTGGTCTTATAATTGGTCTGGTACCATTTTGTTTAATAATCCAACACGCTTTATTGAATCTAATTTAAATTATTAATATTTTTGTGTATAATTAAAAAGTATTACTTTATGGGTTAATACTCAAGTTGGTGAAGAGGACACCCTGCTAAGGTGTTAGGTCGGTCTCCGGCGCGAGGGTTCGAGTCCCTCTTAACCCGCCATTAGAAATTAAATAGACTACATAAGTAGTCTTTTTTTATTTTTAATTTAATATAGTAGAAATTAACTTTTAATTTAAACAATTTAAAACAATATATAATATAGTAAGAATAATAAATGGAGTTATGATGAATAAAAAAGTAGATAAAAATATTAAAAATAAATCAAAAAGCAAAAAATCTATTTGATCAAAATTAATATTTTGAAAAACTGATAATGATTTAATTCAACATAATTATTTTGAAAATATTTTATATCCTTTTTTTATTACTAAAGAAAATGAAAAGAAAAATGTTTTAGACTTTATAAAAAAACAAGATATTCAATATTTTTTATTTTATACAAATTCTAAAAATTGATTAAACATTTTACAGCATGGTATTTGTCCAGTTAAAAACATTAATTTAGAATCTAATGAAGAATATATTGTTTGATCATATCAGCAAAAAGATTTTTTAATTGGATTAGAATTTGATGTTTCATCAAGAGCTCAATTTTGAAAGTGAATAAAAGAATCAATAGATGATCAAAAATTTAATTATGACAATTTTTTAACAATTGGAATAAATCCTTATAGTTTATACACACGCACTAGTAAAGATTGAGTTTGAGATAAATCTTTATCTATAGTATTTATTAATCAAAAAATTGAAATAGATAGTATTGAATGATTATTATTTAGAGATTATCAAACATATCAACAAGCTAAAAAATATGTTGAAGAAGTTATGTTAAATAATAGAATAAGAATATATTATAAAAATGAAAATGAAATAGATCAAATAGAAAGTAATAATGATAATGAAAAAGCAACTAGATAAAATAACTCCAAGAAATATTGACTTTTCACAATGATATACAGATATTGTTTTAAATACAAAATTAGCTAGTTATGGTTCTGTTAAAGGAACTATGATTTTTAGACCATATGGATATAGAATTTGAGAATTAATTCAAAAGTATTTAGATGAAGAATTTAAAAAAGTAAATGTAGATAATGTTTATTTTCCATTATTAATTCCTGAATCATTGTTTAATAAAGAAAAAGATCATATTGATGGATTTTCTCCAGAAATTGCAACTGTTACTAGAGTTGGACAAAAAAAATTAGAAGAAAATTTATTTATAAGACCAACTAGTGAAGTTTTAATGATGGATTATTTTAGTAATGAAATAAATTCTTATCGTGATTTACCTTTAATTTATAACCAATGATGTAATGTGATGAGATGAGAAAAAACTACTCGTCCTTTTTTAAGAACTAGTGAGTTTTTATGACAAGAAGGTCACACTGTTCATAGTTCTTATAATGAAGCAGAAAATTTTTGTTTAAAGATATTAGATATTTATGAAAAGTTTGCAAAAGAAGTTTTGTTACTACCTGTAATTTGTGGTAAAAAAACTGAAAAAGAAAAATTTGCAGGAGCAAAAGATACTTATAGTATTGAATCTTTAATGTTTGATGGTCAAGCTTTACAGTGTGGTACTTCTCATTTTTTTGCTGATAACTTTACAAAAGTTTATGATATTAAATTCCAAAACAAAGAAAATAAGTTAGAACATGCTTATTCAACAAGTTGAGGAGTTTCAACAAGATTAATTGGTGCTCTTATTATGACTCATAGTGATGATAATGGTTTAGTCTTACCAAGTAAAATAGCTCCAATTCAAATCCAAATTATTCAAATTAAAAATACCGAACAAATTGATCAAGTTGTTGAAAATATTAAAGAAAAATTATCTGATTATAGAATAGATGTAGATAATAGTGATAAAAGCTTTGGATTTAAAATTAGTGAAGCAGAAATTAAAGGAATACCAATTAGAATTGAAATAGGACCTCGTGATTTAGAAAATAATCAAATTACAATTTCAAGAAGAGATCAACAAGAAATTAAAATTAAAATTAATTATAAAGATGTCAAAAAAGTAGTTGATCAAATGATCAAAGATTATGATTTATCACTTTATAATAATGCTTTAGAAAATAGAAAAAATAGAACTTTTAAAGCTAATACAATTGAAGAATATATTGAAATTTTAAAACAAAATCAAGGTTTTGTATTAGTTCCATTTTGTGGAAGAGTTGAATGTGAAGAAGATATTAAAACAAAAACTTTAACTAACTCAAGATGTATTCCTTTTGATAAAAAAGAAATTAAAGCAAAATGTTTTAATTGTAAAAAAGACACTTGTTTACAAGTAATATTTGCAAGAGCTTATTAGAAAGGAAAAGTTATGATTAAAAAGTATTATGCTGTAAAAAAAGGTTGAAATACTGGTATTTATACAACTTGAGATGAAGCTAAAAAACAAGTTGAAAATTATTCTAATGCTGTTCATAAATCTTTTTCAACTTTAAAACAAGCTAGAGATTTTTTAAATGATACTGATCAAAAACCATTAAAAAATTTTACTAATGATAAAAATAGTTGTATAGCATACACTGATGGTAGTTATGATACTTTAAATAATACTTTTTCTTATGGTGTTGTTGTTTTTTTAAAAAATAGAGAATTTCATTTGAGTCAACGATTTAATGATTCTAATTTAGCTAATTTAAGAAATGTAGCAGGAGAAATAATGGCTGTTAAACAAACAATCATGTTTTGTATAGCTAATAAAATTTCAAAAGTTATTATTTATCATGATTATCAAGGGGTTAGTAAATGAGCTTTAAATCAGTGAAAAGCTAATTTAGATTTTACAAAAGAATATAAAGATTTTTTTAATAAATATAAGGATCAAATTAGTGTTGAATTTAAATGAATAAAATCACATACTAATAATAAGTATAATGATTTAGCTGATAAATTAGCAAAGCAAGCAACTTTAGAATTTGTTTTTAAAGAGGTTTAAAATGAAACAAATTGATATTCAAACAATTGATGATCATCAAGTTAAAACTTATGTTTTTGATAAAGTTAAAAAACCTAAGGCAGTTTTACATATTATAAGTAGTAATTTAAATATCATAGATTTTTATAAGAACTTTTTTAAAGTACTTAATAATAATCAGATTATAGTTGTTTGTAATTCAATTCAAAATTCTTTAAATATTAGAAAACAAGCTAGAATATTAAATAATAATTGAAAAATTAATCTTGAAGATTTAAAAGAAATTAATCATTTTATAAAAAAGCAATATAAGTTACCTATTTTCATGTTTTCTCATTCAGTTTATTGTGCTTTTAGTAAAGCTTATAGTATTAAATATTCTGAAACTATAGATGGGTTAATTTTATCTAATTATTTAGAGTTAAATAAAAAAACAATTATTAAACAAATATTTAAATTAATATTTATTAAATTGTTTTTTAAAAATAAAAATCAATGTAGTTTTCATCAATATAGTTTTATTAAAAAATTTTTAAATAAGTTTAATCAAAATAATAATTTTTTAGTAAATAAATTAAATAGATATTTAGATATTTTAGAAGATGATTTTGTTTCTAAAAAGTTTGATATTATTAGTCTGTTAGATGTTTATAAAACAATGTATTTTAGTTTAAAAAGAAAAAAAATTAATTTAATAAAAAAGCATTTACCTATTTTAATTATTGTTAATGATAATAATTATCAAGAAGAACAAAAATATTTAAACTCATCATATAAGTTATTAAAACAACTTTTAAAAAAAGATTATCATATAAGTTTGAGTTATATTGATGATCTTAAAAATAAGATGTTTAGTAATTCTAATTTAAAACTAGAAAATCAAGTAATTACTTTTATTAATACACACTCAATACATATTTAAAGAAAGGTTTTATATGGATAAATCTAAAATCAGAAATTTTAGTATTATTGCTCATATTGATCATGGTAAATCTACACTAGCTGACCGTATTTTAGAACTAACAAATACAGTTGAAAAAAGAGAAATGCAAGATCAATTATTAGATTCAATGGATATTGAAAGAGAAAGAGGAATTACAATTAAATTAAACTCAGTTCAGCTAAAATATCATTCAAAAGATGACCAAGATTATATTTTTAATTTAATTGATACTCCAGGTCATGTGGATTTTACTTATGAAGTTTCAAGAAGCTTAGCAGCTTGTGAAGGTGCTATTTTAGTTGTTGATGCTTCTCAAGGAGTTGAGGCTCAAACTTTAGCTAATGTTTATTTAGCAATAGATAGTAATTTAGAAATAATTCCAGTAATTAATAAAATTGATTTACCTAGTGCTGATGTTGATAAAGTTAAACAAGAGATTGAAGAAATTATAGGATTAGATTGTAGTAATGCCCCTTTAATTTCAGCAAAAACTGGATTAAATGTTCAAGATGTTTTACAAGCAATAGTTGAAAAAATTCCATCACCAAGCGATGCTATTGACAATGCCCCTTTAAAAGCTTTAATTTTTGATTCTTATTATGATAAATACTTAGGTGTTGTTATGTCAATAAGATTAAAACAAGGGATGCTAAGAGTTGGTGATAAAATCAAAATAATGTCTACTAATGCTGAATATGAAGTTACTTCTTTAGGAATAAAAACTCCAAAAATTGTTAAAAAAGATTTTTTAGAAGCTGGTGAAGTTGGTTGAGTTGCTGCTTCAATTAAAACTATTAAAGATGTTAATGTTGGAGATACTATTACAAGTGTTTTAAATCCTGCTAGTGAACCACTTGACGGTTATAAAAAATTAAAGCCAATGGTATATTGTGGAATTTATCCAATTGATACTAATAAATATCAAGATTTTAAAGAAGCTTTAGAAAAAATTGAATTATCTGATTCTTCTTTAGTTTATGAACCAGAAACTAGTCAAGCTTTAGGATTTGGTTTTAGATGTGGCTTTTTAGGATTATTACATATGGAAGTAATTCAAGAAAGACTAGAAAGAGAATATAATCTTGAGTTGATTGCAACTGCTCCTAGTGTAGTTTATAAAGTTCATTTAACAAATAAACAAGTAATAGAATTAGATAATCCTGCACTACTACCTGAAGCTCAAAAAATTTCAAAAATTGAAGAGCCATTTGTTGAAATTAAAATAGCAACACCAAGTGAATATATTGGAGATTTGATGAATTTATGCCAAAACAAACTTGGTATTTATAAAAATATGGAAGTGATTGACAATAATAGGCGAATTTTAATTTATCAAATGCCATTAGCAGAAATTATTTTTGATTTTTTTAATAAATTAAAATCTATATCTAAAGGATATGCTTCTTTTGAGTATGAGCTTATTGGTTATAAAGAATCAAAATTAGTGAGAATGGATATTAAATTAAATGGAGAAATGGTTGATGCATTTTCAATGATAGTTAATCAAAAGTTTGCTTATCAAAGAGGAAGTGCTTTAACTTTAAAATTAAAAGAATTAATTCCAAGACAAAATTTTGAAGTGCCAGTACAAGCAACAATTGGAAATAAAGTAATTTCAAGAGAAACTATAAAAGCTTATAGAAAAGATGTTACTTGAAAACTTCATGCTGCAGATAAATCTAGAAGAAAGAAATTATTAGAAAAGCAAAAAGAAGGTAAGAAAAAAATGAAAGAAATTGGAACTGTAGAAGTTCCACAAGAGGCTTTTGTTGCAATTTTAAAAATAGATGATTAAATTATATTGCCTAATTATAGAAAGGAAGAAAATATGTTTAAGTACGATTATAGTTTTTTAAAAATACTAGTTGATGAGATTTATTCAATTTCTCAAGAATCAGGTAAATTAACAACTGAATTTTCAAAAAAAGCAATTGAAGAATGAACAAAAAACCCAGAAATTTCAGCTTTTAAAAAATGAATTGAAGAAATGTATTTGAAAGTTATACCAACATTTGTAATAGCTGATTTTAAGAGATATATTAAACGAGATTTTTATGAAATTTTTATAATTGAACTTCATGAATTGTTAAATGTTTTTGATAATTTTTCTACTTTTTATAAAAAAATTGATAGTAAATCTGGATTTTTAAAAGAAACAGGCATAGATTTAAATATTAAAGAGGCTTATATAGCATATACAAAAGCTGCTTTGCCAGATTTTTTAAAAGAACTTTATGATTTAAAAATTGTAGTTGATATTGCTGATTTTAAAGAAATTCAAAAAACCCTTATTAATAAAATAACAAGAGCACTTAAGTTTAAAGATGAAGAAAAATATATAGATTACATTTATATGTTAGATGAAACTATAAGTGATTTTATGGAAGATATTAATGAAGATGGATTTTTAGTTTATCCAGAACAATTAGAAATAGCTAATAAATTTTTAAAATTTCTTATAATTTTTCAATCATTTTTATATTATTCAATATTGTTATTTGAAACTTTAGAATTTGAACAATTAGCAAGTATTGGCATATATGATTATAATAATAAGTTATATTATTCAGAAAGAATGGAACGACTTGATTGAGATCGAAATTTTGATGATTATATGACAGGAAAAAAGTAGGCTAAGCCTACTTTTTATTTTTATTCAATTGTTTTTATGTTTAGCTCATCTAATTGTTTGTCACTTACTAAATCAGGAGCATTACTCATCATATCAACTCCTAGTGAGTTTTTTGGAAAAGCAATTACATCTCTAATAGAATTTGAATCAGTTAGAATCATACTAATTCTATCTAATCCTCAAGCAATTCCTGCATGATAAGGAGCACCATATTTATAAGCATTCATAAATCAACCAAAATTAGCTTCTACTTGCTTTTGACTTAGTTCAACAGCATCAAACATTCTTTGTTGAATTTCAGAATTAGTAATACGTTGACTTCCACCACCTATTTCAAATCCATTCATAACCAAATCATAAGCACAAGCTAATGCATCTTTTTTATTAGTATCAAAATCTATTAATGATTCTTCTTTTGGACTTGTAAATGGGTGATGAGCTGCTACATATCTATTTTCTTGTTCGCTAAATTCAAATAAAGGAAAATCAACAACTCATAATAATTTAAAATCATCTTTAGTTTCTAAATTAAACATTTTAGCTAAATTAATTCTAATAGCTCCCATTAATTGAGAAATTTCTTCATATTTTCCAATATTTAAAATAATAGTAGCTTTATTTTTGATATCAAATTCTTTTATTAATTGTTCTTTTTGTATTTCAGTTAGTTGACTAGCTAAACTTCCTGATCAAGTATTATTTTCTACTTTAATAAAAGCTATTGAATTAAAGTGAAATTGTTTTGCTTGTTGATTAAGTTCTTCAAGTTGTTTTTTGGTTAATAATTGATCAATACAAACAGCTCTTATATATTTATTTTGTGAATCTAAAAACATTTTAATATCACTATTTTTAAAAATATCATTTAAAGTATGAATTTTTAAATCATATCTTAAATCTGGTTTATCACTACCATATAAATCAATAGCATCTTTATAACTTAATCTTAATAAAGGTTCTTTAATTTCAAAGTCCTTAATTTCTTTTAAAATTTTTTTAATTAAAGTCTCACTAATTTGCATTACATCTTCACTAGTTGCAAAGCTCATTTCTAAATCTAGTTGAGTAAACTCAGGTTGACGATCGATTCTTAAATCTTCATCTCTAAAACATCTAACAATTTGATAATATCTATCAATTCCAGAAATCATTAATAATTGTTTAAATAATTGCGGTGATTGAGGTAAAGCATAAAATTTATTTTTATTTAATCTTGAAGGTACTAAAAAATCGCGAGCACCTTCTGGAGTTGATTTTGCAAAATAAGGAGTTTCTACTTCTAAAAAATTTAAATCAGTTAAATAATTTCTAATAATATGATTAATCTTTGCTCTAGTAATTAAATTATTTTGCATAATTTGTCTTCTTAGATCTAAATATCTATAAGTTAATCTAGTATCTTCATTAACATTAACATCATTTTCTAAAACAAAAGGAGTTAGTTCAGATTTATTAATTACTAAAAGATCTTTAACAATAACTTCAATATCTCCAGTACTTAATTCTTTATTAACTGATTTTCTTTTAACAACAATTCCATTAATTTCAATTACGTATTCATTTTTAATATTATCAATTAAATTAATATTTTCTTGTTCAATAACTAATTGAGTAACTCCATATCTATCTTTTAAATCAATAAAAACCATTGCCCCTAGTTTTCTAATTTTTTTTATTCAACCTTGTAGAATAACTTTTTGATCAACATTTTGTAATGTTAATTCACCACAAGTATGTGTTCTTTTCATATATCTCCTTATTTTAGATCATTAACAAAATTAGCTAATGTTGTTTTAACTTCAGTTTCATTAATTTTATTTTTAATTACAAATTGATTAGATATTGCTTCTTTTTCACCAAGAATAATTAAATATTTTGGATTTAGTTTATCTGATTTTTTTAACGCAGATTTTAAAGAAAGATTATAATAGTTACTATCAGATATTAAACCAATTGATCTAGATAATTCTAAGATTTGTTGATTTAGTTTTATAGCAGATTGATCTAAACATATTGTATAAAGATCAATACTTTGATTATTTTTACTTAGATCATTGTTTTTTTCTTTTATAATGTTTATAAATCTTTCTAAACCCATTCCAAAACCACAAGCTGCTAAGTTAATATTTCCAATTTCATAGACTAAATTATTATATCTACCACCAGCTATAATAGTTTGTTCGATATTTTTAGTTTCATATTTTATTTCAAAAATAAATCCAGTGTAATAATCTAAACCTCTAACTAATTTATCATCATGAATAGTTGAAATATTCATTTGTTTAAATAAGTCAAGTGTTTGTTGATATCTTTTTTGTTCTTCACTAGTTAAAAAATCTTTCATACTAGGAACATTTTTAAATTGTTTGTCATCAATTTTACAATCTAATACTCTTAAAGGATTTTTTTCAATCCTAATATTACAATCATTACATAATTTAAAATCAGCTAAGTATTTTTTTAATTCTAAAATGTATTGTTCTCTATTTTTTCCAGTTATCAAATAATTTGTATAAATTTTAATATTTTTATTTAACTTAAAATCATTAATGATATTGTTAGCTATATTTAAAACTTCATAATCTTGTTGAATTGAATCACTTCCATAAACTTCAATTCCTAATTGATGAAATTGACGATATCTTCCATTTTGTGGTCTTTCATATCTAAACATTGGACTAATATAATAAGTTTTAAAAGGTAAATAGTCTTCAGCATATAGTTTATTTTCAACAACAGCTCTAACAACACTAGCTGTTCCTTCTGGTTTTAAAACTAAACTACGATTTTTTTTGTCAACAAATTCATACATTTCTTTTGAAACAATATCACTAGTTGAACCAATACTTCTAATAAATAGTTCTTTTGATTCAAAAATTGGAGTTCTTATTTCACTATAGTTAAATTTTTTTAAAATTTCTCTTAATTTAGTTTCAACTTTAATTCATAATTTTGTTTCATCTAAAAAAAAGTCTTGAGTTCCACGAGGTTTTTGTAACATAAACTATATCCTTTTCTATATTAATTAAATTATAAACTAAACAGCTTTTTTATTTTTTAATATTATTCAAATGTTGGATTATTAAACAAAATGGTACCAGACCAATTATAAGATCACAGATCTGTGATCTTATAATTGAACAGGAGGTCTAATGTTTGTTATCCAAGAAAATAAAAAGTTTAATGAAAAAAAGAAACTTATAATAGATACTTTTGAAAAAGAGCCTAACAGAAAGTTGTTATCAATCGCTATACAGTTTCAAAAATCACTTTCTACTGTAAAAAAATATAAAAGTGAATATATTAAATGAAAGAACAAGGAAGCAGAGCTAATTCTTTCACATAAAAACACTAATAATAAAAATGCTCAAAAATATAGTGATGAGATAATACATAATTTAGGTGAAAAATACCAAAAACAAGTAAAAATAACTGGTGGAGATGTAAATAATGCTAGTTGTTCTTATTTAACTTTAGAAAACTATCACAGCACTCTTATGTCAACTAACACTAAAAATAAAATTTCTTATTCAACTTTAAATAGGAGACTAATACAACAAGGTTATGCAAGCCCTTATTGCAAACGTAAAACCAAAAAAGAAGTTAAAAAAATAAGAAGACAACAAGAAGAAGGAAAATTAATTAAGTATAGTAATGAGCTAGTTTTTTATGTGCCTAAAAACGTAGAAAAACACAGACTAGCAGTAGCAAACAATTATAAATTTGGACAGGTAATAGGAGTAGATGGATGTACTCATTATTATTTTCAAAATAACACAATAGCAACATGTGTTATGGCTGTTGATGTTGGAACTAATCAAATACTTGATATGTATTTTGAAGAATACGAAGAATCTTTAAATTCTTATCAAAAAATTTTTGAAACAATATTTAGAACTTATGGCTATCCTCAAAGAATTATTACTTATAATAGAGCTAATTTTAAAAAAGATGAAAGAAATAACGCTAGAACGCGTTTAGAGCTTGAAAATAGGGGTATAGAGGTGATTTCTTCATCTAATGCTAATGCAAAACCACATGTTGAAAGAATGTGAGATACAGTCCAAAAAAATGCACCTTTCTTCTTTAAACAAAATGATATAAAAACAATTGAACAAGCAAATCAAATAAAACACAAATTAATAGATTTTGTTAATAGTAAATGTAAAAAAAAGAAAAAGAGATAATGCATTTAGACAACTAGGTCAAAATGAAGTTGAAAAATTCTTTGACCTACCTATACCTAGAAAATTTGCAAATGGTGTAGCAGAATATAAAACTAAAATTTATGCTCCATACGTTGAATTTGGTAAACGTTTTAGATTTTATAAAAAAGAAAGTATTCAACTTGTAATTGGTTCAGATGAACAACTTTACTTTAGAACAGATACTAAACGCTATATTGCAAAGCCATTAGAAATTGGTTCAACTGATTGAGTTGAAGTTGATTTTGTTAGAAGAAAACAATTAGATGAAAGTAGAAAAGAAGATTTAAAAATACTAACAATGATAAACCAAACAAGAAGAATTCATAGTGGATTAAGAACTTTCCGTTAAAACCACTATAGGAATATATGAAAAATAGCTGAAATGCTATTTTTTTTGCCTATTTTGTCAAAATATCGATAAAACCTAGGATTTTTATAGAAAAAAATATATAAAAAAACAGCTAAAAACTATAGAAAAAGAACGAAAAATATAATACAATTATAGTGACTAAAGCACTACATAAAGAGAAGGAAAATGCCTATACCAAAAGAGATATTAGCTGTCGAAAGACCAAAAAATACAAGAGTAAAGAAAAACGGAAATAGATATGATGTTATTAAAAGAACAAGTGTTTGAAAAAATGGAAAATCTGTTCCTGTAGAACTGGGTAAAATCGGTGAAATAATAAACTTTGAATATGTAGAAACTAAAACAAGTAGACTTAACTTTGCTTTGTGTGACATAAAACAATTCGGAAGAACTGAAATTGCTTATAAATTATCAAAAGATGTATTTGAAGATCTTTGCAAAGTTTATAATCCTTCAGATGCAAAAATAATTTATGCAATAGCAATTATTAGAGCAGCTTATGGAAATATCACTAATCGAGAAATTAATAGAAAATATCAATGTTCATTTTTCTCTGAACAATTTCCAGGTATAGGACTTTCATCTAGTAACATTTCAAGGTTTTTAGAAAAGTTAGGATATAACTACAGATGCATCAAACAATTCATTCAAAATAGAATCGATACTGTTTCTCCTGGATCTACTATTGTAATTGATGGTATGTTAAAAAAATGTAGTTCTAAAAGTTCTGATTTTACAAAATGATCGTGAAAAGCTAGAACTAAAGGAGTGCAAAACATTTCTGTTCTATATGCTTTTGACCTAAACAAAAAAGAACCCATTGCAAGTAAGGTTTTTCAAGGAAACACACTAGATACAATGGCGTTCAATAGATTTATTGATGAATTTTCACTAAATAATTGCTTAATCATGGGAGATAAAGGAATTCTTTCTAAAGAAAGTTTAGATAAATTAAATACTCAAAAGAAAAATGTTAAAAATCTTTTCCCTATTAAAAGAAACGATAAAAGAATCAAAGCTTTAGAGTTATCTAAATATGAAATGACTTTCAATTCTGATGAAGATATTATTTTATGTAAAAAAGCAAAACTAGATCAAGGCGAATTTTTATATTCATTTAAAAGCACAAATGACTACAGCCAAGAAAGAAGAGCTTATTTAGATAAAGTTAATCGTGAACAAAGTTTTAATAACGAACTTTTACAAGAAAAAGAAAATCTTTTTGGAACAATTACTTTTATTTCCAACGAAGATTTATCTTTAAAACAAATATATGATCTTTACAAAACAAGATGAGAAATTGAAGAATTTTTCAACTTCTATAAAAACATTGTTGAACTGGATTTTGTAAGAGTACAGCAAAACACAAGTGTAATTGCTACTGAATTTATAAACTTAATAAGTTCTATAATCACTTCAAGAATGAAAAAAGAATTTGAAGAAAAAGGATTAACAGAGAGGTTCTCATTTAATCAAATAATGGAAAGATTAAGTTCAGCTAATAAGTATTTAGATGGTACAACTAAAAAATGACACTATACAAGTGAAAAGAAATATACTGACAATATTATTGATATTTTAAACCTATAGTGGCAAAAATGATAAATTTCTTAGTGGATTAGACAAAACACTCTTATACATAAAAAAATACCCCAATGGATTACCTAGTGAGTTAGTTGACGAGATCTCAGGAATCGTATTGAGGGTTAAAAGTGATTGTTCAAGGTTTTCCCATGAACTCAAAGATAAATTAGGCTTGTTAGAATAGATCTATTATTCTCTATTATTTCACTGCTTTACCTGGAGTTGTTCCATCAGCTTTACCTGGAGTTGTTCCATCAGCTTTACCTGGAGTTGTTCCATCAGCTTTACCTGGAGTTGTTCCATCAGCTTTACCTGGAGTTGTTCCATCAGCTTTACCTGGAGTTGTTCCATCAGCTTTACCTGGAGTTGTTCCATCAGCTTTACCTGGAGTTGTTCCATCAGCTTTACCTGGAGTTGTTCCATCAGCTTTACCTGGAGTTGTTCCATCAGCTTTACCTGGAGTTGTTCCATCAGCTTTACCTGGAGTTGTTCCATCAGCTTTACCTGGAGTTGTTCCATCAGCTTTACCTGGAGTTGTTCCATCAGCTTTACCTGGAGTTGTTCCATCAGCTTTACCTGGAGTTGTTCCATCAGCTTTACCTGGAGTTGTTCCATCAGCTTTACCTGGAGTTGTTCCATCAGCTTTACCTGGAGTTGTTCCATCAGCTTTACCTGGAGTTGTTCCATCAGCTTTACCTGGAGTTGTTCCATCAGCTTTACCTGGAGTTGTTCCATCAGCTTTACCTGGAGTTGTTCCATCAGCTTTACCTGGAGTTGTTCCATCAGCTTTACCTGGAGTTGTTCCATCAGCTTTACCTGGAGTTGTTCCATCAGCTTTACCTGGAGTTGTTCCATCAGCTTTACCTGGAGTTGTTCCATCAGCTTTACCTGGAGTTGTTCCATCAGCTTTACCTGGAGTTGTTCCATCAGCTTTACCTGGAGTTGTTCCATCAGCTTTACCTGGAGTTGTTCCATCAGCTTTACCTGGAGTTGTTCCATCAGCTTTACCTGGAGTTGTTCCATCAGCTTTACCTGGAGTTGTTCCATCAGCTTTACCTGGAGTTGTTCCATCAGCTTTACCTGGAGTTGTTCCATCAGCTTTAGACTCTTCCTCTTTTTTATCTTCTTTTGTCATTTCTGATGGTTTTTCAGAAGTTCCATTATTATTTATTTCAGTATTTGATCTATCACCACATGCAACTACAGCAGCACTAGTTGATGCAATTAAACCTACTGAACCTAGTAAAGTTAATAATTTTTTCATTAATTATCCTTTCAAAAACCGGTTATTTTAGCTACATATTATGTATTCTATATAGCTGAAATTCATTATATATATATATATATATATATAATGTCAAGCATACATACACGGTTGGTTGGATTATTAAACAAAATGGTACCAGACCAATTATAAGACCACAGATCTGTGGTCTTATAATTGAACAGGAGGTCTAATGTTTGTTATCCAAGAAAATAAAAAGTTTAATGAAAAAAAGAAACTTATAATAGATACTTTTGAAAAAGAGCCTAACAGAAAGTTGTTATCAATCGCTATACAGTTTCAAAAATCACTTTCTACTGTAAAAAAATATAAAAGTGAATATATTAAATGAAAGAACAAGGAAGCAGAGCTAATTCTTTCACATAAAAACACTAATAATAAAAATGCTCAAAAATATAGTGATGAGATAATACATAATTTAGGTGAAAAATACCAAGAACAAGTAAAAATAACTGGTGGAGATGTAAATAATGCTAGTTGTTCTTATTTAACTTTAGAAAACTATCACAGCACTCTTATGTCAACTAACACTAAAAATAAAATTTCTTATTCAACTTTAAATAGGAGACTAATACAACAAGGTTATGCAAGCCCTTATTGCAAACGTAAAACCAAAAAAGAAGTTAAAAAAATAAGAAGACAACAAGAAGAAGGAAAATTAATTAGGTATAGCAATGAGCTAGTTTTTTATGTGCCTAAAAACGTAGAAAAACACAGACTAGCAGTAGCAAACAATTATAAATTTGGACAGGTAATAGAAGTAGATGGATGTACTCATTATTATTTTCAAAATAACACAATAGCAACATGTGTTATGGCTGTTGATGTTGGAACTAATCAAATACTTGATATGTGTTTTGAAGAATACGAAGAATCTTTAAATTCTTATCAAAAAATTTTTGAAACAATATTTAGAACTTATGGCTATCCTCAAAGAATTATTACTGATAATAGAGCTAATTTTAAAAAAGATGAAAGAAATAACGCTAGAACGCGTTTAGAGCTTGAAAATAGGGGTATAGAGGTGATTTCTTCATCTAATGCTAATGCAAAACCACATGTTGAAAGAATGTGAGATACAGTCCAAAAAAATGCACCTTTCTTCTTTAAACAAAATGATATAAAAACAATTGAACAAGCAAATCAAATAAAACACAAATTAATAGATTTTGTTAATAGTAAATGTAAAAAAAGAAAAAGAGATAATGCATTTAGACAACTAGGTGAAAATGAAGTTGAAAAATTCTTTGACCTACCTATACCTAGAAAATTTGCAAATGGTGTAGCAGAGTATAAAACTAAAATTTATGCTCCATACGATGAATTTGGTAAACGTTTTAGATTTTATAAAAAAGAAAATATTCAACTTGTAATTGGTTCAGATGAACAACTTTACTTTAGAACAGATACTAAACGCTATATTGCAAAGCCATTAGAAATTGGTTCAACTGATTGAGTTGAAGTTGATTTTGTTAGAAGAAAACAATTAGATGAAAGTAGAAAAGAAGATTTAAAAATACTAACAATGATAAACCAAACAAGAAGAATTCATAGTGGATTAGACAAAACACTCTTATACATAAAAAAATACCCCAATGGATTACCTAGTGAGTTAGTTGACGAGATCTCAGGAATCGTATTGAGGGTTAAAAGTGATTGTTCAAGGTTTTCCCATGAACTCAAAGATAAATTAGGCTTGTTAGAATAGATCTATTATTCTCTAATTTCTTTGATAATATAATTATAACTTATAGTACCATTTTGTATAATAACCCACGATAATGTCAAGCATACATACACGGTTGGTTGGATTATTAATTTTTATAAATTTATTAATATAAAACAAGAGTTAATTTATCAAAAATATACAATGCAAAGATGATAGTTAAATATTTTATTTACTTATAACACATAGCAAATAAAAAATAAATCATTATAAAGATCATTTCTAGTTATTAATATTGCAATATTAAGTGAAATATTTTTTTATAATTGTTTATAAATTTAAGCATAAATTTTTGATATGAAAATAATATTTTATTAAATCTCTATATAAATATAATATAACCAAAATATTAATATTTACAGTTCCTATTTAAAATACTATTATTAACCATAGGGTATTTGTAGTTCTTGTTATTAACTTAAAAAATATGTAAGCAAAATTGAATAATATTATAAACATTATAAAAAATATTTATCAATAATTACCTAATACCATAAACGTTAATTAAAAATTTATATATTATAATAGGTGTTTTTTTGAATTTAACAAAAATAATCTTTCTAATTTTTTTGTTCTTGAATTATATGTTTTTAATAATAATTTTTTTTGATAAACTGAATGAATTTTCAATCCTTTGTTATTCTTAATTTTTTTAAGTTCTTTTGATAACATTGAATTTATTAAATTTAAACCAGAACTAGTTTTAATAAAAAATAAAACAATTTTCTACTATAAAAACTACAGGTTTTTATTGCTATTAATTTTTAAATTTGGTTATGTATGCAACTATTTTTTTACTAATATTGAGAAAGAAATTTTTTCATAGTTAACAATAAAACCTTTTAATTTTAGAGATTTTTTTGCGTCTATAAATTTCAAATCTTTTTTAAAAGTATTAGAAATTCTTTCTTAACTATTTTTTTATCTATTAAATTTTTTATGATCTATTAAATATGTGTAGTTAAAATACAAAGCTTATATTCGATATATACGTATATGTTTCTTTTTATTAAGTTTTTCCCTTTTTTAATAATTTGTAATTTAATCTTTAAACTTATTTTAGTCATATAAAAACCCCATACTCTAGATTTTTAGTCTAGAATATGGGGTTAGATAAAAACTTATATTAAAAGTTAATCATTATCTATTGTGTTTTAATTGATATTTATCTTCTTTTTCTTTAAGCTTGTCATATACTTTAATAGTAATTACACCATCTTTTCTTCAAATCCCCTTGATTGTTTGACTAATCATCATTGTTAAAAAGATTACATAATAGATTTGGAAAAACATTGTTAATAATCCAAATAAAAAGTATAAAACACCAATTAATGCATTATCAGCTTGTAATACTCTAGCAGCTGTATTTATAATATTTCCAATTAATCTTAATATTGAATAAATCATTAATACTATTAATTCAATAGTTACAATCACTAAATAAAATACAGCAATAGTTTTCATTAAAAAGCTAGTAAATGTATTACCTTCAAAACGTTCTTTTGAATTTTTATTAAAAAATAGAATAAATGCTAATAGTCCAACTACTAATAAAATACCATTACCAATAATAAATCCTACTAAAATTCAATATCATTCTTTAGATTGGTCAAATCAATTTGTATTAGGATTAATTGTTTTTAATTGTCAAAATAAAACACCTAAAAATATAGCTGAACCAATTGTTGTAATAATTGCAAATGATCTTGATAAAAATCATTTAGGTTTAATAGTTGATTGAGTGGTTACATTTGGTAAACTTGTTAAAACTCAAGGGGTTAAAAATCCTCCTAAATTTAAACTTAAACTAGCTAAGATATATCTATTTGCAACTAATTCTTCATCAGTACTTTTTTTAACAAATCTTAAAATAATTACTGCTGAAATAATAGTTTTTCAAAACATATATCCCATAATTGCATAACCTAATGCAAGTAATACTTGTTTAGATTGATCTAATGCTTTAACATCAATTTTACTTAAAAAATAAAGAGATATAAGCATTCCAATTACAGCAAAAATTGTTCCAACTCATTGAAAAAATTTTATTTGAGTTCTTGGTGAACTAAAAAAACTTGAATTATTATTTTTCACTTTTTTGCTCCTTTAATACAAAAGATATTATATATTAATTGATTAACTATAACAAATATATAATCTTGATTTATCTATTAAGTTTTTTTATTTAAAATCACTGGAATAATTAATGGATTTCTTTTTTTTACTCTAAAAATGTATGGACTTAAAGAAGACTTAATAGCCTTTTTAATAGCTGCAAAAGTTGGTTTTGATGACATTAATACTTCATTAACTGCATTAGTAATAATTTGAATTGAATCACTAATTATTGAACCAGCATCTTTTACATAAAAACTACCACGAGAAATAATTCTAGGTTGAGCTATTAATCTATTAGTTTGTGAATCTAATGAAATTACAACAGCAATTAATCCATCTTTTGAAAGAATTTCTCTTTCTCTAATAACATTACTTGCTTTTCCAGTCATATCTTTTCCATCAACATAAACTGCATCAGCTTCAACACGTTTTCCAATTTTAGCTTTACCTTGTAATAGTTCTAATACATCACCATTAGCCATTATAAAACCATTACCTTTTTCTAAATTAACACTTTCACCAGTTTCAACATGTTTTTTTAACATACGGTATTCACCATGCATTGGCATAAAATATTTTGGTCTGATTAAACTAAATAATAATTTTTGTTCTTCTTGACTAGCGTGACCTGAAGTATGTATTTTATTATCTGAAGTATTTTCAATAACTTTAGCTCCAACTCTAGTTAACTTATTAACTAACTTTTCAACATCAGCTCTATTTCCTGGAATTGGTGAGGATGAAAATACAACTGTATCACCAGGAATAATATTTATTGATAAATGTTTATTATTAGCAATTCTAGATAAAGCAGCCATTGGTTCACCTTGACTACCTGTTGTTAAAATCATTAATTCTTCTGGTTTATATTTATCAATATCAGTTGATTTAATAAATTCTTTTTCACTAATTTTTAAATGACCAATTTGACGAATGATTTTAATAATTCTTTCAAATGATCTACCTAAAATAACAATTTTTCTATTATATTTGTGAGCTGTTTCTATAATGTGTTGAATTCTATGAACATTTGAAGCAAAAGTTGTTAAAAAGATTCTTCCTTTAACTTGTAAAAACAATTTATCAATATTTGAAATAATACTTTTTTCACCTTGTGTATATCCTTCAACTTCACTATTAGTTGAATCTGCCATTAATAATTCAACCCCATTTTCACCCATTGAAGCTAATTTAGTAAGTTCAGCAAAATGTCCTAGTGGTGATCAGTCAAATTTATAATCTCCTGTTGAAAAAATATTACCATTAGGAGTTTGGACTAAAATTCCAAATGCATCAGGAATAGAGTGGTTTAATGCAGCATAACTAACTTTAAAGTTTTTAGTTTTTCATACATCATCAGCATCATATTCTTTAACAATAGTTTTGTCTTCAATTTTATATTCTTTTAATCTATCTCTAATTAACATAGCAGCTAATTTTGGAGCATAAATTATAGGAATCTTTACTTGTTGAACTAAGTATTGAATTCCACCAATATGATCTTCATGACCATGAGTAATAAATAATGCTTTAATCTTTTTTTGATTTTCAACTAAATAAGAATAATCTGGAATAACAGCACTTACTCCTAGCATAGTTGATTCAGGAAATTTTACTCCTGCATCAATCATAATCAATTCATTATCATATTCAATACAATAAGTATTTTTTCCAACTTCTTCTAATCCACCTAAAGCAAAAATTTTAGTAGGTATATTTGTTTTTTGATATTGTCTTTTAACTTCTTTTTGCTTAAATACATATGGTTTAAATTCTTTTTCATCAATACTAATATTTAATTGGTCACCATCATCATAACTATTAATTTGATTTTCATTTTCTGTGTCATTTATTTCTAGATTTTTTTTATTATTTTTGTTTGACATTTTTTCCTTTCTAAATAAAAAATATTAAAACAAAACAAAATGAAACAATCTTGTTTTAATTATTAAATATTATTGTCAGCTAATTAATTTTATAGTAGTTACTTACTAATATTGTACAACATTATTTTTTATAAAATGCTTAAAAAATAGTTATATAAATTTATAAATTTGATGATATTACTATTAGATTAAAAAAATAAATAATTTATATTTTTAAATTAGTAATTAAATAGTAATTAAATTTTTTAGTAAATCTATAGAATTTTATCTTATTGTATAACAATAAAAAAGAGCTAGTTATAATTAGTAAAATAATAATAAACATTTGGAGGTATTATGTCTAGTGTAAAATTTAGAATTATTAATAAATATCAAATCCAATTATTAGAAGATGCTATTAAAGGAAGTTTAATCATAAAAAAGATCAAGTTTATTTAGAAAAAATAAAACAAGAAAAACAAAATTGAGAGTTATTAAAAACTAATGAACAACAAAAGTTTGAAAAAGATTTAATTAATGAATATAATAAAAAGTTTGAATCAACTATTGAAATTTCAGATTTAAAAGCTACTAATAAAACGACACTTATTGAAAAATTAGAAAACAATAAAAAAGAATTTGAACAATTAATTAGTCAAAAATTAGAATTAGAATCAAATATTAAATTATTAAATGAGAAATTAAATCAACAAGAAAAATTAATTAAATTACAATTAGAAAACCAATATAATCCAATATAATATTTTATTAAACAAACAAAAAGAACAATTTGAACAACAAATTAATCAATTAAAAAAATGATTTAACTAAAAATACATACGAGTTAGAAAATAAAGACTGAAAACATAAAAGTGAACTTACTGAATTAATAACTACAAATAATAAAATTAATAAACTAGAACAAGATTTAGAATTTATTAAAAGAGAAAAACTAACTAAAAATATTAAATTAGTTGGTGAAGAATTAGAAAACTATTGCTTAAATCAGTTTAACGAGGCATCAATGTTTGCTTTTAAAACATCAACTTTAATAAAAGATAATATTGTTATTAAAAATGAAGATGATCTAAAAGGAACTAAAGGTGATTTTATTTTTAAAGTTTATGCTGAAGAAAAAAAACAAAATCTTTTATTAAGTGTAATGTGTGAAATGAAATCAGAACAATTGAATTCACATAATAAAAAAAATAATTTTATCCCAGTTTATTTACTTTTTTTTTTTTTTTTTTGTAAACTCAAAAAGAAAAGAAAGGAAAGTATATGAAAAATATCTTAAAGTTTTTAAGTGTGGTTACTTTAATTCCAACTACAAGTTTATTAGTAATAAGTTGTACATCGCAAACAAAAGAAACGACAAAAAAAACTGAAAAACCAACCCAAACTCTTAGTCCAAAAACTGAAAAACCAACCCAAACTCTTAGTCCAGATAAACAAACAATTAATAAAATTAAAAATATTTTAGATCAACAAAGTGAAGCTTTTGGTAGTTTTCATACTTTCCAAGATGTTGTTGATCAAATTAAAGTTTATGCTAAAAACGAGGGTATTAAAGAGTTGGATAAATTAGAACTTTTGAATAAAAAGCTAGCTAATAAGACTTTAACTCTTGGTAATAATAAAAATAATTTAAAACTTAAATATTTTGACATAGAAATTCCGTTTGTTCTAAAAAATGTTTTAGAAAATGAAGTAAAAACTAAATATTCATCTACTAACCCTAATGAAATAATACAATTAGGTTATAAAAAACATAATGATTATATACAATTAAATATTGGGGACTGCTACCCTAAAAGTAAACACAAGAAATATCATTTAAATTAAAATGATTGTTAGTTTTATTTTTTAAAAAATTATCAAATTTTAAAATATAGTCAATTGATGGACTTAATGAAACAATATAAATTTTATTATGCATTTTTATTTCTTTCTAATTAATCAGTTTGTAATCAAGAGCTATTTTATTAATTGCACTATAATATTTAGTTTTAAAATCTTTTAGATTTTTATTAGTTAGTGTTTCTAATTGGTTAATATAATTGTTGATTTTTGTATAGTTAGTTTGTGAATCTTTAATAACTATATCTTTTTGTGTTTTAATTTGATTTTGTAATTTAAGTTTTTGTTCTTTAAGCCTTTTAGTTAAAATATTATTTTTAATCTTATAATTTTTAGTTTCTAATTGCTTTAATTTCTCAACTAGTTTTTCGTATTTAACAGTTTGTTTTGAAAGTTTTTTAATATCTTTATATAGCAAATCTATATCTTTATATGTTTTTATAATCTCAGTTTGTTTTTCACTAGTTTGTTCTTTTTTAATTTTTAGTTTTATTAAAAGAGTTTGTAATTTAGAACTATAGTGTCCAGTTTTAATTTTTAATTCTTTAGTAATATCTTTAAATAATATTTCTTCAGCTTGTTGTTCATTTCAAAATAAATAAGTAATTAAAATACCTAAAACAAATGATACTAGATCAATTATAATTGCTAAAACAAGTTTATCAGTATAAGCTAAAAATCCTGCAACTCCACCTAAACCAGCTAGATTATTTAATCCAACATTAAATATAGAAATTAATCAACCACCAATTCCTCCAGCAATAGTTCCTAAAATAAATGGTTTAAATCTTGGTAAATTAATTGCATAAATACAAGATTCAGTTGGTCCTGAAATTATTCCAGGTAAAGCTGCAGCAATAGCTGCTGATTTATCTACATTTTTTTTAGATTTAATACCAACTGCAATAGTTGCACCCATTTGAGCTCAAGCTGCAGCAAAAGCAGCCGCTAAAAATATTGATGGGTTATTAGTAATTGTTAGATTAGCAACAGCTGTAAAAAATAGAACATTATGAACTTCTAAAACAACTAGTGGTTGTCAAGTTAATCCAATAATTAAACCACTAATTCCATAAGGTAAAGTTACAAATCAATTAAATGCTTTTAAGACATATGATTCGATTATTGACATTATTGGACCAATAACAAAAAATGCTAGTAATCCGCCTATTAGTAATGATAAAAGTGGGTTTAAAATAAAATTAGCAACTGAATGAAAATATTTATTCATTAATTTTTGAAAATAAGAAATAATTACTCCAGTAAAAATAAATACTAAAATTGTTGAATAAAATGGTTTTATAACAATTTCTCAAGAACCAATATTTAACAAATGTAATCCTTGTTCTGGAATAATTGGTGAAATCATAATTAAACCTAAAGCAATAGCAATTGCAATATTTCCTTTTAAATATCTAGTTGTTGATCAAATTACCATTACTCCTATTAATTTAAATCCTGAGTTAGCTATTGTATTTATAACTAAATCAAAAATATTATAGTTTTTTTGAAACACTGAGTCTGATTTAATTAAATCTACTCAACCAATTCTAATTAAAATTTGTTGTAAAGCCATAATTAATCCAAACCCAATTAAAAAAGGAATTAGTGGACCAAATATTGCTGAAATTGATTTAACAAATCTTTTAGTAAGTCCTACTTTTTTATTATTTACATTTAATGAATTTTTAATTTCAAATCCATTAATTTTTATCTATATTAATTTGTAGTTCTTCTTTTAAAAGATTAGTTATTTGACTAACTTCTGATCCTATAATAATTTGTAATTCCCCACTAGAAATTAAACAACCTTGTGTTCTTTTTAAAGCTTTTAAATTGTCTAATTTAATTAAACTGTCATCATAAAGTGTTAGTCTTAATCTTGTTGCACAATTATAAACATCTTTAATATTTTGTTTACCACCAACATTAATAAAAATTTTTTCAATTAATGCTAGTTGTTTTTGTTGTTTTGTCATATGGATCCTTATTCAAGATTTATAATTAGTCCTTTATATTCATCTGTATCTTTATCACTTATTAAAATAGTCTCTTTTAAAACATCTACTTTAATTACATTTTTAGAACCAAATTTAGAAGAATCCATTAATATAAAAGATTTATCAGAATTTTTAATAGCTTTTTCTTTTATTAATGCTTCTTTAATATTTGTTGTGTAAAAATGTTGTGATGATAAATTATTCATTCCTATAAAAACCTTATCAAAATAAAAATTATCTAAATTTTTCAGAGCAAGTTCACCGATTGTTGCATGTGTAGATGGATTAATTGTTCCACCTAATAAAATTACTTCTATGTCTTGTTCAACTAACTCTAAAGCTATTGAATATCCATTAGTAACAACAATTATTTTTTTATTAATTAAGTATTTGATCATTTGCTTTGTTGTTGTTCCAGTATCTAAAAAGATCAGATCACCATTACTAACATATTCACTAGCTTTTTGTGCAATAAGATCTTTTATATCTATATTTATATGTTGTTTTTCTTCATCAAATAACTCATAACGCTTTGCTAGTGAATTTGCAGATTTTGCTCCACCATAAACTTTGTAAAGTTTTTTTTCTTTATCTAGTTCAGAAATATCACTAATAATAGTTTGAATAGTAGAAGACAATAATTTTGCTAATTGTCTATTAGTAACAAAATCTTTTTCATTTACTATTTCAAGAATTTTTTGTCTTCTTTGATCTTTTAACATCGTATCTTGCTCCCTAACCTTATTTTACAATTTATTTTAAAAAAGTTTAAAAAAGTTTAAAATAATTTTAAATCTATTGTAAAATTTTAATAGATATAAGTTGTCGTTTTTTGTTATATCTTCACTTTATTAAAACAAAAAAATTATTTTATTAAGTAAAGGATTTTTATGAAAGCTAGTTTAAAAGATCAATTATTAAAAGCTAGACAAAATCATTATGCAATTGGTGCTTTTAATTTTGATAATCTTGAAATGTTAAAAGCAATAGTTGAAGCTGCTGAAGAATCAAATTCGCCAATAATTGCAATGATAACAGAATCTGCTGCTAAATATATAGGAAAAGAAATAGTTATAGCTAGTGCTAATGCAATTATTAGTAATACTAAAGTTCCTATAGTTTTACATTGAGATCATGGTTATGATCTTAATCTAATTAAATGAGCTTGTGATAATGAGTTTTCATCAGTAATGTTAGATGCTTCATTAGATGATTTTAATACTAATGTAAATAAGACCTTAGAAATAGTTAACTATGCAAAATCAAAAAATGTAGAAGTTGAATCTGAAATTGGTCATGTCGGTGGTAAAGAAGATGATACAGATTCAAATAAAAATAAATATACTAGTGTTGACAAAGCTATTAAATTTGTTAATTTAACTCAAATTGATGCTTTAGCTATAGCAGTTGGAACAAGTCATGGAATTTTTAAAACTGAACCTAATTTAAACTTTGATCGTATTAAAGAAATTAGAGATTCAATAAATACTCCTTTAGTATTACATGGATCAAGCGGACTTAGTGATACTGATTTAAAAAAAGTAATTAATTCTGGTATTTGTAAAATAAATATTGGAACTGATTTAAAACTAGTTTATGCAAATAGTTTAAAACAATGATTTAAAGAAAACCCAACTAGTTATGATGCTAGAAAATTTGGTCGTTTTGCAATTGATCAAATGAAAAAAGTAATTAAACAAAAACTAGAAATTCTAGGTTCAATTAATAAAGCTTAATTAAAAAAGAATTACTATCTTACTGATGTATTAAGTTTGTGTATAAGAAAATATTTTGATAATTTCAAAAATAGCCTATTTTTAATCTTAAGGCTATTTTTTAATTTTTATTTTATTAAAATAATTAAGAAGAAAGTATTAGTTTTAAACTAGACTAATAACTTAACTTTTAATAGGAGTTGTTAGATGCAAAGAAAAACTTACATTGATAACATAATTAATCAATTAACTAGATTACAAGATGAAATAAGAGCTTTTAATACTGCTAAACTTTTTGATACTAATAAAATTTCAGAAAATATTTTAAAAGATATACTTAACATTATTTATGGTTGATCTTTAATAAATGCAAATACAATCAAATCTAATATTTCAGGTTTTTATTTAATTGATACTAAAAATAAAATTTTAATTTAAGTTTCAACTACTTTTACAAAAAGTAAATTAGAAGATTCTTTAAATAAACAAATTTATAAAGATTATTTAGATTACAATTTCAAGTTTTTATCACTTATTATAAGCACTAATAATAATTGGTCTAATATTAAAAATCCTTATAATTTAAATTTTGATTTAAAAAATGATTTAATTGACTTTAATATTCTTTTTGATAAAGTTCAATTTTTAGATGTTGATAAGTTAGAACAATTATCAAATCTTTTAGACAAAGAAATAGTTAGTAATTTAAAACAAAAAAATATTAATGTTTCAATACTTGCTGAAATTATTAATAGTTTATCTGAAATTAATTTAAATGAAAATAAGGTTGATATCTCTAAAGTTGAACCCTTTAGAATACAAGATAAAATAAACTTTAATAATTTGATTGAAACAAAATATATAATAGAAGAATATTATCTTTTTAGTCCAATTGTTTCTAATATCTATGAACAATACGACATCCAAGCAAATAATAAGAGTTTTGCAGTTTTACAAACTATTAAACAAATATATAATAATCTAGCTAGTTTGAATAAATATAGTCCTGACAAAATTTATGATAAGTGTAAAAATAAAATCAAATCGCTTACAAAAAATAGTAGTAATTTAAAAGTTTTAGAAATTGAAAGCTTATTATTATACATTGATATAATACTAGTAGATGCTTTTATGAGATGTAAGATATTTAAAGAAGTGGAGATTAATTAATATATGTTGTTACCAGATAATATTCAGCCAAAATTAAGTGTTTATTATAATGCATCTCTAATTTTAAAAACTTTATATAAAAAAAGTAGTTTAGATATGATTGATTTATATGCAAGTATTAAAAAAATAGAAAATATGCCATTTAACTTATTTTTATTATCTTTAGATTGATTATATTTAATTAATAAAATTGATATAAATAACCAGGGAGTAGTTCTTTTATGTTTATAAAAAGATTAAAAATTTCAACACCTAATCAAGTTATAAGAGATCTAGAATTTAAAAAAGGATTAAATTTGATTGTTGATAATACTCCTATTAATGATCTTACTCAAACTGGTAATAACGTTGGAAAAAGCACAGTTTTAAAACTAATTAGTTTTTGTTTAGCAGGTGATGCTGATGATATTTATAAAGGTATAGAATCACAAACTACAAATGAGATAGTTAAAAATTTTTTAATTAATAGCAAAGTTTTAATTACTTTAGAATTAGTAGAAAATCTAGATAATCCATTTTCAAATAAAGTTACTATACAAAGAAACTTTTTAAATACAAAAAAAGAAAAAATAATTCGAGTAAATGATAAGGATTTAGCTAGTAAAAATGAACTAGCAAAAGAATTATTAGATGTAATTTTTCCAAACCATCAATCAGAAAAACCTTCATTTAGAGAAATTATTTCTCATAATTTAAGATATAAAGATCAAAGTATTAACAATACTTTAAAAACACTTCATTCAACTGCAAAAGATGCTCAATATGAAATTTTACACTTGTTTTTACTAGGCTTTAGTTTTTCAAATTCTAAAGAATTATTAGATTTTCAAAACCAATTAAAATTTGAACAAGATCATTTAAAAAAGCTTTTATCATCTAATTCAGATAAACAAATATATGTTGATACTTTAAAATTTATTGATAATGAGATTAATGAATTAAATAAGAAAAAAGAAACATTAAATATTGATGAAGATTTTCAAATAAATCTAGATGCTTTTAATGAAATTAAACATAATATTTCTATGCTTTCAAATAAAATTGGTTTATTAGAAATAAGAAAAAATAACATTAATGATTTTATAAATAGAATGAATTCAAATAGAAGTTCAGTTGATACAAAACAATTAGAACTAATTTATAACCAAACTAATTTATTTATTCCAAAATTACATAAAACTTTTGATCAACTAGTTAATTTTCACAACAAAATGTTAGATGAAAAAATCGCTTTTGCTAGCAAAGAACTGCCTGAAATTTTTAAACAAATGTCAAGTTTACAAAATCAATTAAATGAATTATTAAAAGTTGAAAAAGATCTAAGTATTAGACTTTCAAAAGATGATACTTTTAAAGAATTAGATAAAATTATTACTCAACTGAATAAAAAACATTATGAAAAAGGTGAGTATGAAACTAAATTAAGTCAAATCAATGATTCTGAAGAAATAATTTTCAAATTAAAACAAAAAATTAGTTTATTAAGTAATGATTTGTATTCAAAAGAATTTAAAAATAAACTAGATGAAAGACTTAATACTTTTAATAAATATTTTCAAAGACTATCAGATACCTTATATAATGAAAGATATTTTTTAACATATTCAATAGAAAATGAAAAAAGTAAACCTTATTATAAGTTTAATTTATCAGTACTAAATCATAGTTCTGGTAAAAAACAAGGTGAAATTATTTGTTATGATCTAGCTTATATACAATTTGCTGATCATTTTAACATTAATTGCTTACACTTTTTATTAAATGACAAAAAAGAATTAATGTCAGATAATCAATTAATTAGTATTAGCAACTATTTATTAAATAGTAATGCTCAATTGACTATTTCAATTTTAAAAGATAAAATTCCAGATAAAGTTTGAAAAAATTCTAATGTAGTTTTAGAATTATCTCAAAAAGATAAATTATTTAGGTTTTAATAAAATCTACTTTTAAAGTAGATTTTTTATATATTTAAACAAGTAAAAAATACATAATGTTTATATCAAGTTACGATGTTTTTTTATAATAAAAGACACTGCCATAGGTTTTTGAGAAAGTTGATACTAAATTATTAAAACTATTCTTGATTATCATTAATATTTATTGATTCTAATTTAGAATAATTTTTATCAATTTTATTTGCTGAAGTTTGAAATTCTTTAAAAACTTCTTCTGTTTCTGTTTTATACTTTTCATAAATCTTAGACATTTTTTCATTTCTATCTAATAGTCTTTTAACATCATCAGTTATTGTTTTAATTAGTTTTTGAATTTCATTAATATTTTTACTAATCTTATATTCTTTAATACTAATTTGTTGAGAATACAAAACAGCTGGTAAAGTAGTTGGTGAACAAATTCAAATTTTATTTTTAATAGCTTCACTAAAGATATCAGTAAATTTAGATCAAATCAGTTCAAATATAGCTTCAGAAGGTATGAACATAATTACACTAGAAACATTTTCAGAATTAGAAATATATTTATTATTTAATTCTTTAATCATATTTTTAATTGTTTGTTTAAAATCACTTTCAGCTTGTTTATATAAATAACTATCATTACTTTCTGAAATTAAGACATTTGCTTTTGTTAAAGGAAACTTAGAATCAATTGCAATTTTTTTATCATTAATTTGTGTTTTAATAATAGCATCAACTATTACATTAGAGTTTTTATATTTATATTGAGTTTGTCAAATTCCATTATCTGTTTTTTCACCTAAAATATTAGTCAAAATCCATTCTAAAGTAAACTCACCTAAGTTTCCTCTAGTTTTACTATTTTTAAAAATTAAAGATAATTCATTAATGTTTTTAACTGATGTATCTACTTTTTTATCAATTGTGTTTATATTATTAGTAATTTCATTAAATTTTTTAATATTTTCTTCTAGTTTATCTAATGATTTTGCTAGATCTTTTTTTTGGTCATTAACTGCATCTTTTAAATTATTTAGATTAGTTTTAGTAATTTCAGTATCTTTTTCTATTTGTTTATTGATTAAGTCTTTATTAGTTTCAAGTTTATCTTTTAAACTAGTTAGATCAATTTTAGAATCACTATTTTTATTTTTAATTAAATAGAATAAAATACTAGTTGAAATAATAGTTAATATTACTACTAAAATTATTAAAATGATAGTTAAATTCATATAATCCTTTCTTATTATTCATTAATTAAATTATATAAAAAACAACTTTTAGTTTAGTTTTAATTCATTTAAGATTTATTGATATATTGTATTGATTTTTAATTTTATTATTAGATAAAATCAGTGTTTAAGTTATAACAATATCATTGCAAAAATGAGAAATTTTATAAGTAATTAATAAATGATTGAATAACAAATTGTAGAAATTAATAAAATATGAAAAAGCATTGATATAAAAAAATAAGTTTATTAGTTTGTTCTAATATTATACTAACTACTCCAGTTCTATTATTTTTAAATAAAATGAACCGCTTCCAGATAAATAAAAATCCTAACTCTTATTTAACTTATTAGTTAATGTTGAGTTAGGGTTTTTTATTAATTATTTGTATCTTCACTATCTTCTTTTTTCTTTTTGTTTTTAAGTTTTAAAAAGAATGATTTTAATTTTGAAGGATGTTTAATTTCAATTTCATCTTCTTCATATAAGCTAGGATCAATTTCATATTTTTGACCTTGCATAATAGCCATTACTGCTTTTTGATGTTCTAGTGTAGCTTTTACAATTTTTTGTCTATCTATTTTAGGGTTAACAAAAATTAAAACAATAGCTAAAAGCAAAGTTAAAATAGTAACAATTAATGAGCTAATAACTAAAGCACTTCCTAATTGAAATTTTAAGGCATGATCTTTTAAAACTAATTCAAAAAATTTATTAATATCAATATCAACTTTACTTGTCATTCCGCTTAAAAATAATTTTCAAGCTTCTTTAAATTTTTCAAGTGAAGTAAATTCATATAAATTAACTGTTAAACCAATAAAAAACATAATAAAGAAAATAACAGGAAATAAAGGAATACGATATTTTTCTCTAGGACTAGAAAAAGTTTTTTTAGTATAAGTACAAATTAAAATAGTTGGAATCATATAAATTAAAATAGGTAGTCCAAACGCTCTTTTAAACATTAAAACTATTTGAGAAATACCTATTGGTCAAGCTTTTAAAAGTTCTTTGTCACCAACTTTTATAAGATCAGATCAATTTTTATTTGACTCTATTATATTTGCATAATTACTACTACTAATATCAATTGTCGTATATGATAAAAATAATAAACTTGAAACTAATAAAATTGTTGAAATTACTGCTAAAACACATAAAGCAATTTTTAAATAAGGCATAAATTTAGGTTTACCTTTATAAGGATAAAATCTTGGATCTTGACTTGGTAAAACTGGTAAATCTGCATTATTTAAATTAGAAAACATATTAGAATTAAAAGAATTTAAAAAATCAGTTTGTTGACTAGTTTGAGCTTGTTTGTTTTCAACTTGTTGTTGAGTTTGTGTTTCAGTTACAACAGTTGTTGTTTTTGAAGAATTCTCACTAATTTTTTGTTCTTTTGATTGTTCTTGTTTTGATAATCTTGCTTCAATTCTACTAATTACTTGATCAGTTAAAATAGCATTTTGATTAATGATTTCTTCACTAATTTGTTCATTTTCACTAACTAATTTACTTTTAACAACTTTAAATTCTTTAACTATATATGAAACTAATTGTTTATAATTATTTTCAATTTGTTCTATAGTAATCTCATCATTTACTTCAAAACGTTGTTTAGTAGTTGGTTTTGTAATTAAAATAAAAGCCTTTGCAAAAGTTTTAGCAAATACTTTATCATCTAAGCTTTGATTATGATTAGTTTCTAAAGTTAAAATATCATTAATTAAATTTAAATACTTTAACTTAAACTCTTCATTTTTTAAAATAAAATATTTAAGTTTATTTGTTTTTAAAATATTTAAACTTAAATTAAGCAATTTTAAATACAATTCTTTCATTTTTATCCTTTCATGTTTTTTATAAGCATATATTCAACAAGTGTTTTTTTGTTAATATTTCAATTAATAATTCCTTTATAAATTTTATAAACTATCTTAATTTTATCATTTAATGTGTTAATATCATAAGAATTATTAACAGCTAATTTTACTCTATAAATATGAGATTTTAAAATAGTTGAAATTTGTTCTTCACTTTTAAATTGTTTTTTTAAAATAACTACATCTCTATAAAAACTTAAATTAATATCAATTAAACTTATAAGACCAATAATATCATCATTTAATAAAATATAATCATGATAAAATTTAATAAATTTATCAATATTATTATTAATAAAAGCATCAACTAATTTGAAAATATCTTCATTATGATACTTATTTAAATTAGTCTTAATAATATCTATATTAAGTTCAGATTTTAAATTAGCTAATTTATTAATTTCATTAGTAATTATTTGTAGATCATTTGGTAATAAATTATATATTTGACTAGCTAAATTTATATCAATAATTTTATTTTTAGACTTTAAATAATCGATTATATATTTAATAGTTTGTTTTTCATCTCATAATGATAAGTATTTAACATTAAAACTAAATTCAATGTACTTTGCTATTTTTAGTTTTTTAGAAAATTTATTAGAATTTAAAGTAAAAATGATTATATTATTAGGATTAAAGTTTTTTAACATTATTTCTAACTTATTTAAACTATAGTTTTTATTAAAATTAGTTTTTATTTCAGTTACAAAATAAGCATCACTAATTACAATAATTGATTTAGAACTAAAAAAATTTAAATTAGTAACATTATCATAAATAGTATTAAAATCATCTTCAATTAAAGAAAAACTTAAAACATCATATTGATCTTTTTGTTGTAACTCTTTAATAGTTTTTTTAATTTGATTATTTAATAAAAATATATCTTCAGAATAAAAAAAGTACATTAAAATCACTTCTATCTATAGTTATATTTTAAACTATTAAAAATATAAGTTTTACTTAATATTAATTGTTTAGTTTAATAAAATTTTTTAATTCTTAATTTAGTTAAGATACTTTTATTTTTATAATCTTTTAAAAATATAAGTTTAATATTTAATCAAAATAATATAGCTAAAATAAAAAGTAAGTATAGTGATAAAATAAAAAAGTAGATGATATTAAAAACCAGAAGAAAATTCTGGGTTTTTGTTATGGGAGAAAGTAATGTTTATAGCAAATAATAAGTACAAACTAGTAACTAAATATAAACCTTCAGGTGATCAAAATCAAGCTATAGAAAAATTAAATAAAGCAATTATAGAAAACAAAAAACACCAAGTGTTATTAGGAGCAACAGGTACTGGAAAAACTTTTACAATAGCAAATATTATTGCAAAACATAATAAACAAGCTTTAGTAATTGCACATAATAAAACTTTAGCAATGCAGCTTTATTATGAATTAAAAGAAATGTTTCCAGAAAATAGAGTTGAATATTTTGTTTCAAACTTTGATTTTTTCCAACCAGAAGCTTATATTCCTTCAAAAGATTTATATATTGATAAAGATTCTAGACAAAATATGGAATTAGATATGATGCGTTTAAGTGCTTGTAACGCTTTATTAACAAGAAATGATACTATAGTAGTAGCTAGTGTTGCTGCTTTATTTGCTTTACAAAATCCTTTAGAGTATTCTTCAGCTTTTATTGAATTAAAAGTTGGTCAAAAAATTAAAAGAAATGAATTATTAACTTGACTAGTAAGATCTGGATATACTAGAAATGATATTGAAAATCAATTAGGAAGCTTTTCAGCAAAAGGTGATGTTGTTAAAATTGTTCCTGGTTGAGTAAATAATATTATGTTTAGAATTTCATTATTTGATGATGAAATAGAAAGTATTCATACTTTAAATACAATTACAAATTCTATTTTAGACAATATTACAACTGTTACTATTCATCCTGCTCAATCATATATAACTCCACAAGACAAATTAAAAACAATTTGTAATAATATTAGAAATGAATTAGTTCAAAGATTAGCTGAATTACAATCAGAAAACAAACTTTTAGAAGCTCAAAGACTAGAACAAAGAACTAAATATGATCTTGAGTCACTTGAAGAATTTGGCTTTTGTAGTGGAATTGAAAATTATTCTTCGCATTTAGATTTTAGATCTAAGGGTCAAAGACCATATGTTTTATTAGATTATTTTAATAATGATTTTATAACTATAGTTGATGAATCTCATATCACACTTCCTCAAATTAGAGGAATGTATAATACTGATAGATCAAGAAAACTAACTCTAGTTGAATATGGTTTTAGACTACCATCAGCTCTAGATAACAGACCTTTAAATTTTGATGAATTTAATAGTTTAATTAAACAAGTAATTTATACTTCAGCAACACCTGGAGATTATGAACTAGATTTAGTTAATCATCAAGTAGTTCAACAAATTATTCGTCCAACTGGATTATTAGATCCACAAATTGAAATAAGAAAAACAACCAATCAAATTGATGATATTATTAATGAAATTCATTTAAGAAAATTACAAAATGAGCGTGTATTTATTACTACTTTAACTATTAGAATGAGTGAAGATTTAACTGCTTTTTTACAAGAAAAAAACATTAAAGTTGCTTATTTACACTCAGAATTAAAAACTCTAGAACGTAGTGAAATTTTAAATGATCTAAGAAAAGGGGTTTATGATGTTGTTGTTGGAGTTAACTTATTAAGAGAAGGATTAGATCTACCTGAAGTGAGTTTAGTATGTATTTTAGATGCAGATAAACAAGGTTTTTTAAGAAATTACCGTTCTTTAATTCAAACTATTGGTCGTGTTGCTAGAAATGTTAATGGTAAAGCTATTATGTATGCTGATACTGTTAGTCAGGCAATGGATGAAGCAATTAAAGAAACTAATAGAAGAAGAAAAATCCAAGAAGAATTTAATAAAAAACACAATATTGTTCCAAAAACTATTTCAAAAGCTATTAGTGAATCTATTTTAAGTGAACAAACTAAAAAAACATTAGCTAAAGCTAAAAAAAATAAAGATAAAAAACAAAAACTTCAAACTATCCAACAAACTATTGATAATTTGCGCCAAGAAATGTTACAAGCAGCAAAAGAGCTTGATTTTGAAAGAGCGGCAATTTTAAGAGATACAATTATTGAATTAGAAAATGAAAAAAATACAAATTAGGAGAAAACATGTCAACAGATAAAATTATTATAAAAGGTGCTAGAGAGCATAATTTAAAAAATATTGATTTAGAACTTCCTAAAAATAAATTAATTGTTTTTACAGGTTTAAGTGGTTCTGGAAAATCTTCATTAGCTTTTTCAACAATTTATCAAGAAGGAAGAAGAAGATATATTGAATCACTTTCTGCTTATGCTAGACAATTTTTAGGTGGTAATGAAAAACCTGATGTTGATTCTATTGAAGGTTTATCTCCTGCAATTTCTATTGATCAAAAAACCACAAGTCACAATCCTAGATCAACTGTTGGGACTGTTACTGAAATTTATGATTATTTACGTTTATTATATGCAAGAATTGGTCAACCTTATTGTATTAATAATCATGGTCAAATTAAAGCAGTAAGTATTAAAGAAATTGTTGAAAATATTAAACAGTCAACTAGTGATGGTGAACAAATTCATATTTTATCTCCAGTAATTAGAGATAAAAAAGGAACTCATATTGATATTTTAGAAAAATTAAGAAATGATGGGTTTATTAGAGTTATTGTTGATGATCAATTAAGAATGCTAGATGATCAAATTAATTTAGAAAAAAATCAAAGACATAATATAGATATAGTTGTTGATAGAATTATTTATCATAATAATGATGAAATTAATTCAAGAATATTTACAGCTGTTGAAATGGGATTAAAATATTCAAATAACTTAATTAAAATTGCATTTCCAAATTCTAATAAACAAGAAAAATTATTTTCAACTTCTTTTTCATGTAAAGTTTGTGATTTTGTAGTTCCAGAGCTTGAACCTAGATTATTTTCATTTAATGCTCCACTTGGTGCTTGTGAACTATGTAATGGATTAGGTGTTAGTTTAGAACCAGATATAAATTTAATTCTTCCTGATTTAAAATTATCAATTAATCAAGGTGGGGTTGTTTATTATAAAAATTTTATGCATACAAAAAATATAGAATGACAAAAATTTAGAATTTTATGTGATTATTACTATATTGATCTAAACACTCCTTTAAAAGATTTGACTCAAAAACAAAGAGATATAATTTTATGAGGAAGTGATCGAGAAATTGATATTAAAATTGTTACTGAAAATAATAATAAATATGAAAAATATGATTTTATTGAGGGTAATGCAGCTTTAATCAAGAGAAGGTATTTTGAATCTAAATCAGAAGAAGCTAGAAAATGATATGCAAAATTTATGTCTTCTAAAATATGCAAACAATGTAAAGGAAGTAGATTAAATGACATTGCTTTATCTGTAAAAATTAATGAAAAATCTATATTTGATTATACTAATATGAGTATCTCTGAACAATTAGATTTTTTATTAAACATTGATTTAACTCCAACTCAAGCTATGATTGCAAAATTAGTTTTAGATGAAATTATTTCAAGAACTAACTTTTTAAATGAAGTTGGGTTAGGATATTTAAATCTATCAAGAACAGCTACAACTTTAAGTGGTGGAGAATCTCAAAGAATTAGATTAGCTAAACAAATTGGATCTCAATTAACTGGAATTTTATACGTTTTAGATGAACCATCAATTGGATTACATCAAAAAGATAATGATAAATTAATTAAAACTTTAAAACATTTAAGAGATCTAGGAAATACTTTAATTGTTGTTGAGCATGATGAAGATACAATGAAAAGTAGTGATTGAATTGTTGATATTGGCCCTAGAGCTGGAGAGTATGGTGGAGAAATTACTTTTAGTGGAACATATCAAGATATTTTAAAATCAGATACTATTACTGGTAGATATTTATCAAGAAAAGAAGATATAGTAGTTCCTAAAACTAGACGTGGTGGTAATGGTAAAAAAATTGAAATTATTGGAGCTAATGAAAACAATTTAAAAAATATTAATGTAACTATTCCTTTAAATAAATTTATAACTATTACAGGTGTTAGTGGGTCTGGAAAATCAACTTTACTAGAAGATATTGTTTATAAGGGAATTCATAATAATTTATCAAAAGAGTATTTACCAATTGGAAAGGTTAAAGAAATTAAAGGTATAGAAAATATCAATAAAGCTATTTATATTTCTCAAGAACCAATTGGAAAAACTCCTAGATCAAACCCAGCAACTTATACTTCAGTTTTTGATGATATTAGAGATTTATTTACTAATCTTCCAGAAGCAAAAATTAGAGGTTATAAAAAAGGTAGATTTTCATTTAATGTTCATGGTGGTAGATGTGAGCATTGTCAAGGTGATGGAGTAATTACAATTTCTATGCAATTTATGCCAAGTGTTGAAGTGGTTTGCGAAATTTGTGATGGTAAAAGATATAATGATGAAACTTTAACAGTTAAATATAAAAACAAATCAATTGCTGATGTTTTAAATATGAGTGTTAGTGAAGCTTATGTCTTTTTTGAAAATATTCCTCAAATTAAACAAAAGCTAGAAACTATTTTAGAAGTTGGTTTAGGTTATATTAAACTAGGACAAAATGCTACAACTTTAAGTGGTGGAGAATCTCAAAGAATTAAATTATCTACTTACTTATTAAAAAAACAAACTGGAAATACTATGTTTTTATTAGATGAACCAACAACTGGTTTGCATGTTGATGATGTTAAAAGATTAATTGGTGTTTTAAATAAATTAGTTGATTTAGGAAATACAGTTTTATGTATTGAACATAATCTAGATTTTATTAAAGTTTCAGATCATATTATTGATCTTGGTCCTGATGGTGGAGAGTATGGTGGTCAAGTTATAGTAACTGGAACTCCAGAACAAGTAATTCATCATCAAACTTCTTATACAGCTAAATATTTAAAGGATTATATAATTAATGATTAGTGTTGATCAAGAATTATTCCCAATCATTCAAAGATTAAATAAAGAAGTTGTTTTTGATAAAGTCTTAGATGAATTAAATCATCCAGAAAAGTTTTTAAAAGTTATTAATGTAGTTGGAACTAATGGTAAAGGATCTACTTCATTTTATTTATCAAAAGGTTTATTAAAAAAATATCAAAAAGTAGGTTTATTTATTTCTCCAGCTTTTTTATATCAAAATGAAAGAATTCAAATTAATAACATAGCAATTAGTGATAATGATTTAAAAAACTATTTAAATAAAATTGACTATTTAATTAAAAAATATCAATTACTTTTTTTTGAGATTTGAACTTTAATTATGATCTTATATTTTAAAGAACAAAAAGTTGATATTGTTGTTTGTGAAGCTGGAATTGGTGGAATAAGAGATACTACTAGTTTTTTAACTAACCAATTATTTAGTTTATGTAGTTCAATTTCATATGATCATATGGATATGCTAGGAAATAGTATTGATCAAATTATTTATAATAAAATTAATATTGCAAAACCAAATACTAAACTATTTATAAGTCATGATAATTTAAAATATAAAAAGATAATTGATAAGCAAATAATTAATAAAAATGTTGAACTAATTTATACAGATTTATATGAAGATAAAATTATTTATCAAAAAGCAAATAAAGGATTAGTTAAAAAAGTATTAGAAGAACTAGATATTTTTGATCTAGATATTTTTGAACTTGAACCGCCTTTAGGTAGATTTACAACATTACAAACTTTTCCAAATCAAATTATTATTGATGGAGCTCATAATGTTGATGGAATAAAAAAAATAATCCAATCAGTTAAATCATTAAATAAAGAATTTATAGTTTTATATGCAAGTATTACTACAAAAGAATATCTAAAATCTTTAGAACTATTAGATAAGAACTTTAAAGAGGTTTATATTTGTGAATTTGATTATATTAAATCTTGATCTATTAAACATATAAATTACAAAAATAAAATAAAAGATTGAAAAATTTTTTTAAAAAATAATTCAAAAAATATAATTATATGTGGAAGTTTATACTTTATACCACTTGTGTATACTTTTTTAAAAAATAATTAAATATTAATATAAAAAGAAGGTGTTAAAATGGAATTTAACAGTCTTTCAGTTTATTGAATAACTACTGCTATATTTGGTGTTTTACTAATTAGCATGTGAGTTTTAGGGTTATGAATAGAAGGTTTTAAATTAAAAACTTTTACAATTAAAAATATTACTATAATAAGTACTCTAGTAGCATTAAGTGTTATTTTATCATATGTAGTTAATAGAAACTTTTTACAAATTTTAGGTACAAGAATTACTTTAGGTTATTTTGTTAACTTTTTAATTGGGATGGTTTTTGGACCACTTGCTGGAATTTTAGCAGGAATTGCAACAGATCTAATTGGAACTATGATTGTTGGTGCTGCTCAATGACATATTGGATTTGTTTTTGCAAAATCAATGTTAGGATTTTTAGGTTCAATAGTCTTTGTTTTTAAAAATAATAAACATTGAGTATGACTAATGGTTTGATCATATGCAATAGGATTATTTTTAGTAATCTTTGTAGTCCATCCAATTAGTTTTGCAACAGTTGGAGGACCTAGTTTGGCTGTTGCTTATAGTCTAACTAAATTTATAGTTTATCCAATAGAATTAGTATTATATCCACTATTAACTTATACTTCTATTAGAGTAATTTATATTCTAGTAAAAAAAGATTTAAACTCAAAAAATAAACAATGAATTTTAAGAAATGATGCTGTAATATTCTAATACAAAAAGTGCTTATTAGCGCTTTTTTTATGTTTAAAAATTAATATAGTAAAATTATAGTAGCGCTCAAAGGAGTTGTATGGAAAAATTCACCATAAAAGATCTTACTGATAATTTAAAATTTGAAATTATTTCAGGACAAGATAAACTAGATACAGAAATTAAAAGTTATGGAATTAATAGAGCTGGTTTAGAATTAGCTGACTATTTTAAACCTTTTAAAGACCAAAGCGAATGACGAGCAACTTTAATGTCTACTAAAGAAAGTGGATATATGTTGCAATTTGATAAAGAAACTAAAATTAAAAAATATACTCAATTGATGAAATGTGGAATTCCTGTTTTAATAATTACTAATAAATTTAAAGATAAAACTTTAATTAAAGTTGCAAAAAGACTAAATTTTCCTTTATTAAGAAGCGATTATCCAATTACAATACAATTAGTTCAAAAGATTCAAGATATTTATGATATTTATTTTTCACCAACTGCTGAAGAACATGCTGCTTTAATGAATATATTTGGAACTGGGGTTTTAATTAAAGGTAAATCTGGAATAGGAAAATCAGAATTATGTTTAGATTTAATTAAACATAATCATTTATTTATTGGTGATGACCGCATCATTCTAACTAATAAATCAAATAAAATTATTGGAAGAGTACATCCAATTTTAAAAAACTTAATTGAAATTAGAGGAATTGGAATTTTTGATATTGTTAAATCAAATGGGTATCAAGTAATTATGAATGAAAGTCCTGTTGAATTAGTTGTTGAACTAGTTGAATATAAAGAACAAAACATTGATAATAGTGACAGATTAGGAAATGATTGAAGTAAATTTAAAATTCTTGGTGTTGAAATAGAGCATATTCAAATTCCAGTTAGTGCTGGAAGAAGTTTAGTTAATATTATTGAATCAGCTGTTGCTCAATTTAAAATTAATAAATCAAAACAATTTGAAAATGTTTTTGATGTAATTCATAAAAGAACAAAAGAATTTTTAAGTTCTAAAAAATAGAAAGAATAAAATGTCAACTACTTATTTTGAGTTAATAGAAAAACACGGAGATCCATCTTTAGCTAGATCATTTTTTCAATTAATTCCAGCTTATCCAATTTTTATGTTTTTAGGAATTTCAAGTGTAATTATAGCTAGTATTATTTGTTTAAAATTAAAAGCTATACCTTTAAAAGAATTTGAAATTTCTATTTTTATTATTGTTCCATTTGGAATATTAGGTGCTACTATTTTTGGAAAAGTTTTTCTACCTTTTTATCAATATTCAAATACTTGATATAGAATCTTTTTTTTCTGAGAACCAGGAATGTCTTTGTTTGGGTCTTTATTATTTGGAATTTTAGCAGGTATTGCTTGATTTTTAAAACGTTCAAAAACTACAATGATTTCTTTATGAGTTTATGCTGATTGTATTATTCCAAATATTTTATTAGGACAAGTAATTGGAAGATGAGGTAATTTTTATAATCATGAAATTTTAGGACAAGTAGTTGATTATAATAGTTTGTACTGATTACCTGAATCTATTAAAAATAACTTATTTTATTTTCCTAATTTTGTTGAGTTTCACCATTTAAATAATCCAACAGATCTATTAGTTAATCATTATAATTGATGAGATTTTAATTCTAATACTTGATCTGAAGTACAAAATTTTGTTAATCATAATAATCAAACTATTAAAGATGTTTTAAATCAAAAAATCACTTATCATCAACCTTTATTTTTATATGAATCAATAGTTAATTTATTTTTATGATTAATTATTATGTTTGTTATTAATAATTTAACTAGATGAATTAATCACCCTCAGCCTTGAGAATTATGTCCTAAAGCTTATCCTGGTTGATTTAATAAACAATATAAATATTTAAATGAAGAACAAATTATTAACTTTAATAGCATTGTTCCAATTAAGTATAAAAAAGTAATAGTTAATATAGATAATAAACAAACTGTTGTTTTAAAACTTTCATTTTATCAAGCATGAAATAAAGCATTTTATTATTATGAACCTGATCATAAAAAAATTAGTCAGTTAGAAACTAAAATTGAAGAGTATATCAAAGTTAAACAAAAAGATAGATTAAACTTTAAAAACACAAAATCTAATTGTAAACATCAATTAGATTTAATTAATAAAAAATATAAATTTAAATTAGATAATTTAAATAAAAATTCTTTAGAATATCAAAAAATCATTAATCTAAAAAGTGAAGAAATTAAAAAAAATAAAGAACTATTAATGATTAATAAAAATAATTATTATCAAAAATATGGATTTTGAAATTTATTTTTTAATATAAATGTTTTTAGTAAAGAAATTGAAAAAATAAATAATCCAAACGAATTTAAAGTAATTAGAAGTGGTGTTTTAACTGGTTGTTATATTTTAGGATATTTAATTATTAGAATTATTTTAGAAACTTTTAGGCAAAATCATGAATTATTTATTCAAAATCATAAAGCAATTAATTTTATAATTTTAAGTATAATTTTAATAAGTGGAATCTTTATAATATTATTAACGCAATTTATTTCTCCATATAAGTGAAGACAGATAGGATGGTTGTATGAAAAATCTTACTAATGAAATTTATGATGTTATTATAGTTGGTAGTGGTCCAGCTGGTTTAACTAGTGCAATTTATACTGCAAGAGCTGGATTAAAAACTGTTATTTATGAACAATCTGCTCCAGGTGGAAAATTAATTAAAACCGATTTAATTGAAAACTATCCTGGTTTTAATACAATTCAAGGACCAGAACTAGCTTCTAAAATGTATCTTCAAGCTTTAAGTTTAAATGCAAGTGTTGAATTTGTTGGAGTAGATAGTATATTTAAAAATGCTGATGATATTTTTGAAATAAGTCTAGCAAATGGCGAAACTAAAAAAGCTTATTCAGTAATTTTAGCAACTGGAACTCAAGAAAATAAATTAGGAATTAAAGGTGAAGATGAATTGTATGGTAAAGGTGTTAGTTATTGTGCAGTTTGTGATGGAGCTTTTTATAAAAACAAACCAGTTGCAGTAGTTGGTGGGGGTTATTCAGCGGTTCAAGAAGCTATGTATTTATCTCAATTGGTCGATAAAGTTTATTTAATTGTTAGAAGAGATGTCTTTAGAGCTGATGCTAATAAAGTTGCTAAATTAAAAGCTCAACCAAACGTTGAATTCTTATTAAAATCTCAAGTAAAAGAAATTCATGGAACTGAAAAAGTTGAATCACTTACAATAACTACTCCAGATGGAGAAAAAAAAATAGTTGTTAGTGCAATTTTTCCATATATTGGTTCAACTCCTTTAATTGATTCAGTAAAACATTTATGCATTGAAAACGAAAAAGGTTATATTCCAACAAATGATAAAATGCAAACAGAAATTAAAGGGCTATTTGTTGCTGGTGATGTTAGAGATGTTCCATTGCGACAAATTGCTATTGCTTGTGGTGATGGTGCAATTGCTGGACAAATGGCAGTTGAATATGTTCAAGAAGTAAAATAGGAGATAAAATGGAGTCAAATTTAAAATTAAAAATTGATAAAAGAGTAATAATTTATACTAGTTTATGAATAATTTTATCAGCTCTAATAATTAGTCTAATAGTTTTATCATCTAAATATTTTAGAATCGATTGAGTACAAAATAGAGGTTTTGATACTGTTTTAGAATATGGAAATGTTAAAGATGTTTATTTAACAAAATCTAATGGAACTGGTGGAATTAGAGTTTATGCTTTAACAATGACACTTGGAATGATTGTTGCTATTGGTTTTAGTTTATATAACTTCAATAAAAAAGATTTATCTGTAAGTGAATTAGCAATTGGAGTAATTTTTATTATTCCATGCTCACTATTTGGAGCTTCTTTTTTTGGTAAATTAAATGCTGATGGAATCGGAAGACATGCTAATGGTTCAACTTTTTGAGGACTATTTGCATTTTGAGAAGGTGGGATGGCAATTCATGGTGGAGTTTATGTTGGAAGTATAGTTGGACTATTAATTTTTTATATAATTGGTAGAAAAACTAAAGTTTCATTATTAGTTTATGCTGATTGTATTATTCCAAATATTTTATTAGGACAAGCTATTGGAAGATGAGGAAACTTCTTTAATCATGAAGTTTTAGGAACTCCAGTTGCAAAAATTGCAAACAGTATTCCATCTCATTCTGATAAAGCTATTGATAAAATTTTTTCAACTTATTTACAAACTAATTCAAGACCTTTATTTTTACCTGATTTTATTTTAAAAAATTGTTTGTCTATTTATTCAGGAGAAAATCAAATTATTAATAATATTTCTTTAGAAAATGGAAATGTTGTTTTATTATCACCAATTTTTATTTATGAATCAATTGCGCTATTATTAGGTTGACTTGTGATTATGTTCATTATTCCAAATATCTGAAAATTATTTGATAAACCAATTGATAAAAATAATAATGTTTATAAAATTGATCATAAATTTAGTTTTTATCAATTCTTTAATCCTTGATTAAAGTCAACTGAAACTAAATTAAGCAGCAAAGATGCTTGAAAAAAAGCTTTGAATGAAAATATTTATGATAATGCATCACAAACTTATATAAATTTAACTAATAATATAGATTCAAAAGATTATTTAGAAAAAAAACTAATTAAAAATTATGTTCTAAATAAATTAAATAATAAAAATAATTATCCAATTACAAAAGCTGGAGTGCAAATGTTTTCTTACTTTTTAGTATGAAACATTGTTAGATATGCTTTAGAAGCCCAACGCCCAAATGATCATTTATTTATTATGCATTATAAGAATTTTTCATTATTTGTTATTGGATTATCAGCTATAGTGGGATTGATTGGTATGATTTTAAGCCAACATCTTTTACCATCTGTTTTTAGAAAACCAGGTTGATTATACGAAGTTGAATATTTTAAAATTAGAAAAATAAATTAGAAGGTGATATTATGTCATTTGCCTTAGAAGTAAAAGAAGAAATTGTAATGCATAGTTTTAATGAAGAACAAAAACTAGCATATCTTTCAGGTTTTATTAGATATAGCTCTGACATAATCTTTTCAAACAATACTTCTAAAATTAGATTTTCAACAATTAGTAATAAAATAGCAAGAACTTTATTAAGTTTTTGTAGACAACTTTTTGATGGTCAAGTTGAAATTTCTATTATTCAATCTCAAGTATTAAAAAAGAATAAAAATTTTGTTTTAACTCTAATTGGTAATATTAATAAGTTTTTACAAAAATTACGTATTTATGATCAAAATAATCAAAAGATTTATGTTTTTAAAGTTAAAAAAGAAACTAAAGATAAAACTTCTATTATAAGAGCTTATATTGCTGGAATTTTTACTGCTATTGGTTCTGTTAATTCTCCAAAAACTAGTAATTATCATTTAGATTTACAATTTAAAACTAAAATTGATGCCATATATTTTATTGAATTAACTAATGATTTAGGGTTTAAATTTAAATTATTAGAAAGAACTAGTAATAGATATATTTGTTATATTAAAAAATCTATTATGGTTTCAGATTTTTTAAAATTAATTGATGCTTCTAATTCAGTAATGCAATTTGAAAACGAACGTATTTCTAGAGATGTTTATAATAGTATAAATAGAGTAAATAATTTTGATATTTCTAATCAAACTAAAACATTAATTACTGGTAAAAAACAAATTGAAATTATTAATTATTTAAAACAAACTAATCAATTTCATTTATTAAGTAAAAAAGCACAAGTTTTAGCTAATTTACGTTTAAATTTTCCAGATTATTCATACAATGAGCTAATTGAAGAAATGCAAAAAATGGGCTATGAAATTACTAAATCTGGGATTAGTAGCTTATTTAAAAACATTGAAAAATTATCATAAATTTTAATATTTTTTCTTTTTTTAAAAAAATGCTTGTAACTTTTTTAATATATGTTATTATAAAATTGCTTCTGATGAAATAAAAATTGATTTAATTCTAAAGGAGTTAATGTAATGGTAAACCCAGTTTTTTAGCCAATTAAAACTGGGTTTTTTTAATATTTTATTAAGAAATTTATCATTTTTGCCACTATAGGTTTAAAATATCAATAATATTGTCAGTATATTTCTTTTCACTTGTATAGTGTCATTTTTTAGTTGTACCATCTAAATACTTATTAGCTGAACTTAATCTTTCCATTATTTGATTAAACGAGAATCTCTCTGTTAATCCTTTTTCTTCAAATTCTTTTTTCATTCTTGAAGTGATTATAGAACTTATTAAGTTTATAAATTCAGTAGCAATTACACTTGTGTTTTGCTGTACTCTTACAAAATCCAGTTCAACAATGTTTTTATAGAAGTTGAAAAATTCTTCAATTTCTCATCTTGTTTTGTAAAGATCATATATTTGTTTTAAAGATAAATCTTCGTTGGAAATAAAAGTAATTGTTCCAAAAAGATTTTCTTTTTCTTGTAAAAGTTCGTTATTAAAACTTTGTTCACGATTAACTTTATCTAAATAAGCTCTTCCTTCTTGGCTGTAGTCATTTGTGCTTTTAAATGAATATAAAAATTCGCCTTGATCTAGTTTTGCTTTTTTACATAAAATAATATCTTCATCAGAATTGAAAGTCATTTCATATTTAGATAACTCTAAAGCTTTGATTCTTTTATCGTTTCTTTTAATAGGGAAAAGATTTTTAACATTTTTCTTTTGAGTATTTAATTTATCTAAACTTTCTTTAGAAAGAATTCCTTTATCTCCCATGATTAAGCAATTATTTAGTGAAAATTCATCAATAAATCTATTGAACGCCATTGTATCTAGTGTGTTTCCTTGAAAAACCTTACTTGCAATGGGTTCTTTTTTGTTTAGGTCAAAAGCATATAGAACAGAAATGTTTTGCACCCCTTTAGTTCTAGCTTTTCACGATCATTTTGTAAAATCAGAACTTTTAGAACTACATTTTTTTAACATACCATCAATTACAATAGTAGATTCAGGAGAAACAGTATCGATTCTATTTTGAATGAATTGTTTGATGCATCTGTAGTTATATCCTAACTTTTCTAAAAACCTTGAAATGTTACTAGATGAAAGTCCTATACCTGGAAATTGTTCAGAGAAAAATGAACATTGATATTTTCTATTAATTTCTCGATTAGTGATATTTCCATAAGCTGCTCTAATAATTGCTATTGCATAAATTATTTTTGCATCTGAAGGATTATAAACTTTGCAAAGATCTTCAAATACATCTTTTGATAATTTATAAGCAATTTCAGTTCTTCCGAATTGTTTTATGTCACACAAAGCAAAGTTGAGTCTACTTGTTTTAGTTTCTACATATTCAAAGTTTATTATTTCACCGATTTTACCCAGTTCTACAGGAACAGATTTTCCATTTTTTCAAACACTTGTTCTTTTAATAACATCATATCTATTTCCGTTTTTCTTTACTCTTGTATTTTTTGGTCTTTCGACAGCTAATATCTCTTTTGGTATAGGCATTTTCCTTCTCCTTATGTAGTGCTTTAGTCACTATAATTGTATTATATTTTTCTTTCTTTTTCTATAGTTTTTAGCTGTTTTTTTATATATTTTTTTCTATAAAAATCCTAGGTTTTATCGATATTTTGACAAAATAAGCAAAAAAAATAGCATTTCAGCTATTTTTCATATATTCCTATAGTGGTTTTAACAGAAAGTTCTTATTTTATTTTGATTTATTTAAAATCAATAGTTTTTTGACAAAATAAGATAAAAAAATAATGAAAAAATAACTTATTTTTTCCAATAATTAACTATATGAGTTTTTTTATGTGTAACAGCTAATAGTATTTACATTATTTTAACTTTTTACTAATATACAGATAAAAAAAGAGTGGTCCTTATAATCACTCTTTGTTATTAATATAGCTAATTTAAATTAGTTATTTAGATACAATTTGTCTTCAAGTTGGAAGTTTTTTGTTTCCTTTTTCTTCTATTTTTGTATCTTTAGCAAATTCATATTTCTTATTAGATTCAATTTTCTTTTTAAATTCTCATCTGCTTAAATTTTGATCAAATTCTTTAGCTCGTCTTAGCATTCCATTAAAGTTTTCAACAGCTTGTATATTTCATTTTGAAATATCTTGATTAAACTTTTCAGCACCCTCAAACATATAAGCCATATCAATTACTTTTGAAGTATTTCATTTTGAAATATCTTGATTAAATAATACTGCTTCAGTAAACATATTTTTCATACTTGTTACACTATAAGTTTTTCAATTTCCAATATTTCCATTAAATTCTTTTGCATTTTGAAAAGTGTTAGTCATTGAAGTTACTTTTTCAGTATTTCAATTATTTAGATTTTGGTTAAACTTTTCAGTATTTTGAAACATAGCTGCCATATTAGTTAATGAACCAGTATTTCAATTATTTAGATTTTGGTTAAACTTCTTAGCTGAGTGAAACATACTATGCATATCAGTTACTTTTGAAACATCTCAAGAAGAAATATCATTATTAAAACTATCAGTTTGTTTAAACATTCCTCTCATTGAAGTTACTTTATTAGTTTTTCACTCATTTAAGTTTTGATCAAACTTTTTAGCTCTTGTGAACATAAAACTCATATTTGTAACTTCTGAAGTATTTCATTCTGAAATATCTTGATTAAATTCATCAGTTGTATCAAAAACACTAGTCATATCAGTTATTTTTGATGTATCTCAGTATTGAATTCCATCAACTTTAGCAGTTTTTAACCCTTTAAATGCTTCTTTTAGACTAGTAATTTGGCTAGGTAAAGTTGATGGTACTTTTGTCGTAGTTGGTTTGAATGGAACAATTTGGATTTTTCCATCACTATTTTCAAAAAACCCAATTTGCACACATTGATCATTCTTATAGATAGCTTTTTGTAGGTAATTTTTTACTTCACCTTGGATAGATTCGGGAGTATATTCTTGTGCTTTAGTTCATTGTGAATTTGTACAACTTAAAACAGAAAATGTAGGTAAAACTAATAAAGAAGTTGAACCCAAAATTGTTAATAATTTCTTCATATTATTTACTTTCATATATTTACACTAATAATTATACTAAATTTCTGTTTTTTATCTAGCCTTTTAAAAATTATTTACCCTTCAATACCTAGTTTTTCTCTAACTAAAGTGGCTATAGTTGTAACTTTTGGACCATAAATAATTTGTACTTGATTTCCAATTTCTTTATATCCATAAGGTTTAGTTTTATCAACAATTGATTTATCAAACTTACTAATATCATGCATTGTCACTCTTAATCTAGTTACACAATTTGCCATGATTTTAATATTTTCAGCTTCACCACAACCAATAATAATGTTGTTAATGAATTCATTATCAAATTCATCTTCTTTAGTATCTTTTTGTTTTGTTTCTAGTTTTTGTTTTTCTAATTGTTTTGCTTGTTTATATTCTTTTTTACTAATTAGTTTTGCAGTATTTTTATTTCTTCCTGGAGTTTTAAAATTTAATTTAATAATCATAAAATAAAATGTAATAAAATAAATTCCCATCATTAAAAGACCAATTACAAATAATCCTCAAAATCCTTGAATATTTCTAGCATTAATTAAATTAACAATTGCTCATGTAATAATTCCACTACCTCTAGTTGAAACTTGTGCAAAACCACATAAATACATAAACATATAAGTAAATCCAGTATAAAAAATATGAATAACAAATAATAAAGAAGCAGTAAATAAAAATGTAAATTCAATAGGTTCAGTAGCTCCAGATAAAGCTGAAGGTAATAAAGCTGAAATAATTCCAGTACCATAAATTTTTCTATTTTCTTTAGGTATTGCAAAATACATAACTAAAGCAGCACCTGTTAAACTAAAAATATTAGTTGGAAAAGTACCATTAATAATTCAAGTATCTTGAGCAGTTAATTTAATATTTTCACCAAGTTTAGCAATAGCTACAGCATAAATACCTGTAACTAATTTCCCATCCTTATCAGTTGAAATCTACTAAGTATTCTGATGTTCTAACATTCACGTTCTCTAATACATTAGATTTGGGTAAATTTAAAAAAGAAAATAATGCTGTTTCTCAATTAAAAGTTAAGAAAAAAATAGCAGAAATTTTAGGTCAAGAAGAAAAGGATTTATGACAATTAAAAGTTGATTATGAGAACAGAAAAGGATCTGGATCTGTTAAGTCAACAAAAACTCCTGGTACATTAAAAATTAAATTTACAATCGAATAATCTAAAATATAATACAATATTTATTAATTAAAACACTTAGTTTAAACTATATACTAAACAAATTAGCAAGATTTTGATATTTTCAAGATCTTGCTTTTTTCTTGTTAAAGATTACTCATAAGTTCATTTCTATAATCTTATATTCTATAATTATTCATATCTAATGGTTCTAAAAGCAGTTCTATCAAAAATATATTGACACTATATATATATATATATATATATATATATATTATAATGTGTCTTATCAAAAGATAAACAACCAATTGGAAGTGACATTATATGAAAAAATTATTAACAATATTAGGATCTGTTGGTTTAGTTGCCACAACTAGTGCTGCAGTAATTGCTTGTGGTAATAAAACTTCGCAAAAAACTCCAGATAAAAAAGAAGAAGTTAAGCCTACTGAAGAGAAGAAAGAAGAAGTTAAGCCTACTGAAGAGAAGAAAGAAGAAAAAGAAGAAGATAAAAATAATGAAGAAAAGCAAAAAAATGAACCAAAACCAATAAATACTGAAAATGATAAAAAAAATTCTGAGGTCATAAAAGCTATTGTAAAAGAACAAGAAGACGCATTTGCAACGTTTCACAATCGTAAAGACTTCTTAGACCAAATAAAAGTTTTTGCTAAAGAAAAAGGAATTGAAAACTTAAAACTGGCTAATGGAGATGAAAATACAACTTTTGTAGAAGGTAATAATAACCCAGAAAATAAGGTTAAATTACGTTTAGGGACTTATGAATTCGATGTACACTTGGGAAGTGTTTTAAAAGATAGAGTGGCTACAAAATATTATATTGAAAATGATAATAAAAAAATTATTGAAGATCAAGATGACAAGTTTTCAAATCTAAAAAATAATGAGCAAAATGTACAAAATGTAGTTATTACTCAAATAGGTTATTCATTGAAAAAAAGATATCTTGATCATGATTTTGGAAAGACAATACAAATATATAAAATGCCAGAAAATACAAAAAAAGTTCCAAAACATCTTCCTTTGAAAATTAAAAGTCTAGAAAATGCTTTTAAAAACTTTAAATTTGAAAAAGTTTTAAATTTAGATAACTGAAATGTTTCTAATGTAATAAATATGGAATCAATGTTTTATGAAGCAGAAAAATTCAATCAAAATATTTCAAAATGAAATACTGAAAATGTAAAAATAATGACAAGTTTATTTATTGGTGCAAAAAATTTTAACCAACCACTTAATTCGTGAAATGTGTCTAATGTAAGTCAAATGTCTGAAATGTTCCGTGAGGCAATTAATTTTAACCAAGATTTAAATGATTGAGATGTTTCTAATGTAACAGATATGGAATCAATGTTTCAAGATGCAAAATCTTTTAATGGAAAAATAGACAAATGAAATGTTGAGAAAGTTGAGAAATTAGGTGAAATGTTCCTTCGTGCGACTAAATTTTCACAAGACTTGTCAAAATGAAAAATTAAAAATAATGTAGCAAAAAAAGCAAGTAGTATATTCGATCATACATATAAATTCAGAGAACAAGTATTAAAAGCCTGAGAAAAGAATTAAATAAAAAGTTCCAGAAATATGTACTATAGAAGACGGGATAGAACCATTATCTCGTCTTTTTTTGAATATTTTTCCAAAATTTTTAGTCCGTGTTTATGGTAGCGGGGGGATGTGAGTTGTTTTTTTGTAAATAAATATAATCCAACGTTTTTTTGTAAATAAATATAAACATATTAAAAATAAATGATAATATTATATTGCTATTAATACCTAAGACAGTAACGGGGTTATTCCCTTAATTATGTTACCGAGGAAAAAACTTGTTTTAAAAAACATTTTTTGTTTTGTCCTTGGTTTAGTGTTACTAGCCAAGGTTTTTATTTTTTTATTTTATTTAATAAAAGGAGGAGTCTAAATGTCAAATTCAAGACCTGCTCATGCACGTAAAGCTGAAATAGTTGCTGAAATTGTTTCAAAAATTAAGAGTGCTCAAGGTGTTGCAATTGCTGAATACAAGCATTTAACAGTTGCTAAAATGACTGAATTAAGAGTTCAAGCCTTAAAACAAAATATTGATATTAAGGTTTATAAAGATTCACTTGTAAGAAGAGCTGTTGAAGAATTAGGTTTAGTTGATTTAATTCCATTTTTAACTCAGCAAAATGTATTTATTTTTTCAAATGAAGATTCAATTTCTGCAGCTAAATTAGTTGCAAATTTTGCTAAGAAAAATGAAGCTCTTAAATTAAAAGCTGGTATTTATGAAGGAAAAGTTGTTGATACTGTTGGAATCAATGAAGTTGCTTCATTACCATCAAAAGAAGAACTATACTCAATGTTTGCTTCAAGCTTACTATACCCATTGAGAAAAGTTATGGCTGCTATTAACGCAGTTGCTGAAACTAGAAATTAATAAGCTATACAACTATTATGTATTAGTAGCAATATTTTTAAAAAAATATAAAGGAGAATTAATATCATGTCAATTACAAAAGACGAAATTATTAAAGCATTAGAAGAAATGAAATTAAACGAATTAAACGAATTAGTTAAAGCTATTGAAGATCATTTTGGTGTTGTTGCATCAGTTGGTGTAGCTGCTGCTGCTCCAGCAGAAGCTGCAAATGCTGCTCCAACTGAAGTTTCAGTTGTTATGACTTCTGTTGGACAACAAAAAGTTGCAGTTATTAAAGTAGTTAAAGAATTAACTGGTGTTGGTTTAATGGATGCTAAAAAAATAGTTGATGGAACAATGCCTGTAACTATTAAAGAACATGTAAAACCAGAAGAAGCTGAAGAAATGAAAGCTAAATTAGTTGAAGCTGGAGCTTCAATTGATTTAAAATAGTTGAATTTTTAAATAAATTTTAAACTCACCATAATGGGTGAGTTTTTGTGTGTTTAATTGCTTTTTATAGTAAAAAAAAATATAATTAAATAATCGAGTGTAGTTTAGTTGTTAAGAGCTTCTGCTATACTCTATCTTATTTTTTTGGTTAAGTATAAAAGGATAAAATTAATGAGTTTTGACTATTTTTTAAACACCAAATTACTTAATAAAATCAATAAAAAATTAGAAAATAATATGTTCAAAACACCACTTTTTTATTCAACAAAACAAAAATTAACTTTTAATTTTGTTGATAAAGTATCTAAAGATCGATTTTTAAGTTATTATACAAAAGCTTTTTATGATGTTTTTTTAGAATCTGATGTTGAAAAAAAACTAAGAATTTATGAACTTGCTTTTTTAGTGATTATAGAAACTAAAACTAATTTAGATTTTTTAACTATCTTAAAAATTTTTAAAGAAATTAAAAAAGGTAAAAGGCCAACTAATTATTTAGAAAGATTAATTTTTAATGTTATTTATGCTTATGAATATATTAAAAAACCTAAAGTTTTAGTTAATGAAGATAATTTAGAAATGCTAATAAGTATTTTGTTATTAGGATTAGAATTTGATCTTGATTTAAAAACTAATTATTATAGAACACCAAAAACTAAGACAATAACTTCTAATGCTTTATCTAGCCAATTAATTAGTAAAGAATTAGAAAATTTGTTTAATTATTTAAATTTTTTACAAGTTAATAGTCTTTGTACTTATAGTCAAACCTTTTTATTATTTAGTACTTTGATTATGATTTCACCATTTCAAAAATATAATTTAATATTTATAACTTTATTTAGTCAATGAATTTCATTTCAACATAATAGTTCAAATAAATTAATTATTCCTATTAGTTGATTTTTAAAAAACTTAAATAATTATTTATTAGAATTTAATAATCTTAATACTGATTTTCAAGCTGATAATCTTATAGATCTTTTAAGCAATGATTATTTAAGAAGTATTAATATGTATAACCATGCAAGTTGTGTTTATAAATGAATTATAAAAGATAAAAAAAGGTTGTGAATATTTGAAGATGATGCTAGTTTTATTGTTTTAACTTTATTTTTAGAAAATTCATCAAATTTATCTTTTAATAACATAAAAAGTTTATTAACAATTAATAAAATTAAGTTATTAAATGAAGAACAAATTAAAAATACATTAGATAAGCTAGTGCTTGATAATGTTTTAAAAACAACAAATGATCATGTTGTTAAATATGTATTAGTTGATAAATATTTAGAAAAATCTAAATATTTAGTAAATATGAAAGGACTATACAATGGCTTATAAAATTAGAAAAATCAATCGTAATGTAGAACGTCGTGATTATACTAAAGTATCAATGAATCTTTCTTTGCCAAATTTAATTGGTATTCAAACTGAAACTTTTGAATGATTTAAAACTAAAGGAATTCAAGAAGTTTTAGATGAATTTTTCCCAATTTTATCATTTGATGGATCTAGTGTTTTAACTTTAGAAAATTGAGGTTTTAAAGAACCTAGATTATCTGTTAGACAAGCAAGAGAAGAATCAAAAATTTATGATGCCCCAATTTATGCAAATTTAAAATTATCAGTTAATAAAACTGAAGAAATTCAAAAAGAATTTGATGGTGTTGATCAAGAAGATACTTTAAAAGTTTTAACTCATTGACTAGAAGAAAAAACTGGTAATGGTAATATAACTTTTAAACAACAATCTCAAAATTCATACTTTTTTGAATTAACTATTAAAAAATCAGAAAAACCAGATCTAATTCAAATTGATATTATTGAAGATAAAAAAACTTCATTGATTTGTAATGTATCTATTTATAAATCAGGTGAAGTGTTTTTAGGTGATTTTCCATTAATGACAGAAGCTGGAACTTTTATTATTAATGGTTCTCAAAAAGTTATTGTATCTCAATTAGTAAGATCTCCAGGAGCTTATTTTAATAAAGAATTAAATCGTAAAACTGGAGAGATGATTTATTTTGCAGACATTATTCCAAGTAGAGGAACTTGATTAGAATATGAAACTGATTCTAAAAAAATTGGAAATGATGCAATTAATCCTTTATATGTAAAAATTGATAAATCAAGAAAAACTACAGCTACTTCTTTATTATTATCTTTTGGTATTAGTAAAGATGATATTTTAAATATTTTTGATAATGATGAAGTATTAGTTGAAACTTTACAACAAGACTCAATTATTGGTGATTTTAAAATAGATTGATCAAATCAAGTTCAAGAAATTTATAAAAAGATTAGACAAGGTGAAACTGCAACTAGTGAAGGTGCTTCTAAATTTATTAATAGTATTTTATTTGATAAAAGAAAATATGATTTAACTAAAGCTGGAAGATTTAAACTAAAACAAAAACTTTCTATTAAAAACAGAATTTTAAATAGAGTTATAGCTGAAGATATTCTTGATGCTAATAATAATGTATTAATAGCTAAAGGTACTGAAGTTACTAAAAATAATATTCAAAAAATTTCTAATATTTTAGATCAAGATATAATGAGTATTGATTTAAAATATTTATCTGACATTCCAGGAACTAGAAAAGTTCAAAAAATTAGAGTTTATAAAGATAGTGAACTAAAAACTGATACTACTTGTCTAATTGGTTTAACTAGTTCATCTAATGAAGAATTTATAACAGTAGCTGATATTTTATCAACTGTTTCTTATTTATTAAACTTAAAATATAACATTGGTGAAATTGATGATATTGATAATTTAGGAAATAGAAGAGTTAGAACTGTTGGTGAATTATTACAAAATCAATTTAGAATGGGATTAAACCGTATTGATAAAAATGTTAAAGAAAAATTAGCTACAAGTGATTTGTATAAAGTTAGAACTTCAACAATTATCAACGCAAAGCCTTTAACTGCAATTATTGGTGAGTTCTTTAATTTATCACAATTGTCTCAATTTATGGATCAAATTAATCCATTATCAGAATTAACTAATAAACGTAGATTAACAGCTTTAGGACCTGGTGGTTTATCAAGAGATAGAGCAGGATTAGAAGTACGTGACGTTCACCCATCTCATTATGGAAGAATTTGTCCTATTGAAACTCCAGAAGGACCAAATATTGGATTGATTAATAACTTATCAACTTATGCAAGAGTTAATGAATATGGATTTATTACAACTCCATATAGAAAAGTTATTAACGGAATTATTCAAAATGATCAAGTTGAATATTTAACAGCTGATCAAGAAAAAAACTTTATTATTGCTCAATCTAATGTTAATCAAGATGAAAATGGAAAAATTCTAGATGAAATTATAGTTTCACGTTTTAATGGTGATGACTATATGGCTAGAGTTGAAGAAATTCACTATATTGATGTTTCTCCAAAACAAATTGTTTCAGTTGCTACAAGTGGTATTCCATTTTTAGAAAACGATGATGCCAACCGTGCTTTAATGGGTGCTAACATGCAACGTCAAGCAGTACCTTTAATTAAACCAGAATCACCAATTGTTGCTACTGGTATTGAATTTGAAGCAGCACGTGATTCAGGAGAAGCTATTGTTGCAAAAGAAGATGCAATTGTTAAATATGTTGATTCAAAAACAATTATTACTGATGGAGAATCTGGAATTAGAACTTATATCTTATCAGATTATGAAAGATCAAATAATGGAACTTCATTAACTCAATCACCAATTGTTAAAGTTGGAGATGTTGTTAAAAAAGGTGAAATTATTGCTGATGGTCCATCAATGGATCAAGGTGAATTAGCAATTGGTCAAAATGTTGTTGTTGCCTTTTCAACTTATAATGGATACAACTTTGAAGATGCTATTGTTATGAGTGAAAGAATTGTTATAGATGATCGTTTTACTTCAATTCATATTGATGAATATACTTTAGAAGTAAGAAATACAAAACAAGGTCAAGAAGAAGTAACTAGAGAAATTCCTAATATGTCAGAACAAGCTAAAAGACATTTGGATGCTGAAGGAATTGTAGCTATTGGTACTGAAGTAAAAGTTGGAGATGTTTTAGTTGGAAAAGTAACTCCAAAAGGACAAGTTCAACTTTCTCCAGAAGATAAGTTACTACATGCTATATTTGGTGAAAAATCTAGAAATGTTAAAGATAATTCATTAAGAGTTCCAAATGGTGGAGAAGGAATTGTTCAGTCAATTAAACGTTTTAAAGCAAAAAGTGCATCAAATCCTGATGGAATTGAATTACCAGCTGACATTATAGAAGTAATTAAAGTTTATGTTGTCCAAAAACGTAAAATTCAAGAAGGAGATAAAATGTCTGGTCGACATGGAAACAAAGGTATTATTTCGAGAATTTTACCTGTTGAAGACATGCCACATCTAGAAGATGGAACACCAGTTGATATTATCTTAAATCCACAAGGGGTTCCTTCACGTATGAATATTGGTCAAATTTTAGAAATTCATTTAGGAATGGCTGCTAAAAAATTAAATCAAAAAGTTATTACTCCTGTTTTTGAAGGATTAAATGAAAAAGAATTAGAAGAAATAATGGCTGAAGCTGGTATGACAAATTATGGTAAAGTTACTTTGATTGATGGTCAAACTGGTGAACCATTTGATAAACCAATTGCAGTTGGAGTTATGTATATGTTAAAACTATCTCACATGGTTGATGATAAAATACATACACGTAACGTTGGTCCTTATTCATTAATTACTCAACAACCATTAGGAGGAAAAGCTCAAAATGGTGGTCAACGTTTTGGAGAAATGGAAGTATGAGCTTTAGAAGCTTATGGAGCTGCTCACACACTACGTGAAATTCTAACAATTAAATCAGATGATATTAAAGGTCGTTCAAAAACTTATGAAGCAATTGTTAGATCAAAAAGAATTCCTGAACCTGGAATTCCAGAATCATTTAATGTTTTATCAAAAGAAATTATGGGTCTAGGATTTAATATGTATATGATTGATGAAACTGGTGAAAAATCAGTAATTAATGCATATGATAAAACAGACTTTGAAGCTGATAATTATGATGATGAAATTCTAATCAAAACTGATAATTTATACATTGATGATCAAGATGTTGATGCTGAATTTGAAGATTTAACTTATGTTGATGAAAATGATATTTTAAAATCATTTGAACTAGATAATGAAGAAGAATAATTGGGGGCAAATATGGAAAATTTAAATCGTAAAAAAGCAATAAAAATTGAATTAGCTAACCCTGATACAATTCGCTCATGATCACATGGAGAAGTTTTAAAACCAGAAACTATTAACTATAAAACATTAAAAGCCGAAAGAGATGGCTTATTTGATGAAAGAATTTTTGGTCCAACTAAAAATTATGAATGTGTTTGTGGAAGATATAAAAAAGCTAACCCTATGAATAAAGGGAAAAAATGTGAAAAATGTGGTGTTGAATTAACTGAATCAATCGTTCGTAGAGAAAGAATGGGACATATTGAGTTAGAAGAACCAGTTACTCACATTTGAATGCTTAAAGTTGCTCCTTATAGAATTGCTGCAATCTTAGATTTAAAAGCAAAAGAATTAGAAGAAGTAGTTTACTTTGTTTCTCATATTGTTTTAGAACAAGGTAATCAAAATCATTTTCTAGAAAAAGAAGTTTTAGATTTAGGTTCATCAAGAATTACTAAAACTAGAGAAAAACTACAACTATCAATTTTAGATGTTATTGATCAAATTAATGATCCTGAGCATAGAGATACTAAAAAAGCTAATAGATTATTAGAAGAATTAAAAAATACTTCTATTCCATTTTCAATTGATGAAGCAACTAGTTTAATTAGTAAATATACTAATGCAAAATTTGGGATTGGAGCTAGAGCTGTTGAATATCTATTAGAAAAAGTAGATTTAACTAAAGAAATTGAAGCAATCAAAATTCAACTTGAAAATTCTAAAAAAACCCCAAATGAAAGAACTAAATTATTAAAACGTTTAGAAACTTTTGATTCTTTAAAACGTTCTAAACAACGTCCTGAATGAATGGTTATGAGAGTAATTCCAGTTATTCCACCAGATATTCGTCCTATTATTCAATTAGATGGTGGTCGTTTTACTACTTCTGAAATTAATGATTTATACAGAAGAATCATTATTAGAAATGAAAGATTAAAAAAAGTTAAAGAAATGGGTGCGCCTTCAATTATTGTTAATAATGAAAAGCGTATGTTACAAGAAGCTGTTGATGCTTTATTTGATAATGAAAGAAAACCAAAACCAGTTCAAGGAAAAAACAAACGTCCATTAAAATCTTTAACTAGTGTTTTAAAAGGAAAACAAGGCCGTTTTAGACAAAACTTATTGGGAAAACGTGTTGATTATTCAGCTAGATCAGTTATTGCAATTGGACCAGATCTAAAAATGTATCAAGCAGGTTTACCAAGAGAAATGGCAATTACTTTATTTAAGCCATTTGTAATTCAATGACTTCAAGATCATGAGTATGCTGAAAATGTAAAAATTGCTGAAAAAATGTTATTACAAAATGATCCAAAAGTTTGAGAAGCACTAGAACAAGTAATTAAAGATAGACCTGTTTTATTAAATCGTGCTCCTACATTACACCGTTTAGGAATTCAAGCATTTGAACCTAAGTTAGTTAAAGGAAAGGCAATTCGTTTACACCCACTAGTTACAACTGCATTTAATGCTGACTTTGACGGGGATCAAATGGCAGTTCACGTACCTATTACAAAAGAAGCTGTTGCTGAATCAAGAGCTTTAATGTTAGGTTCAAGTGCTATTTTAGGACCAAAAGATGGAAAAGCAATTGTTACTCCTGGTCAAGATATTATTTTAGGAAACTACTATTTAACTACTGAAGAAAAAAACGCTAAAGGTCAAGGAATGATTTTTTCAAGTTTAGATGAAGCGTTTATGGCTTATAATAGTGGTCAAATTCATTTAAACTCATTAATTGGAATTGCTTTATCAGCTTTACCTAAACAAAAATTTAGTGATAAAAATCAAAGATTAAATTCTTATTTACTAACAACTGTTGGAAAACTTTACTTTAATCAAATTTTTGATGATAATTTCCCATGAATCAATTCAAATAATATTTGAAATGCTAAAGAAGCGGTTAAAGAATTTATTTATGATTTTTCACAAGACATTAATAATGTAATTGAAAATATTCAAGTTCAACAACCAATTAAGAAAAAAGAATTATCACTTATTATTGAAAGATACTTTGAAATTCATGGAGCTAGAAAAACTGCTGAAATGCTAGATAAGATGAAAGATCTAGGATTTAGTTTTTCAACAAAATCAGGAACTACAATTTCAGCTGGAGATGTTGTTGCCTTTACTCATAAATATGATGAATTTAAAGAAGCAGATCAAAAAGTTGAACAAATTACTGATTTTTACAATATGGGTATGTTAACTAATAGTGAAAAGAAACGTCGAATTATTGATGTCTGATCAGAAGTTAAAGATAAAATTCAAAATGAATTAGCAACAGTATTGCGTAAAGATGTTAAAAATCCAATTTTTGTAATGGTTGATTCAGGAGCTCGTGGTAATGTTTCAAACTTTACTCAATTAGTTGGTATGCGTGGATTGATGAACGATACTAAGGGAGATATTAAAGAAATTCCTATTAAGTCATCATTCCGTGAAGGATTGACTGTTTCAGAATACTTTGTTTCAACTCATGGAGCTAGAAAAGGTATGGCTGATATTGCTTTAAAAACTGCTGATTCAGGTTATTTAACTAGAAGATTAGTTGACGTTAGTCAAGAAATTGTTGTTGTTAATGAAGATTGTGAACCAAGTAAAGGATTTGAAGTATCAGCTATTATTGATACAAAACATGATAATGTTATTGTTCCACTAAAAGATAGATTAGTTGGAAGATTTACATTTGAAGACATTTATGATGATGATAAAAACCTAGTTGCTTTTGCTAATACATTAATTGATAAAAATATTGCTGAAAAAATTATTATGTCAGGAATTAGTTCAGTAGTTATTAGATCGGTTTTAACTTGTGATAACAAACGTGGTGTTTGTCAAAAATGTTATGGATTAAACTTAGCTACTGCTTCAGTTGTTAATATTGGTGAACCAGTTGGAGTTATTGCTGCTCAATCAATTGGAGAACCAGGAACTCAATTAACAATGCGTAACTTCCATACAGGAGGAGTTGCTGGTAATGTTGATATTACTCAAGGGCTTCCACGTATTAAAGAATTATTAGACGTTACAACTCCAAAAGGCGCTGTTGCTATAATTTCTGAAGTTGATGGAGTAGTTAGTGAAATTGAAGATTATAATGGTGTATTTGTAATTAATATTGTTACTGAAAATGAAGAAGTTAAAAAGTATAAAACTGAATTTAACTCAGTATTACGTGTTGAACAAGGTTCAAGTGTTGTTGCTGGTCAAAAATTAACTGAAGGAGCTATTGATTTACACCAATTATTAGAATTTGGTGGAATTCAAGATGTACAAAATTACATTTTAAAAGAAGTTCAAAAAGTTTATAGATTACAAGGTATTGAAATTTCAGATAAATATATTGAAATCATCATTAAACAAATGTTAAACAAAGTAAAAATTACTGATAGTGGTGGTTCTGATTTATTACCTGGAGAAATTATTACAATTCAAAACTATAAAGAAGTAGTACAAGATTGCATTATTAAATCAATTAGGCCACCTTTATCAAAAGCTCAAATCTTTGGTATTAAAAAAGCACCTTTAGAATCAAGTTCATGATTATCTTCTGCTTCATTCCAAGATACTGCTAGAGTATTAACTAGAGCAATTATTAAAGGAAAAGAAGATAAATTAGAAGGATTAAAAGAAAATATTATGTTAGGTAATTTAATTCCAGCTGGTACTGGTTTAACTGGAACTCAAGAAGTTGAACAACTAGCAGAACAATACCATAACAATGAATATTAATAATTAAATCTCATTTTAAATGAGATTTTTTTATTTTAAAAGATTAGTATAATTAATATATATGTAAAAATGTTATTTAAAAGTTATGAAAAAGATTTTAAGTTTAATTAGTTTATTTAGTTTAATTACTAGTTCATCTTTATTAGTTATTAGTTGTACTCATAATTATTCATGCACTAATAAAATTCCAACAATTCCAAATACTAATAAAAAACCTGAAACTCCAAATGAAAAAATTCCAGAAAATGTACCAAATCATAGTGACAATAAACCAGAAATTCCTAAAACACCTGACAACAATAATCTAAAACCTAATGATCAAAATAATCATTCAGATAATTCAGAAAACTCTAACTACACACCAAGTAATATAACTAAATTAGTTTATGAACCTAACAAGATTTATGAAGTTGAAAAAAATCCTGAATACTTTACAGATTTCCATTTATTCAGTTCAGATTTTTTGTTAAATAATTCAGCTTATACAATTAGTAGATCTACAAACAAATTTCATACGGCTAAACATAATATGAATGTGTTTTTAAAAACTGGTAATTATAATAATCCAGTTGATTTTAGAAGTATTTATAATTCAAATACTGATGATAAATTTTGAAAACACACAAAAGATATTGGTTGGTATGGTGATTTAGGTAAAACTGATGAAGAAAAAGTAGCTTTTTATAATGACCATATATCAGTTGATGGAATGGTAAAACAAGCATATTTAAAAAACTTTAAAGCAGAAGAAATTGGTTCTAGTAAATCCTTAAACTTTGATTTTAATAGTTTTATTTTAGGAAATCCTTTTGGATTTTTACCATCAAACTTAAGTCAGTTATTTTATTACATGGATTTTGAATCAATTACTCAATTATTTAATGTTGGTAAAGTTATCGATATTAAAACTAATTTTGATGATAAGAAAGGTGAATTTGAAATTCTATTAACCAACTCCAATGGCGAGAAATACTATAAAAAAATTGATAAACAAAATACAAAATCTTTAAAAAGTGATTCTGATTATTATAAATACATTAATGACAGAAGTTTTAATATACTTATTGGTCTTAAAAAATGAAAAACAGATAAATTTAAACTACAAGAGCCATCAATTGAAATTGATCACATAGGTGGAACAGCTTGAGTAATAGATAGAACAATTAATGAAGAACTTGAAAGACAAGATTATTATGAGTTGTTAGTAGCAACTAATATACATGTATTTAGTTTAAGAGATGCCTTTGATAAATCACTGCACTTTGATATTAATAATAAGAATCAAAGATATTTTAATGATTGAAATGCTAGTTTTTGAGATTATGAAACATTTAAAGACCAAAATACAATACCACACATATCTGCAAGTAGATTAAATAGTAACAATTTTGATTCTAATGAAATAAAAGTTGATAGTTCGCTTGAACAAACATTTGAAATTCAAAATGAATACCTAACTGCACCATACTATACTCCTAGATATTCAGTTTCTGGATTAAGAAGCAAAGTATATGATGATGGTTTAGCATATTTTGAGGAATTTGATAAAACTAGTCTTATGGCAAAAACAAAAAATGGTGGTGCTGATTTTGTTATTTTAAAACTAAAAATAAAGAAGAACAAATTAAAACACATTTTACCAGAGTTAGATAAAGTTATTGGAAAAGAAGAAGAGAAAAACTGGCATATAGGTTTAGGTTGAAATGAAAAACATTCACCTATAAAAACCCAATTCTATGCAGGATATCCAGCTAAAAATTACGATTATAGCAAAAGAAAATTTGATTATGTATTTAAAACTAACAAATCAATAGGTGGGATTATTAGTACTCAAAACAGAAGTGTTGATGCAAATAATTTTAAAAGTTTATGAACTAAGTATGATGAAAAAGAAAATAAAGACTGAAATTCACATCATGAAAATTGAAAAAAATATACTGAACCATTTATAAAAGATCAACACGGAATGGTTAAAACTGTTTTAACTCAACATTCATCTTTATTTACAAGAATAGAAAAAAATGAAGATCATAAAGCTTTAGATGAAGGTTCATCTGGATCAATGGCTATTGATTCTTCATTTAATTTAATTGGTATTAATTATTTACTTACTAGTGATGATAAACATAATACAATAACAAATGCAATTAGTTTAATGCAAGGTCAAAGTGATTATGAAAATGGATTTGATGGAAATATAAGAACTGATTTTATTAAAAAATTAAAAAAAGATAATTTAATTACTGTTAAATTAAATCCAAATAAAAAATAGCTAAAACTCTAAAGCCCAGCTATTCCTGTATCTAGTACATAAACATTATAATAACCAAGTTTGTTTAAGTGTCTAGCTGTTAAACCTGATCGGTTACCATGATTACATACAAAAATTAGTTTAGTATCTAAATTAGGTCATCTTTTATTAACGTTATCTAAAACTTCTGGATAAGAGATATTAGTACTTGGTAAAAATTTTTCAAAATTTTCATATTCATACTTATCTCTAACATCAATTACTTGTCAACCTTTATCTAGTAATTCAAAAAACTTATCATTAGATATTTCAATAAATTTTTTCATTAAGCTCACCTAATAATATTTTACTTGCTAAAAATTCTTAAAAATATTATTGTAAAATATTTTAAAAGAGAGGTTAGTATGTCAAATCGAATTTATATAGGAAATGATCATAGTGCAGTTGAAATGAAACAAGCAATTGTTAATCATTTAAAATCAAAAAATTATGAAGTAATTGATCTAGGAAATAATGATGGTAAATCTTGTAATTATGCAAAAATAGGTCAAACTGTAGCTGAACATGTTGTAAAAGATACTAATAGTAGAGGTATTGTAATTTGTGGAACTGGAATTGGTATTAGTATAGCTGCTAATAAAGTTAAAACTGCAAGAGCTGCTTTAGTATATGAAAAAGAAACAACTGAATTAGCAAGAATTCATAATGATGCAAACATTATAGCACTAGGAGCTAGAATGATTGCAATACCAAAAGCCATAAATTTGGTTGATATCTTTTTAAATACACCATTTGAAGGTGGAAGACATATAGAAAGGGTTGATACATTAAATGAATACAAAAATTAATTCAAAAATAAGAGAATCATTAAATAAAGAATTAAAAAGACAACAATCTCACATTGAATTAATTGCTTCTGAAAACTATGTTTCTCAAGCTGTTTTAGAATTAAATGGTTCTGTTTTAACTAATAAATATGCTGAAGGTTATCCTGGTAAAAGATATTATGGTGGTTGTGAATTTATTGATGAAATTGAAAGTTTAGGAATTCAAACTGCTAAAGAATTGTTTCATGCCGAACATGCTAACATTCAACCTCATTCAGGAAGTCAAGCAAATGATGCTGCTTATAAGGCTTTATTAGAACCAAAAGATCGTGTTGTTGCTATGAGTTTAGACGCTGGTGGTCATTTAACTCATGGATATCCTATTAATTTTTCTGGATATACTTATGATTTTAGATTTTATGGAGTTAATAAAGATACTGAGCAACTAGATTATCAAGAAATTGAACAAATCGTTTTAGAACATAAGCCAAAATTGATTGTAGCTGGTGCAAGTGCTTATTCTAGAATTATTGATTTTAAAAAATTTAAAGAAATTGCAGATAAAGTTGGAGCTTATTTAATGGTTGATATGGCTCATATTGCTGGATTAGTAGCTGCTGGAGTTCATCCAAATCCAATGGAATATGCAGATATTGTGACAACAACTACTCATAAAACTTTAAGAGGAGCACGTGGCGGATTAATTTTATGTAAACAAGAGTTTGCAAAAAAAGTTGACTCAGCAGTATTTCCTAGTTCACAGGGTGGTCCTTTAGAAAATCTAATTGCTGGTAAAACTCAAGCTCTTTTAGAAGCTTCAACTGATGAATTTAAAGAATATGGAAAACAAATTGTAAAAAACACTAAAGCATTAGCTAATGTTTTACAAGAAAATGGTTTAAGACTTGTTGCTGGTGGTAGTGATAATCACTTGATTAATGTAGATATTAAATCTACTTTACAAATTACAGGTAAAAAAGCTGAAAAGATTTTAGAATCAATTGGCATTATTTGTAATAAGAATATGATTCCATTTGATACTGAAAAACCTTTTTATACTTCTGGAATTAGACTTGGAACTCCCGCAATGACAACTAGAGGATTTAAAGAAGAAGAGTTTAAACAAGTAGGACTAATTATTGTTAGTGCTTTAAAAGATCAATCAGAAGAAAATTTAGAAAAATTAGCAAAACAAGTTGCTAGTTTATGCGAAAAATTTCCAATATATCAAAACATTAAATACTAGTTTTAAGTATTCTTTTTTTGAGTACTTTTTTAAAAAATGATTTGCTAATTAATTATTTTTGTTATACAATGAATCGAGCGCATAAAAAAGGAGAATATATTATGGCATTTACAGAAATTAAACACCCATTGATAATAGATAAGCTAACTAGAATGAGAAAAACTGAAACTTCTTCAAAAGATTTTAGAGAAAACTTAAGCGAAATAGCTCAATTAATGGTCTATGAAATTTTTAGGGATCTAAAGCTTGAATCAGTTGATATTGAAACTCCAGTTGCAAAAACTACTGGACATACAATTAATCAACCAGTAGTCTTAGTTCCAATTTTAAGAGCAGGAATTGGAATGTTAGATGGTATTCAAAAATTAATTCCAACAGCAAGAATTGCTCATATTGGATTATATAGAGATGAAAAAACATTAGAAACTCATCAATATTTTGCAAAAACTACTAAAGATATTGATAAAAGTTATGTAATAGTAGTTGATCCAATGTTAGCAACTGGTGGAAGTGCATGTAAAGCAATAGATATTGTTAAAGAATGAGGAGCTAAAGAAATTAAGTTTGTTTGTTTAGTAGCTGTAGAACCTGGTATTAAAAGACTGCAAGAACAACACCCTGATGTTGAAATTTATGCAGCTTCAAAAGATGAAAAATTAAATGAAAAAGGTTATATTGTTCCAGGTTTAGGAGACGCTGGAGATAGAATTTTTGGTACAAAATAATTAAAATTTATAAATGATACATTATGTATCATTTTTTTTATTTACTCTAAAGTTACAGACTTTAAAAAATAAATGTTTTTTTAAAAAGAGAGTAGAATATATATAAGGAGTTTCATATTTCAAGAAAGGTTCATTTACAATGTTAAAGCAAACTTTTTTAGACAAACAACTAAGAAAAGCTTTAATATTTAATACTGTTTGATGATTCATACTTATTATTGTTTTTATAGTATTATCAGTAGTTAAAACACTAAATTGGATTAATTTAATAAGTTTGGTTATTGCTTATTTTTGCTCATATATAGCAATATTTTTATTATTTTTAACTAAATTATTAATTATAAAATATCAAAATCCTTATTTAATTTATTTAATGTTCCTTTTAAGAATGGGTATATATGTTATTCCACTTTTTATTGCTTTATTATTAAGTGATGAAAATATTTTTAGTTATTTAGGTATTTTAATTGGTTATAGTTCAAATCTAGTAATACCATTTTTTATACATAAAAGACTAGAAAAGAAAGGAGGAACTTAATGAAACTAGTAACTTTTGCATCAATAAAAGATAATTTAGCTACTTGAAATAAATTTAATGGAATTTTAATAACAATCTTATTAGTTGTTATTATAGTTTGTATAATTTCAATAATTTATAATAAAAAAATTAGAAATTATAATATTGATGATAAGATGCCAGGTTTTTTAGTACTAGTAAATGTTTTTGTAGCAAGTGTTGAAAATATTGTAGTTTCAATATTAGGTAAAAAATATCAAAAACTTACACCTTATATAATGTATTTATTTGCATATATTTTTATAGGGTGTCTTCTTTCAATATTAGGTCTTGAAGCACAAGGGACTTCTTTTACAGTTACTTTATCTATGGGAATGGTAACTTTTATAATGATTTATTATTTTGGGATTAAATATCAAAAACTGGCTTTTTTTAAAAGATTTAAAAATCCAGTTGAATTATTTACTCAATTTACACCACTAATTTCTATTTCGTTTCGTTTATTTGGTAATTTAATTGGTGGATCTATTATTTTAGGTTTATTATATGGATTATTAATTGGTTTTCAATTAAGTTGAGGTGTAAATAATATTCAAGTTGATGGCATAACAAGATGAGCATCATATGCAATTTGAAATCCTGAGCTAGTTGAAAATGGTTATTTAAAACAATATGAATTTTGATGATCAGGATTAAATTTATTTACAACACCAATTATGCCTTTTTTACATATGTATTTTGATTTGTTTAGTGGTGTAATTCAATCAACAGTTTTTGCAATGTTAACACTTTCGTATTGATCTGCACAAATTGATGATAATGCAAAAAAAACAGATTTAATTGAACAAGTTAAAGAAGAAATAACTATAAATATCAATAATAAAAAGTATTCTAATTAAATTAAAGGAGGAATATAACATGTTACATACAGCATTTATTTCAAATATTTTAGCCAATTATTTAGGAGCAATGTCAGTAATTTTACCAAACATTTTAGCTGTAACTGGTGATATTAAATATATTGGAGCTGGGCTAGCCTCTGTTGGAATTTTGGGAACTGGAGTTGGACAAGGTTTAATTGGACAAGGAGCTTGTTTAGCAATTGGGCGTAATCCTGAAATGGCTTCGAAAGTAACTTCAACAATGATAGTTTCTGCTGGTATTTCTGAATCTGGAGCAATTTATTCACTAGTTATTGCTATTTTATTAATTTTTGTTGTTTAGATTTGCTGTTAGAAAGGATAATAAAAAGTGTTATCTGTAGACTTTAACATAGCGATTAATGCAACCACTCAAGGTGTGCCAAAAATTATTGAATCGTTATTTCCTAATTTACCAAATTTTATAGCTCACTTATTAGCAACAATTGTTTTAGTTATTGTTTTAGCAAAATTAGTTTATAAACCATATAAACAAATGATTGAAAAACAAAGACAAAAAATTACTGAAGTTTTAAGTGATGCTATTGAAAAACAAACACAAGCAAATATTAAAATAAAACAAGCAAATTCACTACTAGAAGAAGCTAAAACAGAATCAGTATCAATTATTAACACAGCTAGAGTTGATGCTGAAATTCAAAAAAATAAAATTATTGATAATGCTAATTTACAAGCAAAAAACATTCAATCATATGCGCAAAATTCTATTAAACAAGAAAAAATTAAAGCACAACTAGAAATTAAAAATACTATAGTTAATTTAGCAATCAATTCAGCTGAAAAAATTTTAAGTAAAGAAATTGATAAAAATACAAATAAAAAACTTATTGAAGAATTTATTAAAGATTTAGATTAATATGATTTTAAAAGATAGTACAATAAATAACTATGCAACTGCTTTATTTAACATTGCTGTTAAAGAAAAGTTGGTTGATGATTATATTATTCAAGTTGATGCCTTAATTCAAAGTTTAGCTGACAAAGATGATTTTAATAAGCTTGTAAACTTTTCTAATAAACAACAAAAACAAAATGCTATTTTAATCATTGAAAAAACTTTTACTCCATTTGGGTTTGATATTTATTTAATCAATGCATTAAAAATTTTAGTAGAAAATCAATTGTTTATAAATGCAAGAATGATTTTAAAAGCTTTATATAAAAAACTACTTGATTATAAAAATATAGTTTTAGGTGTAGTTTATTCTACTGAAAAATTAACAAAAACTCAACTATTAGCTATTAAAAAGAAAGTTTCAAATAAAGTTAACAAAAAAGTTGAATTAGTTAATAAAATTGATTCAACATTAATTGGTGGAATAAAAGTTAATGTTCAAGGAAAAGTTTTTGATGGTTCTATAAAAGCTAAATTAGAAGCTCTTAAAAAACAAATGAATACATAAGGAGGTTTAAGATGAGTTTTAATATCAAAGAAATCTCTGAGATGATAGAAAAACAGATAAGAAATTATAATAAAGAAGTGGTTCAAACTGAACAAGGAACTGTTGTTAGTGTTGGAGATGGAATTGCACTAATTTATGGATTAGATAATGCAATTATGGGTGAGTTGCTATTATTTTCAAATGATGTTTATGGAATGGTTTTAAACTTAGAAGAGGGAGCTGTTGGTTCTGTTATTTTAGGCGATGAAACTTTAATTAGAGAAGGAGATATAGTAAAAAGAACTAATAAAGTTGTTGAAGCTCCAGTTGGTGATGCTTTATTAGGGCGTGTTATTGATGCTTTAGGTCAACCAATTGATAATCTAGGGCCAATTAATTTTACTAAAACTAGACCTGTTGAAAGAGTTGCAACTTCGGTTATGGCTCGTAAATCTGTTTCTCAACCATTAGAAACTGGAATTCTAGCAATTGATTCAGCAATTCCAATTGGAAAAGGACAACGTGAATTGATTATTGGTGATCGTCAAACAGGAAAAACTGCTATTACAGTTGATGCTATTATTAATCAAAAAAATAGAAATGTTAAATGCATTTATGTTGCAATTGGTCAAAAAGATTCAACTATTGTGCAGGTTGTTGAAAAATTTAAAAAATATGGGGCAATGGATTACACAGTAGTTGTTAATGCTGGAGCAAGCCAACCAGCCTCTTTACAATATTTATCTCCATATACAGGAATAACTATTGCTGAAGAATGAATGGAAAATGGAAACGATGTTTTAATAGTTTATGATGATTTAACAAAACATGCAGTAAGTTATCGTGAAATGTCTTTATTATTAAGAAGACCACCTGGTAGAGAAGCTTATCCTGGAGATATTTTTTACTTACATTCAAGACTATTAGAGCGCGCTGCTAGAGTAAATGAAAACTATGGTGGTGGTTCAATTACTGCCTTACCAATTATTGAAACTCAAGCAGGAGATATTTCTGCTTATATTCCAACTAATGTTATTTCAATTACTGATGGACAAATCTTTTTATCAAGTGAATTATTCAATCAAGGTGTTAGACCTGCGGTTGATATTGGTCCTTCAGTTTCAAGAGTTGGGTCTGCTGCTCAAATCAAATCAATTAAACAAGTATCTGGAACTTTAAAATTAGAATTAGCTCAATATTATGAATTAGAATCATTTGCTAAATTTGGATCTGATTTAGATGAAACAACTAAAGCTACTTTAGATCAAGGCGCAAAAATTATTCAAATGCTAATTCAAAAACAATATAATCCACTAGAACAAGTTGACCAAGCAATTCTATTATTAACTATTAAATCACATTTATTAAAATGATTACCACTAGATAGTATTTATAATTTTAAATATGAAATTTTATCACATTTTAAAAATGACCAACAAGCAGTTAAACTTCGTAAAAAATTAGATGAGCAAAAGACTTTTGATGATCAATTACAAAAAGAAATTTTAAAACAAGCTCAAAAAGTAGTTTTAAAAATAACTAAAAATATTAAAGAATATAAACCTGAAACATTTGGTAATATTGTAGAATATCAAAACCTAGGAAAATAGTATGCCAAATTTAAGTGGATTAAAAACAGAGATTTCATCTGTTAAAAATATTTCAAAAATTACTAATGCAATGCAACTTGTTGCTTCTGCTAAGTTAAGAAAAATTAGTAAAAAAGTAATTGATACTCATAATTATGTTAGTGAAGTATATTCTTTATTTAATGATATTATTAGGCAAACTAATAAATCTGTTTTTTTAAAAGAAACTGATTTTAAAGCAAATAAAACTTTGTGAGTAGTTATTAATTCTAATTTGGGTTTGTGTGGTGGCTATAATTCAAATGTTAATAAACTAGTTTTACAAAATCTTAAACTAGAAGATGAAATTTTTGCTATTGGTTCTAAAGCTGTGTTATTTTTTAGATCTAAAAAAATTAAAATTAAAAATCAAATTACTGATATTGATATTAGTTTTACAAATAAAAAAGCAAGATCAATTAGTAATGATCTTTTAGATATGTATATAAATCATGAATTTGATGAAATTAAGATTGTTTATACTAAATTTATTAATAATGTAACTTTTGAACCAACTATAATTAGAATTTTTCCAATTATTAAATTAGAAAATAAATTTAAACACTCACAAAGCTTAATATTTGAACCTGATGCTGAACAAATTTTAAATAGTACAATTTTAATTTATGTTAATGCAATTATTTATGGAACTATTATAGAATCACAAGTTAGTGAACAAGCTTCAAGAAGAACTGCTATGGAAAATGCAACAAACAATGGTAAAAATCTTGAACAAACTTTAAGTTTAAAATATAACAGACAACGTCAAGGTGCTATTACTCAAGAAATTAGTGAAATTGTTTCTGGAGCTAATAACAAATCTTAGGAGGACATATGGTATCTAGTAAAAAAACAATAGATAAAAACAAAACTCAAGTTATTGGAAAAATTATTCAAGTATTAGGCCCAGTTGTTGATGTTAAGTTTTCAGAAAATAATATACCAAAAATTTATGATGCATTAATTGTTGATAATAATGGTAAAAAATTAGTTCTTGAAGTTGAACAAAATATTGGAGATGAAATAGTTAGAACTATTGCAATGGGTCCAACTGAAGGGTTAAAAAGAGGATTAGATGTTATTAATACTAATTCACCAATTACAGCTCCAGTTGGAAATGAAGTTTTGGGTCGTATGTTTAATGTTTTAGGTGATCCAATTGATGAAAAGCCAGATTTAGATGTTAAAAGACTACCCATTCATAGAGATGCTCCAATTTATGAAGAATTAGTTACAACAACTGAAATTCTAGAAACAGGAATTAAAGTTATTGATTTAATGATCCCATTTACAAAAGGTGGAAAAGTTGGACTATTTGGTGGAGCTGGAGTTGGTAAAACTATTTTAATTCAAGAATTAATTAATAATATTGCAAAAGCTCATAATGGGGTTTCGGTTTTTGCTGGAGTTGGTGAAAGAACTAGAGAAGGAAATGATTTATATCATGAATTCATTGAAGCTGGAGTTTTGAATAAAACTTGTCTAGTATTTGGACAAATGAATGAACCACCAGGAGCTAGAATGCGTGTTGCTTTAACTGGTTTAACTATTGCTGAATATTTTAGAGATAAAAAAAATATGGATGTTTTATTATTTATTGATAATATTTTTAGATTTACTCAAGCAGGTTCAGAAGTTTCAGCGTTATTAGGACGTATGCCTTCAGCTGTTGGATATCAGCCAACTTTATCAACTGAAATGGGTTCATTACAAGAACGTATTACCTCAACAAAAAATGGATCAATTACTTCAGTTCAAGCGGTTTATGTTCCTGCTGATGATTTAACAGATCCAGCCCCAGCTACTACTTTTACTCACTTAGATGCACGTATTGTTTTAGATAGATCTATTGCTAGTTTAGGAATTTATCCAGCAGTTGATCCACTTGCTTCTTCATCTCGTGTTTTAGATCCAGAAATTGTTGGACAAGAACATTATGATATCGCTTTAAAAGTACAAATTACTTTACAAAAATATCAAGAATTACAATCAATTATTGCAATTTTGGGTATGGATGAATTAAGTGAAGAAGATAAATTAATTGTTCAAAGAGCAAGAAAAATCAGAAATTTCTTGTCACAATCATTTTTTGTTGGTGAAAAATTTACAGGAAGACCTGGGGTTTTTGTTAAGGTAAGTGATACTGTTAGATCATTTAAATCTATTTTAAATGATGAAGTTGATCACATTCCCGAAACTTACTTCTTATATTCTTCAACTATTGATAATGTTATTGAAAAATATAACAATGACAAAGATAAGTAATGGGAATTAAGTTGAAAATCTTAACACCTAATGGTGTTTTTATTGAAGATAAAGAAGTAGATATAATTAATCTTAAAACTATTGATGGAGACATTGGGGTTTTAGAAAATATGGCTCCATTTGTAACAGCTTTAAGAAATGATACTTTAAGTTTTAAAGAAAAAAATAAATACACTTATATTCATATTGATCAAGGGCTAGTATTTATTAATAGCACAGAATGTAAAATTATTACTGAAAAATTATATCTTGTAGACAAGCAAGATAAAGAATTAGTTACTCCTTTAAAATTAATATAATAAAAAAACCTATACTATATCTAGTCAAACTAGTTATAAGTATAGGTTTTTATTAATTTTTATTTTTCTGATCTTTTAAAAACATTAAATATTGAACCTTTTCTTCTTTCAATTTTAAAGAATATAAAGAAGAAAGCTAGTACAAAAAATGCAATTATAATTAATATAATAAAGACGATTAGTGATCTACGATTGGCTTTTTTTTCTAATTCTTTTATTTTTTCATCAGATAAAATAGGAGTTTGTCAATATTCTTCTAAAGCGTTTCGAACATATTTAACAGATAATAATGTAATTATATGTATAAGAATAACTCCAAGAAAAATTCCTAATAAAATGTAGTAAGGAGTTAGTTGACCTGGTTGAGCAAAATATTGTTTTAATGTTAACCTATGAATTGCTTCATTATCTTGAAGTTTTCCAGAACCTCATTTAAACATTACAAACATTGAATAAATAATAGCACCAACACCAGTATAAATATATATAACCAAACAAAATCAATTAGCATAGTATGGCTTTTTAATTTGTCTTTCATACATTTTTTTAATTAATAAAGGTGCCATACCTTCTTCTGGTTTATTTAAATAAAGCATAGGTAGTTTTTGTGCTTGATATTCTTCTGTTCTTTGTTGCATATCTTTTAGATATTTTTTATAGTTACTAAATAGTGTTGATACTAAAACTATATATATAAATCAAATTAGAGTCAAAATTATAATAACTGCTATTAAATGTCATACTTTAAATTTGTTCATTGTATATAGTCAATTGTGAAGTGATTTACTATATTTTTGTATGTTGTTTGGATCATATAAAAAGTTGTTATACTTACTTATTAAAAAAATAACAAAATATCCAATCAAAGAAGTAAATACAAATAATAAAATTCAAAATTTTAAATAAGATAATTTAACTATATTTTTTATTTTTATATCAGGTTCAAATTTTATTTTTTCATTATTTGATTGATTATCTTGTTCAGATTGTTCTTCATAATATTTTTGCTGTTCATATTCTTGTTGATAATTTTGTTCATATCTAAAATCTTGATTATAGTAGTATTCATTATTTTTGTATTGATTTTGATAGTTTGTATGATATCTAAAATCTTGATTATAATATCTATTATCTTGATAGTGATTATGATAATTTGAAATAGAACTTTGATTTCGATCATAGTAGTTATCATCTAAATAATTATGATGTTGATTATTTGGATGAAAATTTTGATGATCGTTTGAATTATTAGATGAATTATGATCGCGCATTTTAGATCTCCTTACTTATATATCATCTATTTAATTTTATAAAAATCAAATAAATCAAATAATTTAAAAACAAAACTTTTTATTTAAATATACAAGTTTTATTTTATAGTTTATTATCTATATCTTAATTTAATTTTTATTATATATTATGTTTTTAAAGTATAATAAAATAGTTAAGGTGGTGATTATTTTATGACAAATTTAACTTTTTCTATAGATGAAAGTCCAGAGTCCCATAGTAAATATATAAAAAGATTAAATAATGTTATAAATAATCCCATATTGTTCTTATAGGTCTTTTATAACATTATTTAGTCTTGTAAAGGAGTGAAGAAATGTTTTTATTTAAAGAGAGAAAGTTTTCTCCTAAAAAAATAACAAGACACAAAAAAAAGACCCACTTTGCAAACGAAAGATTCATTAAACAAGTTAGTAATTTAGAACAAAATGAAGTATTAGAAATATTACAACTTAAACATTTTGGACTTACTAACGAACAATTTGAATTAAGATTAAAAAAATATGGAACTAATGAGTTAAAAAAGAAAAAGTTTAACTTATTAGCAGAGTTTTTACATGCTTTTTTTGGTCCATTTAATATCATTTTATTACTAATTTCTTTATATAATTTTATTTCATATGCTACTAATGGTTTTTATCAAGAAACAAATAGTAGTGATTCTAAATTTGAATTAGTAGGTGCACTAATTGTTTTATTAATGGTTCTTGGAAGTGGTTTAGCTTCTTTTATTCAATCATTAAGATCTCATTTAGTTACTAAAAAAATTAGTTCTATTGTTAAAAGTACTACTAATATTATCAGACATAAAAATGATGAAGATGTAGAAGATTATATAAAAATAACTAAAAGAAATCAGTTAGATTTAATTAGACTTGGTGAAGAAATTGATGTTAAACAACTAGTTCCAGGTGATTTAATCTATTTATCAAGTGGCGATATGCTACCTGCTGATGTTAGAATCATTCAATCAACTGATTTATTTATTAATCAATCATCTTTAACTGGAGAATCAATACCAGTTGAAAAACATGCAAATAATAAAAAAAACACAAATAATATTTTGGACTTAGAAAATATTTGTTATACAGGAACTAGTGTAGTTTCTGGTAGTGCTTTAGCTGTAGTTTTAGCAACTGCAAATGACACTTACTTTTCAACTATTAGTAAAGCTATTTTAGAAAAACGCCCTGATTCAAGCTTTACAAAAGGAATTAAACAAGTAACAAGAATGTTATTAATTTTTATGCTTGTAATGGTTCCAACAGTTTATTTAGCAAAATCAATTATTGGAACTATTTCAAGTGGTGGTTCTTTTGATAATATTAAAGACAACCCTTGATTTCAAGCAATCTTTTTTGCTGTAGCTGTTGCAGTTGGATTAACTCCTGAAATGTTACCAATGATAGTAACTACTAATTTAGCAAATGGAGCTTCTAAGATGTCAAAACAAAAAGTAGTAGTAAAACAATTAGAAGCAATTCAATCACTTGGAGCTATTGATGTTTTATGTACTGATAAAACTGGTACATTAACAAACGATAAAATAGAACTTATTGACTATCTAAGAGTTGATAAAAAGGCTGATCCTTTGCTATTAAAATACTTATATATTAATAGTTATTATCAAACTGGGTTAAAAAATCCAATGGATAAAGCAATTGTTGATTATGTTAATAAACACAATCATAACTTTTTTATTCAAGATATTACTAAAATTGATGAAATACCCTTTGATTTTAATAGAAGAAAACTAACTATTATTTTTGATGATGAAAACGAAAAACGTTTTATGGTTACAAAAGGTAGTGTTGAAGAAATTTTGAATTCTTGTACAAGAGTTATTCAAGATGATAAAGTTGTTAATTTAACTGATACTTTTAAAAAACAAATTATTGCTTATTATGAAAAAATCAATCAACAAGGTAAACGTTTATTAGGTATTGCGTATAAAAAAATTAGAGATAATCAAGCTAAATTTAGTCCAAAAGATGAAGAGTCATTAATCTTTATGGGATTTGCATCATTTTTAGATACACCAAAACCATCAACAAAACAAACTATCAAGTTATTAAAAAAATATGGAGTAGATTTAAAAATTTTAACTGGAGATAGTGAGCCTATAACTAGAGCTATTTGTAAAATGGTTAATTTAGATATTAAAGGTTTAGTAACTGGTGAAGAAATTGATGCTGCTAGTGATTATGAATTAAAAAAGATTGTTGAAGATAATAATATTTTTGTTAAGTTAAATCCATTACAAAAAGTTAAAATTATTCAAGTTTTAAAACAAAATAATCATGTGGTTGGTTATATGGGAGATGGTATTAATGATGCTCCTGTATTAAGACAATCTGATGTTGCTATTTCAGTTAATAATGCAACAGAAATTGCAAAAGATGCTAGTGACATTATCTTATTAGAAAAATCATTATTAGTTTTAGAAAAAGGAATTATTCAAGGAAGAACTATTTTTGGAAATATTTTAAAATATATTAAAATAACAACTGCTTCAAATTTTGGAAATTCATTATCAGTTTTAATTGGAACAGTTTGATTACCATTTTCACCAATGGCTCCTGCTCAAATTTTATTACAAAACTTAATTTATGATTTTTCACAATTTGGAGTTGCACTAGATAAAGTTGATGCTACATTTTTAACATCTCCTCAGCGATGGCAATCAAAAGACCTTTTACCATTTACAACAATTAATGGAGCAATAAGTACATTCTTTGATTTAATAACATTTGCAATTGCGGGCTATTATTTTGGTTATATTACTAGTTATAATAGTGCAATTGCTTCTAGTGATATTTCATTAGCTAATTTATGATTAGCTAAGTTCCATGCTTGTTGATTTATTATTGGTTTATTATCTCAAACATTTGTTTTCCAAGTATTACGTACTGAAAAACTACCAATAATTCAATCTCGTTCAACTTGACCTGTTTATGTAATTGGAGCTATGGCTACAATAATTGCCTTTATGATTGTTTATGTAAGTCAAATTGGAAATTTGGTTCAATTAACAAGTCCTGGATTAATTTATATTCCTATTTCAATCACAATCATTTTTAGTTATTGTGTAGTTGCTCAATTAACTAAAATGGTTTATAAAAAAATCTTTAAAAAATGATTATAATCATAAAATAAATAAATTATTCAAGTTCAAATGCATAAGTGTTTGAACTTTTTATTTTGCTTAAAAATTAAATTATAATTTTATATTTTTTAAAGATTGCATTATTTTTTAAAAAACCTATGACAGTGTGTAATTTTACCTCTAGTAAAATACTAGAGCAAAACTTTGTTTTGTATTTAAAGGTTAGTGTGTATAAGAATAAAAAACTTTGCTTTTAAAGTCAATTTAAATTAACACTCACTGCTAATCCAACATTAACACTCACTGCTATTCACACTTTAAAAATTATGTTAAAATGAAATTAGATTAATGGTGTTTGCCTTACATACTTGTTTTTGCACTTTTGTACTTCTAATTTAATAAATTCAAATAGTCAAAAAATGATTTTAACTGATAAATTAGTTAAATAATTATGATTAAATCTAAATTTAAATAATAGTACTAAAATACAAAAACTAAACAATAGTCTTAAAACAATTAATAAATTTCAAATAATAATACTAAAACTATAAAAAAAGATTTATAAAGACATAAATTAAAATTTATAAAACTTAATATTAGATCTAAAAATTTATTTTTAAATATTTGATCATAATAAAACATAAGACTCACAATAACAAAAATAGTTGCACTTGATGCTAAAAAATTAGGAGTTAGTACAAAATACAAATTAGTAAAGTAATAACCTTTTAAAAACTAACATTGTTGTTTTTTAAAATACTTAAAATATAAACTAATGATAAAAAGACAACAACTCTTAAACTAGTATAAGAAAAGTTAGATAAATAGGATAATAAAACACCATTAAATAAAATTAACAACACTAAAGTTGATTATAAGAAGGTGTATATTAGGTGTGAAAAAAAAGATAAATGTTTTTTCTGAGATAGGAACTTTAAAAACAGTTCTTGTTCATAGGCTAGGAGATGAAATTGAAAATTTAACTCCTGAACTTTTAGAAAGATTATTATTTGATGATGTTCCCTTTAAGGATGTAGCTGTTAAAGAACATGATGCTTTTACTAAGATTATGCGTGATAATGGAGTAGAAGTTTTATATATTGAAAAACTAGCTGCAGAAACTTTAGATCAACACCCAGACTTAAGAGAAAAATTTATTGATCAATTTATTTCAGAAGCAAATATTGAAGATAAATATAAAGAAAAATATCGTGATTTTATTAGTAGCTTAGATAATTATAGAATGATTAAAAAAATGATTGCTGGGACCAAAAAGCTTGAATTAGGTATTGATGAAGGATATAAAGCATACCCTTTTATAGCAGATCCGCTACCAAATGTTTTATTCCAAAGAGATCCATTTTCAAGTGTTGGTTTTGGAATAACAATGAATAGAATGTGATCTGTAACAAGAAACAGAGAAACAATTTTCCCTGATTTGGTATTTAAACATCATAATAGATTTGCAAATCAAGTGCCTTACTATTATGAAAGAGATTGAAAAGAAGAAACCATTGAAGGTGGAGACATTTTAGTTTTAAATAAAGAAACTTTAATAATTGGAGTTACTCAAAGAACTACACTAAAAGCAATTGAAAAATTTAGTGAAAGACTATTTAACGATCCAGAATCAAGTTATAGTAAAGTTATTGCTTTAGATCTTCCAAAATCTCGTGCATTTATGCATTTAGATACTGTATTTACAAATATTGATTATGATAAATTTATTGCTCACCCATTAATTTTTGATTGCATTGATGAATTTAAAATTTATGAAGTTTCAAAACAAGGAACCAAAGAAGTTAAAAAAACATTAATTGAATTATTAAGTGATGCAGTAGGAAGAGAAGTTCAAATTATTCGATGTGGTGGTAATGATGTTGTTGGTGCTAGTAGAGAACAGTGAAATGATGGGACTAATGTTGTAGCATTAAGACCAGGTAAAGTTATTGCTTATGAAAGAAATTGAATTACAATTGACTTATTAAGAAAAGCAGGTGTTGAAGTATTAACTATTGCTTCATCAGAATTATCTCGTGGTAGAGGTGGTCCAAGATGTATGACTATGCCACTATGAAGAGAAGACTTACAAGAAATTAAAAGATAATAGGTAGGATTAAAATTATGGCTTTAAATTTAAAAGGTAAAAGTTTTTTAAAATTATTAGATTTTTCTCCAAGAGAAATTAGATATTTATTAGATTTATCTAGAGATTTGAAAAGAGCAAAGTATGCTGGTAATGAAGTTCAAACAATGCAAGGAAAAAACGTTGTTTTACTATTTCAAAAAGATTCGACTAGAACTAGATGTGCTTTTGAAGTAGCAGCATTAGATCAAGGTGCTCATGTTACTTATTTAGGACCATCAGGTTCTCAATTTGGTAAAAAAGAATCAGTAGCAGATACTGCAAAAGTTTTAGGTAGAATGTATGATGCTATTGAATTTAGAGGATATGAACAAGCTGTTGTTGAAGATCTTGCAAAATATTCAGGAGTTCCAGTTTATAATGGATTAACTAATGAGTTTCACCCAACTCAAATTCTTGCAGATTTTTTAACAGTTGAAGAATATAAAGGTAATTTAAAAGGCCTAAAATTGGTTTTTGCAGGAGATACTAGAAATAACGTAGCTACTTCATTAATGGTTGGTTGTGCAAAAATGGGAATGCACTTTGTAGGAGCAGCTCCAAAAGAATTATGACCAAGCGAAAATTTAGTAAATCAATCTAAAGAAATTGCAAAAGAAACAAATGCTACAATTTCATTTGTTGAAGACATGAAACAAGCATGTAGTGATGCTGATGTAATTTATACTGATGTATGAGTTTCAATGGGTGAACCAGCTGAAGTATGAGAATCACGTATTAACTTATTAAAACCATTCCAAGTTAATATGGATGCAATTAAAGTTGCTAAGCCTGATGTAATTTTTATGCACTGTTTACCATCATTTCATGATTTAAATACTGAAGTTGGAAGACAAATTTATGAAAAATTTGGAATTCCTGAAATGGAAGTGACAAATGAAGTATTTGAATCTAAACACTCAGTTGTTTTTGAAGAAGCTGAAAATAGACTTCATACAATTAAGGCTGTTATGGTTGCAACAATAGGCAAATAAGTATGGCTATTGAAAGACAAAATCATAAACAAGTAGTAAAAAAGAAAAAAAGACAATTTAAAATGCTGTCTGCATTCTCAATACTATTTATCACAATTGCTATATTAGTTTTAATATCTTGAATATTTAAATGAGCAGGGGTTACAGTACAAATTTCAACAGATAAAGGAGTAGAAACTAAAACAATTTTAGCTGTTGGTATATTTGATTTATTTAAAGCACCTATGCAAGGATTCATTGATAGAGCTGAAATTATAGTCTTTATTCTTTCTTTGGGAGCATTTATAAATGTAGTTGTTGCATCACAAGCTTTAGAAGGATTTTCTCAATTGATAGTTTCTAAAATGAAAGGTAAAGAAATTTGAGCAATTGTTTCATTGATGATATTTTTTGGTATTTGTGGAACTGCAGAGGGTATGGCTGAAGAATCATTAGGATTTTATATGATATGTATTCCTTTAATGATTGCATCTGGATTTGATAAATTTACAGGTTTATTAATTGTTTTAGTTGGTGCTGGAACAGGAGTTCTTGCTTCAACTGTTAACCCATTCTTGATTAGTATTGCTGTTGATAGTTTAAATAAAGTAGGAAAAATAACAAACACTGGTGATGAATTATTTTGGCGTTTAGTATCTTTTATAGTTTTAATGAGCATATCAATTACTATGGTTGTTCTTTATGCTAAAAAAGTTAAAAATAACCCCGTTAAATCGATAGTATTTAAAACTTTAGAAGAAGACAAAAAATTTTTCTTATCAAATTCTACTGAAAAAATAGAAATGAATTGAAGAAGAAAATTAACAATTTCAATATTTGGTGTTGCATTTTTAATAATGATATTTTATCTAGTGGAATGAGATTCAATTTTAGGCAATAAAAACTCTGAAATATTAGCTAACTTTGTTAAAGAACACATTCCATACCTAACAGGAACTGATGATGGTTTTGGTCATGGTGGATTAGAATCAGTAGCAGCTATATTCTTAATCAGCTCAATTTTATTAGCAATTGTTAACTCTTTAGGAGAAGAAAAATTTATTAGAGAATTTATGGCTGGTGCTTGTGATCTTTTAGGAGTATGTTTAGTTCTTGCTGTTGCTGCTGGTATTACTTGAATATTAAAAGTAACGCGTATGCAAGAATTATTTGTAGCAGGATTACAGTCATCAATAGGTGCTATTGAATCACCTATATTAATTCTTTTAGTAATGTTTTTGTTATTTATCCTATTGTCATTTTTAATTCCTTCAACTAGTGGATTTGCGGGCGCAGTATTTCCATTATTAATTGGTGTTGTTTTAAAACAACAAGATGTATTAGCTTCAGGATCAATTACAGCATTTTCATTTGCATCAGGATTAGTTAATTTAATTACTCCAACAAGCGGTGTTGTTATGGGAGCTATTGCAATTACAAGAATCGATTATGCAAAATTTATAAAAGGTATTAGTCCATTTGTAGCAGTATTATCAGTAAGTTCATTAACCTTATTATTGATAGGTGGAACAATCGGTGGAACAATTGCATAATAAAAATATATTATAATTACTCATAGTAATGACATTCAAATTAAAATGATTAATAATGATTTTAATATTGGTAATAAAACTAAATTAAAATTTTGAATTTTATACTTCTTTTAATGTAATTATCAATTAGATACATATTGAGTATTACTTATAAAAGTAGTGAATTAAACCAAAGGAAATTAATAAACAAACACTAAGTGTTGCTATTTAAACTTTAGTAAATAAAAATGAATACAGCATTTTAAAACCAACTTGCACCAGATTCAATGCTTTTAAAAGTTCAAAATTGTAATAATTTGTTAAAAAATAATGGTAAACCAACATATATTAGTTCATTAGATAAAGTTTAAAAAGTTTTAAAAAATCTAAGGCAACTAAATTTTAAATAATAAAAAAGTAGTTAATAACTACTTTATAAGTTCAAATGTTAATACATTTGAACTTTTTTATTATATTTAACTTGCTTTTCCTACGTTTCCCACTTAGTCGCGAAAACACTCAGTTTTCAGCGGCTATATTTTTTTATAAAAAAATATAATTTATTATGCTTTTATGCTTATATATGATATAATAAAGACGTGAAGAAGTCAAGAAATGATGTAAAAAGACAATGAAGAACATCAATAGCAAGAGTTAAAAAAGGCGAATACTTATCAATTGGAGTGCCAAGACCAGATAACAAAGGTTTTGTATATAGATTAGGATATGGATATTTACATGAATTAAAACAATATCATGATGATCCGCTAGCAATTATCAAAGCAATTATTGCAAACTTTCCATTGTCTTGAACAAAAGAACAAGCAAGAACTAAATTAGATGAAATTTTTAAAGAGAAAAAAGAAACCAAAAAAGAAGTTTTAGAAAGGTTTAAAGGTTACGAAGTAGTTGAAAAACTATTTGATTATTTCAATATTTTTAATGATTGTTCTCCCACAAAATCGACAACATTAAAAGATGTTGTTTTACAGTTGATTTATCAAAGAATTAAAAATCCAATAAATGTTTTTAACACTTATAAGACAGCAAAAAAAGAAAAAATAGACACTCATTCAAAAAATTCATTTTATAGATCATTAGACTATATAGCAAAAAACAAAGATGAAATTTTAAGAAATTTAAATGCAAAAATTTGTGCAAATACCAATAGAAAAATTGATGTATTATGATTTGACGCAACAACTACTTATTTTGAAACATTTTCTCGTGAAGGTTATAAAAAAACTGGTTATTCAAAAGATGGAAAATTTAAAGAAGACCAGATTGTTATAGGTATGACAACTGATGAAAATGGAATACCGTTACACTACAAAATATTTCCAGGAAATGTTGCTGATTCAAATACTTTAATACCATTTATGCTTGAAATTGCAGATATTTATGAAGTTAACAGTGTAACTATAATTGCTGACAAAGGAATGAGTGTTAATAGAAATATTAGATTTTTAGAATCTAAGAATTGAAAATACATAATCTCATACAGAATGAAAGCTGAAAGCAAACAATTTAAAGAGTATATATTAGATGAAAAAGATTATATAAATGATGGTGGTTTGATATACAAAACTCGTGATATTGCATCTTCATACAATAAAAAAAGAATTAATGGACATTTTAGAAGACAAATAATTAGTTTTAGTCAAAAACGAGCAACTAAAGACAAAAACGATAGAGACATTTTAATTCAAAATTTCACTAAGAAAATGAATAAAGATAATCTTGTTTCTTGTGATGATTTAGCGGGATCTAAAAAATATAGATTCTTTAAACCTATAAACAAAGGTGCATTTTATGAACTTGACATAGAAAAAATACAAGAAGATCAAAAATATGATGGATACTATGTTTATGAAACAAACAGAACAGATTTATCAGTAAAAGAAGTTATTAATTTATATTCAAAACAATGACAAATTGAGTCTAATTTCAAGACATTAAAAGGTAAATTATCTCTTCGTCCAATGTATTTATCAACTTGAAACCATATTGTTGGTTACATTTGTTTATGTTTCATTTCATTAGTGTTTTTAAACTACATCATCTACATTCTAAATTCAAAATTAGGACTGACTGGAAAAAGCAAAATCACTGAGCATAAAGTGATTAATGTTATCAAAGAAGTTAAAGAAATTGAAGTATTTGTAAATAAACAAAAAATCGAAACTATACAAGTGTATAATTATGAGTTACAAGAAAGTTGGCAAACTTATCAAATATTATTAGAGCTTTTAACAAAAGAAAAAGTCACTTAGACATTACATTATAAAAAACATAACTTATGAGATCAAAAATTTACATAAGTATGTTTTCTTGTTTTATGCTTAAACTGGGAAACGTAGGACTACTTTATAAGTTCAAATGTTAATACATTTGAACTTTTTTATTATATTTAACTTGCTTTTAGTGATTGTTCTAAAGCATAAAAAGCAGCACCGATCATTCCGGCATCATTTTTTAATAAAGCTAATTTAAAATCAACTATATCTTTATATGAATTTGTTAATTTATTTCTTACACCAAATTCAAATAATTCTAATAAATTATTTCCAGCTAAAGATCCACCACCACCAATAATAACTGCATCTGGATCTAAAGCATGTATTAATAATGACATATGATTGAATAATTCATTATAAACTTCTAATAAACTATTTTTTAACTCTATTGGTTTATTCAAATTATTATAAATTTCAAATAAAAGTTTCATATCTAAATCTTTAATATTTAAAAAATGCTTTTTATAAAATTCAGGATATTTATTATTTAAAATTTTTAAAAGTGAGTTTGGTATTGTTGTAGCTGAACATACTTTTTCAATACAATTATTTAATCCACAATTGCATTTTAAATTGTATTGATTACTTCCACCATGTCCAAATTCTCCAGCAAACCCATGCGATCCTGAAATTAGTTTTCCATCAGAAATTATAGCTCCACCAATTCCAGTCCCTAATCAGTAAAACAACCCTGATTTATAAATTAATCCTGAACCTTTTTTATATTCACCAAGTGCAGCAGCATTAACATCATTAATTACATAAACAGGTTTTTTAAATAAAAATTCAGCTTCAGTTTTTAAATCATAATTAAATCATCCATTTTCAATATTTGGAGCCATAATTACAATTCCTTTATCATGATCAACAAATCCAGGAGCTGTTATTCCAACTAACATAATGTTTTTTTCATCTATGTTTAGTGTCTTTAAAGTTTTTTGAATTTCAAAATATAAGTTTTCTATAATTTTAGTTTTTGGATTAGTTATAGAAAAACTATGTTCTAAATCTCCGCTTTGTGAAATAATTACAACTTTTGCTGAAGTTCCACCAAGATCTATTCCTAATATTTTTTTCATTTATTTCCTTACTTATTAATTTATACTTTTTTATTATCATATTAATTCTTTTAGTTTTTATATTAAAATAAAACTAATAAAAATTAAAAAATTAAGCTAGATTATTTACTCTTAAATCTTGATATAAAGCATCAAAAAACTTAGTTTCAACTAGTTTGTTATGTCCAGGATGAGAAGATAACATTATTGTCATTGTAATTTTGTTTTTAGTATCAACTAATCCAGATGAACCTAATAATCCGTCTCATCCATATTCACCAACTTCTGTTAGTGGGTATAGTTCATTTTTAACTCTAACTCTTCCACCAAATCCATAACTATAATCTTCATTTAAATTTCAATTAAAAAATTGTTTTAAGTTATGTTTAGTAAGTTGATCTGATTTCATTTCATTTAATAAATCTAATGAAATGAACTGACTATTATCTTCTAATTTACCATCAATTAAAACATTTAGAAATTTTAAATAATCATCAGCTGTTGTAAACAAGCCGCTACCACCTAAATTACATACTGATAATTTATCAATTGATTGAAATAAAAAGTCAAAGTTTTCAACTTGATCTAAATGATTTTGATCTTCTTTATAAGATCACTTAAAAACATTTGCTTTTCTTTTATTATCAAATAAATAATAATCAGAGTCATTCATATTTAATTTGTTAAAGACTTCTTCTTTTACAAAATCTCTATAAGTTTTATTTGAAACTATTTCTATTACTCTACTTAATACATCTAAACTTAATCCATAATATCAATTAGTTGATGGAATAAATAATAAATCAACTTTACTTAATTCATCACATAATTGTTCTAAAGTTAAATTATTTAGCTTTCAATCTTCTAATATTTTTTTAATTTGAAGTTGAGTATTTAACTTATTACCACTATAAGTTAAACCTGAAGTCATAGTTAATAAGTTTCAAATTTTAATATTTTTATCTTTAAATGATGGAATATATTTAGATAAATCATCATCTAAACTAACTAGTTTTTTATCTACTAGAAGTAAAAAAGCTAGTGTAGTTATAGGTTTAGTCATTGAATAAGCTTGATAAATCTCATTACCTTTTAATAAAATAGTATTATTTTGATCATTATATCCAAATTGTTTAGCATAAATAACTTTTTTATCTTTAGCAATTCTAATAGCTGCATTTTTAAAGTATTTATTTTTTATAAAAGAGTTAATTGTTTTTTCAATATTGATAAATTCCATTATTTTACCTCTTTTTAATTTTAAAATAAATTTTAAAATCACTAATAAAAAAATACTCAATTCTATATAGACAAATTGAGTATTTTATTAAATATTATTTTGATGATTTTGTTTTAGTTGTTTTTGGCTTTGAAGCTGTAGATTTTGTTGACTTAGTTGATTTTGTAGATTTTGAAGTTGTTTTTGAAGTTGTAGATTTAGCTTTAGTTGATTTTGTTCTAGTTGCTTTTGGTTTTTCAACCATCATTTCACCAATTACTTTTTCTTCAACTTTCATTTCACTTACAGATTGATCTTGTGTTTGCATTTTATTATCTTCACACATGCAATTTTCTTCACAACCACATTTTTCTTCTAATTTACAATCTTTTTTCTCACAAGCTTCTTTTGATTCACAAGACATACTCATTTCATCAGATTTCATTTCTGCTGAGTGAGACATCATTTTTTCATTTCTTTGTTGTTCTAAAAGTTTTTGCATTCTTGGTTTAATAGCTTCTTGTTCTCCACCATAAACAATTTGAATGTTATTTCCTTTTACTAAAGCCCCAGTTGTTCCACCTAAAGATTTAATTCCATCAATATTAGCTTTTTTAGAATCAACAACAGTTAATCTTAATCTTGAAGCACAAGAATCTACATCAACAATATTTTCTTCTCCACCTAGATATTCAATAATAGCAGCAGCTTTTGCTAATCTAGCTTGCTCTTTTTTATCAGTTGATGAGCCCATTTTTGAACCATCAGCATTTAATCCTTTAGATGCTTTATAGTCTGCTTTAGTGTATAATTTAGCTTCAGAATTTTCATCTCTACCTGGTGTTTTAACGTTAAATAATTTAATTAAGAAGTAGAATGCAAAGAAGTAAATTGGTGCTAACCCAACAGCAACTATTAATACACCAAATGCTGATAAAGGTTTCATAGCTCTACCAATAAATGGAATTACTCCAAATACTATATAATCAATGATTCCACCAGAAACAGTTTGAGTAATGTGAGTTTGTAAAGCTCCTGTAATTCAGAATGCAATTGAAGCTAATGGCATATGTACACCATAGAATAATCATGGAGCAACAAATAAGAATGTATATTCAATTGGTTCTGTAATACCTGTTAAAAAGCAAGTAAATGCAGCTGAAAAGTAAATACCAAATACTTGTTGTCTATTTTCTTTTGGTGCTGCTAATCACATAGCTAGTGCAGCTGCTGGTAAACCTAATAACATAAATCCAAATTTACCTGATTGAAATCTTCCTAAGTTAATTCCTAGTTTTTCAACATCTGTAAAGTTTAAAATTTTTAAATTAGCAATAATAGCTTGAGAAATTAGTTGATCACCAACTGCACCCCATAATTTATCGTTTCCTTTAATTACAGAAATAATTTTTTCTAAATTTTCATGGTTAGTTGAGTGTAATGCATTATAAGTATTTACAAATGCAGTTTTAACACTGTCTGATTGTTTTTGAAGATTTTCAAATCCTTCAGCAATTGAACCTCCAGCACTAGTTCATCATAATGGAGCATAAAACACATGATGTAGTCCAAATGGAACTAATGAACGTTCAACAATTTCAAAAATCAATGAATCAGTTCCATAAGGCAAAGTGCCTGATACTTGTCCAAATTTATTTAATCCTAATCCAATGATAGGTCATACTGCCATAAAAATAAATGACAATGGAGTAACTGCTACAAAAGTAATAATAGGAACTAATTTTGTACCACTAAAAAAACTAATAGCAGTAGGTAATTGAGTTTGGTGGAATTTGTTATAACATTTAGCAGCAATAGCTCCAACAAATATACCACCTAAAACCCCAGTATTAAGTGATAAGATCCCCATATTATATCCAGTTAGTGAGTTTGAAACATGTTTATATCATAATAAACTATACTCAGAAACTTTTTCACTTTTAACAACTCCTTGAACAAATAAAGGAGCTTGAATACCATTAAATACTAAAAATCCTACAACAGCAGTAATTGCAGCAACTCCTGAGTCTTTAGTATAAGCTAAAGCTACAGAAATACAAAACAATACAGGTAAGTTATCAAAACAAACTTCTCCCATAGTTTTCATAACTGCACCAATAAATCATAAAGCAGATTTTTCAGCTGTATTTGCAGCAATAGCTGCCCCAACTCCTAAAAACACACCAGCAATAGGTAACAAAGCAATAGGTAATAAAAATGCTTTACTTAATTTAGATAAAGTAGGCATAATATTAGCACCAAACGCCTTTAACTTATCTTTAAAATTACTCTTGTTTGTTTGTGTTAACATGAGTATGTTAAATCCTTTCTATAAAAAGATGTTAATTAGTTTTGTGTTATTATTTTGTTATTAGTGTTATAATCCAACATTATTTTGTTATTAGTGTTATAATTGCTGTTATTATAAATAAAAATCCAATAGCTAAAACTAGTAAGTAAAAATTTTTCTTTGTAAATTCTCAAGCGTTTTTTGATTCTCTGTTTTGTTTTTCAAAAGAATATCGATTTTTATTTTTTTGTTTTCAATATAAAAACAGCCCAAATAAAATAAAAAAAATACCAAATATTAATACTCCTAGTTGGACTATTAATTCTGTTTTAACTACTAACATTAATAACATAAAAATATTTGCACACCTCTTTATAATGGTATAACAAAAAAAGAAGTTTAATTTGCATAAATTAAAATTTTGTATTTTAATGCAATTAAGAACTTCTTTTTTATTTAAAGTAGTCTTTTTAATTATTTATTAAAGATAATCAGTCTAAATATAATTGATTTATCTCATCTAAATTTTCAGCTTTTTCTAAAATAAAAAAGATTAAATCATTAGCTATAAGTTGCTGATTATTCATATAATCTACTAAACTTTTATAATCATTTAAATTAGATTTAAATTTATTAATGTCATTATTTAAATCAGTTGATTTTAAAATAGTAATTGGAGTTTTGTTTTTATTAAAATCAAATTTTTTAAAAGTTATACCTACTAGAAAAAAACCTTTTTGATTTAAAGTATTTATTTGATCTCAATCATATGATTGACGAGTTGATAAAATATTTTGAACTTTTTTAGAATTATTTTTGCTTTTTAATTTTGAATGATATTTTAAAGCACAAGTTGCTCCATATGATGAAATAATTAAACCAATAAAACCTAAACCTAAAATTAAATAAACTGCTCAAGTTGGTATATGACTAGTTTGCTGACTAAATATAATCATTATTTATAATCTCTTAATTCTTTTCTTTCTGTATCTCTTTTTTTAATAGTTTGTCTTTTATCATGAAGCTTTTTACCTTTAGCTAAAGCGATTTCTAATTTAACATAGTCATTTTTAAAGTATAGTTTAATAGGAATAATTGTTAAATTTTCTTGTTTTATTTTATTTAATATTTTAATTATTTCTTTTTTATGTAATAACAGTTTTCTAGTTCTAGTTTCTTCTAAACCTTTAATATAATTAGCAAACTGATATTTTTTAATATTCATATTTAAAATATAAATTTCTTTTTTTCTAATTAAAACAAAAGCTTCATTAATAGAAACATCATGATTTCTAATTGATTTTATTTCAGGACCATTTAAAACAATTCCTGCTTGATAAGTTTGAATGATTTCATAGTTAAAATAAGCTTTTTTATTTTTAACAATCAAATGTTCTGACATAAAAACCTCTTATTCCATTAAAACAAAATCAATTGTTCTTTTTTTAATATCAACACTAATTAGTTTAATTTTAACTTTTTGTCCCATTCTATAATAAGTATTATCTGGTTTAATTAAAATACGGTTAGTTTCATCATAAACTAAATTACTATTCATATTTGAAATATGAACTAATCCCTCAACTAAATTATCTAATTGAATAAAAATTCCAAATTTTAGAACTGCTGAAATTGTTGCTGTATAAGTAGTATTTACTTTATTTAACATATATTCACACATACATGCTTTAATAACTTCTCTTTCACATTCAACACTTTTAGTTTCAGTATCATTAATAATATTACTTACTTTATTAATATAATTTGTATTATTTTCTAAACTAGTTTGATTTAAATCTTTTGTAATTAAGTATTGTTTTAAATATCTATGAACTAATAAATCTGAATATCTTCTAATTGGAGAAGTAAAATGAGTATAACAATCACTAGCTAAACCAAAATGACCAATGTTTTCTAATCCATACTTAGCTTTATCCATATATCTTAATAAAGAAATATTTAATAATTCAACTTCAGTTTCATCTTTAATTTGCTCTTTGATTTGAGTTAAAGTGTGATTAATAAATATTGGATCTAAAATTTGTTTATTAGTTAATTTAGGATTGATTCCAAATGTTTTTAGTGACTTATATCAATTAATTAATTCATCTTCATCTGGTTTATTATGATTTCTATATAAAAATGGTAAATCTTTTTGATAGATTAATTCAGCTACTGCTTCATTACAACTTACCATAAATTGTTCAATTAATTTTTCAGCTTGATCAGCCGTTTTTGTTTTAATATCAATTACATTTAAGTTTTTATCTAAAATAATTTTTGGTTCTCTAACATCAAAACTAATAGTTCCCTTTTTAGCTTTTAGATCTTCTAATTTTTTATACAATTCATAAGCTACATCTAACATTTTTTTAGTTTGTTCACAATGAGTTCATGTTTTAGTTTTAAAATAATTATTTACTTCATCATAATTTAATCTAGCTTTAGAAATAATCACTGATTCATAAACTTTTTTATTTAACATGTTTGCGTTATTATCAAATTCCATTTCACACACAAAAACTAGTTTTTTAGTGTTTGGATTTAATGAACACAAATCATCAGATAAAATGTTTGGTAACATTGGAATTACTTTATTTGCTAAATAAGTTGAATTACCTCTTAATAAAGCTTCTTTATCTAAAGCGGTTTTGTATCTAACAAAATAAGAAACATCAGCAATAGCAGCAAATAGTTTATAATTATTATTTTTTAATTTTTCAACACAAATTGCATCATCTAAATCTTTTGAATCAATTCCATCAATTGTAACGATTGTTTTATTAATTAAAGAATTATTTTGTCTTTTTAAAAATTCTTTTTCTAGTTTATCAGTTGATAAATTAATTTGTTTTGCATTATCTAGAGTTTGTTTATCAAAACTAGTTTTTATTTCAAATTCTTCAGCTATTGCTAAGATGCGATCACTTGCTCTTTTACTATTACCAATAATTTTTATAAGTCTTATAAAAATTTTACGTTCTTTACAACTTATAATTTTTGCTTTAATAATATTGAACTCTTCATATTTAAATTCGTTTTTATTAACAATTACAAATCTAAAACTATCAAATGATTTATCATTTGGAATGAAATCTAAAAACCTTTTATCAAAACTTCTATTTATTTCACCAATTAAATAAACTTTATTTCTTTTAATTAGTTCAATAACTATAGCTTTGAATCTATTATCTTCTTCTTGTTTTAAAATATAAACTACTTCATCTTGATGAATACTATTATTTAAATCAACTCCAGCTATAAAATGATCTTCACCATCAATTTTATTAATATCATTTATAAATCCAAAACCTTTTGGATTTAATTTAATAGTTCCCTTTTTATAAATTTGATCTAATAAGTAAATATTATTTTCTAATGAAATAGTAATTTTATTATTTTTTTCTAATTGGTCTAAGTAGTTTTTAATTAATGAATAATCTAAAGCATTAAAATAAGTTAATAGTTTATTTAAACTAACTTTATGTTTGTTAGTTTTTAAAATTTCAATAATTTTAGATTCCATACTACTCCCTTTTAAATAAAAAAATAAACACTATTTTATAACATAGTGTTTGTAATGATGCTTATTGTTAATGCTATTATAAAAAATATAATTCCTAAAACCAGCATTCAAATAGAAAGAGTTTTATCTAACCCACGTTCTTTTGAATTAGAAAACAATTCTTCGTTTCCACCATTTAAAGCACTCAGTCCAGTTTGAGATTGTTTATTTTGTAATAAACCTATAGCAATCATTATAAATGCAATAATGAAAATAAAGATTTCAAAACCTAAGATTAGTTGTTGAGCTAATTTAGTTGTTGAAGCTAATAGATTTATCATAAAAACCTCCAAAATATTACTATATAATAATATCTCAAAATAAGTTAAATTTAAATAAATACTCTTAATCATTGAATAAATATCTTTTTATTACATAGCATAAAATTTATAAAAAATCTATTAAAAACCTCACCTTTTCAATTTCTGAAAAATGTTTTTTTAGATGAAATACTTTTTAAGTGGTTAAAAATTTATAGGCTTAAATTTATAATATAATGAGTTTACATGACAAAAAAAGAAAGGATAAATTACAATGGCTAAAGAACAAAAGTATTATCAAGAATCAGTTTCACCAATCGAATTTGTTAAAAATAATTTCAAAGGAAATTTAAGATCAGTTAACTGAAATGTTATTAATGATGAAAAAGATTTAGAAGTGTGAAATAGAATTACTCAAAACTTTTGATTACCAGAAAAAATTCCAGTATCAAATGATTTATCATCATGAAGAAGTTTATCTGCTGAATGACAACAATTAGTTACTAGAACTTTTACAGGTTTGACTTTATTAGATACAGTTCAAGCAACAGTTGGAGATGTTGCTCAAATTGAACACTCACTAACTGATCATGAACAAGTAATTTATTCTAATTTTGCTTTTATGGTTGGTGTTCATGCTCGTTCTTATGGAACTATTTTTTCAACATTATGTTCAAGTGAACAAATAGAAGAAGCTCACGAATGAGTTGTTAAGACTGAATCATTACAAAAAAGAGCAAAAGCTTTAATTCCTTATTATGCTGGAACTGACCCATTAAAATCTAAAGTAGCTGCTGCTTTAATGCCTGGATTTTTATTATATGGGGGATTTTATTTACCATTTTATTTATCTTCTAGAGCTAAATTACCAAATACTTCAGATATTGTAAGACTAATTTTAAGAGATAAAGTAATTCATAATTACTATAGTGGTTATAAATATCAAAAAAAAGTAGCTAAATTATCAGTTGAAAAACAAGCAGAAATGAAAGAATTTGTTTTTAAATTATTGTATGAATTAATTGATTTAGAAACCGCTTATTTAAAAGAGCTGTATGCTGGTTTTGATATTGCTGATGATGCTATTAGATTTAGTGTATATAATGCTGGTAAGTTCTTACAAAACTTGGGATATGATTCACCATTTAGTGAAGAAGAAACTAGAATTGAACCAGAAATTTTTAATCAATTATCTGCAAGAGCTGATGAAAATCATGATTTCTTTTCTGGAAATGGTTCTTCATATGTGATGGGAGTTTCAGTTGAAACAGAAGATGAAGATTGAGAATTTTAGGAGTATATTATGCATTCAAATGTTAAAAAGGTTACAGATAAAGATGTAATTAAACCAGTTGGTGTGCCTTTTGTAGTTTATTTTTCTTCAATTTCAAATAATACACATAGATTTATTCAAAAATTAGAAATAGAAAATTTAAGAATCCCTTATGAAATAGAACAATCAATTAGTGTTGATCGTGATTATGTTTTAGTTACACCAACTTATAGTGGTGGGGGAGAGTATGTTGAAGGTGCAGTGCCAAAACAAGTGATTAAGTTTTTAAATAATAAACAAAATAGAAGTTTTTGTAGAGGGGTTATATCATCTGGTAACACTAATTTTGGTGATACTTTTGGAATTGCTGGACCAATTATTTCTAAAAAGCTAAATGTTCCTTTTTTATACCAATTTGAATTATTAGGAACACAACATGATGTTAGTCAAATAAAGCAAATACTATTTAGGTTTTGAGAGGATGGTAATAATGAACGAAAATAAAAACACAATTGTTTTAGGTGATGTTGATGATGAATATATTAAATTAAATGCTAGATCTAAGATTTTTTCAAAAGATCAAGACAATTTCCAATTAGATGTTAAAGCAGCTGAATTATATTTAAAAAATTATATTGAACCTAGAATGAAAAAGTTTTCTAGTCTAAAAGAAAGACTAGATTATTTGTTAGAAAATCAGTATTATGATTCAGAAATTTTAAATAAATATAGTTTTGATCAAATTAGTCAATTAAATGATTATGCTTATTCATTTAACCATCATTTTCCAAGTTTTATGGGAGCTTTAAAATTCTTTAATGCTTATGGATTAAAAACTTTTGATACTACAATGTATTTAGAAACTTATACAGATAGAGTATTAATGAATGTTCTATTTTTAGGTAATGGTAATTTTAATAAAGCAAAAAACTTATTAAAAGATATGATGTTAGGTAGATTTCAACCAGCAACACCTACTTTTTTAAATGCAGCTAAAAAGCATAGAGGAGAGTATGTGTCTTGTTATTTATTAAGAACTGAAGATAATATGGAATCAATTTGTAGAACAATTTCAACTTCACTACAACTTTCAAAAAGAGGCGGAGGAGTTGCAATTTGTTTAACCAATTTACGTGAAACAGGTTCTCCTATTAAAAATATTTCAGGTCTAAGTTCAGGACCAATTCCAGTTATGAAGATTTTAGAAGATTCATTTACTTATGCTGATCAACTAGGTCAACGTCAAGGAGCTGGAGCTGTTTATATTTCAGCACATCATCCAGATATTATTTCAGTTCTAGATACTAAAAGAGAAAATGCTGATGAAAAGATTAGGATTAAATCTTTATCATTAGGATTAGTAATTCCAGATATTACTTTTGAATTAGCTAGAGATAATAAAGATATGGCTTTATTTAGCCCTTATGATGTTCAAAAGACATATGGTAATCCATTATCAGATATTTCAATTACTGAAAAATATTATGAAATGTTAGAAAATCCTAATATTAAAAAAACATATATTAGTGCTAGAAAATTCTTTTTAACTGTTGCTGAACTACATTTTGAAAGTGGATATCCATATATTTTATTTGAAGATACTGTTAATAGAAGAAATGCTCATGATAAAAAGGGAAGAATTATTATGAGTAATTTATGTAGTGAAATTGTTCAAGTAAGTACAGCAAGTGAATATAGTTCTGATTTATCATTTATAAAAACTGGAGAAGATATTTGTTGTAATTTAGGTAGTTTAAATATTGATAAAATGATGAAATCAGGAAAAGAATTTTCAGATTCTATTTATAATGCAATTTCTGCTTTAGATATAGTTTCAAGAAATTCAGATTTAAGTGCATCTCCTTCAATTAAAAAAGGAAATGCTGAAAATCATGCCGTTGGATTGGGAGCTATGAATCTACATGGATTTTTAGCAACTAATAAGATTATGTATGACTCACCTGAAGCTGTTGATTTTACTAATATGTTTTTTTATACAGTTGCTTATAACGCTTTTAAAGCTTCAAATAAATTAGCTAAAGAATTTGAAAAATTTGCTTCATTTGATCAATCAAGATTTGCTGATGGTTCTTGATTTGATAAATATACTAAATGTGAATTTGATAAATGAACACCACAAACAAATAGAGTAAAAGAATTATTTAAAGATTATGATGTTCAAATTCCAAGTCAAGCTGATTGAATTCAATTAGTTGAAGAAATTAAAAAAACAGGTTTAGCAAATTCACATTTAATGGCAGTTGCTCCAACTGGATCAATTAGTTATTTATCATCATGTACCCCTTCACTACAACCAGTAGTTTCAACAGTTGAAGTTAGAAAAGAAGGAAAATTAGGAAGAGTTTATGTTCCAGCATATCAAATTAATTTTGATAATATGGGATATTATGCAATGGGTGCTTATGAATTAGGACCAGATCCAATTATTAATATTGCTGCAGCAGCTCAACAGCATGTTGATCAAGCAATTTCACTAACTTTATTTATGACTGATAAAGCAACAACTAGAGATTTAAACAGAGCATATGTTAATGCCTTTAAACAAGGTTGTTCTTCAATTTATTATGTAAGAATTCGTCAAGATGTTTTAGAAGATAGTGAAAACTATGAATGTGATGCATGTAAAATTTAAAAAAAAAATTAATATCTAAAAAAACAAATTAATTTACAATATTTGACAAATATAACTAGGCTATGCCACATTAAAAATATAAATATCTTGTATATTTATAAGATTGGCAGTGTGGTTCTTGCTGGCTCTGGGTGATAGTAGATCCCGAAAGACGGAGATTGAACCAAAAAACAACTCTTTTTATAAGAGTTGTTTTTTTATCTTTTTTGCTTTTTTGTTTTTAGTGCAAAACAAGGTTATCAATAATTGCTTTTTTGTTATTATTATTTATGAAATGAGGTAATTATGGATAATAAAGATATTTATGTTTTTGGTCTTTCAGCAAGTCAGCAATTAGCAAAAGAAGTGTGTCATTTTTTAGGTGTTGAGCAAAAAGTTGTAAAAACTACTAGGTTTGCAGATGGTGAAATTTTAGTTGAATCAATTGATTCAGTAAGAGGAAAAGAAATCTATGTTATTCAATCAACATCAATGCCAGTTAATGAAAATTTAATGGAATTATTAATTGCTATTGATGCTTTTAAAAGAGGTAGTGCAGAAAAAATTAATGTAGTTATTCCTTATTATGGATATGCAAGACAAGATAGAAAAGCAAAAGGTAGACAACCAATTACAGCCAAATTAGTAGCAGATTTACTAACAAAAGCAGGAGCTGATCGTGTAATTGTTTTTGATATTCATTCTACTCAAGCAATGGGATTTTTTGATGTACCAATGGATAATTTTCACACTTCACAAAGTCTAGCAAATGAAATAGTTGATACTATTATTAGAGAAAAGTTTGATCCTGAAAAATGTATTTTAGTATCACCAGATTATGGAGGATTAAATAGAGTTCATAAAGTTGATTCATATACAACTAATATGACTAATGGCATTGCTGTTATTGGAAAAAGAAGACCTGAACCTAATAAAGCTGAAGTTGAATTTGTTTTAGGAGATATTGATGGAAAAACTTGTTTTGTAATAGATGACATGATTGATACTGGTGGAACTATTATTAGTGGAGCTAAAGCATTAAAAGCAAATGGAGCAAAAGATGTTTATATTTTTGCTTGTCATGGTTTATTTAATGGTTCTGCTAAAGAAAGAATGACTCAAGCTATTAAAGATGGTATTGTAAAAAATGTTGTTGTAACTAATACTGTTGAAATTCCACAAGAAAGACATTTTGAGGGACTAAAAATTGTTTCAGTTGCCCCATTATTAGCAAATATGATTAAAGAATCACAAGAACATCATTCTTTAACAGAAGTTTATAATAAAAACAAAGATGAAATTCAGTTAAAAATTCAAGATTTCATGAATAATAAAAACTAAATTTTTGCTAAAAATTATTAAAATAATATTTGTAAAATTTATAAAAATAGCATTATTATTTTTATTAGGTTTATATTTTAAAAATAAAAAGATAATGTAAATATTAAATTTATAAAGATTATTAAATAATTTGAAAAAAGTTTGGCTTGTTATATAAAAAAACATTAAATTATATTGATTTATTTATAAGTTGCTAAAATAATATAAAAATTAAAGAGTCTTTTAAATGTTTTATTATAAGACATATATAGTCTTATGTATTAATATTTTTTAAACAAATAAAAGAATAATAAAGCTATTGTTGTAATTTAAAGAACTATTAGAATTAAAAAAATGTAAATAAGGAAAGTTAATGAAAGTAATAATTGGATTAGGAAATATTGGAAAAGAGTATGAAAAAACTAGACATAACGCTGGTTTTATAGCTATTGATCTTTTATTAGAAAAGTATAAATATAATTCTGTAAAAGAAGAATTTAATTCACTAGTTTACACATCTATTATCAATAATCAAAAAGTGTTGTTTGTAAAACCTTTAACTTTTATCAACAATTCAGGATTAGCAGTTAGACAAATTATTAATTTTTATAAAATAGATTTAAATGATCTAATAGTTATTCATGATGATAAAGATCTAAATATATCTAGAATCCAATTTAAAAAAGATGGTTCATCAGCAGGACATAATGGAATTAAATCAATTATTAATAATTTAAACACACAAGATTTTTATAGATTAAGAATTGGAATAAATAAACCAGCAAATCAATGAAAAATAATTGATTGGGTATTATCAAAGTTCAGTGATGATGAATTAAATTTATTAAAAGAATCTTTTGTTAATAAAAATGAATTTATAAATGATTTTACTAATAATAAAACTTTTACTTATTTAATGAATAAATATAATTAGACTTCGTATTAAACGAAGTTTTTTATTATTAATTAGTAAAATTGGTTCAGTCTTGTTATTGTAGATTACTAATTAGGAATATTAAAAAGGATATTGTTATAATAAGATTAACAAAAGAAAGGTTCTTATTATGAAAGTTATTTTTTTAAAAGATGTACCAGGTCAGGGTAAAAAAAATGAAATAAAAGAAGTTAGTGACGGGTATGCTAGAAATTATTTATTACCAAATCAATTAGTAAAAATTGCTACAAATAATAGTGTTAAAACTTTAAATGAACATTTAAAAGCAGATCAAGAAGAAAAAGAATTAGCAAAAGCCCAAACTAAACAAATTAAAAAAACTCTTGAAGAATTGACACTTCATTTTAAATTACAAACTAATGATGATAAAGTATTTGGAAGTATTTCAAGTCAAGATATTGTTAATCAATTAAAAGATGTTCATAGAATTGAACTAGATAAAAAGAAATTTATTCGCTTTAAAAATATTAATAAAATTGGAATTAATTATATAAAAGTAAAACTAGATTTTGGTATTGAAGCAATAATCAAAATTGATGTTAAGGAAGTTTAAAATGAAAAAAGAATTATCAATTACAGAATTACTATATGCAGAGCGTTTTGTTTTAGGTGTAGCTATGAGTTTTTCTAATGCTCTTGCAGATATTATTTCAGTTTTAAAAGTTGATGATTTTTCAATTGAGGCAAATAAATATATTTATCAAGCAATTATAGATTTAAATAACAAAAATAAATCTGTTTCTCCAATTTCAGTGATTAATAGATTAGAAGCTATTAATAAATTAGATAAAGTTGGTGGAGATATTGTTGTTTATGAAATAGCTGCTGAAAACTATACAGATCAAGGTTTAGAAGAATATATAGATGTTATTCATAGATCTGGAGTTGTTAGAAAGCTTGATGCAGTTATTAAAGAATTAGAATTAAAAAGAAATAATGGAAATACTGATGTTGATGAATTATTAAAAGTTGCTCAGACTAAACTTTTAGATATTGATCTTTCTATTAAAAGATTTGAAATTGAAGCTGTTGGAGATGTTGCTAAGAGAGTTGTTGAAAAAATTAAAGAACTTGAAATGAAAGCTGAGATTATTTCAGGAGTTCCAACTGGATATAATTATTTAGATTTAATTACTTCAGGTTGACAAGAATCAGATTTTATTATTTTAGCTGCTCGTCCTAGTGTTGGAAAAACTGCTTTTTCTTTAAACTTAGCTTTTAATGCTGCTATGAAAAAATACCCTGTTGCTTTTTTTTCACTAGAAATGCCTGCTGAACAATTAACCCAACGTTTATTTACTAGACTTACAAGTATTGATTCAACTAATTTAAGAACAGGTAAAGGTTTAAGTAAACTTAATTGAGAAAGAATTCAAGCAACTAAAGAAAAACTAGAAGATATTCCAATTTATATTGATGCTACTCCTGGTATTTCAACTCAAGAAATTAGATCTAAACTTTATAAAATGAAAAGAGATCATGATATTAAATTGTGTGTAATAGATTATTTACAATTAATAGTTGGTTCACAAAATAAAGATAGACAGAATGAAGTTAGTGAAATTTCAAGACAATTAAAACAAATTGCAAGAGAAACTTCAATTCCAATTATTTGTTTATCACAATTAAGCCGTAGAGCTGAAACTAGAGAAGACAAACGTCCTATGCTTTCAGATTTAAGAGATTCTGGTGCTATTGAACAAGATGCAGATATTGTTGCGTTTTTATACCGTGATGATTATTATAAAAAAAATCAATCTGATAATCAGTCTAATTTAGAAAAAGAAAAAACTGAGCTAATTTTAGCAAAGCACAGAAATGGTGCTACTGGAACAGTTTTTTTAAGATTTATTAAAGATTTTGGTGTGTTTAGAGATTGATAATAGAAAAAAGACTTAATTTTGTTATAATATTTTGATGTATTATATTCTGAAAAAGGAGAAAAAGATGAAAAAGTTATTAGGAGTATTAATGTTTGGATCTATAACAGTTTTTCCTACATTAACAGTAATTTCATGTTCTACTACAAAAACACATACTATAACAACTAGTTTTAATAGTGATATTAAAGTTGATAAGTATGTTTGAAAAGATAATAAATTTACAACTGAAGAACAATCAACTAATATTCAAGATATTACAAAGTCTTTAAATGGATCAACTAATGCATATACTAGTACTATTTCTGATGTTTTAAACTTATTAACTAGAAATATTCAAGAAGTAAGAAATTTAAAAGAATCTTATGACCTGTTTAGAGGTAATGCTGAAAATACTAGTGTTTTAGGATATTATACTGGAGCTGATTCTAAACAAAAGAAAATAACTCAACAAGAATTTTATAAAAATTTAGATGATTCAAATACTCACATTTCTTCTTTAAAGGGTCTTTTACAATTTAGAGAATTTGTTAATAACAATAAAAACTCATCTATTGTAAGTTCATGAACAAAAAGTTTAAAAGATGATGCTGAACAAGTTAAAAAATGAGATGAAAATTTTGTAAAAAATCTTAATAATATTGTAAATTCATCAACTGATAACAAAATTAAAGATGTTAAATTAGTATCAAAAGTTTCTAAAACAAATTCATCATTTTTTACTTTTGAACAAGATGTTAAAACAACACCAACTAGTTTATCTTCTATTTCTTTAAGTGAACAAAATAATGGCGTAATTGGAGATATTAAAGATTTAAAAGAACATAATGCTTATGTTTTTGGAACATCACTTACAAATGATCCTTTTGGAATGAGTATTGTTGGAGATAATAAGGGACCAGATATTAAAAGTCTAAAACTAACTATTAACTATTCATCAACAAAATTAAATAAAAAAGATAGCTCATATGTTAATTTAGCTGATAATGGAAATAGTAGCAAATTTATTTATAATATTAATCAAAAATGAGAATTAAGTTCAGAACATAATTTCTATTATATGGCTAAAGATGCTGAAACTTTGGAATTACAAATAACTCATAGTATAAATAATAAAGATTTTACATTTTATGTACAATTTGGTGGGTTAAGAAAAGTTTATACTCCTTTAATTGAAACTTATGTTCCAAAAACTAAAAATGATGATAAAAAACATTCATTTGTAGGTTGAACATTTAATTCATATAGATTTAGTAATGATTATTCAAAAGGAGTTAATACACCCTATAGATTTAAAGATATTTCTTTAAAAATTTCAGATAAGAAAATAAATGGAACAGTTGCTAACAAATAATAATAAAACAACTTTAATAAATTCAATAATAAGGTAAAATAAATAATAAGTTAATCAAGTGTGGGATAATTTACCACACTTTTATAATGTGATGCTTATATATTGATTCAATAGAAAAGAAGGTAAGTTATGGATAAATTTAGACATTTATTACTAGATAGTAATAATTTAGCAATTACTTCATTATGTATAACTTTATCTGCTCTTTTTATTTATTCAATTTTTAAACTAGTTAGAGTTCATTTCAAAAATTATAGTAGCGGTTTTAGAATTAGTAGTAAAGTTAAATTTAGTACAAGAAAAATCACATACTTAGCAATGATGGTTGGAGTTTCAGTTGCAACAACAACTGTTATTTCTTTAACATTACCAATTACGGTTTTACCACCAATTAGAGTAGCTTTTGAAGGAGTTATGATTAAAATCACAGGAATGATTTTTGGTCCTTTTGTTGGTTTAACTGTTGGAATTGTTACTGAATTATTAACGTTAATGTTTGTTCCTTCATATATTCATGTAGCTTATCTTATTGTTGCTTTTTCTTTTGGTTTTTGATCAGGAATGACTTCTTATGCCTTTAAATTAAAAAAGAATTGATTAACTTTAGTATTTGTTACTGTGTTTTTATTAATATCTGCTGGTATTATGTTTTGACTAATGCAAGGAATGAAAGAAATTAATCCAGAAACTTCACTATTTGGTGTTAAAATACCTGCTGATATTTATCCGTTTTTATTTTTAATAATGATTTCTATTACACTAATTTTTATTTATGGAATTGTTTTAGTATTACATATTAGAAAAAGACAAAAATGATTAGAAGTAATGTTACCAATAATTTTATTATGTGTTATTAGTGAAATTTTGGTTACTGTTTTAGTTGCGGCTTGAGGAGATTATCAAATGTTTGGATTAAGAAACTCTTCAGGTTCTGAAAATCCATTTATTACTATGGTTGTAGTAAGAATTATTCAAATACCAATTAAGATCTTTTTTAATACTGCTATTCTAACTACTGTTTATATTGTTTTAAGACCTCTAATTAAAGTTAAATAGGAGTTTTTATGCAACTATATGATTCATTATCTAAAACAAAAAAGAATTTAAATAAAAAAACTATTAATTTATATTGTTGTGGACCTACTGTTTATAACTACATTCATATAGGAAATGCTCGTCCAGTTATTTTAGTTGATGTTTTAATTAGATATTTAAAAAGTAGAAACATTAAAATTAATTATTTACAAAACATTACTGATATTGATGACAAAATCATTTTAAAAGCTTTAGATAATAATTTAACTGAATTAGAAATTTCTCAAAAATACACTAAAGCTTATTTAAATGATTTAGAATCTTTAAATATTAATCAACCTGACAAAATCATTTTGATCAGTGAGAAAATGAATGAAATGATTAAATTTATAAAAGATTTAGTTAATATTAAAGCTGCTTATGAACTTGAGGGTGATGTTTATTTTAATATTAAAAAATATCAAAATGAATATTGTAAATTATCTGGATATAAATTAGATGAATTAATTAGTGGTAAAAGAATTGAGATTGATTCTAAAAAAGATTATAGTTTAGATTTTAGTTTGTGAAAAAAAACTGAAATAGGAATTAAATGAGATTCAGTTTTTGGTCTAGGTAGACCTGGTTGACACACTGAATGTGTGCTTTTAATTGATGAGTATTTTAATCATCAAACTATAGATATTCATGTTGGTGGAATTGATTTAAAATTCCCTCATCATGAAAATGAAAGAATTCAGTTTATTGCAAAAAATAATAAAGAACTTGCTAATATTTGATTACATAATGGACATTTACAAATTAATAATGAAAAGATGTCTAAATCTTTAGGTAATGTAATTTTAGTAAAAGACTTTATTAAAAAGTATAACAAAAATACTTTACGTTGAATTTTTTTAACAACAAATTATACTCAACCTTTAAATATAAGTGATGATTTAATTTATCAAGCTAATAAATTTTTTGAAAAATTAACTAATTTAAGTAAAAAAACAATTCAATTTATTATTAAAAATGATTTAGAAATTGAATTGATTAATCAATCTGAATATATAGATCAATTTAATAATTATATGGATGATGATTTAAATACTTCTTTAGTTTTATCTTTAATTGATTCATTAATAAAACAAATAAATAAGAATATACTTGACAATAAATTTGAAGACTTTAACTTATTAATTAGTTCATTAAGTTATATATTAGATGTTTTAGGATTTAAAAATGTATTTAATTACAATTTTAAAAAAGAAGCTAAAAAATTATTTTTAAAATGACAACAATTAGTTAAAAACAAAGAGTTTGATAAAGCTGATCTTATTAGAAAAGATTTAATAGAACAAGGAATCTTATAATATGAACCATAACTTAATCTATGGTAAGCATGTAGTTTATGAATTATTAAAAAAACATAAAAACATGGTTAAAGAAATTTGAGTTAAAAATTTAAAACTTTTAAATGAATTTGATTTGAAAAATACAAAAATTAAAATAAATGTTGTATCAGAGAATAAATTAAATCAGTTATTAAAAACAAATAAACCACATCAAGGAATTATTGCAGAAATTAAAGATTTTAACTATACGCCATTTGATGAATTAATTAATGACTTAAATACAAAAGAAAAATCATTAGTTTTAGTTTTAGATCAAATTCATGATCCTTATAATTTTGGAGCAATTATTAGAAGTTGTAGTTTATTAAATGTTGATGGAATTATTATTTTAGATAAAAAACAAGTACAAGTTAACTCAACAGTTCTTAAAACAAGTAGCGGTTCAGCTTTTGATATTAAAATAAGTAAAACTAATAATTTAAATAATGCTATTAAAATTTTAAAAAATAATGGATTTTGAATTTATGCAACTAATTTAAATCAAAATTCAACTGATATGACAAAAACCCAGTTTGCTAATAAAACTGTTGTAATTATTGGAAATGAGCAAAAAGGTGTTAGTGAGTTATTAACAAAAAATAGTGATTTTAATATTTATGTTCCATCTAATAAAAACATTGATTCATTTAATGCAAGTGTTGCTTGTTCAATTATTTGTTTTTGAATAGCAAATTATTTGAACAAATTGTCATAGTTTTTTAATTAAAAGAAATATATATATAATATTAATTGTTAGTATCTTTGGAGGTTTTATATGAGAAGTTCAACAAATAAAAAAGCAACATTAGTTTGTGTTGAGTGTTTAAGTAGAAATTATTCTGTTAATAAGAGTGGTTTAACTCAAAAACAAAGACTAGAAATTAAAAAATTTTGCACTACTTGTAATGCACATACCCTACATAAGGAAACAAGATAATGGAAAAAGAAATTAGTATAGATCAAGTTGAACAAAATGAACTTATAAAACCTAAAAATACACAAAAAATTTCTAAAGCAACTAAAAAGAAATTAAAAGTTAAAAAAGAAAAACAACCAAAAAATTTTAGAAAATGATTTAAAGAGCTTCCAATAAGAATGTCTAAAGAATTTTTTAAAATTAGATGAACTGGTTCAGGAAGTTTAGGTAAAAAATTTTTAATAGTAATTATTTTTATGAGTATTTTTGCTTTGTTATTTTTTGGTGTAGATATTGTGATTCAACATTTATTTAGATTAATAAAAGCATTTTAATTAGGAGAGACAATTTATGACTTATGAAGAAATTAAACAACTAGAAGATGAGTTGTTAGAAGCTAAAGGACAATGATTTGTAATTTCTTGTCAAACTGGGCATGAAGAAAAAGTTTTAGGTGATCTACAACAAAAAATTAAATCAGCTAATATTGAAGATGAAGTTTTTTCAATAAAAATTTCAAAAGCGAATCAAGTAAGTAAATCAGGAAAAACTTCAACTAAAAATAAGTTTCCAGGTTATATTTTTATTAATATGATTATGAGTGAAAAGGCTTGATTTTTAATTAGAAATACTCCTGGGGTAACTGGATTTATTGGTTCAAGTGGTCGTGGGGCTAAACCTTCTCCTTTAACTATTGAAGAAACTTTAAATATGTTAGTACCAAATATTGAAGAAATTCAACAAGCTCATGAAGAAGAAAAAGAACAAGAAACTAAACAAAAAAATGAAGCAGTCGCTAAAAAAGCTTTGTTTACTGCTGATTTTAAAATTGGTGATGTTGTTAAAGTTAAATCTGGTATTCATGAAAATGAAGAAGGTACTGTTAAAGACATGGACTATTCAAAAGGTGTAGCTTTTGTTGCTATTGAAATGTTTGGAAGATGAACTACTTTAGAAGTTTCATTTAAAAATGTTGAACCTATTAAAGAATATTAATTTAAATAATTTGGATCAATAAAAACTAGTTTTAGAACTAGTTTTTTTTATTTTTTTTAGAAATAAAAAATAAGCTTTGTTTTCTGAAATATTAGTAAATTAAAAGCTAAATTATAAGAAAAACCCTTAAAAAAGGCGTTTTTTTGCAATTATTTTCCAAATTTTGCTTTTTATTTTTATTAATTTATTAATAAAAAAACAAAAAAAGCATTTGCAAATATAAAAGTCTTTGTGGTATTATTTCTATTAACATAGAATAAGCAACTAGAAAAGAGAAATATTATTAACATGAAAGCTAACTAATTTTTGAAATTTATTTTAGTAATATCTTGTAATTGATGTTAGTAATTACTTAAATGTTGCAATATTTTATTCATATTGAGATTGTATGTCTCTGCTTTTTTCTCAAAAATGAACATAATAAAAACATTGATTAAGGAGTATTGCTTATGTCAAAAATAAATTTTAAAAAATACGTATGACACAAATATGCTATATCTGCTAGTTTAATTATTGTTGCAACTACTGCTGTTTTAGGATCTGCTTATAAATACTCAACTACATCTATTGAAAAACTTGGTCGTAAAAATTTTGTTGATGAAGAATCATTTAAAAATGCTTTTATTGATCCTAATGCTTTGCCTGTAACTGAATTTTCTGAAGTTCATAATAATAAGAAAAGTGTAAAGTATGATCCAGAAAAAAACATAGTTAAATTTAATAAAAAAGAAATAAGTGTTGATCAATATTTACAACAGTATTATCAAAAGTATCAAGCCTTACCTTATTTAAATATTAGATATGGTTCATTTAATTTTTACAATCAATATATAGAAGCTGTAAGCCCACAAGAATTTTACAAATTCACTAAATGATTTATGAAAAATGTTTCTTGAGGTCCTGAAATTATTACTCTAAAATCGTTTTCAATTGTTAAGGGTGTTGAAATGAGTGGTAATAGCATTACTTTAGGAGCACATAGTAATAAAAACAAAGAAGAAACAACTATTAAGTTTTATCCTGATGCTTTTTTTGGAACACTTCCTATTTATTCTAATTTGAGTGGTAGAGGTAACGCTTATGAGTCATTAACCTATAAATTGAACCAACAAGTTCTAACTCAAAAAGACTTAGAAGGTTTTTTAGCTAATGTTAAAAACTATAATTCGCTAGCTAATTTATCTCAACAAACAATTAATAAGTCATACTTTAGAGGAATTACTAATGTTAGTTTTGTAAAAGAACAAAAAGTTTTTGTTTATAAACAAGAAAATTGACAAAGTAAATTTTCTAAAACTTATTCTGAATTAGAAAAGAAAAGATTAGAAGATAAATCCCCATATTTGTTTGCTATTCCAGCAAATAGTTTACAAGAAGCTCGTAAAAAATTAGAAATTAAACTTTCTGAGTATAAAAAAGAAAATGATTCTTATAAATTTTTTGAAAAAATAAATCCAAAGAATGTTGCTTTAGAAGAAAAAACTATTAGTGATGCAGAAGTAAAACAAGATAATACTAATAAGATTATTGATAAAAAATTAGTTTTAACTTTTAATGATAAATCAAAATACATTATTCATAATGCTTTTTCTGATGTTTTAACTGAACAAATGACTTCTAATGGTAATAAAACTTATGTTGCACTTAAAAATTATGTTAATTTTTCTAATGCTAAACAAGAATTAGAAGACAAAGTAAAAAATTTTATTTTACAAATTAAAGAAAATATTAAATTAAAATCTAATGGAAAAGAAAAAGAATTAGAAGGTCTTTTAAAAGAATTTGAGTCTGATAATAGTGTAGTTAGTTTATTAAAACAAAAAGACTTAACATCAGATGTTCTTAAAAAAGTTAATAAAAAATTATTTGATTCTGAAGATAAGTTTAATCAAATTTTAGGTAAAACTACTAGTAATAAAGCATTTAATGAAAAAGAATATTATGAAACAGATATTGCATATTCATTACCAGAATTAATTACTTTAGAAACTTTAGTTCAACATAGTGATAAAAATAAATTGAATTGAAGAGATTTTTATAACTTAAATGAATTTGTTGCTGATAGAAAAAATATATTAAAAAATGGTTTAACAGAGTTTTTTGTTTATTCAAAATTTGTTAAAGAAATAAATGCTAATGAAAATGTACTGCTACCTTAAGCAAAAACAAGTAAAATATCAATTAAATATTGATTAGTTACTTTTAATTTAACATATTTTTTAAAAATTATAAACCCAAATTTAAAAAAAATTAAAAATTTTGCAAAACAAAAACTATGCTCTTATTTTATAAGCACTTTTTTTAGATTTTGTAATTTTTAATTTATCAAGATTTTATTAAACCTTATAACTATTAAGGTTGTATAGGGTATTTAAAAATATTAACAGATTAGTAATTTTCTTTTGTTTAACTTAATGCTTGAGTTTTTAGATTTGTTATATCACTTACACCAAATATCAATATTTTTTAAATAGTCAAATATTGATTTATAAAACTTTTTATTTGAGTGAATTGTTCCCTTTTTAAGTTGTCCATGAAAACTCTCAATTACAGCATTATCTAAACAAGAATAGTTGACACCCATTGATTGTCTAATGTTGTATTTTAAACAAAGTTTTCTAAACTGTTTTGATTCATAAACTAATGCATGATCTGAGTGAATGATTAAACCTGATATATCAATATTTAATTGTTGATATTTTTTAATTGTGTGTTTTAGGTTTTTAACAACTAAATGAGTGTCATTTTTATTACTTATTCTATAATCTATAATTTCTTTTGAAAAACCATCAATAGTAGTAGAAAGATAGTATTTTTGCTTATTTAAAGTTATATATGTAACATCTGTATAAACTACTTGTCCTTGTTGTTTAAATTGATTAAAATCACGATTAACTAAATCTGGTATATTAAATTTATTTTTACCTGATTTATGATGTGGTGTTTTTGATTTGTTTTTCAACCAACCAACTACTAGGTTTCACTTTCTCATTATTTTTAAAATAACTTTATGATTAACAACTAGGTTATATAATTCAAAAAGTTTTTGTTTTATTTTTCTATAACCTATTAAATTATGATTATTAACAAATATTTTAATAATTAATTGTTCTAATTTATTAGGTTTATTTATATTTACTTCAACTTGTTTTAATCTTTTGTAATATAAACTCTTTGAAACACTAATAGTGTTTAATATTTTATTTATTGGAATATTAAATTCTTTTTGAATTTGATATATTTGGTGAAAAACAGAAATGCTTTTTTTGTTTTGTTTTTGTCAAATCTCTTTTATTTTTAATAAACCATTCAAATTTTGTTGGTGTTTGAATAAAACTTGTGATTGATGATTAATTTTCTTTAATAATATTTTTTGTGTTTGATATTTTCAATATTTAAGTGTGTTGTAGTTTATATTGTAAATACTAGATAATTCTTTTAAGGATTTAAATTTAAATTCATTAAATACCTTGTGTTTAAATTCTAAGCTATATTTCATTAATATCACCTATTTATACTATTTTTGACTAATTATAATATTTGAATATAAGTTTTTACTTATTTTAAATACATAAAATAACAACTCTAATCACAAGGTATATAGAAGTATATCTAGGTGTATATTTAGTTATATAGGATTAATAAAGTACTTTAGAATAAAGGGAATTTAATTTAATTATTTAGACTTTTTTATATTTATTAAAACAAATAAAATAACATACTTTTAATTTCTAATAATTATTAAAGTATGTTTTAAGGGGTTTAATAATCAAAATAAGGAGGTGTTTTACTTTGGTAGGCGGTTTACATCAACTCATAGTAAAATATCTTGTAAAATTAGTTTTTAAAGTATAAACAAAATAGTATTAAAAAAAACACCTAATTTTTAAATCCCCCGAACCCCATATTCCGGACTAAAAATCCAGGAAATGGGGTTTTTATATGTCCAAATTAGATTTAGAAAAAAAGTTAAAAATTGTTAAAGAAGCTAAAAAACTTAATGTAAAAAGGAGCACTTATTTAGCAAATAAGTATAATATTTCAGATTCAACTGTAAAAAATTTAATTAATAGATTTGAAGCATTCGGAATTGAAGGACTTATTAATAAGGATAAAAAACCTTATTATAGTCCAAAATTAAAACTCAAAATTGTATTATATAAACTTAAAACTAATCAGTCTTATGATGAAATTGCAAGAAAATTTAATATTGTTTATTCATCAACTATAGCTGGATGATTTAAAAAGTATAAAGAATATGGATTTTTAGGGTTAAATAATAATATAGGGAGACCTAAGAAAAATATGAAAAACCCTAATAAAAAACCAACTAAAATAAAGAAATCTCAAGTAGAAATTAATAATGAACAACAGATTAAGGAATTAAAAGAACAAGTTGAATACTATAAGTTGGAGGCTGAATTCTGAAAAAAGTTCCACACCTTGTTGACAAAACAAAAATCAACAAGGAAAAAACAAAAGTAGTTTTAGAATTACTAAAAACACACAAAAAAGTTAAAATTTCTATTCTCTTAAAAATAGCCAAGCTGCCTAAATCTTCTTTTTATGAATGAAAACATAAGTTAGAAAATACAATAGATAAAAACAAAGAATTAAAGGAAATGATTGTTGATATTTTTAACAAATCATTTGAAACATATGGGTATAGAAGGCTAAAAATAGCTTTAGAATCAAAAGGATATATTGTTAATCACAAAAAAATTTTAAGGTTAACTAAAGAGCTTGGTGTTCAGTGTATCAAATTTAGAACAAAAAATGGAAGATATAGTTCTTATAAAGGAACTGTTGGAAAAATTGCAGATAATGTTTTAAAAAGAAATTTTCATTCTTTACAAGAAAACAAAGTTTGATGCACTGATGTAACAGAGTTTAAAGTTAATGGTCAAAAGTTATATTTATCACCAATTATTGATCTTTACAATGATGAAATTATTTCGTATTCGATTCAAACTAATCCTAACTTAAACTTAACAAATTCAATGCTAGAAAAAGCACTTAAAAAGGTTAAAAATACAAATGGTTTGTTAATTCACTCTGATCAGGGATTTCATTATCAACACATTAGCTGAGTTAAAAAACTAGAAGAAAATAACATAACACAAAGTATGTCTAGAAAAGGTAATTGCTTAGATAATGCTATTATAGAAAACTTCTTTGGTTTATTAAAACAAGAAATTTATTATGGTGAAAAATATAATTCAGTAGAAGAGTTAACTAAAAGGATTCATAAATATATTTATTGATATAACAACATAAGAATAAAAGAAAAATTAAAAGGATTGTCTCCTGTACAATTCAGAAAACAATCCTGTTATAATATTGAAAAATTTTAGTCCGTGTTTATGGTAGCGGGGGGAAATAGGTGTTTGATTAAAATTATTGATTAGATTTTTTACGTTTATATAGATAAATTGCAGAACCTAGTATACCTATACCTGCAATACCACCTATAATCCCTAAAACAATTGATAGTGTTTTTGTATTGTTAGGATTATAATTTCTAAATTTTTCTGGGATTTGTCAAAGTTTAGATGAAAATATCCCCCAACCAAAATTATCTCATTTAGTTACTTTACCAACATCTCACATTGAAATATCTTGGTTAAAGTTTTGTGCTCCTTTAAACATATAACTCATATCAGTTACATTAGAGACATCTCAGATTGAAATATTTTGGTTAAAATTATAAGCACCAAAAAACATACCTGCCATATTAGTTACATTTGAAGTATTTCACATTGAAATATCTTGATTAAATGAACTAGCTCAAAAAAACATATGATTCATATCAACTACATTTTCTGTTTTTCAATTGTTTAGTGGTTGGTTGAATTTTTCAGCCCCATAAAACATTTCCCCCATATCAGTTACATTTGAGGTGTTTCATTTATCAAGATTTTTTACACTGCTAGATTCAAGACCGACAAATGCACCATATAAACTAGTTATTCATGGTGGAAGTTCAACAGGAACTTCAGTTGTGGCTGGTCTAAATTGTTTAATTTGAACTGTACCATTTTCAAGAGTCTTTCAACCTATTTGAACAACTTTTGTACCATCATAAACATGCTGTTTTTCTTTTAATTGAGGGTTTGTCTCTTTTTGTTTTTGTTTCTGATAATTGTTTGTTGATAAAACTTGGTTAAGATTATTGGTTAATAAGTAACCCCCCACAGCAACTCCAGACAATGTTAATGTTGAAATTGTCAGTAGTGTTAATATTTTTTTCATTATATATAATCCTTTCATTTTTATTATATATATTTTTTGAAAATTTATTATTTATTATATTTTTCTCTAATTTAAGATGGAGTCAACACTATCTAAATTTTTCTGGGATTTGTCAAAGTTTAGATGAAAATATCCCCCAACCAAAATTATCTCATTTAGTTACTTTACCAACATCTCACATTGAAATATCTTGGTTAAAGTTTTGTGCTCCTTTAAACATATAACTCATATCAGTTACATTAGAGACATCTCAGATTGAAATATTTTGGTTAAAATTATAAGCACCAAAAAACATACCTGCCATATTAGTTACATTTGAAGTATTTCACATTGAAATATCTTGATTAAATGAACTAGCTCAAAAAAACATATGATTCATATCAACTACATTTTCTGTTTTTCAATTGTTTAGTGGTTGGTTGAATTTTTCAGCCCCATAAAACATTTCCCCCATATCAGTTACATTTGAGGTGTTTCATTTATCAAGATTTTTTACACTGCTAGATTCAAGACCGACAAATGCACCATATAAACTAGTTATTCATGGTGGAAGTTCAACAGGAACTTCAGTTGTGGCTGGTCTAAATTGTTTAATTTGAACTGTACCATTTTCAAGAGTCTTTCAACCTATTTGAACAACTTTTGTACCATCATAAACATGCTGTTTTTCTGGCATTGGTGGTTTTGTAATAAAAGTTAATCGGACTTGTCCTTGATATTTGTTAGATGGGTTATATTGACTATTTGTTTCTGGGTATATTTCAACTTGTTGACCTCTTTGTAGTGATCTTCATGCTATATCAGAGCTAGTTAAATTAATTCCAGGATTTTTTTCATTAATTGCTTTTAAGATAGAATTAAAGTTTTTTTCTTTTATATAACCTAAATCTGTATTTCTAATAATATCTTGAAGTTTAGTTTTAATTTTGAAGTTAACTATAACTTGTCCTTGATATTTGTTAGATGGGTTATATTGACTATTTGTTTCTGGGTATATTTCAACTTGTTGACCTCTTTGTAGTGATCTTCATGCTATATCAGAGCTAGTTAAATTAATTCCAGGATTTTTTTCATTAATTGCTTTTAAGATAGAATTAAAGTTTTTTTCTTTTATATAACCTAAATCTGTATTTCTAATAATATCTTGAAGTTTAGTTTTAATTTTGAAGTTAACTGTAACTTGTCCTTGATATTTGTTAGATGGGTTATATTGACTATTTGTTTCTGGGTATATTTCAACTTGTTGACCTCTTTGTAGTGATCTTCATGCTATATCAGAGCTAGTTAAATTAATTCCAGGATTTTTTTCATTAATTGCTTTTAAGATAGAATTAAAGTTTTTTTCTTTTATATAACCTAAATCTGTATTTCTAATAATATCTTGAAGTTTAGTTTTAATTTTGAAGTTAACTATAACTTGTCCTTGATATTTATTTTCTGAACCATTTGACTTAGGTGTTATAGTTGCTGAAGTATTAGTTATATTATTAAGTTTTATATGATTTTCATTCATTGATCAATCATTTTTAGAATTGATTAGGTCAAGTAAGGTTCTTGATGTATTGTCTTTTATATAACCTAAATTTGTATTTCTAATAATATCTTGAAGTTTAGTTTTAATTGTAAAGTTAACTGTAACTTGTCCTTGGTAATTGTTGTTTTCTTTTGCTTTAACAATTGCACTAGTATCATTTATAGGATCAATATCAACTTGGTCTAAAGTTAGATTTAGATTCTCATTTGCTTTATTTATAGCATTAAGAATTGAATTTTTATCTTTATCTAGTAAAGTACCTAAACTAGTTGTTGAAATTTTGTCAGCAATTTTTGGTCTAATATTATATGTAACTTCAACTTGACCTTGATATTTAGAACTGTCTGGTTTTGCTTTGATAACTGCTTTGTTTTCATTAGTTTTTATTTCAACAGTTATATCATCTTTAGTTAAATTTAAATCTGGGTTAAGTTCATTAACCTTAGTGATGATTTGTTCTTGGGTTGGATTATCAAACTTGTCTAAATGAAGTTTTGTTATAATATCTTGAAGTTTAGTTTTAATTGTAAATGTAACTGTAACTTTTCCCTGATAATCATTGTTGGTTGGTTTAACAGTGATAGTTGCACTACCATTTCTTCTTTCACCAATTGTGACATCACTTAGGTTTAAGTTAACATTTTTGTTTGAGTTTTTAAATGCTTCAAAGATTGATTGTTCTTTATTGTCTAATAAAGCACCTAGATTTAGTTGTTTTGCTTCTTGCTCAAGTTGTTTTTTAACTGTAAAGTTAACTGTAACTTGTCCTTGGTAATTGTTGTTTTCTTTTGCTTTAACAATTGCACTAGTATCATTTATAGGATCAATATCAACTTGGTCTAAAGTTAGATTTAGATTCTCATTTGCTTTATTTATAGCATTAAGAATTGAATTTTTATCTTTATCTAGTAAAGTACCTAAACTAGTTGTTGAAATTTTGTCAGCAATTTTTGGTCTAATATTATATGTAACTTCAACTTGACCTTGATATTTAGAACTGTCTGGTTTTGCTTTGATAACTGCTTTGTTTTCATTAGTTTTTATTTCAACAGTTATATCATCTTTAGTTAAATTTAAATCTGGGTTAAGTTCATTAACCTTAGTGATGATTTGTTCTTGGGTTGGATTATCAAACTTGTCTAAATAAAGTTTTGTTATAATATCTTGAAGTTTAGTTTTAATTGTAAATGTAACTGTAACTTTTCCCTGATAATCATTGTTGGTTGGTTTAACAGTGATAGTTGCACTACCATTTCTTCTTTCACCAATTGTGACATCACTTAGGTTTAAGTTAACATTTTTGTTTGAGTTTTTAAATGCTTCAAAGATTGATTGTTCTTTATTGTCTAATAAAGCACCTAGATTTAGTTGTTTTGCTTCTTGCTCAAGTTGTTTTTTAACTGTAAAGTTAACTGTAACTTGTCCTTGGTAATTGTTGTTTTCTTTTGCTTTAACAATTGCACTAGTATCATTTATAGGATCAATATCAACTTGGTCTAAAGTTAGATTTAGATTCTCATTTGCTTTATTTATAGCATTAAGAATTGAATTTTTATCTTTATCTAGTAAAGCACCTAAACTAGTTGTTGAAATTTTGTCAGCAATTTTTGGTCTAATATTATATGTAACTTCAACTTGACCTTGATATTTAGAACTGTCTGGTTTTGCTTTGATAACTGCTTTGTTTTCATTAGTTTTTATTTCAACAGTTATATCATCTTTAGTTAAATTTAAATCTGGGTTAAGTTCATTAACCTTAGTGATGATTTGTTCTTGGGTTGGATTATCAAACTTGTCTAAATGAAGTTTTGTTATAATATCTTGAAGTTTAGTTTTAATTGTAAATGTAACTGTAACTTTTCCCTGATAATCATTGTTGGTTGGTTTAACAGTGATAGTTGCACTACCATTTCTTCTTTCACCAATTGTGACATCACTTAGGTTTAAGTTAACATTTTTGTTTGAGTTTTTAAATGCTTCAAAGATTGATTGTTCTTTATTGTCTAATAAAGCACCTAGATTTAGTTGTTTTGCTTCTTGCTCAAGTTGTTTTTTAACTGTAAAGTTAACTGTAACTTGTCCTTGGTAATTGTTGTTTTCTTTTGCTTTAACAATTGCACTAGTATCATTTATAGGATCAATATCAACTTGGTCTAAAGTTAGATTTAGATTCTCATTTGCTTTATTTATAGCATTAAGAATTGAATTTTTATCTTTATCTAGTAAAGCACCTAAACTAGTTGTTGAAATTTTGTCAGCAATTTTTGGTCTAATATTATATGTAACTTCAACTTGACCTTGATATTTAGAACTGTCTGGTTTTGCTTTGATAACTGCTTTGTTTTCATTAGTTTTTATTTCAACAGTTATATCATCTTTAGTTAAATTTAAATCTGGGTTAAGTTCATTAACCTTAGCGATGATTTGTTCTTGGGTTGGATTATCAAACTTGTCTAAATAAAGTTTTGTTATAACTGTATTTAGCTTAGTTTTAATTGTAAAGTTAACTGTAACTTCACCGTTATATTTGCTGTTTTTAATAGGAATAATTCTTGCATATTCTTTTGTTTTAAAAGTTTCATCAACTCTAATTTGACCTTTAACTTGTTCAAATTTATTTTCAAGTATTGAAATAATTGTCTTGTCTTGATTATCATTTATAGCACCTAAATCAAAGTCGTTAATAAACTTAACTAAATGTCTTGAAGCGTATTCTAATCGTTTTTCTTTTTCAAGTTTAAGTTGTTTTTCATACTCTTTTGCTTGTTTTAAAAATTCTTCACGTTGTTTTCTTTGTTGGGGAGTTAATCACTTTTCAAGTTCTTTATAGTATTGTTCTTCATAACCTTTTCTTAGTACAGGAACTGATTTTTGATGGTTATAATAATACAAAAATCAACCAAATCCTGAACCAGCTCAAAGTGAAGCTAACATAATATAAGAAATTGCTTTTTTGTTTAGTTTCTTGTTTGATGTAGATTTTGATTTTTGTTTTATTTTAGAATTATCTTCAATTTCTTGGTTAGTTTTAGATTTTTTATCCACTTTTCCTTTCTCCTTTCAATTTTATAAAAAATAATTTTGGTTTTCTATTTATTAAATTAATAATTAAATTAATTAATTAAACTTTTTTCTAGTTTTGTTTAAGGTATATCAAGGTATATACTTAACACACTTATATATAAACTTTGTTAGGTAATATAGTAAGTAATTTGTTAATATTCTTAATGTTTTTTCTTAAAACAAATTCACTCATTCGATCTAATTGAATAGCACAAAGTCATTTTGAAACACCAAAACAATAAATCAACAAAGCATTTATAATAAAATAACTTAAATAATGTTGTTTTAAACAAGTAATAATCCATTTTCTAACTAATCAATGTGATGGTTTACTAGTTAGTTGTTTTACTAGTTTAGTTGGTTCAATATTATGTCACTCTTTAGAATAAAATAAATAATCATTTATATTTTAAAAATATAGTGTCCAAAATTGGGAATTTTTTAATATTTTTATTCATACTAATCACCAGGAACATTTTCTAAAAGTTGTTTTAAAAAGTTAGCATACATTTGAGAACGGTTAGGTTTCATACCAAATCTTTTTTCATATTGAATTTCTAAATCAACTACCTTTTTAGGAATAGTTATACAAACTCTTCTTGTAGATGATTGTTTGTAACTTAGACCATGATTTGAATATTGTTCACTAAATAAATTTTTAGACATTATAATGCTTTCCTTTCTTTTAATTCATTAACTAAATCTATAAATAATTGTTTAGTTGTTGGTGATTCAAACATTCATTTTTGTTCAGGTAGTATTGATTTTGAAATATTTGCTTGATTTGGTATTACAGTTTTTAATAAGTATTGTGGGACTTTTCTTTTTAAAAGTTCTAGTGTTTCTAGTGGTTGCTTTGTTGGTTGAAATCTATTCAAAATAACTGCTTTTATGTTATTATCAAGTCCACTTTCAGATAAAGTAGAATGTCAATCTTCAACAAATTCAGTCAATATGCTTGCTGAGTTTAATGAAGTATCTGTTATAAAAATAACTGAATCTGCATTTTTATAAGATAGAGTTGTTGAATTTGTTAATGCTGAATGTAAATCAAAGAATATATAATCAAAATCATCAAAATATTGATTTTCAAATTTTCTAAAACTTGCATCCATAGTCATAAAAGGTAATAATGGTTCAACTTTTGAATCTCCCGGAATTATTCAAATGTTTTCTACATCTGTAGGAATAATATCTACTGTTTCATTTTTGTTAAAAATTTTGAATGATTCTTCTTGTTTTGAATTAGTGAAAAAATTTGTTAATGATCGTTGTCTATCAAAATCAATAAGTAATACTTTCTTACCTTGACTTGCTAAATAAACTGCCAAATTTGAAGTGATAAGAGTTTTACCAACACCACCTTTGTTGTTGTGAATTAATATTTTTTTATATTTTTTCATATGTTAGCCCTTTCTATTGTATTGGGTTTAAATTAAGTCAATAAACAAAAAACAACCAGGTTTTAAGTGGTTGTTATAAGCAAGACAAAAAGGCATTACTTATAAATAATGCTTTTTAATATATTATTGGTTGAGTTGTAGTACTTAAAAATATAAATATATATTAATATAATATCATAGAAATTAAATTAAGTCAAGAGATGAGCTATAAATAATAAAGAGTTTAGATTTAATAAAATATTTTCTAATAAATTAAAATCTTTACAGACAAAAAGGTCGGAAATCCGACTAAATTGTTCGTAAAAAAAGAACCTTAAAGGTTCTTAAATTAAACTTTTATTCCAATGTTTTGTTGTTCTAAATCACTTATATTGGTTTTAAAAAATATTTTTTCTATACCACCATTAATGAATAAGAAATTACCTACTTCTTGAGTTCTGATATTAGTCATTTCATTTTCAGTAAACCCATTAAATTTAGAATATAAAGTATCTAAATCTTTTAAATCTTGGGGCATAAGTTTTCCAATAAATGAGAATTGAGTGTTATTAATGATATCTCTTGCGTCTTTAATTGCTCCTGGTTTAACAAAGTCAGAAATATTTTGAGTTGCTAGAATAAATGAACCATTTCTTTTTCTAATACGTCTTGCAAATGTAGACATCATATTTAAAGCATAAGTGTTGTCACTGCTTATAAATGTGTGTGCTTCATCAACTATGATTTGAATTGGTTGACGTATTGTTAAGTCGTTATTTCATATGATGTTATCTACAATTTTAACTAATAGTGATAGCTGTGCTGCTTTAATTCTAGTATTTTGTCCACCAGAACCAAAATCAGCAAAGTCAAATAAAATTAAATCATTAGTTAAATCTATATTAGTATAACCATTTCATAAGTTAGCATATTTACCATTCCCAACAAAGTTATTAATAATATATTCTAATCTAATTAATCTTGATTGTGCTTTTGAAACTTCATCTAAAACATATGGTTTTAAATCATCAAATGTTGGGAAATCTTGACTTGTTCAATCTTTAATTGGTTTATTGTAAAATTTAGAGTTTTTGTAGCAATTTTGAATTGAAATTAAGAATGCTTCTAAAACTATTTCTTCTAAGTTAGAAAATAGATTTGAAAATCACTCTTCTAATACTTGTAAGTGATTTGAAATAATAGAGTTAATATTTAAATTATCATTTTCAACATTCTTAAATATCTCTAATGGGTTAATTTTAGTTTTATTACCTAATGCAACATTAATTATTTGACCATTTCATTTTTTTATTAATGGTAAAAATTCTGTTCTTTCTGGGTCAAAAATGATTGTTTTAATACCAGCAACACAATTAAAGTTAACTAGTTTTTTCATAGTTACACTTTTACCAGAACCACTAGCACCAATTACAGTAGCATTACAATTTAAGACATTACTTTTTCTTTTGAAAAAATCAATGATAAACGGTGAGTAATTCAAAGTATCACCAAAATAAATTCCACTAATATCTGTTCAATTGTTATCTACAAATGGAAAACTATTTGCTAATGCTCATGAGCTTATTTCTTGTTTTAAAACTATATTTTTATTTGAAGCTAAACCAAGTGGAAAAGAGTTTATAAAGGTTTCAAATTGTTTAAATGATTGATTAGATAAAACAAAGTCATTATTTGAAAGTTCTAATTTTATATTGTTTTCATTTTCTTTTAAATCCGATAAACTATCACCAAAGCTAATGAATGTAGTAGATATTAAAAATAATTTTTCATTACCTAATTTTAGATTCGCTGCTAATTCTTGAATTGAATCAATGTTTGCTTCTTCTGTAATAACATCAGTTAATTTTACTTGCTTATTAAGTTTTTGATTAACTCTTGCTTTTATATTAGCATTATTAACCATTCTATTAATTTGCTGTTGTTTAAGTGGAGAAATTCTAGATACAACTGTTCCACGTTCTGTTGAAATATCAAAAAATCAACTTATATCAGGAGATGAAGCATATTCTTTTAATGTTTTACAAGAAATATAAGTCTCATATTCGTTATTTGCAAAAATCATATAATTATTTTTAATTTTTAAGTTATCATAACTTAATAAATAATCTATATTATCTATATGTTCTTTTATATCTTGTTGGGTAAAATCATCCTTATCAAAGTCAAAATACATATCTTTTAGTAAGTTAATAAATTCAAAGTTTTCTAATTGTTTATATGTCAATTCAATTTTGCTAAAAAAGATTTTTAAATTTTTAATTGCATTTTGTAAACTTTGATTGTCTTTACTTGAAAAAACTAAATAAAATTTAGAATTATATTCAAGTTCTTTTTCTTTAATTTGATTTATGTAATCATCTAATTGTTTAATTTTTTCAGCATTTTTAGTACCTTGTTGGTGTTGAGTTAATCATTGTTCATATTTATCTAATTGTAATTGCTTATCAATTTTAATTTGATAAACTTCAACATCTAAACTCTTTAGAAATTGCTCATATAATTTTATTTTAAGTTCAACATCTTTGTCTTCTAAAATTGATAAATCAATACCATTTACTTCAAATGCTACATTTTTGGTATTTTGTTTACTTATCAAAAAATCAACTTCAATTTTTTTAATTGGTAATTCATTTGCAATTTCTTCTTTTGATTCATATATATTTTTAGAAATAAATTTTAATATAACACTAGGAAGAATTTTTCAAATCATCCCAATTGGTGTTGGTATTAAACCTATTGCAAAAACAATAAGTATACCTAGCATTGCAACAATTTTAATAAAGACATTGTTTGAAACAGAAACACCCACTATTAAAGATAATATAACTGCTAAAAACATATAACCCAAGTCTATTATATTAAAACCATATATTTTAAATTTTGCTTGTCCAAAAGCTTTTGTTATTAAAGGCTGTTTCATTTTATTTTTCTTTTCTATATAGTGATGTAGGGTATATAAAGGTGTATACCTAGATATACCTTATTTTCTTTTGATTGATTTTCTTTAGTGTGTTTTTCAAGTCTTTTCTCATTTCTTCTTGTTTTGATTTATACGTTTTTTTTGCATTCTTATTTTGGTTTTTTCATTTACTTTTGCTGTTGCTCGTCTGTTATATTTAGCATTGAAAGTATTTTTAATTATTGAAGCTGCTAGTCCAATAGGAGTGTAAGACAAGACTTTGGCTATTGGATTTGAAGTGTTTGAATGACCATCTGAAATCTCAGAAGACAAAGTAGCATTAAATGTAAATAAATCTCTAATATAATTAGAAAAACTAAAAATTAAACGAGTTAGTCCAAGTATTAGACCTAATTGTAAAATTAAAATAAGTGTTGAATTTAAATTACCACTATAAGCAAGAACATTTTCAATTTTCATAATATATTCTAATAATCTTTCAAAAAGAAAATAAGAAAAATAACCACCAATTACACCAAATACAATCTTTTCAAATTCATTTTTTCAGTTTGCTAGTTTCTCACCATTATCTCTAATTTGCATAATTGCTGGTATAGGAGAAATTAATGCTAGAGCAAACATTTTTTCTAATTTAACTCCCATATTTGAGATGATTTTATACAAAGAAAAAACACACGCTCAAGTAGCAATTATTGATAATAATGGAGACCAATCACCACCATACAATCAATGATAAGGTGCTGAAAAACTATTTTCATTAAATTGTTTTAGGAATATTGATTTTAAATAACTATTCCTAAAACCAAAATAATATAATTGTCCTGTTAAAGATGTTTCTTGATTATTTTTAAATATAAGATTTATTAAATAACCAACACCACGAAATAAAAATGTTATTCCAACTAATAAAAGTGGTATTACAAGTAAAGCAAAAGTTGCTTTTCAAAAACCTTTGATAGAATTTATAAAGTTTGTTTTTAAGCTCTCTCCACCTTTAAAATAACCTTTTATAAGTTGAATGAAGAAAACTGCTAAACCTACAATTGCTGCAAAACCAAGAAAATAAAGAAATTCCTTAGGAACAGGTATAGTATTTCAATTTAATTCTCTAAATCCTGACTTACCAAATAGTAAGAGTGCACCTAAATCAAATATTAAAAAGTTTAAAACTTTTTCAATACCATTAAATATATGCAGTATAGACCCAATAAAAAGTCATCAAAAACCATCTGAAATTGCACCCTTTATATCTATAAACATTTAATCAACTCCTTTCTAGTTATTAAGTGATGTAGGGTATATAAAGGTGTATAAGTTGATATATCTTTTAGCTAGTTGTTTTGCTAAATTTAAGTCAATATTATTTTTTTCAATTTGTATTAGAAACATTGATACGTTGGCTTTATTTTCAGACATTAGAAGTATTTCAGTTTGATAAATCTTGGTTGAAAGATTTTGCACCATAGAACATTGCACTCATATCAGTAACATTTGAAGTATCTCAGTTACCAATGGGTTGGTCAAATGAAGTTGCACCTTTAAACATATAACGCATATTTTTTACATTTGATGTATCTCAGTCTTGAATTCCCTCAATAAATTCATTTTCATTATCTTTAAATGCAGTCTTTAAGTTTGTGATTTCTTTAGGTAAAACACTAGGAACTTTTTTTGTAGTTTGTAAAAATTGTTTAATTTGAATTTCATCATTAATTTTTGTAATTAATTGATTTTTATCTAGTATTAAATCTTTAGATAAATTTGAAATATGTTCTATTAATAAAACTTTCAATTTAATATTCCTTTCTATTTTTTTATTTATTTTTTACTTTTGAAACAGTTAGACTATATCTTAGGTATATTTTCTTTTCATTTCATAATATTTTCTGTTGTCATAAAGATAATCAAATATAATGGTGATGAAGCAACATACACCAGTTAAAATTAAGAAAACTAAAGATTCTTTAAAAATAGAAATTGTTCCAAAAACTATAGTCAAAAGTTCAAAAATAAAAAATAATCAATTATAAATTTTTGAAAGTAAAAAATCTTTTTCCATAAATATCCTTTCTATAGGTATATCAAAGTGTATAACTTGATATCTTGAAATATTTTTTTATTTATTAAGTTGTGACTTTTTTATTCTAGTTCTAATAATTTTTTGTCTACTTTGTCTAAAGTAATTTCTTTATGATCAAAATCTAAAATTTCATCTTTTTTATCTGCCATATGATTTGCAAGTTCAACTAATACATCAGCTAAAATAATACTTTCTGCATATGCTTTTTCATAAACTTTTAATTTATTTTCTTTTTTATCAATATAAATTCAGTCTTCAAAATCACCTAAATTATGATTTTTTAAAAAATCTAATAACTTAGTAGAACTAAAATCACTTACATGTTTAAATCGGTATATTTGTTCTAAATTTTCTTCAATAATGTCTTTATCTCTTAATTCTTGAATGATAGAATCAAATAAATCATATTTATCATCTTCTAGTTTTTTTTGAATTATTTGTGGATAAGATAAAATAGTTTTTATTTCTTTCATAATTAAATCCCTTCTATAGGTATATCAAGGTGTATAACTTGATATACCTTTATTTGTTAAATTGGGGTTGGTGTTTTGGTTTTCAGTTAGGGTTAACAAAACCTATATTTTGGTTATGTTTATTTATTACTTTTGAAGTGTTTCATTTTGATAAATCTTGATTGAATGAAACAGCATCATCAAACATATGCTCCATATTAGTTACATTTGATGTGTTTCAACTACCAATGGGTTGGTTAAAACTTTCTGCTCTATCAAACATATATTCCATATTAGTTACATTTGATGTGTTTCACATTGAAATGTCTTGATTAAATGACTCAGCTCCAGCAAACATATCTTCCATTTCAACAACATTTTTAACGTTTCATTTATTCAATGGTTGATTAAAGTTTTTAGCCTTATAAAACATTGCAGCCATATCAGTAACATTTGAAGTATCTCAGTTACCAATGGGTTGGTTAAATGATTCAGCAAAGCAAAACATTCCGCTCATATCCTTTACATTAGAAGTATTTCAGTTACTTATAGGTTTATTAAAACTTTTAGATCCTTTAAACACACTTTCCATATTCTTAACATTTGAAACATCTCAATTAGAAAGATCTTTGTTAAATTTTTTAGCATTATAAAACATTCCGCTCATATCTACAACATTTGATGTATCTCAATTTGAAATGTCTTGATTAAATTTTTTTGTAAAGGCAAACATATTTGTCATATCAATAACATTTGATGTATCTCAGTTACCAATGGGTTGGTTGAAGTTTTTTGCTCCATAAAACATATACTCCATATTAGTTACATTTGATGTGTTTCAATTGTTTAGTGGTTGGCTAAATGTTTTTGCACCTTTGAACATACCTGACACATCAGTAATGTTTGATGTATTTCATTTATCAAGGTTAGTTACAATTTTGCTTTTAAGTCCATCAAATGCTTCTTTTAAACTTGTGATTTCAGATGTTAATTCTTTTGGAACTTCAGTTGTGGATGGTCTAAATGGTTTAATTTGAACTGTACCATCATTAAGAGTTTTTCAACCTATTTTGACAACTTTAGTTGGATTATCTATTGCATAAATGTGTCGTGTTGTGTTTCTGATATTGGTGGTGAAATATGTTTAGGTTCTATAACTATTGGGTTCAGTTTAATGGTTGCAAGATGATTTAGTTGAATTGGTAAATTAATTGAATTGGATGTAAGTGATATTAAACATTCAACTAAATCAAAGCTTTTATATGTATATTCTTTAAGATGTTCTTTTGCATATTCAGCAGCTATATTAACTAATTTTTCATCAAATTTGTTTTCTTTTAAATCTAAAGGGTTTTTTAAATTAAATTTGTGTAGTTTTTGTTTATTATTAGAGTATTTACCAATAATTGTAAGTTGTTCTAATTTTATATCTACTTCATTTATATTTTGGTCAGTATAACCAAACGTATCTTTTAAATATTTTTGAATACTTTCTAAACTTAGATTATTTTTTACATTAATTGATATTTTTTCATATTTAGGTTTACCTAATTCTAGTTCTAAACTAAACAAATCTTTTTTTGAATTCACATCAACCTTTAGTTTTAGTTGTTCATTAGCAAATCTGAATAGGTTTTTGGATTGTGTTAAATCATTTAGAATTATTTTTAAATCAAACTCTAAACTTTCTAAAAATAATTGAAAACTTTTGATAATAGTTTCATAAGTTTTATTTAAATTAATTTTGTTTTTATAATAATTATTTCAGATGGTCACAATAGAAGTTTTTAATTCATCACCAGATAATTCTTTGTGGTTAGGGGAACTTCAAGAAGTAGGTTTTCAAACATTACAAGATATAATTAAGGTAGTTAATGGTACTGATAAAGTTATTGTGGAAAGTAATATTAATAATTTTTTCAATAGTTATATTTCCTTTCTAGTTATTAAGTGATGTAAGGTATATCAAGGTGTATACCTAGATATACTTATTTAAAAAAGCATATAAGATAAAAACCTATATGCCTTGTTTGTGTTTACCAATTATGATTCAGCTTCTGCTAGTTTTTGAAATATTGAAACTAAATATTGATTGAAAGCAATATTTGCAACCACATACACAAAAATCATTAGTACTAAAACTCCAATCATTATAAATAATGCTTTTGAAAAGTTTGCTAAATCTGTATCTTTACCACTTGATTTTTTAACAAGTCATATTATATAAGTAATTAAAATTGAAAGTTGTGCTACACCAATAATTATTGTTAATGCAATATTTGCAATAACAAAGGTAAACAGTTGTATAGCACTGGTAAATTGGGTTCCAGGTTCAATTGTATTATCTTCAATTTGTTCTTTTAGTTTTAATGTTTGTGGTTCTATTAAAAGTTTATTAATTGAAGTTAAAACTGCATAAACTATAACTAAAAGTAGAATTGAACCTGCTAAATGAGTTCAATTTTGCAATAAAACACTCTTTTGAATTTTGGGATTAAAAATTCTTCCTATGTAAAAATACAAAGTGGGAATAATTATAGCAAGAAATAAAATACCCGCTATTGTTGGATAAACTATATTTAAGATAGTTTGCATTTGTTTATTAAAAACATCTGCTAATTTCAATGGTGTTTTTAAATCATTAATCGAACCACCAACTGCATTAAAATTTAATTGTATGTTATTAATGTTCAATTTTTATTTTCCTTTCTAGGTATATCAAGGTGTATAACTTGATATACCTTTATTTGTTAAATTGGGGTTGGTGTTCTGGTTTTCAGTTGGGGTTAGAAGCACCAATATTTTGTCCAAATGCATTTACATTAGATGTATCTCATTTAGATAAATCTTGGTTAAATGAAGTAGCATTATAAAACATAAAACTCATATATTTAACTTTAGAAGTATTTCACATTAAAATATCTTGGTTAAAATTTTCTGCTCCATAAAACATATAACTCATATCAGTTACATTAGAGACGTGTCACATTGAAATATCTTGGTTAAAACTATAAGCACTAGAAAACATACCTGCCATATTTGTTACATTTGAAGTATCTCAGTTACCAATGGGTTGATTGAAGTTTTTTGCATTGAAAAACATATTTGACATATTTGTTGCATTAGAAGTATTTCACATTGAAATATCTTGGTTAAAATTTTCTGCTCCATAAAACATAAAGCTCATAAATTTAACGTTAGAAGTATTTCACATTGAAATATCTTGGTTAAATTTAGTAGCATTATTAAAAGTTCAACTCATATTGGTAATGTTTGATGTATCTCAGTATTGAATTCCATCAACAAATTCGTTTTTATTTCCTTTAAAAGCAAAAGATAAGCTTGTAATTTCTTTAGGTAAGTCTTTTGGTACTTTTTTAATGGTTATCGGCATATGTTGGATTTGAATTTCGCCAGCTTCATTTGTGAAATACCCAATTTGTAGACATTCGGTTTCATCAAAATTATAAATAGCTTGTTTAATATTTTCTGACATAAATATCCTTTCTATAGGTATATCAAGGTGTATAACTTGATATACTTTTTTTATTTGTTAGATTTTATTTGATATAAATCTAATGAATTTGGACAGTGATTTTAGATTTGCAATAATTTAATTGCTTCTAAAATGTTTTCTACTAGTTTGTTTACATCATCAGTAGAGTTATCATTGATTAGGCTAAATGCTTTTTTAACTATTTCAGTATTGTCTGGATATTCTAATTCAAAAATTTTCTCTGAACTACCACCTGTGAATTTTATAGGAAGTAAACTCAATCCTTTTTGTTTTGTTAAGTCATATTCTTGCATCATTCCTTCTGCAATATTGTTATTTTTATTTCCAAAAACAAAAACAGCAGTATCACATTTTTCTACCATTTGTTCTCTATTTTTCATATAAAGTTCTTTTATATTTACTTTTGAAATATTATTTTGTGGAAATGACATAATAGTTAAATAATCTGAGATTTGTTTATTATTTTTTAAACAGTATTCAGTTACTCCAGAAAGTAAAAAATCTCCAACTCCTTTACCATTTCCATTAACTATGTGATAGTTATTTTCTGCTAACTTGTATGCTAGTGTATGAAGAAATAATTTGGCATCATTTTCATTTTTAAAACCATCATATTTATCAGCACTACCAGAAATAAAAATTCTTTTAATTGGTTTTTCTAAACATTCGATTTTTTCAGTTTTATAATTTGTTTTTTTATTTGTTTTTGTATTCATAATTAAATCCTTTCTGTTGTTTAAATGTTTTTCTTAGAATTTTATTTTTTGAAAAATAATAAATGATATAAGTATTAGTAAAACTAAACTAGTAATGGTCAAACCAATTAATCATTTACTCAAATTAGTAGAAATTGAATTACTTAAAATTTTTATGTCAAATTTTGTGCTACCAATTAAAATATTTGAATTTGGGTGAGATTTAATAATGAGTTGTCCTGTAAAACCTGATTTAGTAGAAAATTTTAATTTATTAAATGAATTATCATTTAATTTATAAGACAAACTACTATTATCTAAAATTTCAATTTGATAATCATTTGTGTTATCAAAATTGATTGAAATTTTTGTTTTAAGTTTAGTTTTAATGTCTTTATCAATTAGTTTTTTTAAATGGCTTTTATTGGAAGTTAAATAAGTTGTAAGATTAAATGTAAATTGATTTAAATCAATATAACTCTTACTTGGTTTAAATTGAGATTTACTATATAAATTTCAATAATCAACTATTTTTGTATAATCATAATCAGCAATTATATTTATGTTTTTACTATCTGTATATTCTTTTAAATGTTTAAATTGATAAGTTTGTTTAAAGTCTCTTATAGTATTTGAATTTTTGTAGTTTTGATTACTAATAAAATCAAGATTTATAAAAGAAGAATTAAATAACTTTCTGTTATTAGTTATATAAGTTAATTGATATTCAATGCTTTTTGTTAAGTTTGGGTATCTTCATAAATATAATCCAACAGACAAATCTGTTTTTTTGTTATAAGAAATTCATTTGCTTGTAAAAGCAAAATCTGTTTCAGATAATTTAATATAAGATGTGTCTTTTGGTATTTTTATTGATTTTTCTAAATAAGAATTTAATGACAAAATAGCTGTTTTAGTAATAATTCCAAACTTGCTTTGTTTGTCATTATTTTTTAGTTGAATATCATATGGATCTTGATTAAATGAATTTAATTCAATAGGAGATTGTTTATTAAATTCAAAATAAGTAAGTTGGGGTTCTTTAGTAACTAATTGGTTTTTAACATTACTTTTAATATTAACTTGTTGATTATTAACAAACTGATAGTTAAATGTTTGATTTGTAGAAAATGGGATTATGAAAAATAATAAATTAAAAAATTTAGTAAGCAGGAGCATACCCCCTTTTTGTCTAAGGTATATACCTTGATATACCAATCTATATTAATTAAGTTCTTTTTTAAATGATTTAAATATTTTAAACTTAATTGTTTTGTATTTTGGAATTGTTAAAGGTTCACGAGTTATTGAATTAAATCCTTGACTTTCTGGAACTGTTTTTAGAACAAATTTTCCTAAACCATTGATTTTAAAAACACCATTTTCTGCAATTTGTAATTTTATTGAGTCAACAATTGTGTCATATATTTGGCAAAGCTCAGTGTTGGTGTAATTTGTATCTAAATTGTCTTTAACATTTCTAATGAAGTCTATTTTTTTCATATGTTAGCCCTTTCTGTTGTATTGGGTTTAAATTAAGTCAATAAACAAAAAACAACCAGGTTTTAAGTGGTTGTTATAAGCAAGACAAAAAGGCATTACTTATAAATAATGCTTTTTAATATATTATTGGTTGAGTTGTGGTACTTAAAAATATAAATATATATTAATATATTATCATAGAAATTAAATTATTTCAAGATAAAGATGAAAAAAGAATGAATTATTAAAAACAAAACCTGAAGAAAACAAAAAAAACAAAAGAAAAAACCTATTATATTAATATAAAAATATTAGTATTATTTTTTATATTATTATTCTTATATTATTATTCTTATATTATTATTCTTATATTATTATTCTTATATTATTATTCTTATATTATTATTCTTATATTATTATTCTTATATTATTATTCTTATATTATTATTCTTATATTGGAAATACCAAAAATTTATAGTTAAAAATTTAGTTTTTACTAAAAAAATTAATTCTGAGTAAAACTAAAATTAAAAATTGTTAAATTTATTAGTTTTTTATGTTTTAAAAGTATTAAAATCTAAAAAAATCAAAAGTTGAGTATAGCAAAAAGACCTAAATACAAATAAGAATACATTTTTTGTAAATTAGGTATAAAATATTAATTTTCTAAAATATAAAGAGTAGATTAATCTATAAGTTTTACAGAACTAGGTAAAAACTCTGCAATATCTTTTATTTTTACTTCCAGTTCTCATAAGTCTAGTGTATCTTCTACTAGAATTTTGGTTGTTTCAAGACTATTTGATGGAATTTCAAAAAATTGTTGAATAGCTTTTAATAAAATTTCATCGTTTAAATCTACAATATCATTTTTATGATATGTTTTAATGATTAAATTATCATCATCTGAAGTAGATTTTTGGATATCTTTAATTTGTGTTAATGTTTTATCATTAATTATTTTTTCAGATGTATTAGAAACATTTTCTATTTCTTTTGATAAATATTCATATTTTATAACTTTTTTATCTGGTTCGACTTGTGGTTTAACTTCGATATTTTGATTATAACCAACTGTATTTAAAACAAAATTAGATGAGTTATTAAATAACTGTTGTTTAAATTTATTTGTTAAGTTATTAGTTTTTTCAAAAATTCAATCAAAACCTGAACTTATATTTTCTAATTTTTCTTTAAACTGTTTAAATCAACAAGCAGCAACACCTAAAAGATGTAAAAATGTTTTTTTAGCATCTGAGAATTTACATTTTCCTTTTCCTTTAGTTCTTAAATATGTTTTAAAGTTATTACTATTTACCTTTTCAGGTATTGCAACTAAAACAAAGTCTTTTGTACTATCTTTATCATAAATTCAATTATGTAATACATACACTGTTTTAGTATTATCTGGATTAGAAATATGATATCCAGTTCTAGTTTTAGTTTCAACCATACTACTTCTTGGTATAATTAAACCTTTAACTAAAAAGTCACCATCTTTATATTGTTGGTTTTGTAAATTCAAAATTCACATTTTTTCGTTTTTATAAGGTGATTTATCATTTTTTAGTGATTTTAATATGTTTGAAAAGAAGTCATTTTTCATTACTCCATAATTAATATATGAATTAGTTGTTTTGTTTTTGTTGTTAATATTATCAATATTTGTGTTTGATTTAATAGTTTGGTTAATTGGTTGAGTTAATGTTTTATTTCTTTTATCTGTACCGATAAAGTTAATAAAATTATAATTAAGTAAACCAAAAACCCTAGATAGTAGTCGTTCAACATTTACTACATCTAGTTTTTTATTATAGTATTTTTTTAAGTTTTCTGGTGAATAATTAGAAGTTATAATAGTTATTAATTCTTTTTTTGTAAATAAGTCATATCTTTTGTCAAATAATTCAAAAATATAAGGATATACTCCTTGACTTAAAGTTTCTACTCCTAAATCATCAATAACTAAAACTTTACAAGTAATCAATCTTCTAATTTGATTTTGTAACACTTCTTTTGAATCAGTGAATTTTGAGTTTCAAGAGTTTTTAATTTTTTCAACTAATTCAGCTAAATTAATAAATTCTACATCCAATGATTCAGTTTTTTTTCAAAAGTCTTTATTATTATTATTATTAAATTCTAATTTCATTTGATTAACTAAATTATTAACAAAATAGGTTTTACCAACTCCAGGTAAACCAAAAATATAACAGCTTGTACTGTTATTTTTCAAGTTATTAAATAATGTTTCTTGTTCATTATTATTTATATCTAATTTTTTTATCATATTATATTTTTCTTTCTATGTAAATAACTTATAAAAGATATATCAAGGTATATACCCTGATATAAAAAACACTATATAAAGGTATAAACTCAAATATTTCCAGTTAATTAAAACACTTATAAAAATTTAATAATAAACCTATTAAACTTAAAAAACCCACCAAAGTTAGTGTTAACTTTAAGTGGGGTTATAAACATATGTTTATTTTTAAAATATATTTACATTTTTAAGTACCACAACAAATATATTAAAAAACCCACTGTTTATTGAAATATCTACAAGTATTTAACTTGTACACCAATCAATATTTAGTGGATTATTTTATTGTATTTTTTTAGGGTAGCGGTTCAAAATAAAAAATATGAAGAATTAAAAAGTGAAAATGATTTAATTGTTGCAAGTTCTAAAGTTGAGCTAATTGATATTTTAACTAAGAAAAATATTATAAAACCTAATATTAGTCAAGAAGAAATTAATAAAATTATTTTTAAAGTAGATTTATTTAATCTTAAAAAAGAGGGACAAAATTTATTGATTTCTCTTAGAGATACTAAAACAGAAAAAACATCTAATAATGAGAAATTTGGAAATAAATGAATTAATATCTCTATTAATGCTAATGCTAAAAAAGATGTTATTAGAGCAACTAATGATTTATTTGCGGTTTTAGGATATAAAAAAGTAGTTGTTCCAAGTGTTTTAAAAGAAGAAAGTGATTTGAGAAATCCTATTACTAATAAGCTTGAAAAGACATTTAATGTTTATGTAGATGCTTATGAAAATTTGATTGATGAATTATTAGAAAAAGTACCTTATGCTGCACAATGATTAGAAGGATCTCATATTAAAAAAGTTCTTGATGAAAATGGTGTGATGCAATATAAATTAGAAAATGGAAAATATTTAGGTTTTACAAAAGATGATCGTATTGGTTTATGAGCAATTTTAAAAATGTCTGATAATAACTTTAAAGGTATATCAACTGACTTTTTAAAATTTGTTGGAGCTCATGAATATGGACATCATATTACTTTAAATGGTGCTCAGGATTTAGGAAATAAAGGTAGTGATCCAATCTTTATTAGTGCATTAACTCCTGGAGCAACTCCTGATATTAGTAATTACTATAGTCGTGAAGTTGTTGATTTATTTTTAAAAGCACGTACTCATATTGAACTAGAAACAAAACGTCTTTTGGATCAATTTGGAGTAATAAAAGATTATGGAGAATATGCAGTATTTAATTTTGCTAAAAAAGATAAAAATGGAAATATTAACTTTGATACTAAAGATAATCTAGGCATTGAAAAAGATTCTGATATTTGAGGTGTTGATATTGAAGATCCAGATATTAGAAAAGCATTAAGCAACAAAAAAAGAAGATTTCTTCAAGATTTTGCTGGATTATTAGAAGCAGTTAAAGAAAGACAAAAAGAAAATAATTTAACTACTGATGATGATAAAAAGTGATTAACTGCATTTGATTTATGACTTGCTAATGCAATTGATTTTTATTCAGGTACATTAAATCCAACTTTTAATAGTTCAAAACAACAAAATCAAGTTGTTAAGTATATGTATAAAGATGATAAAGGTGTATTAAGATTTCAACCGGCATCTTTAAAAATGTTAGATGGAATTTTAAAAGATGGTAAAGGAAATCCAATTAGATTTAATATTTCAAATAATGGTAAAAGTGTTGAACCTATAGTAGTTAAAGGTCAAAAAGATTCAGAAGGTAAATACTATAAAATTGATGAAGTATTAGTTTATAACAAAGATGGTTCTCCAATAATTAATGTTCCTATTGGTGTAAATCTTAGAGATGAAAACTCAGGATATAATGATCAAAAAACAATAGATTTTATTAATGAAAAAATTAAGGTTGTAGAAAGTACAATTAAATCACTAGTTGTTGATAAGTATTCAATTAATGGATGAAATAAAGAAAACACACGCATATCTTTAGATTCTAAAATTGATTTAAACTATCCTGCAATTAAAAATATTTTTGGTTCTAAAGTACCGAATAATGTTAGTGAAATGTATAAAAATATTTATGCTGATTATGTTTTAAATAGAGATGTAGATAAAGGGTCATATAAGTTTGATGAAAATGGTCAAATATCAAAAGTAAAATATTATAACTTAGATGGTACTAAAGTTGATAGATACTATAATTCAGTTCCCACCCCACCATCTAGTTTAATTTATGCAAACCCTTCAAATTATAAAACAACAGATAGTAATGAGCTAGATTTTAAAACAATATTGCGAACATTATATGCTGCTGGTTTTGTAACATATGGTAACGTTATTAATGCAGGATCTTCTCAAGTTTTATGACTTGCTAAAGATAAAATGTATATGCCAAATGTTAAACTTCAAGAAGCTTATACTGATTTATATTTTTTAAGTAGTTTGCCAAAATATTATGAACAAATATTTGAAGCTAAAAAAGTATTAAAATGAATATCTAAATACACTCCTTTATTTATATCAAATAGTTCAAATAAAACTGGTGTTTGAAATATGGTAGATAGTGAAGGAAAATTTGTAGATTTTAATCTTTTAATAGATAAAGGCTTTGCAAAACCTATTAAATTACAATTAAATTATTCTAGAGTAAAAACACTTGATAGTAATGTATTAAATGGTTTATTTGGAACATTTAAAAATTTTAATAATAGTTTAGAATTTGATAAATATAATGACTGGTTAGATTTTGTAACAGTAGATTTAAGAAAAGCTAAATACAATCAAGAACAAGATAGAGTTGATTGAAGTATTGATTATGTAAAATCTAAAGTTGATATTACTAAGTTTAAAGAAAAATATAAAACAGAAGTAATAAATAAACTTGATTCAATATCTTCAATGAATGAAAATCAAAAACAAGCATTTAAAACTTTTTATCAAAAAGCTAATGCAGATAAAACAGAACAAATTTGAGCAAATGAAATTATGAGAAGATTTAGCTCTTCATATTTTGCAATGTATAATAGTGCGCTTTCAATTGATGAAATTGAAAGTAATAATGATCTTGCCTGAATTTTTGATTCAACACACGGTTATGGTGATTTTAAAAAAGCTAAGTTTAAAATTAAAAATCCTGATAAAAGCAAGTGAGAAATTAGTACTGATGATTTATTAAATGCATATAAAAAATTAGCAAAAGATTTAAATGTTGAAACTAAGCAACTTAATTTAGTTGATTCATTAGTATTTGATAATAAAACTCAACTTTATACAGATCAAACTATGACACATATTTATAATAGAAAATTTGATTTATTAAGCATCTTTTCTTCTTTAGCAACTGCTCAATTTCACACTTCTCCAACTAGAGATGTATTAGATTACTTTTATAAAAAAACTGAACGTAAAGTTAATGAATTGTTCTCAAATTATACTTATAATTTTGCTGAAGTAATTAATCGTGATAATTTACAAATTACTTATTCACCAAGCAATCATGATTTTGGAAATATGCCAAGCTTTTTATCAAACATTAGTGAAGCTACAACCGGTTTAGAGTATGTTGTTGATGGAACTACAACTGCTAAATGAAAAAAAAGAGCAATTAAAATTAATGATCGTGATGGAAGAAATGGTATTGTAAATGCTATTTTAGATTATGAGAAATTAGTTGATAGTGAAGCTAAAAATAAGGCTGAAGCTTTAAATTTAAAATATCGTAATTCTAAACTATCTCAAAAATCTAATTTAAGTGATGATTCAAACTATGATAATAGTTATTTTGGAAAGTTCCAATCAATTAACAATGGTTGGTTTAAAGATAGATGATATCGTGACTTTTTAGACTTTAAACTTTATGATGATAATGGGAATCCAATAAAAGATGACACTATTAGAATTAAAGATTTAGAAAATAAAAAAGTTGATTCAAGAGTAAATGCTTTTTGACAGTTCTATATTCAATCACAAGGTGTTGGTAAACGTAATATAAGTGGTATTTGAAGAGATGCTAATAAAGATGCTGTTGCAATGTTTGGTTATTTATCTAGTGATGTTGCAAATAAAGCAAATTATTTAGCATTTAAAAATCAAAAAACTGGTGAAATTAAAACAATAAAAATTAATAAGCAATTTAGTAGTAATATGTTTTATTACAAAACTCAAAATATTGAAAATGAAGCTAAGTATGAAGCTGCTAAAACTCAAAAAGAAAAAGATAAGATTCGTCACACTTTAGCTCATGAAAAATACAGCTATAAAGATATTAATGGTCAACATACTGGAGTAGGATTTGTTTCTTGGGTTAGTGATTATGCAATAATGTCAAAATATAAAAACGCCTTATTAACACCAGGTCAAAAATATAGTGTTTATTTTTCAAGTGATCAAAATGGAACTAAAGATATTATTAAAACTGATTTAGGTAATTTTGAATCAATTGCCGAAAACGGAAAAACATTTTCACAAGCACCAGTTAGAATGCAAAAAAATAAACAAGTTGCTAAAGTTGATAAAGATGGAACTAAATATTATGAAAATACACTTTATGTTTATGATCAATTTAATGGAGTTAAATAGGAGGAATTATGAAAAAAATAACTAAATTTTTAATTCTTTTTACTGGTTCAACTGCTCTAGTTAGTATAATTGTTCCTTTAGCTGTTATTAATTTAAAAGCTAAAAAAACTATTCGTAATTATGATTTAGGTTTAGTAGCTGAACCAATTAACTCTTTAAACTACATTAAATTTGCATCTGTTAGTAAAGTGTTACCAAGTTTGGTTGAAGCACCATTAAAATCTGGTCCTAGTGAAAATTTAAAAAGAATTTTATCTATTCCTGAAATTCCAATGGGAACATATAATAATGATGTTAAATTAGTTGAATCTGATTTTGAAAAAGGAATAACAACTATTGATAAGTATTTTCAAACTAAAGAGCCATCAAAAAATCCAACTGGTAGATTTTATGCACTTGATGGTTTTGGAAATACTACTGGAACTTTAAGTGCTGATAAAAGTACTTATCATCCTGTAAGTATTTTAGAAAGTAATAATAAAGTTCAATCAGCTAATATTTTATTAAATGATGGACAAAGTAGATGAAGTAATAATGATGAAGTAGTTGCTGATGATTATATTGATGCTATTCATTATATTTTAGATTTATCAACTGGTTCGCAAAGATTAACTAACATCTTACAACGTAAGTTTGCAAACGCACAAACTATTGTTGATTTGCAAAATGAATATATACGTAAATTTGGTGTAACTTACAATAATCCTTTTCAATATCCTGAATTTAAAAAAATTGATAATAAATATCAATATGATGTTTTTAATCCAAATTATAAAAACAAATTATATGCATCTCAAATTGATCACATTTTAAAAAATAGTAATAAATATCGTAATAAAAAACTTACTCAACAACAAATTGAACAAATAAAAAAAGAAGAAAAAGAAGTTTTAGATAAATTACAACAAGCAGTTAAAAAAATAGGTTTATATTCTGGTAGGCTATATTGAAATTATTCAAATAAAGAAATTTTAAGTAGTGTACCTTATTCTCCTGATTTTGATCCAAATGCTGATGAAACTATTATAATGCTTCCTAACTTAGAACGATTAAATCCAAATCTTAGTGTTGAACAACGTAAATTAATTCCTCAAAGAAAAGCTGTAAAAATTAAAAAATATTTATTTACAGATCCTAGACAAAAGTTTAGTAAAGAATTTGATGAACTATTAAAAAAATCAAAAGAGTTAAAGAATAAGTTATCAGTATCTTATAGTGAAAGTAATTCTAAAACTTATAATAATGAAGTAAATAAAGCTTATGGAAATACTAATACTTTATCAAATGAATTTATTGATAGTTTTAATGCTAAAAAATATAGATGGCATCGTGAACTAGCTTTAGATGAATATTCTTTACGTGTTGAATATTCAGCAAGTGAACCTACTTCAGTTTCAAACGTTGTTCAAGATATGTTATCAACATTATTTCCAATTAATAGAAAATTTGTTGAATTAAATGGTGGAATTAACGATTTTGGTTTAACTAAAGAAAGATTTTTAACAACTGGAGCATTTAATCTTGATGAAGTAGTTTTAGGTCCTCAAGGATATTTATTGTTAAGTAAAAATCCAAATTATTATTTAGCACCAAAAACTATTTCAAATAAAATCAAAATTTTCTTTAGTTCAAATCCTAACATTAATGCTACTTTATATGATGATAAGTATATTGCTGCAACTAGAATACCAGCAATTAGTCAATTAGCTTATTGAACTAATGAAGAATATAGAAAGTATATGAAAAAAACTGCTGGTTTTGGAACAATTGCTCTAGCTTTTAATTTAGATCAAGAAAGATATGAGACTTTAGATAAAAACTCTGATTCACGTTATGTTTATGATTCTGATTTAAGAAATGCGATTTATTATGCAATTAATCGTGATGAAATGTTAAATATTGTTGGTTGAAATTCATCATATCCAGTTATTACTTGAACAGCATTTGGTCAAGGTTCCTCATCATTTGGAGATGCTATTGAGATCGCATTTGATCATGATGAAATGTATACAAAAGTTGATGATAAAAAACCAATTCCAGTACAAAATTATAAACATATAGATCATTTATCAAAATCGTATAATTTTGAACACGTTGATAGAACAGATAAAGGTTTTGATTTAAATATTGCTAAAAAATATTTAGATTTGTTTAAACAAAAGCATCCTAATGTTAAATCAATAACTTTAAAATATATTTCAAATTCAACTGATGAACAACAAAATGCTGGTATTGCTTTACAAGACTTTATGAGAAAAGCATTTAATGGATTTATTAATATCGAAATTAAAAGTTTGCCTGAAAATGTTTATGAATATGCAAGAACTAAAGGTGAATTTGATTTATTGTATCGTAATTTTGATGCGTTTGGATCTGATGCTTATAGTTATGTAAGAGTCTTTTTTAGAACTGATGGAATTGATAGTAAAAATGTAAAAACTACAGGATTTAGAAATAATCCATCTGGTTCATTTACTTATGAACAATATTTTAAGCAATTTGGTTATAAATTAGATGAGTTTGGAAACGTAATTATTGATGAAAGACATAAAATTGAAGCTGAAAAATTAAGAAAACGTCTACGTATTGATCAAAAATTATGAAACAAAATTCTTGAACTATCATTTAGAAAATCTAAATATAAAAATAATAAAAATGAAATTAAAACTGAAACACTTAGCGAATATACAGAACGTGTTAATTCATTTTTTACTAATCAATTTACAGCTGAAGAAATAAAAGAACGCTGAACTGAGCAAAGTTCGTTTGGAATTATTGGAGCTTTAGAAAAAATTATTCGTGATGCAGCTCCGGTTGTACCTTTAATGGAAGTTGATACTTATTGAGAAATCTCAAGAGTAAATGGAACTAATAATTTATTTACTTATTCATTACAATTTGCATATGATACAGCCTTTCCACCAAATCCAAAATTACCAACTGATATTAAGGAGGGAGAATAATGAAATCAAAAACAAAATCTAATTTTGTTAATGATTTATCTACATTACCAAAAAATGCTATAGAGCATAAACAATATGTAGATTTTAGTAATAAAATCAAATACGATATTGCCTGACATAAACGTATTTTTAACATTAAAACACCTTGAATTAGTTCTTTATTACGTACTGTCTGAATATTTATTGAATTTTTCATTGTTGCTTTTATTGTTATTACTGCAACTTTCTTTCTAATTAATTTAGTACCCGGTAGCACAGGATTAACTGCTGGACTTGATGAAGCTGCTAAAGCTGCTGTTGAAGAACATTATGGTTTAAACCAACCATTGCTTGTGAGATATGGTATTTATTTATACAACATTCTACATTTAGATTTTGGGATTAGTTTATCTGTATTTCCAGGTGAAAAAATTAATGATTTTGTTTGAGTGAGATTTTATAAAAGTTTTTTAATTGGTATATTTTCAGTAATGTTAACTTTACTAATTGGAATACCTCTAGGGGTTTATGTTGGTATGAATCCAGATAAGCTTCCAGATCATATTGCAACTGTATTAGTTTCAATTTTTTCATCAATTCCATCATTAGTCTTTGCTTTATGATTGTTATTACTAGGTAGATCTGCTGGTATACCATATATTTTTGATCAATCAAATTTAGCATCATACATACTTCCTGGTTTTGCTTTATCTCTTGGTTCTATTATTGTTTATATTAAATATATTAGAACTGAACTAAATAGAGAATTAAATTCTCAACATTGCAAATTTATTTACTTAAAAGGAATAACTAAGCGTAGATTTGTTTGAACTCATGCTTTAAAACCAGCTTTGTTTCCAATAGCAACTTTTTTTCCAGTAGTAATTTTTGGAAGTTTTATTGGTTCGTTATTTATTGAACAAATTTTCTTTATTACTGGATCTGGAGGATTGTTATTAAGTGCAATTACTTCAAAAGATTTTAATATTATTTTGTTTATGGTAATTTTATTTTCACTATTAACTATTTTGTCATATACATGTCGTGATGCTTTATATAAAGTAATTGATCCAAGAGTAAGAAAGAGAGTTTAATATGTCAAAATTATCTCAATTATTCAAAGCTTGACATAATCGTAAAAAAAGAGTTGAATTAAGTCCTACTAATATTGATGGTTTTAATTTAGCTCCTAATAAACTTTTACGTCCTTTAGCTTTTCAACAATGACAAATAGTTGGTAACTTATTAGAATTTAGTGAAACAAATAAAATGCATAATCAAAAAAATGCATTTGTAGAATTCTTTTACCGTTTTTCAAGATCGTTTTCTGGAGTTTTTGGTTTTGTTATTTTGTCAAGTTTAATCATTTTATCTTTAATTATTCCTTTAACTACAAAAGATCCACTAACAATTAATGTAGAAAATAGAAATGAAACATTTTTTACTAATGGTCATATTTTAGGAACTGATGCACTAGGTAGAGATTTGTGAGCTAGATTATGACATGGATTAAGATATTCATTAACTTTATCTGTTGTAGCTACTTTTATTCAAGTAATTATTGGGTTATTTATTGGAATTATGATGGGTCATTTTCGTATATTTGATAAATTAATGACTTTTGTTATTAAAATTATTTCAAATGTACCTTCTATTATTATTCTGATTACTATTACTATTATTATTAAGCCAACATTTTGAGTTATGGTATTTGCATTATCTTTTACTTCTTGAACAGGAATTGCAAATCAAATGCGTTCACAAGTTTTAAGAGCAAAATCATTTGAATGAGTAAGTGCTTCAAAAGTTTTGGGAACCCCAACTTATAAAGTTTTATTAAATTATTTACCAGTTTTAATACCTTTATTAATTACTGAAATTGTTTTTCATATTCCAGGAATTATACTTTCTGAAACTTCTTTAGCATTTATTGGATTATCAATACCAAATGTTGCAACTTTAGGCAATTTAATTAGTGATGGATCTAAAAACTTTACTGTATTTCCTAGATATGTTTTAATTCCTTCATTTATGTTAATATTAGTAACTACTTCTATTCAATTAATGGCTAACTCAGTTCAAGATACATTATTAAGACAAAGATAGGTAGTATATGAAAGTAGAAATTAAGAACCAACAAGGATATAGTAAAAAGTTTAAAACACCCCTTGTTTATAACAATATGCCAACCCCTTTAGATTTATTTGAAATTAAAGATAAAAATAATAAGTCTTATTTACAATTGTTTATAAATTATTGAAAAAATAAATTAGTTACTATTAAAAATCTTTTTAATAAAAATAATGATCAACAAACTGTAGATATTTTTAAAAACGTTGAACAAGAAGAAGTTTTTGGAAAATTAGTTAATGTTGCTGCTCATATTGATGATGTTTATTTATCTTTTAAAAATCCAGCTAATCCTAGAGAAAAAAATATAGTTTTACGTGGACCTAGTTTAAAAATTTATGAAGGAAAAGTTCATGCATTAATTGGTGAATCTGGATCTGGTAAATCAGTAATTACTTCTTTGTTGTATGGATTAAGTGGTTCTAATTCTATTATTGAATCTGGAAGTGTTAAATTGTATGGATTAGAAGTTCATAATTTTAATGAACTTGAATGAGAAAAATCAAAATTACGTGGAAGAATTATTTCAGCTGTGTTTCAAAATCCAATGTCTATATTAGATCCAACTATGAAAATTGGAAATCAAATTATAGAAGGTATGTTAGTAAGTAAAATTGTTCAAACAAAAAAACAAGCATATGAACAAGCATTAAATTATTTAAAACTAACTAAAATTAATAACCCTGAAGCTATTATGAAAAAATATCCTCATGAATTATCTGGAGGAATGATTCAACGTGTTGCCATTGCTTGTATTATTTCATTAAAACCAAAAATTTTAGTAATGGATGAACCAACAACAGCACTTGATCCAACTGTTCAAGCTTTAGTTTTAGATGTTATTAAAGAATTACAAGAACAATTTAAAATAGCTATTGCTTTTATTACTCATGATTTAGGAGTAGTTGCTTCGATTGCTGATTTTATTAATATTATGTATGCTGGTCAAATTGTTGAATCTGGAACTAAAGAAGAGATTTTATTAAACCCACAACATCCTTATACTTGAGGATTGATAACTTCAATGCCAGATTATAATAAAGGAGAAAAATTAGAAGTTATTCGTGGTTCAGTTCCAGCTAATTTAAATAAAATTCAAGGAGATGCTTTTGCTGTTAGAAATGATTATGCATTAGATATTGATTTTTTTGAAGAGCCTCCAATTTATCAAATATCATCAACTCATTTTGTAAAAAGTAACTTATTAAGTTCACAAGCTCCTAAATATACTCCGCCAAAAACTATTTTGAATTTGTGAAAAAAATATAACAAAACACTTAATGTTCTTTATGGTGATGATATTTTTGTAGATGATAAAGTTTATAACAACTATAAAATTAAATCTGAACAACAAAATAACAAAGTTGCACTAAAAATAAAAGAAAATAAAGAATTATTAAAAAACCAAGAGCAAGAAAGGTTATAAATGAGTAAGTATTATATTGAAAAACAACCTTTTAAAAAAGTTTTATATCGTCAAATTAGAAAAGGTACTAATAAAATGTTAAATGCATATAAAGATAAAAAAAGCGTTGTTGAAATTCGTAACCTTGATATTGTTTATGGGTTTGGTGCAAAAGAGTTTACTGCTATTAAAGATTTAAATTTAAACATTTATGATGGAGAAGTTCTAGGTTTGGTTGGTGAATCTGGATCTGGTAAATCAACTATTGGAAGAAGTATTATTGGATTAACACCCCATAGTTTTGGTCAAATTAAAATATTAGATAGAATTATTCCTAAAAATATTGATAGAGGTAATAAATTTAGTAAAAAGCATAAAGATATTATTAATTTTATGGTTAATAAAGTGCAAATGATTTTTCAAGATCCAACTAATTCATTAAATCCTTTTAAAGATGTTAAAACTGTAGTTGGTGAAGGATTATCAAATACTAAAAATGCAAAATTAATTTATATTACTGATTTTGATGAAAAAGTTTATAACAATATTGTTAGTCAAGTTAATCAGTTTGATAAATTAACTACTAAAATACCTGATTATGCTGATCAAATGACTAAATTAACATATGATTTAGATAATTCTTATAAACTTGTTTTTAAAGACTTATTAAAGACACTTGGTGAGTATAAAAATTCTGATAAAGATTTTTTTACTCCCTTTTATAACAAGTTAATTGAATCAGAAAAACAAAGACAAACTTTAGTTGAATTAAGTGAAAAAGAATGTAAACAACGATTAATTGTTGAAATTTTAAAGCAAGTTGGACTTGATGAAAGTGTATTGTCTCGTTATCCTTTAGAGTTTTCTGGTGGTCAACAACAACGTTTAGGAATTTGTCGATCTGTTGTTTTACGTCCTAAGTTGTTGATTGCTGATGAACCAATTTCAGCACTAGATGTATCTATTCAAGCTCAAGTTATTAATATTTTTAATGAGTTAAAGAAAAAATATAATTTAACTATATTATTTATTGCTCATGATTTAAGAATGGTTGAGTATATTTCAGATAGAATTGCTGTAATTAATAAAGGTGTTTTATTAGAAATAGGACCAACTAATGAAATTATTAATAATGCTTATCATCCTTATACTAAAAGTTTATTAGATGCTGTTCCTTCAATTGAAAGTGAAAAAGGTTCTTTAATTGGATCGATTTATGATCATAACATTCATAAATATGATAAAAACAACCAACCATCATGACATCATGTTGGAAAGAATCATTTTGTTTTAGCAACTGATTCAGAATTAGCGGTTTATAAGTTTGAAAAGCAAAAATTAAATAAATAAAAAGCTAGTTCAACCCTATAAATAGTTTTTTGTTTAATTATGTACGATTTTTAAAATTTTTACATTATTATAAAGTTTAAATTCAATTTTATATATATATATATATATATATATATATAAAATTTTATTTTCAAATAAAAACAGCGCTAAATAAGCGCTATTACCTACGTTTCCCAGTTTAAGCATAAAACAAAAAAACATACTTATGTAAATTTTTGATCTCATAAGTTATGTTTTTTATAATGTAATGTCTAAGTGACTTTTTCTTTTGTTAAAAGCTCTAATAATATTTGATAAGTTTGCCAACTTTCTTGTAACTCATCATTATACACTTGTATAGTTTCGATTTTTTGTTTATTTACAAATACTTCAATTTCTTTAACTTCTTTGATAACATTAATCACTTTATGCTCAGTGATTTTGCTTTTTCCAGTCAGTCCTAATTTTGAATTTAGAATGTAGATGATGTAGTTTAAAAACACTAATGAAATGAAACATAAACAAATGTAACCAACAATATGGTTTCAAGTTGATAAATACATTGGACGAAGAGATAATTTACCTTTTAATGTCTTGAAATTAGACTCAATTTGTCATTGTTTTGAATATAAATTAATAACTTCTTTTACTGATAAATCTGTTCTGTTTGTTTCATAAACATAGTATCCATCATATTTTTGATCTTCTTGTATTTTTTCTATGTCAAGTTCATAAAATGCACCTTTGTTTATAGGTTTAAAGAATCTATATTTTTTAGATCCCGCTAAATCATCACAAGAAACAAGATTATCTTTATTCATTTTCTTAGTGAAATTTTGAATTAAAATGTCTCTATCGTTTTTGTCTTTAGTTGCTCGTTTTTGACTAAAACTAATTATTTGTCTTCTAAAATGTCCATTAATTCTTTTTTTATTGTATGAAGATGCAATATCACGAGTTTTGTATATCAAACCACCATCATTTATATAATCTTTTTCATCTAATATATACTCTTTAAATTGTTTGCTTCCAGCTTTCATTCTGTATGAGATTATGTATTTTCAATTCTTAGATTCTAAAAATCTAATATTTCTATTAACACTCATTCCTTTGTCAGCAATTATAGTTACACTGTTAACTTCATAAATATCTGCAATTTCAAGCATAAATGGTATTAAAGTATTTGAATCAGCAACATTTCCTGGAAATATTTTGTAGTGTAACGGTATTCCATTTTCATCAGTTGCCATACCTATAACAATCTGGTCTTCTTTAAATTTTCCATCTTTTGAATAACCAGTTTTTTTATAACCTTCACGAGAAAATGTTTCAAAATAAGTAGTTGTTGCGTCAAATCATAATACATCAATTTTTCTATTGGTATTTGCACAAATTTTTGCATTTAAATTTCTTAAAATTTCATCTTTGTTTTTTGCTATATAGTCTAATGATCTATAAAATGAATTTTTTGAATGAGTGTCTATTTTTTCTTTTTTTGCTGTCTTATAAGTGTTAAAAACACTTATTGGATTTTTAATTCTTTGATAAATCAACTGTAAAACAACATCTTTTAATGTTGTCGATTTTGTGGGAGAACAATCATTAAAAATATTGAAATAATCAAATAGTTTTTCAACTACTTCGTAACCTTTAAACCTTTCATCTAATTTAGTTCTTGCTTGTTCTTTTGTTCAAGACAATGGAAAGTTTGCAATAATTGCTTTGATAATTGCTAGCGGATCATCATGATATTGTTTTAATTCATGTAAATATCCATATCCTAATCTATATACAAAACCTTTGTTATCTGGTCTTGGCACTCCAATTGATAAGTATTCGCCTTTTTTAACTCTTGCTATTGATGTTCTTCATTGTCTTTTTACATCATTTCTTGACTTCTTCACGTCTTTATTATATCATATTTAAGCATAAAAGCATAATAAATTATATTTTTTTATAAAAAAATATAGTCGCTGAAAACTGAGTGTTTTCGCGACTAAGTGGGAAACGTAGGAAAATAATAAGAATAAAAAATAATCTCTATAAACTAAAAAAATTATAGTAAAGGTTGAATAATATTATAAATTTTAATTATGATTTTTCTAAATCAATTAATGTTTTTATTTGGTAAATGATCATATAAATAACTGTTTTTAAAATCTTGTTCAAATTTTTTAGAAATTGTATTGTTTAATTTTTTAGAATAAATTAATCCCATTGTTTGTTGATCGGCAAATAAAGCTCTAAAATCAAGATTTGTTGATCCAATAAATGTAATTTCATCATCAAATAAATAAGTTTTATTATGATTAAAAACATTATTAATAGAATAGATTTTAACTCCAGCTTTATATAATTCTCTAGTTCATTGCTTTGTTTGATCTAATAAAAAAGCTTTATCAGTTAAACCTGGAATTAAAATTCTTACATCTAATTTTGAATTAGCAGCATTAATTAAAGCAGTTCTAATTTCTTGAGGAGGAATAAAATATGGAGTTGAGATTCAAATTCTTTTTTGAGCTGAATTAATTAAATTAATAAAAATAGATAAATGTAAAGGTTCTTCATGATTTGGTCCACTTGAAACGATTTGTACTAATTGGTTTTTTGATTTAACTGGATAAATAGTGTTTAAATTTAAATTTGATTCTATTAATCTTTTTTTATTAAAAGGTTTATAAAAATCATAATCACTAATAAAAATACGTTGAATTTCACTTACAGCATTACCTGTAATTCTTAAAGAACAATCATTTCAATAACCAAACTTATTATCTAAATTAATATATTCATCACCAATATTAATTCCACCAATATAACCAATTTTATTATCAATTACTACATCTTTTCTATGATCTCTATAATTTGCTGTTCATTTAATAAATGGAAATCTTACTGGAGCAAAACAAGCAATTTGACAACCATGTTTTAATAACTTTAATCTTGATTCTTCAAATACAGTATAACTTCCTGCAAAATCATAAATTATATAAACTTTAACATTTTCTTTTAACTTTTTAATTAATAAATTAGTTAGTTGTTCTAATAACTTACCATCTTTAAAAATATAAAAATTTAATAAAATATGACTTTTAGCATTACTAATATCTTTAAATAAATTTAAAAATAATTCATTACCATTTTTTAAAAACTTAACTTCACTATTTAAAAAAATATTATTAGTTTGAGAAATCATCGCTGTTTTAAAAGCACGTTTAAATTGTGGTACTTGATTAATTAAAATTTGATCAATCTCTTTTAATTCATTATCTAAGTGCTTATTTTTAATTTCTGGTAATTTGTAACTTTTATTGATTTTATACTTATAAGATCTACCAAAAAATAAATAAGATAAAACTCCAATTATAGGAATAACAACAATAAAACAAAATCATCTGATTCTAGTTTCAAATCTTCTTTTTTTATCAGCTAATACAATAAAAGCTCAAATAATAGCTAATAAATGAAAAATCCCAAATCCAATTAAAGGTCAAGTAAAAAAATAAAGATTTAATAATAACAAACCTAAGATAGTTAAACCAAACATAAAAATTAAAGACAAAACTGTAATAATTGGTTTTTTCATTATTTTTTATTCCTTTTAATATCTAATTTACTAATTCATTTATTGTTTTTAATAATTAAAAGATTAAAGTACTTTAAAGTTAAATTTCTAATATTTTTAATATAATGATCATTGCAAATCATTTCTAAATTAAATAAATTATATGAATATTTATAATCTAGTTCTAAACTTAAATATTTTTTAATATAAACAAATAAAATTAATCAATAACAATAACTATAAGCAAGAGTTTTTTTATTTTCATCAAACATTTGACTAAAACTATTACTAATATAATTATAAATTTGATGGTTATTAAAATAAGTGTTTATAAAACTATTTGAAAATTTAATATCATATTGTTTTGCAATTTCTAATAGTTGTTTTTCATAATTTATTTCTAAACTATTATATTTTCTATTTGTTGCAATTTTATTTATAGTTAAGTTAATTTGTTTAAGTTTTACATTAGATAAACTTTGATAAAAATTATGATAAAGATAATAAATACAAAAATTCATAAAAGAAATATTAGCTCAATAATTTTTATAATTTAAGTTATGAATTTTTAAAATAATAATAAAGTTATTTAATAAAATATTAGATTTCTTATTAAAATCATGATTTTTTAAATAAATATTTTCTAAATTATTATTTTTTAAAAAATCTAAAAAAAACTTTTTCTTTTTTACTAATGCTAAATTTTTTTTAACAATTTTTCTTTTCATTTTATCACCACTAAATTACTTTTATTTTATAAAAAAAATAGGCTTTATTTTAAATAAGCCTATTTAATTAATTAAAGATTAATAGCAATAATTTCATCTTAATATAAATTTGTAATATAGTTAATTATTTTAATCTATTTAATAAAGGGACAACAAACTTAGAAACTTCTAAATTAGTTGTGCTTTGTTTTACATATAAAAATGATCTATGCTGACAATCAGCAGCCATTACTTTTCTTAACTCTTTAACAACAAATTTATTTTTAATGTTTGGTACAAAATAAAATTCAATTAATAAAATACCTTTTGGTACTATTGATTCTAAAAGCTCTAAAACATCAATTTCATTTTTTGAATATAAACCAATTAATTGAAATGTTTTATTATTAATAGAAAAAATTACAATTGCATCTAAATTAGAAATATAAAACACATTATTTCTATAATATTTTAATAAACTATAAATTGATAAAGCCCCATCTTCTCTAATATAAAATAAAGAGTTATTTTTACTACTATGAAATAATTCATCTTTAACAAACTCAAAATCAACTTGATTAGTATCTAAATCTAATCTTTTTAAAACACTTAATTTTGCATCTTTGTTAGGATCTCATTGCATAAAGTAAGTATACTCTTTTATTTTTTTAAAACCATTTCTAATTAAAACATCATCATTTTCTACATTAGAAAAAGTGTAAATAAAATCAGAAATATTTTCATATTTTTTAACAACATTTTTAATTAATTCATCAACCATTAAAGGGTTGCTTTCTTTTGATTTTGTAAAAGTATTAGTTAGCAAAATTGTATTTAAAGTAGTCTTGTTAATAATAGCTTTACTTTTAATAAAACCACTAACAGCTAAAACACCATTTCTTTCATTTACAATAGTTACTGGAACATATGCAGAATCAAAATTATTATTAATCATTCACTCTTCAAAAGTTTTTGATCCTCTTTTTTTAATGATTGTGTGCATTTCTTGTAAAAAATGCTTATTATCTCTGTAATTAAAAACTAAACTATGTGAATTCATATATATGAGTTCCTTTATATTCAATATAAATATTACCACAAATTTCTAAATTTTAGAAATCGCTTGGCTATTAGAAGACCAACATATAATAATTACTAATTTGTTTTTATCTTAAATATTTTTTTAAAATACTACTATAAATTTTTGATGGTTTATTATTAAGTTCTTTATCAAAAAAAACTTCTATATTTTGATTAAAATTAATTAAATCTTTTTTATTAGTTAAAGGATCAAAACCATGTATATTAACACTTGTTGAAATAATAGGACCAGTATTATTAATAATTTGTTTCATATCATCTCTTTTAACTAATCTAATAGCAATACTTGATGTAGTTGTTTTAAAAATAACAGTTGTTGGATCAGTATTTAATAAAAAATTTTTATCAGTTAAATCTAGAATATCTAAATCATTTAATTGATTTAAACTAGATATTAAAACTATTAAAGGTTTATTTATATCAGCTTTTTTAACCTCATTAATCTTGATTTGATTTTCTAAACTATAAATAGCTGATAGTCCATAAATAGTATCAGTTGGCAAAATAACTATTTGATTATTTTTTAACAATTTTATAGCTTTATTTATCTTAATATTTGTTAACATAATAAAACCTATTTTCTAAATATTTTCTTATTTTTAAATTTATTTCTTACAAAATCAATTGCTAATCTTTTATCTAGCATTCCTTTTAAAATAATACAAAACCCAGTAATTGTTGAAACTGTTAAAAAAGTAATACATACACTTATAATGTAACTATCATTAAAAATAGAATTAATTTTTTGATCAATATTATTTAAAAAACATAGTTTTTGATCAATATCATTAAATACTTTTATTCCAACTACATTTTTTATTGCCTCAACATATTTATATCCAATAATTTGATCTTGATCATTTGAATTTCATAAAACTAAAAGTTTATGTAATTCTAGTTGTGAAACAAAAATACTTAGTATTAAAAAAACAAGTTGACTAAATAATAAAATAAACTTAGTTTTTAAAACTAATTGAGATGATTTTTGTCCTCTAATTGAAATTGCTAATAAAAATAAAACAGTTGATAAAATAATTCCTAAAAAAATAATTGGTGAAGATAAAATTAGTAAAGGACTACTTTTTGTTAGATTTAATTGATTTTTATACTGATCAAAAATAATATTTCAATCTTTATAATCATTTAATAAATTAGGTAGTTGATGTGTTCAATAAATTAATGATTTTTCACTTCCTCTTGTTGAAATAGCAACAATATAAATTAAAATTGGAAAGCAAATCATTAATACTAAAATAATTAATCAATTTGATAAAGTTTTATCTTTAAAAGAAAAAATATTATTAACATATGTTTTAATTTTATTTTGATAAATTGTTTTGTTTTTTTGTACAAAATAGTTAATATATTTATCTTCACTATTTTCAACATATTCAAAAAATGTAATATTTTGTAAAGAAATACTTGTAACAAACATTAAAAAAATTTGAACAAAAATAATTCATCAAATACTATTAACATTAATTCAATTATAAATACTACTTGACTTTTTTTCAAACTCAATAAATTGTGTAGTTATTTTTTTAAACTCATCAATTTTATTTTCTAAACCTGTAATTACTTGATAATTAAAAAAGTCTTGAAAATAACCATAAAAATATTGTGAAATTCCTTGAAATAAAATAGTTAAAATTCCAAAAATAATAATTAAAGCAATAATTGTTTCTTTATATCTTTTATTATTTGACAAATTCACTAATGCTTTAAAACTAATAAACATTGCTATTACAATCACCAGAAACACTAAAGCTAAAATTGCTAAACCTCAAATTTGAGCTTTACTTGGCAAATTAATATGTTTAGAGATGATTTTATAATTAGTAAAATAAAAACTTAAAGAATCATGTTTAAAAATTAAATATAAATAAGCATAAAAAGGTAATAATGCTAATAAAAAAACAATTAATCCTAAAATAGATCTTAAATAAATTGAAAAGTTTTTCTTTTCAATATTTGGATCACTATCTTTAATTCTCATTGAAAACTTATTATTTATTATTTTTATTTTGAAGTTTTTATTTTTACACATATTCATCCTTAGAAATTTTTAATAATTAAATTTCTTCAATAATTGTTATAGTCTTTTTTAAAATCTCAATTATATTTTAAACAATTCTTAATCAATAATTGTTCTATTGAATCTTTTTGTAATCATCCAAATTCTAAAACTATTAAAAACTTTTTATTAACATCAACTATTTTATCTATATTTTTAATTAGAATTTCATAAAAATACAAACCTTTGTTTGGTGCAAATAAAGCAATACTTGGTTCATATTCTATAACGTTTTTATCTAAATTTTGATCATTTATATCTATATATGGAGGATTAGAAATAATTACATTTGCTTTAATATTATCTTTAATTAAAACATTAATAAAATCACCAGATAAACAAGTAGTATTTTTTAAATTAAATCTTTTAATATTTTTATTCGCTACTTTTAATGCCTTATATGAAATATCAGTTAAAATCACTTTATTTTGTTTATTTAATAAAGCACAACTTATTCCTAAACACCCACTACCAGTACATAAATCAACTATTAATAAATTATTATTATTTTTAATAAACTCACTAACATAATCAATTATTAGTTCTGATTCACTTCTAGGAATTAAAACATCTTTATTGATAAAAAAATTATTTGAATAAAAATATTTATTTTTTAAAATATATGCTAAAGGATATTTTTTTTCTAATAATTTTCAGATTTGATCTAATTTATAAAGTTGTTTTTTTGTTAAAACATAATCTAAATTACTAACAATTCATTGGTAATTTTTATTTAAAACATGTTCTAAAATATGATAAACATCAGTCTTATTCAGACTGATGTTAGTTTGTTGTAGCTCTTTTAAAATATTAAAAATAGTTTTATTCATTGTTTTTTAATTGTTCAGCTACTTTTTGACGTTGCTCTTCATTAATTAAAGCAATAATAAATTCATCAATATTACCTTCCATAACCTGATCTAATTTATTTAAAGTTAAACCGATTCTATGATCAGTAACACGATTTTGTGGGTAATTATATGTTCTAATTTTTTCAGATCTAGCACCAGTTCCAACTGCATTTTTTCTTGTTGCATCAGCTTGAGCTTGTTGTTTTTCAACTTCAGCTTCATAAACTTTTGCTCTTAACATTGTCATTGCTATATCTTTATTATCGTGTTGAGATCTTCCATCTTGACTAGTTACAACAATTCCTGTTGGTAAATGTGTAATTCTTACTGCTGAATCAGTAGTATTAACATGTTGACCACCAGCCCCAGAAGCTCTATATGTATCAATTCTTAGATCATTTGATCTAATTTCAATTTCAACTTCACTCATTTCAGGCAAAACTGCAACAGTTGCTGTTGAAGTTTGAATTCTTCCTTTAGCTTCAGTTTTTGGAACACGTTGAACACGATGAGCACCTGATTCAAATTTCAATTTAGAATAAACTCTGTCACCCTTGATCATAAACACAACTTGACTATAACCACCAGCTTCACCTAAAGATGCTTCTAAAATATTTATTTTTCAATTTTGAGTTTCAGCATAAAGTTTATACATTCTTAAAAGATCACCAGCAAAAATATTAGCTTCATCTCCACCAGCAGCACCTCTGATTTCAACAATAACATTTTTTTCATCATTTGGATCTTTTGGTAACAACATTTCTTCAATCACTTGTTGTAAATGTTCAACCTTATCGTTATTTTCATCTAATTCAATTTTTGCTAATTCAATAAGTTCAGTATCTTTTTCATTTTCTAAAATAGCTTTTGCATCTTTTATATGATCAACTGCTTTTTTATATTCAACAAATTTTTCAACAACTTCTTCTAAATTAGCTTTTTCTTTGTTTAGTTCAGTAAACTTTTTAATATCTTTTAAAATATTTTCATCTTCTAAATCTTTTTGAATTTGAAACAATCTTTTTTGCATTGTTTCTAGTGCTTCATACGTTTTAACATTCATAATTACACATCCTTTTTAGGAGCTATAAAACATTTTCTACATCTTGCTTCATAACTTTCTTTACCATCAACTAGAATTAAAGGAGAATTTCATAAAGCAGGTTGCCCATTAACAATTCTTTGAGATCTATTAGCAAAAGATCCACATAAATGACATCTAGCTCTTAGTTTAGTTACAAATTCTGCTTTTACTAGTAACTTATCTACATTTTTAAATGGTAGTCCTCTAAAGTCTTTATCTAATCCATTAACAATCACAATTATTCCATTATCTGCTAGTTGTTCAACTATATCAACAACGTTTTCATCAAAAAATTGTACTTCATCAATTCCTATAACATCAACTTGTTGGATTTGATTTTCTTTTTCAACTATTTGTTTAATTTCATTACTTGATTTTACTAAATATGAATCTAGTTTGTTTCCTGAATGTGAAATTATATTTTCAACTGAATATCTATTATCAATACTTGGTTTAAAAGCCAATACTCTTTTTTTAGCATAACTTAATACTTTTAATCGTCTTATAAATTCTTCAGTTTTTCCAGCAAACATACAACCTGTAATTAGTTCAATTCAACCCATTTTATTAGAATTATATGCTTCTATTTCATTAATATCTAATTCTATCATTACTACACTTCTCCTTTAATTAGTTGTTCTAAGTCATTAATTAAATCATTAATTTGATCTAATGAACTAATTTCAGCTCCACTAGCTAATTTATGACCTCCACCATTATATTTATTTGCAATTTTATCAATACTAAAATCTCTACTTCTTAATGAAACTTTTAAAATATCTTCTACTTGTATAATTGTAAATCAAATTTTAATTTCTTTAATTCCACTCATAACTGAAAGTGCTAATTTAATTTCTTCATAACTCAAATCTCAACCTTTTAAATCTTCATCTAATAAAACAATATAAGCAATACCAGTATTAGTTAATTTCATTTTTGAAAAACTATACATCATTCATTGTCTTAATTTTAGATCTGATACATATAAAAAGTCATTTGCTTTTTTTAAATTAGCTCCAGCTTCTAATAGCTTAGATGCAACATAAAAAGTTGTTTGATTAGTTTTATCATATAAAAATCTATTTGAATCAGTTAATAAACCTAAATATAAATTATAAGCAGCAATTGATGAAATAAATAAATTATTTTCTAAAGCCCATAAACTAATAACTTGAGTATTTGAAATACTACTATCATCTATTAAATCATTATTACAATAATCTTCAACATTTATATGATGATCAATTTTAAAACTATCAGAACTTAAATCAAATCTATTAAAATCTACTCTTTTTTTTGTAGCTGTATCAACTGTAATAATTAAACTATTTTTAACAAATTCATCATTTAAATCAGTTTCATCAATAAAAAAACTATTATCATCACTAATTCTAGACCCAACTACATAAGTAGTTTTATTTTTAAAATTATCATTAATAATGTTTGCTAATCCAATTGCACTACCTTGAGCATCTCAATCTGGTTGTTTATGTTTTGCAATAATAATATTTTGATATTGATTAATTTTATCTAATAATAGTTTTGATTTTTTTTGATCTAACATATAACTCCTTTAAATAATATTACTAATAGCATTTTTATTTATATAAAGCATAGTTTTTTCATTTTCAATAAAAGTTTTGTCTTTATTATAAAAATAAATTTTTTCTTTATTTTTAGTAATTGCACAATGCATAAATTTATCAACATATTTTTTAGATTTTATAATTTTAACTTCTAAACATAGATCATTTGGGTTTTTAAATTCAAGTGAAATTTTAAAAGGATTAAAAAACACAAAACCATTACTTTTTAAAATACAATTATTTAAAATTCATCTTCTATCTTGAATTTTAATTTGATTTTTATCAATTAGTTCATAACTAATTTTATTAATACTATTTTCACTTCTTTTTAATAAAATATCAAAAATATCAATAATTGGCATTTCTTTTAGTTCTTGTTTTATTTCTTGTTGTGTTTCTGGTTTTACTTCTAATTGATTATTAACAAAATAAATTTTTTTATCTAAATTATATACATCTTCAATTGAATCATTTAAAAAAATAAAAGTCATTAAAAGATGATGATTTTTAATACTTTTAATAGTTTCAAATAACTGGAAAAATTCTTTTTCTGATAAATGCTTTGTAATATTTGAAAAAATAATATTTCTTTTTGACAAATTAATTGCCTTTAAAATTTTTAAATAAACAATATTTAATGATAAATACTTAACACCACTTTTAATAAATCATTCAAATTTTATGTTGTACTTATTTACACTATTTGTCATTTTTTCAACAGCTTGTTTAAAAACGCTTTTAATTTCTTTCTTTTGTTGCTTTTTCATATTTAAAAATTTACGTTTTTCAACATACTCTAATTCATCTGATAAAACTCTTTCATGATATTGGTGAATTAAAAAAATAATTTCTTCACTAAGAGCTTTTGCAGTATTTCTAATAGGTTCTATAAATTCTTGTTTTTGTTTATTTTCAATATCAGTTAAAGTTTGCTGATTAGCTTTTCTTCAATCAATAAAATATTCTTGTTTTTTGTCTTGTTCTGCTCATGTAAATCTTTTTGATTTATCATTTTCTAAAAGTGCTAATGCTTTAAGATACTTACGAAACTCAAAATTTCATTGAGCTCTAAATTGATTTAATTTTCTATTTTTATAAAAAATGCTAGTTCTTAATTCAACAATTTTAGCACTAATAATTTTTAATTGTTTATTAACAGCATAATAAGTTTGTTGGTAAGTGAATTTCTTTCAACTTTTTTTAAGTTTTTTATTAGATGAATGTTTAGCATTATATTCACAACTACAATTATCTCTAAGTTCATTTAAAGTATAAACATTATCTCATAAAGTTTGTTGAAACATTAACATTATAGAAGCTGTTCTTAGTTCAGTTTTTAAGTTTTCTATTGCCTTAGAAAGTAATTTTATCTGAATAGGTCATTGTTCAGGAATTTCAAGATATTTTTTTTGATTATGTTTTTTTAAATCATTTATTGCATCATATAATGCTTTTTGTTCTTCTCTAGTTTTTGTATTAATGTAATCAGAGATTAAATTATCAATATTTTGTCTAAGTTTTTTATCATTAACTTCACCTTTACTTGCAACTAATGATAAATATTCATATTTCTTTCCAATATATTTAACTGATGCACTTCTTAAAAAGTTTTGATCAAATAATAAAGAAAGAATTAGAACTCATTTACTTGGAATCACACGTTGTATTCAAGTATCGTGTTTAATAAATTCTACATTTTTTCTAGTAAAGCCTCTATTAATAATATCAAAATCATCAATTTGAAATCTACCTGTTTTATTTTTCTTTTTACCTAGTAAAACTTTTTTAAAAAAATTCATTTGTTGTTGATTATCAATAACAATATCAACAATATGACCATCATCAGCAATTAAATTAACTTTATCTAAACTAGATTTTTTAGAACGAAAGGTTAGGTCTTTAATTTTATATGACATTAAATTAACCTCCACTTAGCACTATTATTATTTTAATGTATTTAAAAAATAAAAGAGGTCCTTAAGACCTCAAATTATTTGTTTTCTTGGTTTTTTGCTTTTTGAGCTGCAGATTGCTTTTGAGCTTCTGCTTTAATTGTATCTCTTTTAGCAAATTTTGATTTAAACTGTTCAACACGTCCAGCTACATTAGCATAAGTTTGAGCTCCAGTGTAGAAAGGATGACAATTTGAACATACATCAACTCTTACTTCTTCACCTTTAGAAGTTCCACAAACTCATTCATTTGTACAAGTTGTACAAATAAATTTTGCTTGGTCAAAATACTTTGGTTGAATATCAATTTTTGGCATAGTTATTCTCCTTGCTATGTTATCATTATGATATTAATTTACTAATAAAGTATACAATAAAATGCTCAAAAATAAAGATTTACCAAGTTAAAAAGTTGGATTATTATTTAATAATAAACTATTAAATTTTTAAATTTAGTTAGTTTTTGGATATAAGTCAGGATAATCTGAAATATAACCATTAATTAAATCTTTATACATTTTATGTATAGTTTCTACATCAGACATTTTTTTAAATGTTCAAACATTTAAAGGAATATTTAATTTTTTAAATAATTCACAATTAGATTGTTTTTTTAATAAAGTAATTGGAGGGTGTAAAAAATCAAATTTTTTACCTGATTGAACATCAAATTGAGACATTTTCTCAAATAAATATCCTGATTTGTAGTAATTTTCTTTTCTTTTTAAAATTTCTTTTAATACAACTGGACTAAATGAAGAAACTATTATTTCAACACCTTTATTACAGTATTTTTTAATTGCATTAAAAATTATATCTAATTCTTCTTCAATGTAATGATCTGGTTTGATTTCAACATTAATCATTTCATATTGGTCAAAATATTTATCCATAAATACTTCAAATAGAATAGGAGTTGCCAATGGATTTTCTACAAAATAAGGAATTTTTGTAATTTCATCATAAGTTAGAGTTTTAACACCTCTATTTAAATTTCCAATTCTTTTAAAATTATGATCATGGAAAATAATAATTTTGTCATCTTTTGTTAATCTAATGTCAAATTCAACAGCTTTACAAATTGTTAGTGCATTTTTAAAGTCATATTCACGGTTTTCTCCATAAAGACCTCTAAAACCACGGTGTGCTACTAAGATCATTATATTCACCTCTTTTAATTGTTTAAATGAATTTTTTAAATATTAATTATTTGTTGATTACTATTTAATCTATTAAGAATTTATTATAGAAATTTTATTTATTTAATAACATCATTTTTTTCTTATCAGCTTTTAGTGAAAAGTGTAAAGCAACTCCAGCTAAAAATCCAATAAATCCAAAAATAACAACAACTAGTAGAATTAATTGGTTTCCTAGTTTATCTGCAACTTGAACTCCATCTATTTGCATATGATGTTTTGATTCAATTGCTGATCTTATTTGTTTAAAGAATGCATCTGGAGTAAAAGCAATAACACTAACAATATTTACAGCAGCTGCATAACTATCATTTTGAATATTTAAATCAGTTCCAATTGGAGATCATCTAATTGTAACAACAGCTCAAGTAACAGCTCCCATTAAAATTAAGTTAAAGCAAGCTGCAACTTGTAAAATAATTCCAGATGTTTTTTTAATTGATTCTTCATTTGGATAATCTTTAGCAAATCCAGGTAAAACAATACCAATAGTAATTAGAACCATACCAATAAATAGTCCAATAAGAATTAGTGGAATATATGATTTTTGTTTATCTGCAAATCTACCAAATCAACCAGAAATCATAAAACGCATTACATAGGTTCTAAAAATCCCAATAATCATAACAGCTACTGCAGGAACATAAAATATATTTCTCATATAGTTAACATATGAAGATAGACCCATTTGTAGCATATATACACCTAAAACTAAAATAGATAATAAGTAAATGTTTTTTTGCTTTAAAACATTAACCATTGCTTTAACTGAAAATGATAATGGCTCTTCAACTTTAGGTTCTTTAATAAAAAAGATAGCAAGAATTGCAGAAATTATAATTAATGCAGCATAAACTGAAATTAAAATAAGAAATGCAATACTAATTCCATGTTCCCCACCAATTTTTCCTAGTTTTTCTGAATTTTGAAGAGATAACAATAAAGTACCAAATAAAGCAATTGTAAGTCCAATAAGACCATTTAATGCTCCTTGCATACCATTATTTTTACCAACTTGTTTTTCTTTTAATTCTTCAGGCAAACCTTCAGTATTTTGATTTTTAACAAGTTTTCACAATGGTGCTCAAAATAATGCACAAGTAGCAAAAGCAAATCCACCAAAAATAAAATATAGTTGCACTTTTGTAGCAATTAATAAACCACCAGTAAGAGTTGCACTATTATTACCAGCAATAATTGGAATAACTGGTACTAAAACATATCAAACTCCAAGTGCTCCAGTAATTAAAATACCAATAACTACTAATGATTTTGCTCTAAACTTATCACCTAGATATGATCCTAATAAATAACAAGGTATAGCAACAAAACCATAAACAGCACCCGCTTGTGAATAGTCGGCTTGATTTAATTTAAAATTTAAGTTCATGTTAGGAATAAAATTATCCATATAAAACGGAATAGCCATAATAGCAACATCAGCTAGTGCTAAAATGAATAAAACAAAATTTTCTTTAACAAATTTAAATATTTTATTTTTAACCAAAACATATTCCTTTCTATATTGTATAAGGTTAAATATATAACCTTATAATCTAATTTTATGCTAATAGCTGTATAAATACTTGCAAATAAAATAGTAAATTGAAAATATATTAATCTTTGTTTAGACTACTTTAGATCAACTACAATTATAGTAGGTAATTTTAATTAATTACCTACATACAGAAAGGTAAGTGTCCTATGACAAAAACAACAAAACCAAATCCTTTCACAAATTTTATAAATAAAACTTTTAAAACTTTTAATAAAAAAACATTATTTGTTATTATGCTACTAGCTGTTTCAGATACTTTAGTGTTTATTTTTCCTTCTTATTTAAGAAACGTTATGAGTTCTGAAGTAATAAGTTTATATTTGGGAGTAAAAACTGAGCATTTATCTCAAGCTAGTGCAATTTATGGTTATATTTCTTTAGCAATTTATTTTTTTGGTTCAATATTAGGAGATAAACTTAGTGTTAAGTGATTAACTATTATAGGTCTTGCAACATTTGGAGTTTCTGGAGCTTGATATGGATCAATTGGTTTAACTGCTGGTGGAGCTTTAGTTCAAAGTGCTAATGGTCCAATTTTAAATGAAGCTGGTGTTCAATCACGTTTTATTCAATTATGTATTATTTATGCAATTTGAGCTTTTGCTAAAATCATTTTTTGAGCTCCATTATGAAAATTATTATCTCAACAAGGTAAACCAGAGCAAAATGGTATTTTAAATGGAATACATGGTAGTTTTAATGGATTTGCAGGAACAGTTTTAGTTTCAATTGGATATATTTTATTTTTTGTATTAACTCCTTTATTTGCTGGGAAAAACATTTCAACTCCTAGTGTATGAAACTTTTCAATCATGATTTATATGTTTTGTGGATTAATCGCAATAACTGTTATTTTATTAATATTTACAGTTAAAGAAGATAAATCAGAAAAAGAAGAAAACACTTCATTTAACATAAAAGATGTATTTGGAATATTAAAAAATGTAAAAATTTGATTAGTATCACTTGTTGTTATGGGTGTTTATATGTATCAAATGGGGTTAAGCATTTTAGTTTCTTATTTAGAAGTATCACTTCAAGTTTCAGCAATAGCTGTCTTCATAGGTGGATTATTAAGAACTTATTTATTTAGATTTATTTTCTCAGCTCCTGCTGGTAAAATAGCTGATAAAACTGGTAAATATGTTAAATTCTTAATGACTGGTATCTTAATAGGAACTTTTTTAGTAACAACAGTTTTACTATTACCTGGACACAAAGTTGGTTGAATAATAGAAAAAGCTCCTAAATGATACTTATGAACAGTAAGAGTTATTGTTTATACATTCTTTTTATGTTTAGGCGCTTTATGTTGAGGTTTAGTAACTAATAGATGGGCTACTTTGTTTGAAATTGGAATTGATAGAAAACATTATGCTTCAGCTGTTGGAATTGTTAGTGTTGTAGCCTTTACTCCAGATGCTTGATTTCAACAATTACAAGCAGTTCTAATTGCTAAATATAAAGTTGCTGATCCTCTAATAAAAGGTGGTTATAACAATCAATTTGCCTATCAAATTTTAATGATAGTGATTGTTGTTATTAGTTTAGTTGGATTTGCTGCTGGTGCTTTATTAATCTATTTAAATAATAAAGATAAGAAACTTGCTCAAATCCAAGCTCAAGTTCAACAAATCAAAAAATAAATAATCAAATAATTATAATTGACTCACTTATGTGAGTCTTTTTATTAAAAAATGGATTATTCAAAATCTAAATATTCATTTGATTTTGAATAAATATCAATTTTATTATTAATTTGAACTTTGCTTGCAACCCAATAATCGCTTTTATTACACAAACTAATAAATTCTTCAACTCTGTTTTTATTATCAATTGATCTAAAAGTTATAACTAAACTAAATTTTATTGATTTATTATTTATGTTATCAGTTCTAGTTTTTCTAATTACTCTAATACCTCATCTACTATTTGTTGTTTTTATAAAATGTCTTTTATTACCCTTAAGAGTTTTAGATCATTTGACTATAGATTTAACAGTGTTTCATTTTGCAAATATTTTTCTAGCTTCATCTTCATAAATATAAGTATTTGAACTAGAACTAGATTGATTGTTCTCATTTATATCATTTATAGATTCAGACTGATTTTTTATTGGTCCAAATTGAATATCTAATTCATCTTGTGTATAGTCAACACCTTGTCTTCTTTGTGATTCAGCAAAATAAACAAAAGTAAGTTTTGCAATAAAAGGAAATTTACTATTTTGAGTTGGAATTGGTAAGTTGTAATTATATGTATAATAAACTTTTGTATTATATGATAACAAAACTTTTATATCACTATTTTTTGATTGTAGTATTTCATTAATATGTATAGGAACTACACCATATCCAATAAGATCTCTATTATGATTTTCTTGTCTATCAAATTTGATTGCTGAGTCAATTATTAATGCTTTTGCTTCTTCTTTGCTGTAATTCATTTTATAAATCAAATAAGCTACTTTTCTAGTAATTCATGGAGCAGCAAATGAAGTGCCTTGAACTTTTGCTTCTCCATAACAACCACATACAGTAATTTTATTATTATCAACTCCACCATAATAACTAATATCAGGTTTATTAAAATATGTTAATACAGGCCCTTTGCGAGAATAATTTGCTGGTTTATTTTTAAAATCTACTGAATTAACTACAATTGAATTTATTGAATCAGCAGGTGAACCTACTATTCTTTGTTTACATTCTCTATCATTAGTACCTGCAACAATAAAAATAACATCATTTTCATACTGTAATTGATCAAGTAGAGAACCTAATAATGAAATATAATTAGAATTAACTGAATAAATTGAACCTAGTGATAAATTTCAAACTTTTATATCCAAGTTATTAGTAACAATTGATTTTATTTTTTTAAATAGAGTTGAGGCATTTGCACTAGAATGTGGCATAACACCAAAGTGTCTAACTCTAAACCTTCCACATCCATCTTCTAATTTCTTATTAAAAGATGGGCCATCAACAATAATAGAACTAACTTGAGTGCCATGCTCGTAGTCTTTAGAATCTAATAAAATATCATCAGAAATTTCTTTTCTAAAGTCTACTCATTTAGAAAAATAAACATCTTTACAAAACATTGTATCAATAACGCCAACTATTGGTTCATCAGTTGGATCTGGTATAGAAATAATATCACTTATTGTTGTTTTTTCTTCTTTATCATCTATTACAAATTTAGTAAGTTCTTCAACTGACATAGATATTAAAAAAGGTGCTCTAGTTTTTAATTCATCATACTGATCTCTATCTAAAAACAAAGTGTGATCATCAATAAAATTTGACATATTAACATCAATTCCGAGTTTATTTAGCAAATCAACAGCTTTTATACCTATATCATATAAAGTTACTACACTATCAACATTCTTATCACTATGGTTAGTTTTTACAAAAATTTCTTCTACATAGTTAATATCCACTAAAGTTGATATAAAAACCGTTTTGTTAAGAAATTCATGTCTTTGAATTTCCTTTTTTATGGGTAAATATTCTTCATTATAAATTAGCTTAATTAAATTATTATCAATTTGATTAAAATTACTTTTATTTAAAATATTGATTATTGCATCTAATCTCTTTATTGCTTCTTGCAAATCTTTTTGTGTCAAATAATAAGTAATAACTTGTTTTTTAACTAACTTTTTTTCAGTTGATTCATCTAAAAAACTTGAACCTATAATATGTTCATTATTTTTTTGTAATTTTTTTAATAATAAATAACTTATTCTTTTACTTTTAGAAATAATTCTTTTATATTTAACGTTTATTATTGGATTAATATCTATTTTTTGTTTTTTCCAAAAACTAGATGCTTTTATTAATTCATTAAGTATTTTTTCAAGATGTTCTATTCTTATAGTAGATATTTTTGGTATTTCAAGACCACTAGATTTTTTAGTATTTTTACCTAGCTCAAAATCCCCTTTTAATATAATAAGATTATTCATTCAAGTTTGGCTCCTTTACTTTAAGAGCTACACTACTTTTTGATAAACCTTTTAAAATTTCGATTTCTCGTACAGTAAAGTTATGTTTGTTAAGCTCTTTAATGTCAAACTTATCATCAGTTATTTTTTTATAAATCTTTTTTAAATAATCATACTGTTCTTTAGGATCACTTAAATAAATACTTGATTTAATAATATTTTTTAAATCACCAGGAAAAATCAATTCGTCTGATAATGAAACAATTTTTCTAAATAATCTTAATTCACTTTTAATGTTATCTACTTTTTTAATATAATGCTTTAATATAATTTCAGCTATATCTAACATATCTTCTTTTGAATATCTATTAAAATCAATTACAAGATCAAATCTTCTGATTAAAGCTTTATCAAAATGTTTAAAAAGATTTGTTGTTGCAAAAACAATAATATCAGAATCTAGTTTATCTAAACCCTGAAAAACAGCAGTTGTTACTCTACCCATTTCTCTTAGATCAGTTTTGTTTGTTCTATCTAAGGCCAAAGCATCAATTTCATCAAAACAGATAATAATTTTTTTTGAATGTGGAGTTTCATTAATTTTTTGAAATAACTCAGCAATGTTTTTATTTGATTGACCTAAACGAGAATCAATTAGATTATTAAAATCAACCATAAAAAGATTTCTATTTAGTATTCTTGCTATTTGTTTTACAGTTTCAGTTTTTCCAGTTCCAGGAAAACCTTGAAATAAGAACTTATTTATCCTTCTATTTTTACTAATAGCATTAATAACTCCTTTTATTTCTTCACTTATAACTTGTGGAAGTGGTAAAGGCTCATTATTTTTTTCAAGTTCTATTTTTTGAGTAAACGGTATTTGAATATCATATTCTTCGTCTATTTGTGGAACAAAATGATTTGCATCTCTTAACATAAATAAAACATATTCACCTAATTCATCATCACCCATTTTATAAAATTCTTCAGCTATAATACATGCTTCTTTTCTAAAAGATATGTCGTTTTCTTCTATATGATATCTAATCAAATTTAAAACATTTGCCTTTTTCATAATTTCAACTCTTTTCAAGATTATTATATTTTATGCTGGACAAAAAATAATAAAATAGGACAAAAAATAGAAAATTTATTTTTTCATTTTCCTTTTTCAGTACTAAAAAAGTTGCTTGTATTACAAAGCAACTTTTAAATTAATTATTCAGCTTTTCCTTGACAACCAAATCAACTTGTTAATTCTAAAAATGTAGTTTTTAAAGCATCATATCCTGGTTTTAGTAATTTACGAGGATCAAATCCCTTTTTAAAATCATCAAGATCTTTTTCTTCTTCAATATATTTTCTAGTTGCATCTCTAAAAGCTAATTGTAGTTCAGTATTTACATTAATCTTTGAAATTCCCATAGAAATTGCTTTTTTAACTTGATCTTGTGGAATTCCTGAACCACCATGCAGTACCATTGGCATTTTGCAAGCTTGTTGTAATTTTTCTAAAGTTTCAAATGAAAGTGATTGTCATCATGATGGATATTTACCATGAATATTTCCAATTCCAGCAGCTAGCATAGTAATTCCAGTTTTTGAAATTTCCTCAGCTTGTTGTGGATCTCCTAATTCACCTTGACCAATAACTCCATCTTCTTCTCCACCAATTGAACCAATTTCAGCTTCAACTGAAACTTCATATTCTTCAGCAAATTCAATCAATTCTTTAGTCATTTTTAAATTTTCTTCATACGGGAAATGTGAACCATCAAACATTACTGATGAATAACCGGCTAAAATACATTTTTTAGCCATTTCTAATGATTGTCCATGATCTAAGTGTAAAGCAACTGGTACTGTAATATTTAAATAATCTAATAATCCATTAACCATTCCTACAACAGCATTAACACCACCCATATATTTTATAGCACCTTCACTCGTAGCTATAATAACTGGTGTTTTAGAAGCTTCAGCTGCTTCTAAAATTGCTTTTGTTCATTCTAAATTATTAATATTAAAGTGACCTATTGCATATCTTTTTTTATGCGCATCACTTACCATTTGTTTAGCATTAACTAATTTTTTGTGATATAACTTTGGCATTATATTACTTCCTTTATTTAAATCTATTTTAATATTATCATTTTCTAATGTTTTAATGACAACATATAAGTTCATAATTAGTAAATGTACAAATATACTTAGTAATTTAGTTAGTAAAAACATAGAAAAACCTAGTATTTACTAGGTTAAAATTACTTTTTAAATCTTTTAATTAAATAAGGTGTACTAACTGCTAAAGAAGTTAACAAAACTTGACTTCCAACAACAATACCAACAATTGCAGGAGTTGAAAGCTTTTTAGATTGTTGATTTGTTGTACTCAAATTAGCTTTTGGTATTTCTAAACCTTTCTTTGAATCTGGTGTTGGTTTTAATGTTGGTGAATATTTTGTAGCAGGAGTTATTATTCTAGTTCAAGGTATATTAACTTTAGGCTTTGGTGGAGATGGATGAATAATTACTTTAGGCACTCTTGTTTCTGGTTTTTTAATAATTGGGTCGTTAATTTCTGGTTGTTTTCAAACAGGTCTTTTATTAGGTTCATGAGAAAAACCGCTTCCTCTAGAAAAATTTTTATTATTTTTAACTCTATCCACTTTTCAATCTTTTAAATTTTGATCAAAATTTGTCGCTCCATCAAACATAGATTCCATAGTTTCTACATTGCTAGTAGTTCATTTTAATGGTTTACCACCATTATTGAATTTAATAGCATTTTTAAACATACCATTCATATTGGTTACTTTAGAAGTATCCCAAAATGATAAATCAATATCAACAATTGAATTATTTGAAAAAACATAACTCATATCAGTAATGTTCTTTGTATCTCATCTTTCAAATCCGGTTACAATTACATCACCTGTATTCCTATAGGAAAAAGCTCCATAAAGACTTGTAATCTCAGGTGGTAAAGAACTAGAAACTTTTTTAACTGTTTTTGGTATTCCTTTTATTGTAATAGCTCCATTTCTTGTTCAATATCCAATTTCAGTTATTTCTGTTTTATCTGTATTGTATACATGGCTTTTTTCATCTTTTCTATTTATTTTTCTAGAACTACTTTGCTGATAAATTATGTTGTTAGACCATTTTATAGGCAACAATGTAAGGAAAGTAAAAATTAATATGTTAGGCAATAATAATAAAATTATTTTTTTCATAATTGCTAAGGAAAATTACTTTTTAAATTTTTTAATTAAATAAGGTGTACCAACTGCTAAAGAGGTTAACAAAACTTGACTTCCAACAACAATACCAACAATTGCAGGAGTTGAAAGCTTTTTAGATTGTTGATTTGTTGTACTCAAATTAGCTTTTGGTATTTCTAAACCTTTCTTTGAATCTGGTGTTGGTTTTAAAATTGGAGATCATTTTGTAGCAGGAGTTATTATTCTAGTTAAAGGTATATTAAACTTTAGGCTTTGGTGGAGATGGATGAATAATTACTTCAGGCACTCTTGTTTCTGGTTTTTTAATAATTGGGTCGTTAATTTCTGGTTGTTTTCAAACAGGTCTTTTATTAGGTTCATGAGAAAAACCGCTTCCTCTAGAAAAATTTTTATTATCTTTAATCTCATCTACTACTCAACTTCTTAAATTTTGATTAAAATTTTTTGCCCCATCAAACATTGAATTCATTGAAGTAACTTTGCTAGTGTCTCACTTCAATGGTTTTCCATTATTGTTAAACTTGATAGCATTCTTAAACATACCTTGCATATTTGTCACTTTATCTGTTTTTCAGCTAGATAAATCAGCGTTAATTGTTTCATTATTATAAAATGTATAACTCATATCAATTATTTCAGACGTATCTCAAGTTTCAAAACCAGTTACTTCTTTATGATGTTCAAATCTATTAGCAAATGCATTACGTAAACTTTTAACTTCTTTTGGTAAAGTAGATGGAACTTTAGTTACATGTCAAGGAATTTGCATAAGTGTAATAGTTGAACCGTTTTTATAAAATCCTAAATCTGTAATCTCAGTTCTTGTTTTATTATCTTTATATTTATGAACTTTGTATTCTTCTTTTTTTATTCTGTTGAAAAGCAATTTTTTTATATTGTTATCAAAATTAAAAAAAGATAGAAAAGTAATTAATAAAATGGACATAAAAAAAGACGCTAATGTAACCATCAACTTTTTCATAAAACACCTACAACTTAACTAAAACTTTTTATAATTCATTTATAACATACTTAATAAATTTTTACAATATCTATTTAAAATAAAAACTCACAATTAAATTGTGAGTTTAGCTTTATTATTAAGATACTATTTATTATTTTCAATAATTGCTTTAATAAATCCTTTAAATAAAGGAGTTGGCTTATTAGGACGAGAAGTAAATTCAGGATGAAACTGACTAGCAACAAAAAATTTTAAACTTGGCATTTCAATAACTTCAACTAAATTTTTTTCTTCATAAATTCCAGAAAATCTTAATCCAACACTTTCTAAATCTTTTTTATATTCATTATTAAATTCATATCTATGTCTATGTCTTTCTAAAGCAACATCTGAATTATACAACTTAGAAACTAATGAATTTTTTTCTAATTTAGTAACCATTGTACCTAATCTTAAAGTTCCACCAATATTATCTCTATCAATACCTTTAATATAATCAAAAATTGGATGAGTAGTATTTTTATTAAATTCAGTTGAATCAGCATCAGTTCAATTTAATAAATCTCTTGCAATTGAAATTGTAGCTATTTGCATTCCTAAACAAATTCCTAAATAAGGAATATCATTATCTCTAGCATACCTACTAGCTAACATCATTCCTTCAATTCCTCTTTTACCAAATCCACCTGGAACTAAAATACCTTGGCTATTTTTTAATATTTCTTTGTAATTTGATTCATTTAATTTTTCTGCTTGAATTCATCTAATTTTAATTTTTTTATTAAATTCTCAACCAGCTATTTTTAATGATTCTAAAACTGATAAATATGCATCTTGTAATTCTATATATTTACCAACAAAACTAATTTCAATTTCTTGACTAGATGAATCTATTTTTTTGTTAAATTGTTTTCATGAAGTTAAATCTATAGCATTAGCTTTTAATTGTAACTGTTCAATTATAATATCTTGAAGGTTTTGTTTTGCTAAAGCTAATGGAACTCTATAAATTGAATCTTGATCAATTGCATCAATAATATTTGTAATAGGAACATTACAAAATAAAGAAATTTTTTCTTTAATATCTTTTGGTGAACTTGAATCACTTCTACATACTATAACATCAGGTTGAATTCCTAAACTAGCCATTGCTTTTACTGAATTTTGAATAGGTTTAGTTTTATATTCTTTTGAAGCAGCTAATCATAATAATAAAACAACATGAACAAACATTACATTTTCTTTACCTTGTTCTAGTCTAATTTGTCTAATTGCTTCAATAAAAGGCTGAGATTCAATATCTCCAACAGTTCCACCAATTTCTGAAATTATCACATCAGCTTGGCTTTGTTGTGCTGCTTGATAAACTTTATTTTTAATAGCATCAGTTATATGAGGAACTACTTGAATAGTTTTACCACTAGTGCCTCCTTTTCTTTCACCTTTAATTACAGATAAATAAATTTTTCCAGAAGTTGTTGAAGATAATTTAGTCAATTCTTCATCAATAAAACGCTCATAATGTCCTAAATCTAAATCAGTTTCTCCACCATCTTTTGTAACAAAAACTTCACCATGCTGATATGGAGACATTGTTCCTGGATCAACATTTAAATATGGATCAAATTTTTGCATAAATACTTTTAATCCACTAGCTTTTAATAATGCACCAATTGAACTAGCTGTAATTCCTTTTCCTAAACCTGAAACTACTCCACCAGTTACAAATATAAACTTTGCCATCTATTTATTCTCCTTTACTTATTATTTTAATTAATTATAAACAACTAATTAAAATAAAAAGGTCATAAAAACTCAGTTTTACAACCTTTAATTATCGATTATATTCATCGTCATCATCTATATATGAATTATCAATGTCATCAAAATCTTCGTCAAAATCATCTATATCTTGAGTAAAGTCATCATTATCATAATCTTCATCAAGCATCATATCATCATCTATTGCTAATTCATCATCTAAATCATCATATCTATGTTTATGATCTGAAGCATTAATAAAATCATCGTATTGTTTTTTAACATTTTCAACTGAAGAATTAGAGCTTAAAGCTCATAAATTATCAGTTGTTAAAGCAAATCTATTATCAAGAACCATATCTCCATATAGATCTGCAATTACTGAGATTTCATCTTTTTTTTGACTAATTACATCTTTTGAGATTGACTTTCAAATTTCAGCTAAACTTGAAGGTGTTTTAGTGTTTTGTAAATACGAATGCACTAAATCCAAATTTCTAACTTTTGACATATTTTCACCTACACAATTAAAAATTCTACACTATTTCTTTTGGAAAAATAATTTTTTTCACTTTTTTTTGAGTATTAGTTTTTTGAAAAAATTTCACTAATTTACTATAGTAACCTAGTTCATTTATTTGATGATTATTATTATCATATAAATAGATATTTTCATCTTTATTATCTTTAATTATAGGATTATACATAGTTAAAGGCTTAATATTTGCTTCTAATAAATAATACTTAGGATCTAAACCTAATTTATTTAATTTTTTAATCAAGACATTTTTATCTATTAGATATTCATCTCTAATAGTGAATAACTTACGTTCTACTAGTCTTTTAGATAGATCACTTAATATTTCATCAGTTTCAATACTACAATTTTTAAAAATGTCAAACATTAAATAATCATCTATTTTTAAATAAGATTCTAAACTAATATTTCTATTGTAGAATAATGGTGAAAAAAAGTCAATAATTCTATTATCTTTAAACTGATAGTTTTTGTTAAATAAATCAACAACTCTTTTAAACCAACTAATAAGCATAGCATCAAAAATAGTTGATGTTTTATGATTATAAACTTGTTGGTACATATGATATCTACCTAATAAATATGATTCAATTGCATAAATAGTTTTTTTAGGAAAGACTATTTTATCATCAATAATAAAAGCATTTCTAATCATTCACTTAAAATCTAGTGTTGCATAATCAACACCACAACTAATTGAATCTCTTTTTAAATAATCAAATCTATCAGCATCAATTTGTGAACTTACTAATAAATTAATAATTTTATTTTTATAAGTTCCATTAATAATATCAACAATATCTTGAGGATTTATATGATGTTTTTTTAAAATTAGATAAATATTTCCTTTTTTATTTAAAATAATTTCACTTGTGTATTGTTCGTGATTTTTATGTGTAATTTTTTCAAAAGTATGTGAAAAAGCGCCATGTCCAATGTCGTGTAATAATCCAGCTATTTTTACTAGTTTTTGTTCATAACTACTTATTTTTAAAAAAGCTTTATTTTTAAAAAACTCTTTTAAAATATAATAAGTTCCAATAGAATGACTAAAGCGAGTATGTGTTGCACTTGGATAAGCTAATTGTGTTCCTGCAAGTTGTAAAATTCTTCTTAATCTTTGCATTTCATAAGTATTTATTAATTGAATATAAATTACATCATCAAAATAAATATCACCATGAACATTATCTCTAATTACTTTTAAATACATAACTATCTTTCTAATGAATTAATATTGTTTAAAACAGTTGTTTTTCCTAATAAATAAATTACATCAGCTAAACTGGGTCCATGTTCTGATTTAGTTGCAAAAATTCTAATTGGCATAAACAAATCTTTTCCTTTAACATTTGCTAATGTTGAAGTATCTTTAATTATTTGTTTAATATTTTCTATTGTTCAATCTTTTAAATCATTAATTTGATTTTTAAAAATCTCAACTACATTTTTATAATTAGTTAAATTGTTTAAAACATCAATTGTATTATTATCAAGTGTAGTTTTATTAAAGAATAAATCTAAATGATCATTAATTTGTTCTGCATATTCTAATTCTTTTTTATAAAGTAATAACAAATGATTTAATCAAGCTTCAGATTTACTAGTAATGTTAAATTTATTATTATTTATAAATGATTTAACAAATTCTAAATATTCATTATCTTCTAGTTTTTTCATATAAACTGAATTAATTCATTTCATTTTAACCATATCAAAAGTTGAAGGAGATTTACTAAAACGTTTTTCATCAAAAATTTTAATTAATTCATTTTGAGATAAAATTTCTTGTTCACCAGGTGGAGATCAACCTAAAAGTGCAATATAGTTAAAAATAGCTTGTGATAAATAACCTTGTTTTTTGTATTGTTCTATAAAAAATAAAGCATTTCCACTTCTTTTTGATAACTTTTTACCAGTATTATCTACAATTAAAGTTAAATGACCAAACTTAGGATAATTTCAATTAAAAGCATCATAAATCATCATTTGTCTTGGAGTATTTGAAATATGTTCTTCTCCTCTTAAAACGTGAGTTATTTGCATATCATAATCATCAATTACAACTGCAAAATTATAAGTAGCAACACCATTACTTTTTAAAATTACAAAATCACCTAGATCTTTTGAATCAAAACTAACATCACCTCTAACAATATCATTAATTGTTCATACTTTATTTTGTGGAACTTTAAATCTAATTGAATATTCTTTTTTATCTTTTAGATTTTGGCTAATTTGATCTTGAGTTAAAAATAAACATTTTTGTGAATATTTAGTAGCAATAATTCCTTTACTAGTTTGGTCTTCATAATCTTTTTCTAATTCTTCACTACTACAAAAACATCTATATGCTTTATTTTGATTAACTAATTGTTCAGCTAGTTGTTTGTATCTATCAAATTTTTGTGATTGCATATATTTACCATATTTTTGATCACCAACATTAAAAATAGATTCATCAGCATAAATTCCTAATCAATTTAAATTTTCAAATTGTGATTCAATAGCACCGTCAACATTTCTTGCTAAATCAGTATCTTCAATTCTTACAATAAATGAACCATTGTAATGTTTTGCAAATAAGTAATTCATTAAAGCTGTTCTAGTGTTTCCTATATGTAAAAATCCAGTTGGTGATGGTGCATAACGTAATCTAAATGACATAATTTCTCCTTAAATAACTTTTTGATTATACTACTTTAATAATTTTAAGTTTTTTTTTAAATTACAACAAATCTATATCACTAAAAACAAAATAAAAGTTCAGATTTACTCTGAACTTTATAATTATTAAACTAATTTAGAATTTCTTTTAACTTATCTGCAACATGTTCTACATCAGTTCCAATTATTATTTGATAATTATTTTTACCTAATCTAACTACTCCAAAAGCTCCTATTTGTTTAATTTTTTGATCATCAATCACAGTTTTTGAATTATTTTTTACAGTCAATCGTAATCTTGTAGAGCAACTTTCAACTAATTCAATATTATCTTCACCAACAATATCTAAAATTCTTTTAGCCATTATTTCATATTTATTTTGTTTATTATTACTTGTTATTGGTTCTAAAACTTCTTTTTTAAATCCTAATTGATTTTCTCTACCAGGGGTTGGAATATTTAGCTTTTTAATTAAAAAGTAAAATGTTGTAAAATATAAACCAAACATAGCAATAGCAAATACTCAAATTCATAATGGGTTAGCGTATCATCCGATTTTTGTTGAAATTTGTCATGAAGTTCAAAACGAAACTACATAATCAATAAATCCAGCACTAAATCCAATACCTAAAGCAATTTGAGATCAAGTTACAAACATATAAAAAATACCTGTAAATAAAGCGTTTAAAACATATAAAATTGGAGAAATAAAAATAAAGTTAAAAATTAAAGGTTCATCAATTCCAGTAATTCAAGCAACAAAAGCAGATCCCCCATAAAAAGCAGTCATTTGCTTTTTTTTATCTTTATCTGAAACTAAAATTAAGGCTAGAGCAACTCCTGGTAATCCCCCTAAAAACAAAGGGAAAAAACCAGAAGTAAATAACCCTGAACCAATTAATCCTTTTTGAAATGCAGTAATATCACCATTAATTATTGCTGTAGATCCATCAGCTAATAATTTACCTTCAATTGGTAATTGAAATCATACAAATGTATTTAAAATATGATGTAAACCAAATGGTTGAACAATTCTATTTAAAAACCCATAAGTTCCAACTGCAAATCCCTTAGCAAAACCATTTGCTTGAGATAAAGTTGTTCCTATTTTAATTAAAATAAATTGTGCTCAAGGTCAAACGATAGCAAAACCTAAACCTAGTGGAACAATCATTAAAACACCTAACATTGGAATAAATCTTCTTCCACCAAAAAATGAAAGAGCCTGAGGTAAAGTTACATCTTTATATTTGTTATAGATTAAAGCAACTAAACAACCAACAACAATACCACCAACAACTCCAGAATCCAATTGGTACTTAACAGTATTATTTTTTAAAAAATATAATAGTTGAGTAGCTGGAACCATTTGTTCACCTTGTTTAATTAAAAGTTTATCTGAAGTTAGTACATTTTTTCAAATAAATGTTGGAATTAAACCTTCTTTTAATAAAGCTGTCATTCCAAATCAAACAATTCCACCAACTAATGCAGCTTCTCCACGATTATCTTTTGCTAATCCAAAACTAATACCAATAGCAAAAATTATTGCTAAATTATCAAAAACAATTTGCCCAGGAGTAGCTATAACTAATCCTATGAATTTTTGAATTTCAGAAATATTTGAACCTCCATTAGCTAGTGGATCTTGAATTAAAGCACCAAATCTAGCTAATAAAGCTGCAATTGGTAAAACTGCAATTGGAAACATTAAAGTTTTTCCTAAACGTTGTAGTGCATTTAAAAGATTATTATAAAAACTATTGGCTTTTTTAGTTTTTGTTTTTAGATTATGCATAGGTTATCTCCTTTCTGCAATTTCTAAATATTTTTTATCTAATAAGCTAGCTGCGTCTTTATCAAGTATATAAGTACAATCTTTATGTAATTGTAAAAATGAAGCTGTAATTTGTTCATTTGGTTTATCTTCAATCATTTGTTTAGTAACTAAAGCTTTATGAATTCCATATGAAACCATAATTGCTTTTTTAGTTCAATTTAATAAAGTTTGAATTCCCATAGTCATTGCATGAGTTGGACAATCATTTAGCGAATTAAACTTTTTCTTATTAACCATATCTAAAATAGTTTCTTTAGTTAATTTAACAAAATGAGTGTCAGTATTGAAACTAGTGTTTGGCTCATTATAAGCCATATGACCATTAATTCCTAAACTGATGTATTGAAAATCAATTCCACCAACACTTCTTATTAAATTTTCATATCTTTGACATTCTTTTTTAGGATCATTAGTTTGGCAATCTAAAAAATTAATATTTTTAGAATCAATATCTAAATGATCAAATAAGTTATCTTTCATTTGCTTAATAAAAGCTTGTTTATGTTCTTTACTAATATTTACAAATTCATCTAAGTTAAATGTAGTTACATTTTTTCATGAAATATTATTTTGTTTTGAATATTTAATTATTAATTTATAACAATCAATTGGACTAACTCCTGTTGCAAAACCAATTTTTGCAAATGGATTTTGTTTTACTTGATCTATAAATAATTGCGCACAATACTCTTGTAGATCTTTTATCTTATCAAATATAATTATTTTCAAATAAAACACCCCTTTTTGTACATTTAATACACTAAATATACAACTATATTTTATCTTAGCTAAACTTTTATATTATTTAGATAAAGAAAATAATTTAAAGTATAATGGTTATTTGCAAGTAAACATTTATTTAAAATAATAAAAACTTTTTCCTAATTATCTTTAAAAAATATTCAAAAAAACATTTAGAAAATTAAATAATTAAAAAGTATGTTAAATTATTACTACTTTAAAACAAAAAAATCTCTAGACTTCATATGCTAGAGACTTTTAAATATTACTTTTTCATTTATTTTGTATCATTAGAAGAAAATTTAAAAGCTAATGTACCAGAAAATTTTGTAGAACGAACAGTTCCAGTGTCATTGATGTTAACATCTAACTCCTTTAATTCATCTTGCTTAACACCCATTTTTTTAGCTATTGCTTCCTTAATTTTTTTGATATTTGTATAAGATCTTCCATCCTTAATAGTGTTTTGAATTTTTCCTAAGTCAAGAAAACTAGTAAATGTGAACTCTATTTCTTGATTGTTTGATTTAGATGATATTACCTTAACTATTTTCTTTTCATAATCAACTTCAAATTTTTGTAACTCTGATGGAGAAATACTTATTTTTTTAGTTACTGCTTCTCTAATTGTTGCTTGAGGCAAAATATTTCTCTTATCTGGTTCAAAATTCCCTAGATTTTTGTCATTTTTTGGAGAATCTATTTTTTCTTCAGATTTTTCTTCTTTTTTAGATTCTTCTTTAGTCTTTTCTTATTTTTTTTCATATAAAGGGTTTTTAGGGTAAATAAGTATTATTCTTATGATCTAAACTATACTATTGCTTTAATATCTTTAAAATACTATCTTTTTGTTTTTCATACTCTGTAACAGTCTTATCTCATTGTTCAAACAACTCTTTTGAAAATTCATCAAATGATTCATTTGAACTTTTATTTTTTCAATTATCAGAATTAAATTCTTTTTCAAATTCATCTATTGTTGTAAAATCACCTAATTTTTTATAAAGTTGACTTATATTTCATACTAATTTTAATAATTCAGAATTTTCTGGCTTCTTTTGAAGTTGATCAATTTTATCTTCTGATGAAAAAGAACTTAACAATTTAAGAACTTCTGCACCATATTTTTTAATTAACTTAAAATTTTCTTCTTTTGTTCTTTTAGGTTGTTCAGAATTTTCAGGTTGGTCAGTAGGTTGATCAGATTGTGGTTTTTCACTAGGACCAGGTTTAGTTTCTGGGTTATTCGAATTATCTGGATTTGTATTGTTGTTATCTGGTTGTTTTGATTCATCTGGTTTTGGTGGTGTTTTTGGAGTGTTTTCATTTGGTTTTTTAGGATCTTCACTAGGTTTAGTTGAATCAGGTTTATTATTCAGATTAGAATTACTATTTGAATCATTTGAACTATTATCGTTATTATTAGGTTTTTTATCATCTGGTTTTTTAGGGTTTTCACTAGGTTTAGTTGAATCAGATTTATTAGGTTGAGTATTTGTTTCTGAATGACTAGGTGAGTGACTAGGTTGTTCAGAATTTTCAGGTGGAGCAGCTTGTTCAGAATTTTCTTTAGGTTCTTTATTATCATCAGCTTCTTTGTTTTTGTCTTTTTCTTTATTAGATGGGTCTTCTTTTTTTGATTTATTTATATTTTTACAAGCAATTGATGTAATACTAGTCATACTAATTAAACTAATAGAACCAAATATTGTTAATAGTTTTTTCATATAATGTCCTTTACAATTGGTTTTTATCTTTTGGCAAGATACATTATATATATATATATATATATATAATGTCAAGTATATTTTTACGTTTAAGTTGGCTTGCCTAGTTTATGGTTAAACTGTCAGAATGAGATTTATTATCTTTTTAATCAACATTTATATTATTTAGATTAAGAAAATAGTTTAAAGTATAATGGTTATTTGCAGTGTCCATTTATTTAAAATAATAAAAACTTTTTCCTAATTATCTTTAAAAAATATTCAAAAAAACATTTAGAAAATTAAATAATTAAAAAGTATGTTAAATTATTACTACTTTAAAACAAAAAAATCTCTAGACTTCATATGCTAGAGACTTTTAAATATTACTTTTTCATTTATTTTGTATCATTAGAAGAAAATTTAAAAGCTAATGTACCAAAAAATTTTGTAGAACGAACAGTTCCAGTGTCATTGATGTTAACATCTAACTCCTTTAATTCATCTTGCTTAACACCCATTTTTTTAGCTATTGCTTCCTTAATTTTTTTGATATTTGTATAAGATCTTCCATCCTTAATAGTGTTTTGAATTTTTCCTAAGTCAAGAAAACTAGTAAATGTGAACTCTATTTCTTGATTGTTTGATTTAGATGATATTACCTTAACTATTTTCTTTTCATAATCAACTTCAAATTTTTGTAACTCTGATGGAGAAATACCTATTTTTTTAGTTACTGCTTCTCTAATTGTTGCTTGAGGCAAAATATTTCTCTTATCTGGTTCAAAATTCCCTAGATTTTTGTCATTTTTTGGAGAATCTATTTTTTCTTCAGATTTTTCTTCTTTTTTAGGTGCTTCAGAAGGTTTTGTCTTTTCTTTTTCTTCTTTCTTCTCTTCAGTAGGCTTAACTTCTTCTTTTTTATCTGGAGTTTTTTGCGAAGTTTTATCACCACAAGCAATTACTGCAGCACTAGTTGTGGCAACTAAACCAACAGATCCTAATATTGTTAATAATTTTTTCATATAATGTCCTTTACAATTGGTTTTTATCTTTTGGCAAGATACATTATATATAATGTCAAGTATATTTTTACGTTTAAGTTGGCTTGCCTAGTTTATGGTTAAACTGTCAGAATGAGATTTATTATCTTTTTAATCAACATTTATATTATTTAGATTAAGAAAATAGTTTAAAGTATAATGGTTATTTGCAGTGTCCATTTATTTAAAATAATAAAAACTTTTTCCTAATTATCTTTAAAAAATATTCAAAAAAACATTTAGAAAATTAAATAATTAAAAAGTATGTTAAATTATTACTACTTTAAAACAAAAAAATCTCTAGACTTCATATGCTAGAGACTTTTAAATATTACTTTTTCATTTATTTTGTATCATTAGAAGAAAATTTAAAAGCTAATGTACCAAAAAATTTTGTAGAACGAACAGTTCCAGTGTCATTGATGTTAACATCTAACTCCTTTAATTCATCTTGCTTAACACCCATTTTTTTAGCTATTGCTTCCTTAATTTTTTTGATATTTGTATAAGATCTTCCATCCTTAATAGTGTTTTGAATTTTTCCTAAGTCAAGAAAACTAGTAAATGTGAACTCTATTTCTTGATTGTTTGATTTAGATGATATTACCTTAACTATTTTCTTTTCATAATCAACTTCAAATTTTTGTAACTCTGATGGAGAAATACTTATTTTTTTAGTTACTGCTTCTCTAATTGTTGCTTGAGGCAAAATATTTCTCTTATCTGGTTCAAAATTCCCTAGATTTTTGTCATTTTTTGGAGAATCTATTTTTTCTTCAGATTTTTCTTCTTTTTTAGGTGCTTCAGAAGGTTTTGTCTTTTCTTTTTCTTCTTTCTTCTCTTCAGTAGGCTTAACTTCTTCTTTTTTATCTGGAGTTTTTTGCGAAGTTTTATCACCACAAGCAATTACTGCAGCACTAGTTGTGGCAACTAAACCAACAGATCCTAATATTGTTAATAATTTTTTCATATAATGTCCTTTACAATTGGTTTTTATCTTTTGGCAAGATACATTATATATATATATATATATATATATAATGTCAAGTATATTTTTACGTTTAAGTTGGCTTGCCTAGTTTATGGTTAAACTGTCAGAATGAGATTTATTATCTTTTTAATCAACATTTATATTATTTAGATTAAGAAAATAGTTTAAAGTATAATGGTTATTTGCAGTGTCCATTTATTTAAAATAATAAAAACTTTTTCCTAATTATCTTTAAAAAATATTCAAAAAAACATTTAGAAAATTAAATAATTAAAAAGTATGTTAAATTATTACTACTTTAAAACAAAAAAATCTCTAGACTTCATATGCTAGAGACTTTTAAATATTACTTTTTCATTTATTTTGTATCATTAGAAGAAAATTTAAAAGCTAATGTACCAAAAAATTTTGTAGAACGAACAGTTCCAGTGTCATTGATGTTAACATCTAACTCCTTTAATTCATCTTGCTTAACACCCATTTTTTTAGCTATTGCTTCCTTAATTTTTTTGATATTTGTATAAGATCTTCCATCCTTAATAGTGTTTTGAATTTTTCCTAAGTCAAGAAAACTAGTAAATGTGAACTCTATTTCTTGATTGTTTGATTTAGATGATATTACCTTAACTATTTTCTTTTCATAATCAACTTCAAATTTTTGTAACTCTGATGGAGAAATACCTATTTTTTTAGTTACTGCTTCTCTAATTGTTGCTTGAGGCAAAATATTTCTCTTATCTGGTTCAAAATTCCCTAGATTTTTGTCATTTTTTGGAGAATCTATTTTTTCTTCAGATTTTTCTTCTTTTTTAGGTGCTTCAGAAGGTTTTGTCTTTTCTTTTTCTTCTTTCTTCTCTTCAGTAGGCTTAACTTCTTCTTTTTTATCTGGAGTTTTTTGCGAAGTTTTATCACCACAAGCAATTACTGCAGCACTAGTTGTGGCAACTAAACCAACAGATCCTAATATTGTTAATAATTTTTTCATATAATGTCCTTTACAATTGGTTTTTATCTTTTGGCAAGATACATTATATATATATATATATATAATGTCAAGTATATTTTTACGTTTAGTTGGATTATTAAACAAAATGGTACCAGACCAATTATAAGACCACAGATCTGTGGTCTTATAATTGAACAGGAGGTCTAATGTTTGTTATCCAAGAAAATAAAAAGTTTAATGAAAAAAAGAAACTTATAATAGATACTTTTGAAAAAGAGCCTAACAGAAAGTTGTTATCAATCGCTATACAGTTTCAAAAATCACTTTCTACTGTAAAAAAATATAAAAGTGAATATATTAAATGAAAGAACAAGGAAGCAGAGCTAATTCTTTCACATAAAAACACTAATAATAAAAATGCTCAAAAATATAGTGATGAGATAATACATAATTTAGGTGAAAAATACCAAGAACAAGTAAAAATAACTGGTGGAGATGTAAATAATGCTAGTTGTTCTTATTTAACTTTAGAAAACTATCACAGCACTCTTATGTCAACTAACACTAAAAATAAAATTTCTTATTCAACTTTAAATAGGAGACTAATACAACAAGGTTATGCAAGCCCTTATTGCAAACGTAAAACCAAAAAAGAAGTTAAAAAAATAAGAAGACAACAAGAAGAAGGAAAATTAATTAGGTATAGCAATGAGCTAGTTTTTTATGTGCCTAAAAACGTAGAAAAACACAGACTAGCAGTAGCAAACAATTATAAATTTGGACAGGTAATAGAAGTAGATGGATGTACTCATTATTATTTTCAAAATAACACAATAGCAACATGTGTTATGGCTGTTGATGTTGGAACTAATCAAATACTTGATATGTGTTTTGAAGAATACGAAGAATCTTTAAATTCTTATCAAAAAATTTTTGAAACAATATTTAGAACTTATGGCTATCCTCAAAGAATTATTACTGATAATAGAGCTAATTTTAAAAAAGATGAAAGAAATAACGCTAGAACGCGTTTAGAGCTTGAAAATAGGGGTATAGAGGTGATTTCTTCATCTAATGCTAATGCAAAACCACATGTTGAAAGAATGTGAGATACAGTCCAAAAAAATGCACCTTTCTTCTTTAAACAAAATGATATAAAAACAATTGAACAAGCAAATCAAATAAAACACAAATTAATAGATTTTGTTAATAGTAAATGTAAAAAAAGAAAAAGAGATAATGCATTTAGACAACTAGGTGAAAATGAAGTTGAAAAATTCTTTGACCTACCTATACCTAGAAAATTTGCAAATGGTGTAGCAGAGTATAAAACTAAAATTTATGCTCCATACGATGAATTTGGTAAACGTTTTAGATTTTATAAAAAAGAAAATATTCAACTTGTAATTGGTTCAGATGAACAACTTTACTTTAGAACAGATACTAAACGCTATATTGCAAAGCCATTAGAAATTGGTTCAACTGATTGAGTTGAAGTTGATTTTGTTAGAAGAAAACAATTAGATGAAAGTAGAAAAGAAGATTTAAAAATACTAACAATGATAAACCAAACAAGAAGAATTCATAGTGGATTAGACAAAACACTCTTATACATAAAAAAATACCCCAATGGATTACCTAGTGAGTTAGTTGACGAGATCTCAGGAATCGTATTGAGGGTTAAAAGTGATTGTTCAAGGTTTTCCCATGAACTCAAAGATAAATTAGGCTTGTTAGAATAGATCTATTATTCTCTAATTTCTTTGATAATATAATTATAACTTATAGTACCATTTTGTATAATAACCCACGATAATGTCAAGTATATTTTTACGTTTAAGTTGGCTTGCCTAGTTTATGGTTAAACTGTCAGAATGAGATTTATTATCTTTTTAATCAACATTTATATTATTTAGATTAAGAAAATAGTTTAAAGTATAATGGTTATTTGCAGTGTCCATTTATTTAAAATAATAAAAACTTTTTCCTAATTATCTTTAAAAAATATTCAAAAAAACATTTAGAAAATTAAATAATTAAAAAGTATGTTAAATTATTACTACTTTAAAACAAAAAAATCTCTAGACTTCATATGCTAGAGACTTTTAAATATTACTTTTTCATTTATTTTGTATCATTAGAAGAAAATTTAAAAGCTAATGTACCAAAAAATTTTGTAGAACGAACAGTTCCAGTGTCATTGATGTTAACATCTAACTCCTTTAATTCATCTTGCTTAACACCCATTTTTTTAGCTATTGCTTCCTTAATTTTTTTGATATTTGTATAAGATCTTCCATCCTTAATAGTGTTTTGAATTTTTCCTAAGTCAAGAAAACTAGTAAATGTGAACTCTATTTCTTGATTGTTTGATTTAGATGATATTACCTTAACTATTTTCTTTTCATAATCAACTTCAAATTTTTGTAACTCTGATGGAGAAATACTTATTTTTTTAGTTACTGCTTCTCTAATTGTTGCTTGAGGCAAAATATTTCTCTTATCTGGTTCAAAATTCCCTAGATTTTTGTCATTTTTTGGAGAATCTATTTTTTCTTCAGATTTTTCTTCTTTTTTAGGTGCTTCTTTAGTCTTTTCTTATTTTTTTTCATATAAAGGGTTTTTAGGGTAAATAAGTATTATTCTTATGATCTAAACTATACTATTGCTTTAATATCTTTAAAATACTATCTTTTTGTTTTTCATACTCTGTAACAGTCTTATCTCATTGTTCAAACAACTCTTTTGAAAATTCATCAAATGATTCATTTGAACTTTTATTTTTTCAATTATCAGAATTAAATTCTTTTTCAAATTCATCTATTGTTGTAAAATTACCTAATTTTTTATAAAGTTGACTTATATTTGATACTAATTTTAATAATTCAGAATTTTCTGGCTTCTTTTGAAGTTGATCAATTTTATCTTCTGATGAAAAAGAACTTAACAATTTAAGAACTTCTGCACCATATTTTTTAATTAACTTAAAATTTTCTTCTTTTGTTCTTTTAGGTTGTTCAGAATTTTCAGGTTGGTCAGTAGGTTGATCAGATTGTGGTTTTTCACTAGGACCAGGTTTAGTTTCTGGGTTATTCGAATTATCTGGATTTGTATTGTTGTTATCTGGTTGTTTTGATTCATCTGGTTTTGGTGGTGTTTTTGGAGTGTTTTCATTTGGTTTTTTAGGATCTTCACTAGGTTTAGTTGAATCAGGTTTATTATTCGGATTAGAATTACTATTTGAATCATTTGAACTATTATCGTTATTATTAGGTTTTTTATCATCTGGTTTTTTAGGTTGATTTTCTTCTGGTTTAGTTGAATCATTTTCAGGAGTTTTTGGAGTTCTGTCGGATTTAGATGAGTCTTCTTTTTTTGATTTATTTATATTTTTACAAGCAATTGATGTAATACTAGTCATACTAATTAAACTAATAGAACCAAATATTGTTAATAATTTTTTCATATAATGTCCTTTACAATTGGTTGTTTATCTTTTGATAAGACAGATTATATATATATATATATATATATATTCAAGCTAATGTTCAGCAACCAGTTGCTGGGCAGGCACAAAATCCTAATAATGTAACCGTTATTAGACATGAACACATAACTGCAGACCATAGCCAGAAAAAAATTTATTTTAATATTGAGATACATTTTAATTGTAAGTGGCGTTGTATCCCTCTTTTACTTTCCATACCTAATTCACTCATCAATAATTTATTATAAAAGAGGTTCATTTGCTCAAGGACAGTTAGCAGGAATAATAATTGGCTGTATAGCTCTTATGGCCCTTGCGCTTCCTATGACAGTGTTGATGTCACTATCCTTAACAGCAAAATATATGAACAATATGAAAATTAACGTTGCTGCATGGTGTGTTTCTATACCATTCTTCCCTTTCATTTTTGTTGCTGGAATAGTATGAATTGGGTGAAAGATCTTTGTTGTATGAGCAGGCACAAGACGCACAGTCACAATAAAAGAAGGTTAGTTATCAAAAAACAGACTTGTCGAATAAGTCTGTTTTATTATTGTTTTAGTAAACTAATTATTGATTTTTAGTTTGTTCAAATGCTTTTATTAGTTCTTCAGCAGTTTTTGCTTTAAACTCTTTATTTCTATCTAATTCCGTTTGCTCAATCATTGCTTGAATCTAGGCGATACTCGGGATTAGTTGCATAATTTCATGATGCATTATGACCAGATTTTCACTAGTTTTTGAAATACAACTGTGTTATTTTTAATCACTTTATTAAAATGATTTGCTTGCTCCTTCTAAATTCTGGTTTTATTGACAAAATATGACTATCAATAGCATTAAATAGGCTTCTGTAGTATTTAATTCATCCTTAATATGTGATATTTTCAAGACAGAATTGCCTATATAACTAGGTGAAGCCCAAGACTTCACTTTTGTTAATAAATTAGGATAATTTTCTTTTAGTTTGTTAAATTTCAACAAAAATATTTTGTGTATTTTTGTTTTATGGTATAAATAAGTTGTTTTTACAACATATTAATATTATTGATGAATTATTTATATATAAACCAAGTAAATTAAAGGAAAAAACTTTAGAATGAAGAAGAAAAGAAGAAAATAGAAGAAGAAAAGAAATTAAAAGAGAAACAAGAGCAAGAAGATGAAAAATCAAAAGAAACAAAGTTTCCAATGCAAAATTTAGACTTAGGTGGCTTTTTTAAGGATGAAAATAAGTATAATAGTTTTTCACAGTATGATATTAAAAAGAAAATAGCAAAATTAACAAATACAGATATATCTACACTAACAGACTTAAAAATTGAATACGTGAATGAAGGTGGTAAAGCAATTGTGAAATCTACTAAGTATTCTGATGTTCTAACATTCACATTCTCTAATACATTAGATTTGGGTAAATTTAAAAAAGAAAATAATGCTGTTTCTCAATTAAAAGTTAAGAAAAAAATAGCAGAAATTTTAGGTCAAGAAGAAAAGGATTTATGACAATTAAAAGTTGATTATGAGAACAGAAAAGGATCTGGATCTGTTAAGTCAACAAAAACTCCTGGTACATTAAAAATTAAATTTACAATCGAATAATCTAAAATATAATACAATATTTATTAATTAAAACACTTAGTTTAAACTATATACTAAACAAATTAGCAAGATTTTGATATTTTCAAGATCTTGCTTTTTTCTTGTTAAAGATTACTCATAAGTTCATTTCTATAATCTTATATTCTATAATTATTCATATCTAATGGTTCTAAAAGCAGTTCTATCAAAAATATATTGACATTATATATATATATATATATATAATTTGTCTTATCAAAAGATAAACAAACAATTGAAAATGACATTATATGAAAAAATTATTAATAATATTAGGATCTGTTGGTTTAGTTGCCACAACTAGTGCTGCAGTAATTGCTTGTGGTGATAAAACTTCGCAAAAAACTCCAGATAAAAAAGAAGAAGTTAAGCCTACTGAAGAGAAGAAAGAAGAAAAAGAAAAGACAAAACCTTCTGAAGCACCTAAAAAAGAAGAAAAAGAAGAAGATAAAAATAATGAAGAAAAGCAAAAAAATGAACCAAAACCAATAAATACTGAAAATGATAAAAAAAATTCTGAGGTCATAAAAGCTATTGTAAAAAAACAAGAAGACGCATTTGCAACGTTTCACACTCATAAAGACTTCTTAAACCAAATAAAAGTTTTTGCTAAAGAAGAAGGAATTGAAAACTTAGAACTGGCTAATGGAGATGAAGATACAATTTTTGTAGAAGGTAATAATAACCCAAAAAATAAGGTTAAATTACGTTTAGGGACTTATGAATTCGATGTACACTTGGGAAGTGTTTTAAAAGATAGAGTGGCTACAAAATATTATATTGAAAATAATGAAAAAAAGATCATTACAGTTCCAGATGACAAGTTTCCAGAACTAAATAATGAAGAGCAAAATGTAGTTATTACTCAAATAGGTTATTCATTGAAAAAAAGATATCTTGATCATGATTTTGGAAAGACAATACAAATATATAAAATGCCAAAAAATACAAAAAAAGTTCCAAAACATCTTCCTTTGAAAATTAAAAGTCTAGAAAATGCTTTTCAAAACTTTAAATTTGAAAAAGTTTTAAATTTAGATAACTGAAATGTTTCTAATGTAATAAATATGGAATCAATGTTTTATGAAGCAAAAAAATTCAATCAAAATATTTCAAAATGAAATACTAAAAATGTAAAAATAATGACAAGTTTATTTATTGGTGCAGAAAATTTTAACCAACCACTTAATTCGTGAAATGTGTCTAATGTAAGACAAATGTCTGAAATGTTCCGTGATGCATTTAATTTTAACCAAGATTTAAATGATTGAGATGTTTCTAATGTAATAGATATGGAATCAATGTTTCAATATGCAAAATCTTTTAATGGAAAAATAGACAAATGAAATGTTGAGAAAGTTGAGAAATTAGGTGAAATGTTCTCTCATGCGACTAAATTTTCACAAGACTTGTCAAAATGAAAAATTAAAAATAATGTAGCAAAAAAAGCAAGTAATATATTCGATCATACATATAAATTCAAAAATAAAGTATTAGAAGCCTGAAAAAAATAAATAAAAAGTTCCAGAAATATGTACTATAGAAGACGGGATAGAACCATTATCTCGTCTTTTTTTGAATATTTTTCCAAAATTTTTATCAAAAAATAAACTCTTTTTAAAGATATTTACTTTTTTATACAAAATATAGTATGTATTTTAAAATTCTTTACTTAACTAAAACTATGGTATTAAAAAAATTGGACTTTAGAATGTATAAGCCTAATTTTTTAATCTTTTATTGTGGTAGTTTTTTAAACACCAGCGGTGCATTAAATTCAATCGTACTTTCATCTGCGTTAGTTTCAATATAAATACCATATTGAATCTTTTTATTGCCAAATTTTTCGGTGTGTGTTGAAAGTGCTATTAGTCTTGCATCAAATTTTAGACGTGTATTTTCTTTTCAGTCATCTTTATCTAAACCCATAATAATAATAATAATAATATTTTTAGTAAAAATAACTGGTGAGAAGAAATTAAATGTATCTGTTGTTAGATTAGAAATAATTTTCATTCTTCTCAAATCTTTTGGTGGGCTAAAGAATTCCTGAAAACTTCATGATAAATCAAGTTTTTTAGCAAACTCAGTTGATGATGCATTTTTTTATTAAAACTATCTATATATTTCTTGAATTCATTTTTATATGCATCAGTTGTATTTTTTGGAAAATTGCCTTTTAAATCAATTTGTGTATAAAATTCATATGCAATTCTTTGTTTAAGTAAAAGTTTCCCGAAAATTAACTATATAAGATTTTTTCAATAAGTTCCATACTCTTTTTAGGTAGCTCAGTTTCATACCAAATGTCATTTTTATATGGCATTTGTATTTTTTTATATTGCTTAAATATTTTCATTACATCGCGATAAGTTTTAGTCTCTAAAATTCTTGAGTCAGCAAATTTATTCTTTATTCTGTTTCCGATTATAAGGGTAAGCATATTCAAAAACTCATCACCATAAACACTGTAATCATCATGTTGTCTAACAGTTACTAACTCTAATGTATTTTTATAAAAATCGTTAACAAGTTCTATTTCTCATCTTTGCTTGTATAAGTTTAATGCATCTTCACAGATGATATCTTGATCTAATACATATACAATTGTTCCGAATTTGTGCTTAATTTTTTCATATCTTTCAATTGAAAATTTTTTACTAGACATAAAGTCTTGTTCTTCCCTTGATGCGCGTTTTAAGTTCCTGAAAGCATAGTAATAAAGTCCATTGTGAAATATCTTTTTACATCATGTTGGCTCATCTTTGCTGTTTATTTTATCTTTCATATTGTATGCATCAATTTCTTCTAAAAGTTTTAGTGATCTTTTGAGCGGATGTATAAAGCCAACATTGGACATTAGTGCACTGCTATTTATGCCTTTGTCACCTATAGTTATTCCATTATTTATTCCTGTTTTCTCCAAAAAGTCAGGAAAACTAGTGACATCCACACAATTTCCTGAGTATGGAAGTGAACAAATTACATCTCTAGTCGTAACATTAAAAGCAATTAATATAGATATGTTTTTGCTATTTTTTAACTTTGATTTGAAAGAAAAGTCATTTAAAGAATTAATTCTACTATTATTATTTTTTAACATCCCATCAATTGCAATTTTGTTGCTCTCATCAATTTTGTTAACCCTGTTTTGAATAAATTTAAGCACCTTAGAATAGTCTTTTCCAATTCATTTTATTAATGATGAAACATTATTTTTTCCAAGTTTGAGTTCTGGGCATTCAACTGATATAAATAATTCATTAAACACTTCATCCAATTTGTTATTTGTCATTCTTGGATTTATAGAACGAAGTAAACAATAACATATATGTGTTTAGCCATATCCTGCGGATACACATTGCTTAAATCAGTCAATAATAGATCCTTAGAAACTGATTTTGCTATTTCATAGTCGCCAAAATTTTTCATTGAAACAGTTATTTTCAGTTTTTCTTTTGACACAAATTTCCCATCAATTATATGTCCTATAACTTTACCTTCAACTGGTTGGTTATTTCCATTTTTTCTAATGCATCCAACTCTTTCAATAACTGCTCACATTGAACCTGATTTTTTGACAACTGTACTTTTAGGTCTTTATATTGCTCTAATTTCTGCTGGTACTGCATATATATTAACTCCTTTATATAGTTATTTATATAGTTTTTTTTAAAAAACAAGTAAATTTTTAAACATTTTTTTGCTGATTTTTTCAATAGTAAGATAAAAAAACAAGAGCCTTTGTTTTTAAAACTCTTGTTTTAGTTTCTGAAAATAACAATCTATAATGCAAACCGCTTATTTTTGCATTTTTATATAGTTAATTTTTCGGGAAACTTTTATATAATTTATGGACTCAATTCTATATAGAATTGAGTTTAACTTTAACTACGAAAACCACTTAATAATGGACTAATTACTCCAAATAAAATTACTAAAACACCAGCTACAATAAAAGCAGTTGCTAATATAGAAACAAATGAACTTTTACTTTTATATACTTGTAGATTTTGTTCTTTTTTCTTTTTAGTTACAAAATAAATAATTATTCCAACTATTAATAAAATTAGTCCAAAAACTATACTAACTACTAAGGGTATTCATTTATCTGACACAGTTAAAGTTCTCCATGTATTTTTGATCGTATTTAATTTTTTTTGTTAAATCTAATAAGTTATTTACTTCAACATTAACTTGTTGAAAAACATTAGTTAAAAAGTCTTTGTTTAAAATTTGAATATCAACATCAGTTCCAGTTATAAATGATCTACATACAACTGTTTTTATTTCTTGTTTTTGATTAATTAACTTAATTAGATCTCAACTTTTTTTAGTATTTAAAGTTGCTTGATAGTTTAAATAAAAAATACTTTGAATATAATGTTGTAAATATGCTCTTCCTTTTTTTATAGTTTTAATTTCATTAGTTAAATTATTAAAAATTACTATTTCATCATTTCTTAATTCAACATAATAATCATAATCTTTACTAATTTTTTTTAAAAACTCAATTTCATTAATTGTATTTAAATTAGGTATATATTCACTATATCTATTTACTAATTTATATTCTTTAATGTTGTTATCTTCAAGTAGTTTTTTAATTCTAATCTCAAGATCTTCAAATGATGTGATCTTTCTATTTTCTGTACAATTAATTGATAAAAAGTTTTTAGGTTTTCTCATCTCTTCATCAGTATTATTACCAATTGCAATAATGTTTTTAGTTAAAAGATCTCTTAATATTAAAGCTTTTTCAGATTTAATTAGTTTATCTTCATCTCAAATATTTACTATATTTCAATCAAAGTCAATATAAATCATTATTTAAGATCCTTTCAATCTGTATTTAACTTAGATTTGATGTTGTAAAATGGGTAATTATTTTTTAAATAAGTATAAACTCCTAAATTTACTTTCATAAAAGGATAAATATCTTTTACATACTTTTCTAATGCTTGTTCAAAATTTAGATTATTATCAATAACTCCTTTAATTACTAAAAACATAAATATTGTTGAAGCACTTCTACTAATACCTAACTGACAATGAGTATATAAACTCTTATCATTTGGATTTTCTATTAAAAACTTAATTGCAGGAATAAATAAATCATCACTAAAGTCTCTAACATCATGAGAATCTAATAAATTAATTGCAAGTTTATTTTTAGTTAAAACAAAATTTTTAGTTTGATACAATATTTTATTTGTATCTTTTTTTAAAATATTGTAAAAAACATTACTAATTTTTAATTCTTTATCAGGGTTAACTAATCGTTTTGAAAATTGATCACCTAAATAAATTTTGTCAATAATATTTTCACAAGGCATTAAGACTCAACTCCTAATTTTTCTCTAACTAAAGTAGCTATATTAGTTACTTTAGGTCCATAAATAATTTGCACTTGATTTGAAATTTCTTTATATCCATAAGGTTTAGTTTTATCAATAATTGATTTATCAAACTTACTAATATCATGCATTGTCACTCTTAATCTAGTTACACAATTTGCCATGATTTTAATATTTTCAGCTCCACCACAACCAATAATAATATTGTTAATAAACTCATCGTTTATTTCATCTTTTTTAGATTCTTTTTTATCTGATTCTGCTTCTAGTTTTTCAATTTCTCTTTTTTCTTTTTGTAATTCTTTATATTCTTTTTTACTTACTAAATGAGTTAACCCACCTTCTTGACGTCTTGGAGTTTTATAGTTGAATTTTTTAATCATAAAGTAAAATACAACAAAATAAATTATTCCTATTATTGGTCCTAGAACTAATGTACCTCATACATTAGAAATTAATTTATAGTTAATTGGATTTACAATTAATCAAGTAATAATTCCACTACCTCTAGTTGTTACAGATCCAAAGTTAAATAAATACATTAACATATTTTGTAATCCTGCAAATAAAGCATGAAATACATACAATAGTGGAGCTACAAATAAGAATGTAAATTCAATAGGTTCAGTAACTCCAGATAAAAATGAAACTATTGCTGCTGAAATAATTGAAGATCCATATACTTTTCTATTAGCTTTTGGTATTACAAAAAACATTGCAAGCGCAGCACCAGTTAAACTAAACATATTATTAACAAATACACCATTTGTTGCTCATGTATCTTGAGCTGTGATTTTTTGTTGAAATGCTAATTTAGCTAAAGAAACGTTTAAAATACCAGTAATTTGATTACCATTAGGATCAATTCATTGCGCACCAACTGGTGTGTAATAAATAAAGAAATTTAAAACTTGATGCAGACCAAATGGAATTAAAGCACGATTAAGTGAATAGTATAAGAATGGAGAAAATGCACCTAGTTTTTGTAAACTATTACCACTATAAGTTAAACCTTTACTTATATAAATTCAAACATAACCTAATCCTAAACCAAATACTCAACCAGCTAAAGTTGATGCAACTGGAGAAAATTTAGGTCCTCCAAAAAATGAAAGTACTTCAGGGAATTTTAATTTATAAGTGTATTTGTGAACTGTATAACCTAATAGTCCTGCTAACATACCACCAAATGCACTATATTGAAATGACAATACTCCAAAACGTATTTTTAAACCAAAAACATCTTTAACAGTTTTTTTAACACCTTCAAAGACAATTTCTGTTTTTGAAGGATCACCATAAACAATTTTTAAAATTAAAGCAGTTGCTAAATGCATAGCAGCATATGCCATTAATCCAGATAAAGTTGCTGAAACTTTTTCTGATTTTGCTAATCCAGCAGCTAATCCAATAGCAACTAAAAAGTCAATATTTGTAATAGCTATCATCCCTAGATCTTTAATAGCATCAATAGCTAGTGCTAATCCAACTGGCGGTTTTGCTATTCCTTTAGGATAAACTTGTGCTAGAACTGCTTGTCCAGTATATCCAATAGCACCAATTAAAGCTAGTAAAGGAATTACAGTAACAGGAACTAAAATAGCACGACCAAAATTTTCTAAATTTGATCTAACATTTATGAATAATTTTTTTATTTTATGCTGATTTTTCTTTTGAAAATTATTTTCCAATCTAATACCTCTGTTCTATTTTCTATTTTTTTCTAATTAAGTTATTTAATTTAAGAATTTTTTATAATAGTCTAATTCTTAATTAAGACTCAACTCCTAATTTTTCTCTAACTAAAGTAGCTATATTAGTTACTTTAGGTCCATAAATAATTTGTACTTGATTTGAAATTTCTTTATATCCATAAGGTTTAGTTTTATCAATAATTGATTTATCAAATTTACTAATATCATGCATTGTCACTCTTAATCTAGTTACACAATTTGCCATGATTTTAATATTTTCAGCTCCACCACAACCAATAATAATATTGTTAATAAACTCATCGTTTATTTCATCTTTTTTAGATTCTTTTTTATCTGATTCTGCTTCTAGTTTTTCAATTTTTCTTTTTTCTTTTTGTAATTCTTTATATTCTTTTTTACTTACTAAATGAGTTAACCCACCTTCTTGACGTCCTGGAGTTTTGTAATCAAACTTTTTAATCATAAAGTAGAATACAGCAAAATAAATTCCACCCATAATAGGTCCAACAACTCAAGTTCCTCAAACATTTTGAATTAATCTAAAGTTAGCAAGGTTAACAATTAATCAAGTAATAATTCCACTACCTCTAGTTGTTACAGATCCAAAATTTAATAAATACATAATCATGTTTTGGAATCCTGATAAGAAAATATGAATTAAATATAAAATAGGCGCAACAAATAAAAATGTAAATTCAATAGGCTCAGTAACTCCAGATAACATGGAAACTGCACCAGCTGAAATAATAGCTGAACCATAAACTTTTCTATTAGCTTTTGGTATTACAAAAAACATCGCTAAAGTAGCACCAGTCAAACTAAAAATTTTAGTTACATAAGTACCATTAACAACTCAAGTATCATTTTTAGCTGAAATTTGTTCACCAGCTGCTAGTTTTGCTAAAGCAACATTAATAGCTCCTTCAATAGCTTTACCATCTGGTCCAACTCATCTAGCTCCAATTGGAGTATAATATACAAAAAAGTTTAATACGTGATGAATCCCAAATGGAAGTAAGGCACGCTCAGCTGAAGCATATAAGAATGGTGAGAATGCACCTAATTTTCTTAATCCTTCTCCACTAGCATATAAACCTTTATTAATATAAACTCAAATATAACCTAAACCTAGACCAAATACTCAACCAGCTAAAGTTGATGCAACTGGAGAAAATTTAGGTCCTCCAAAAAATGAAAGTACTTCAGGGAATTTTAATTTATAAGTGTATTTGTGAACTGTATAACCTAATAGTCCTGCTAACATACCACCAAATGCACTATATTGAAATGACAATACTCCAAAACGTATTTTTAAACCAAAAACATCTTTAACAGTTTTTTTAACACCTTCAAAGACAATTTCTGTTTTTGAAGGATCACCATAAACAATTTTTAAAATTAAAGCAGTTGCTAAATGCATAGCAGCATATGCCATTAATCCAGATAAAGCTGCTGAAACTTTTTCTGATTTTGCTAATCCAGCAGCTAATCCAATAGCAACTAAAAAGTCAATATTTGTAATAGCTATCATCCCTAGATCTTTAATAGCATCAATAGCTAGTGCTAATCCAACTGGCGGTTTAGCACCACCCTTAGGATAAACTTGTGCTAGAACTGCTTGTCCAGTATATCCAATAGCACCAATTAAAGCTAGTAAAGGAATTACAGTAACAGGAACTAAAATAGCACGACCAAATTGTTCTAAACCAGCTCTAAATGAAGATAATCAAGATTTCATACTGTCTTTTGAAAATTTTGATTTAAAATTCATATTATTTTTTTCCTCCTTACTTATATCTTATTTTTGATAAATAACAGTAATAAAAAATGACAAATTATTATTTTTATATTTTTTACAAAATATGTAAAAAAATAATAGTTTCTAACCATTTTGGATTAAAAACTTAGAATTTTTAAAAACCCTAAAAAGTAAAGCAAAAACTATTATTAAAAGTTAGGCTAAAAGGATTAAAATTAAAAATTATCCTAAATCATTTTTAAAAGAAGTTATATTAAATTGTTTTTCTCATAGATATTATTTATTCGTTGAAAAGATAAAAATTCAAATTTATTCACAAAGATCATATATTTGTTTTAAAGATAAATCTTCGTTGGAAATAAAAGTAATTGTTCCAAAAAGATTTTCTTTTTCTTGTAAAAGTTCGTTATTAAAACTTTGTTCACGATTAACTTTATCTAAATAAGCTCTTCTTTCTTGGCTGTAGTCATTTGTGCTTTTAAATGAATATAAAAATTCGCCTTGATCTAGTTTTGCTTTTTTACATAAAATAATATCTTCATCAGAATTGAAAGTCATTTCATATTTAGATAACTCTAAAGCTTTGATTCTTTTATCGTTTCTTTTAATAGGGAAAAGATTTTTAACATTTTTCTTTTGAGTATTTAATTTATCTAAACTTTCTTTAGAAAGAATTCCTTTATCTCCCATGATTAAGCAATTATTTAGTGAAAATTCATCAATAAATCTATTGAACGCCATTGTATCTAGTGTGTTTCCTTGAAAAACCTTACTTGCAATGGGTTCTTTTTTGTTTAGGTCAAAAGCATATAGAACAGAAATGTTTTGCACCCCCTTTAGTTCTAGCTTTTCACGATCATTTTGTAAAATCAGAACTTTTAGAACTACATTTTTTTAACATACCATCAATTACAATAGTAGATCCAGGAGAAACAGTATCGATTCTATTTTGAATGAATTGTTTGATGCATCTGTAGTTATATCCTAACTTTTCTAAAAACCTTGAAATGTTACTAGATGAAAGTCCTATACCTGGAAATTGTTCAGAGAAAAATGAACATTGATATTTTCTATTAATTTCTCGATTAGTGATATTTCCATAAGCTGCTCTAATAATTGCTATTGCATAAATTATTTTTGCATCTGAAGGATTATAAACTTTGCAAAGATCTTCAAATACATCTTTTGATAATTTATAAGCAATTTCAGTTCTTCCGAATTGTTTTATGTCACACAAAGCAAAGTTAAGTCTACTTGTTTTAGTTTCTACATATTCAAAGTTTATTATTTCACCGATTTTACCCAGTTCTACAGGAACAGATTTTCCATTTTTTCAAACACTTGTTCTTTTAATAACATCATATCTATTTCCGTTTTTCTTTACTCTTGTTTTTTTTGGTCTTTCGACAGCTAATATCTCTTTTGGTATAGGCATTTTCCTTCTCCTTATGTAGTGCTTTAGTCACTATAATTGTATTATATTTTTCGTTCTTTTTCTATAGTTTTTAGCTGTTTTTTTATATATTTTTTTCTATAAAAATCCTAGGTTTTATCGATATTTTGACAAAATAGGCAAAAAAAATAGCATTTCAGCTATTTTTCATATATTCCTATAGTGGTTTTAACGGAAAGTTCTTGCTAAAAGATAAAAACTTAATTGATAATTTAAGTGATACTAGAATAAATAGTAAAAACATTAGATAATTAAACTTAAAGAAACGCAATTTTTAATTTAAAAGTATAATGAAATAAACATGCTAATATAATAAAATTTTTATATAAATTTAACATTATGTCTAATTATTCTTAATAAAAGAGGTTTATTTATGAGCGAAAGTAAAAATTCTTTAATCGAAAGAATTGCATTAAGATTATCTACATATCAAACATATATTACCAATTTATCAAAAATCGGTAAAACTGATGAAAATCTAAATGCAGAAAGAATATATACTGATGTTATAAATACAATCTTTAATTTAGAATTATCTAATTACAACTCAGTAATTTTTAATAATCCAGGTTTTGATTTAATAGATAAGAAAAATAAGATACTAATTCAAGTTTCAGCAACCTGTAGTAAAGATAAGATCCAAAATTCATTATCTAAAATAAATATAAATGAATATCAAAACTATAATTTTAAATTTTTGTGCATTTCTAACCAAGAAATTAAAAATGTTAAAAAATTAAAATTTCAAATACCAAATACATTACTTTTTGAACCAAAAAAAGATATTTGAGATGTTTCTTTTTTAATACAACATTTATATGAAGTAAACATTATTAAACTAGAAAAATTATTAACCTATCTTAACCAAGAAACTCTAGATATAATTAACTTTAAAACTCTTTCATCTGATATTGCTACAATTATTAACATTTTGTCAACTAAAATGGATAACCAATATGAAGACAATAATAATAAAGTTTTTAACATAGAAGAAAAAATTGTATATAATAATCTATTTTCAATCAGAAATTATATTTATAATAATGCTAGTTCTATATCTAAAGTAATTAAAGTTTATGAAGAGTTTGAAAAACAAGGGAAAAATATTAGTAAAAATGTTATAAGTCAAATAAGTAGAACATATTATGAATTGTTAAGTAAATACGATGATCCAATAAAAATATTTTGAGAAATAATTTAGAATTTAGAAAATATTGTAAAAAATAGTTCTAATTTAAATATAAAAAATATTAGTGTAGAAAATATTCGTAGTTCTTTATCTGTTATTGTTGTAGATGCTTTTATGAAATGTAAAATATATAAAAAACCAGGAGAATAAAAATGTTATTACCTAAAAATATCCATCCTAAGACAAGTGTTTATTATAATGCTTACATAGTGTTAAAGGAATTAAAAAAACATAGCAAAATACATATGATGGAATTGTTTATTAATATCAATCAAGAAAATGTGATTTCTTTGGCATTATACACATTATGTTTAGATTGGTTATTTATAATAGAATGTATAAAAATGGATAATAAAGGTTGTGTAAGATTATGTTCATTAAACAATTAAAAATTTCAACTCCAACAAAATTAATAAGAGAGTTGAATTTTACAAAAGGTGTTAATTTAATAGTTGATAATACTCCTTTAAAAGATGATAAAACAACTGGTAATAATGTAGGAAAAACAACTATTTTAAAATTAATCAACTACTGTTTAGGTGGTAAGGCAGAACAAATCTATAAAGATCAAGAAAACAGAAAAAAAAGTAGATACATTAGTACAAAATTTTCTAATAGATAATAAGATTTTAATAACACTAACATTAACTAATGATTTTAAAAGTAATGAAAAAGATATTGTTATTGAAAGAAATTTTTTAAAAAAGAGCGAGGCTATTTTAAAATTCAATAATACTCAAATAAGTGAATCTGAATTAAAAAATAAATTATTTTGATTATTTTTTCAAAGAGAATGTTATTATAATCTAAGTTTTTTACAACTTATCTCACGTAATATGAGATATAAAGAAGAAAGTATTAATAATACACTTAACACTATTAAACTTGGTAATAAGACTGTTAATGAATCTTTAAATTTATTCTTATTTGGTTTTGATTTAAAAGGTTTTGATAAAAAGGAAAGTCTTTTAAATCACTAAGCGATCTTAAAAGAAGTGAATCTAAGTTATTAAATACACAAACCATTAAGAATATTAAAGACACTATTAATGTACTTGATAATCATATTTCAGAATTAAAAACTAGAAAAAAACTGCTTGGTGTAGATGCAAATTTTGAAAAGAAACTAGATGAATTTAATCAAATTAAATTTAAAATAAATCAACTTAGTTCAAAAATCAGTAATTTAGAACTTAGACAAAATTTAATTTTAGAATCTAAAAAAGAACTAGAAAATCAGAAATTTAACGTAAATCTTGATGAACTAAAAGAAATTTATCAAGAGCAAAAAAGATTTAATGATAATATGCAAATTGAATTTGAACAGTTACTAAATTTTCATAATAGTATGACTGATGAGAAAATCAAATTCATTACTCAACAATTACCTAGCTTACATGAGCAAATAATAAGTGAAAAAGAAAAACTAAATAAGTTATTAAAAAAAGAAGAAGATTTGTCTATTATTGTTCATAAACAAGAATCTTTTAAAACAATAGAATCAATTGTTAATACAATTTCAAAAGAATCAGAACTAAAAGGTAGAAAAGAACAGCAACTTGAACAAGTGTTAGAAATTGAAAATAAACTAAATCAAGTTCGACAAAAAGTTGAGGAATTTGAAAAAACTTTTTATTCTGATGAAATCAAGAATCAAATAGATAGTCAAATAAAACAATTTAATGATATTTTTTATAAAGTAACATCTAATTTTTATAATGATGGTTTTGTTTTAGAATTTGATAAAAAGAAAGATAAAAAACAAAACATTGATTTTTATGAATTTCAAATGAACCAAACAAGTAATAGTTCAGGTAAAAAACAAGGTGAGATTGTTTGTTTTGACATTTCTTATATTATTTATGCTGATCAAAAAAATATTAAATGTCCTAGGTTTTTATTAACAGATAAAAAAGAATTAATGCATAATAATCAATTACTTAAATTACCAGATTTGGTTAATAAAAACAACATTCAGTTAATTGTTCCAATACTAAAAGATAAAACTCCACAAAAAATATTAGATTCTTCTAATATAATTATTGAGTTATCTGAAAATGATAAATTATTTAGAATAGAAAATAATTAGTAAAAAAGGATAATAATATCCTTTTTTAATGTAAAACAACTAGACTAAATTAGTTGTTTTTACTTTTTCTTGAAATTTTAGATTATTTAAATCTATTTGATTAATAATTAATAAAAAGATTAAATCTAAAATATATTGAATTTTATATTTTTCAATCATTGGATTAGATCTATTATCATTTATAAAAAAGTTATTTTCACTACCATGAATATGATAATCAACTTGTATATCAGTTTTTAATAATGGTGAAGAAGTAATAGCGATAATTACATTAGCATTTCTTTTATGAATAAAGTTTAAATAGCGATTAATTTTACTATTATTTCCAGAAGTTGAAATTACAATAATACAAGCTTGATCAACATTATAAGCTTTTGAATCAAACAAATTAGAAAATAATTCAACAGATAAATTTAATTCTAACAATTGAAAAAATAAAAAATTAGCTAATATTTTAGTTTTACCAGTACAAAATAAAATAATTTTCTTACTAGATAAAAGTTTACAAACAACTTCTTTTAAATAATTAATATCTAAAGTAATTTTTAATTGTTTTAGTGAATCTTCTAATCTATTTTCAAATTCATCTATGATATTATCAAAAGATGGTTTTGTTTCATCTTTAAAAAAATTAGAATTATTTTCTAAATAAGAAATCAATTGTTTTAAACCACCAATCTCAAGTTTAACTAAAGTTTTAGTAATTACTGAGGGTTGAACATTTAGTTTTTTGCAAATCGATTTAACAGAAAAGTTATGATAATCAGAAATGTTAGTTAGAATATAATCGCACACTTTTAATTCTTGTGGAGATAAATTAATTTTATTTTGCTTAATCTTTTCAATAATATTCATAATTAAATCCTAAATTATAATTAATAAATTAATTATAACTTTTATTAATAGCTAAAGGATTTATTCAAATATAAATAAAAACTACTAAAAATTTAAATAATATAAAAAAATAAAAAAATCAATTACTTTATCTAATTTCTTAATATATAATTTTTGAGTTATCTAAATAAGTTGAGTAAGGAGAAAAAATGAAAGTTTTAGTATTATTAGAGTCACCATCAAAAATAGAAAAAATAAAACATTATTTAGAAGAAAGTTTCCCAGAAAATGAATTTGTTGTTTTAGCTAGTGGTGGTCATATTAATAGTATTGCTGATAAAGGAGCTTGAGGGCTTGGTATTGATTTAGAAACTATGCAGCCTAATTTTGTTATTGAAAGTTCTAGAAAAAAAATAATTAGTCAAATTAAAAAAGAAGGTAAAACTGCTGATTTAATCATTTTAGCTTCAGATCCAGATAGAGAAGGAGAAGCTATTGCTTATCATTTGGCCAATTTATTTAAAGATCATACTAATATTAAAAGAATTACATTTAATGAAATAACTAGTGAAGCAATAACTAATGCATTTAATAATTTAAGAGATATTAATATGAACTTAGTAAATGCCCAAATTTCAAGACAAATTCTAGATAAAATTATTGGTTATTTAGTTTCTAAATCACTTCAAAAATCTACTGGATTAATGAGTGCTGGAAGAGTACAAACTCCTGCTTTAAATATTTTAACAACAAGAGATATGCTAATTAAAAACTTTAAAGAAGTACTTTATAAAAAGATTTTTGTAATTGAATCAAAAAGAGCTATTAATTTAAACTTAAATAAAGACAAAAATAATGTTTTAGTTAATACTGAAAAAACTTATTATATTGATGAAAAACAAGCAAAAATTATTGTTGATGAATTGGGTGAAGTTTATAGATGTACTGATTATAAATCAACTGCTTATGAAACAAGAAGTTTTAAACCTTATTCAACAGCTGGTTTATTACAAGATGGATTTACTAAATTAAAATTAAGTACTAGTCAAATAACTTTAGCAGCTCAAAAATTATATGAATTAGGATATATTACTTATATACGTACAGATTCAGTTAAATATTCTTCTCAATTTATAAATGAAGTAAAAGATTATATTTCAAAAAATTATTCTTCTGATTTATTTAAAGATCCAATTGTTGGTAAAAAGGATCAAAATAGTCAAGAGGCCCATGAATCAATTAGACCAACAAACATTTGACTAACTCCTGAAAAAGCTAGTTTAGAAATTGAAGATAACTTATTAAAAAGGGTTTATAACTTAATTTGATGAAACTCAATTAAATCTCTAATGAAAGGTCCATCTGGTTTTAATCATAGATGAACTTTTAATAATAATGGTTATGAATTCAAACAATCATGACAAGAAGTTAAAGATCTAGGTTATCAAGCAATTAAACACTCATCAAGTGATGAAAATATTGAATTAACTGATGATGGTGAAGAAATTGTTCAATCTAAAAATGATAAACCAGAATATCAATTTAATAATGATTTTGAAATTAATATTTCTAAAAAATTTATTAAAATTGAAGATACCAAAACTAGCCCACCTAAAATGTTTAATCAAGCTAGTTTAATTAAAGAATTAAAAAATTTAGGTATTGGTAGACCATCTACTTATAATCCAATTTTAACTAAGTTAAAAGATCGTGAGTATGTTGAGTATCCTAAATCAAAACCAATTGTTGTTACAAACAAAGGATATTCAGCTAATGAATATTTATATGACCATTATTTAGACTTTTTTAACTTAAACTACACTGCTGAAATGGAAGAAAAACTAGATGAAATTACAAAAGGTGATTTTGACTATGTTAACTGATTAAAAGACATTTATACTGCTTTAAATTTTAAAGTTAAAAAAGAAATTGGTGAAGCTAAAACTGAAGCAATTTGTCCTAGATGTGGTGCTAATTTAGTATATATTAAGTCAAGATTTAATAGAGGTAGAGGATGTTCAAACTTTACTATAACTAAATGTGGTTATAGAGAATATGAACAACCTGATGGTACTTGAAAAGAATATGTTAAAGAAGAAAAAACTACTGAGAATAACACTAAAAAAGAAAATAAAGAATAATTTAAATATTTTATAAAATTTGTCTTGTCATAAATGGTTTTATTTGATATTGTAATAATGTAAATTTTGAAAAAAAATTTACACCCAAAAAAACAAGACATGTTATGCTTGTATAAATATTCTAGACGATAAGTTTTTTTGATAATTTGTTCGAATGACAATGCAATAATTTAGACTTACTGCTCATTAAGTCTCTATTATTAAAACAGCTGTGTAGGATTGTTTGAAATTTAATAGGTACGCTTGAAATTTATTATTTATGTCTGTTCAATTGCTAATTTTATTAGCAACATATGAATTTATTTAATCCTTTCTTAACTTTTGTCAATAATTCATTATGATTTTGAACAATCTCAAATAGTTTATTCTATTTAATGAAATTTTAATTATACAAAATAATAAATATAAACTTAATCATTTTTTTATGTGTGTTTATTTATATTTTAAAAACACATATTTAAAATAGATTCTTATTCATTCTTAGTTTTTCAAGTTTTCCATTTTTAATTATATTCTCTACTTAATCTATTTAAATTTTAAGCAATTCTAGAGCAATAAGATAATTTTTAATATCAAAAAAAGCAAATAGCTATTTGCTTTTTTTTTTATTTTTATTAAGTAATTAATTTACTTATAAATAAAAAAAGGTAAAACAACAAAAGGAATAATTGCAAAAAATATTGAGATATAGGTAAGCATTTTTTTCTTATCCATTTTCATAAATATTCCTCATACTATATCTAATTATTTCTAAATCTATGTTATTATTCCTACTTTCTTGACTTCTTTTTATATTATTGATTTCATCTAAAACTTCTATAAAAATATCATTATATTGACGTTTTGCATGAAGCTCATAAAATGAAATATCATCATTTTTACTTTTATATTTTTTTAAAAATTCTTTTCTAACCTTATCCTTTATCATCAGTATTTATATTAATATTTTTCAAAATCTATCTTCTCTAATTTTTGACTAATTTGTTCAACAAATTCCTTTAAAGTTTTTTTAACTTCTTCATTAACCATAATAGTATTAGAATTTTTTAAAAAAGTGTTCAATATTTTCTAATTGTTCTTTTTTTCATTTATCAATTGATTCAGTTTTATTTTTAAAATTTCTAATAAATAAGTTGTTGGTTTTAATTACTGATTGTTCATTATATGTTTTCATTTCTCTTATAGAATAAGTGTCTGGTGATAGTTCTTCAAAAATTTCATCTATTTTATCTAAGAATTCTTCTTAAATATTTTCTAATTTTTCACTTAATTGATCATTAGAATCTTCATTTAAATCTTCAATATATTCTTTTAAAACTTCATTAAACTTATTATCTCTTTTTTTAAAAATTTTATTTTCAATTTGTTCTAATTGCTCTTTTAGATTCTTATAATCTTTAAATCACAAAAGATCAGTAAACATTTGAAAATAAGTTTTATCATTAATTTCATATCTTAAGATCTTTAAAACTTTAGACTTATCATAAACTAGGTAAATAGCTTGTTTATTTTTAAAACTATCTAAATCTTTAATATCATTAATATTAAATACAATTACTTCCTCATCTAAATCATTATAATAAATAAAATTATTTAAATTAGAACTAGAATTACTAAACTAATTAAAGATATTTTTATTTCTAAAATTAAAGACATTAATCAATTGATAAGGTATAGAAAATCAAGAATAAGTTGTTCATAAAGTTGAAGAGTTGTTAGAAAGTTCTGTTGCTTTTTTTTAAATATTTGACTTGTTCATCATTAAACTCTTTATTTTCACTACCATTTGGAATCACTAATAATTCATCTTTATTAATAAAACAAGCTTCTGCATTTAATTGATTATTTGAATGATGATATGGATATTTTTGATTTAAATAATATCCTACTTTATTTAAATTTGAAGTTGTATTACTTGATAAAACCATTCCTATAATTGATAAAAATATAAATAAAACTAAAGGAATAGTTAATGCTTTTTTTTGTGTTAACTTATAACTTAAAATAGTTGTTATTAAACTAATTAATAAATAAGTAATTAATCCTACAAATCATAATAATAAACTAGTTAGTATTAAATTTATAAATGAATAATTAGCAGTCCCAACTAACTAAAAAACTAATTAATAAAATACTTGATCAAATTAATCCATAAAAACTTAAGCACAATAATTTTCCTAATATTAAACTATTTCTTGAAATTGGTTTTGAAAAACTAATGATTTCTAATCCTTCTTGATCTAAATCTTTAAAGATATTTAATGATTTAATTGCACTAAAAATAACAGTAATAATTAGTAATAAAAATATATATAAATAACTTGATAATCTTAAATATTTTTCATCAATAACAAATTTAAATATCAATCCTATAATAATTGAAAACACTAGAGTAAATATAAGTAAAAGATATGAACTTTTTTTATATAAAATTGTAAAAAAAAAGAAATTGAGAGTATTTAAATATTGATATTTTCATATAAACCTTTTGTTAAATTTGTATATTATTAATTATAAAAATTATAAATAAATAATTGATAAATGTAATACTTATTTATAAAAATTATAAATAAAATAACAATAAATAATAAAAAATAGCCTATTATCTGGCTATTTGTTTAGGTATTTACTATTTACTTCAAACATTACATATCTTAATGGTGAACCACCAAATTTAGCATTAAATTTGTTCAATGCTGGAGAAGTTCTATCTCTAGAAACACTAATTACTGCATTAACATATTCATCTAAAATAAATACATCTCTATCTAATTTGCTCTTAGTTAACTTAGGATAGATATTTATATAAGCAAGAAGCTCTACAACAGTAGGTTTTTTAGGTGTTTTTTCTAGTTTTATTTCTAAAATATGCCAATCTTCTGTTAATAAATAAAAATTATAATAAACAAGTTCTAGATAAGAAGATTTTCTTTTTTCTAAAACAAATTGAGAAATATTATTCGAATATATTTTTCTAAATAGTCCAAAGTCTACTGCATTCTTTTCTGCTTCTTCTCCTAGTCTAGTTACATTTGCTTTAAATCCATTAAAAATATTATGTAAGACGAAATTAAACTTATCTAAGTTAAATAAAGTTCATAATCAATTTTGACTAAAAATAGAGTTTAAGTTAGTAGCAAAATTTCTAACAGGATATGGTTCATTATCGTTAAATGAACCACCATCACTACCATATCCTGAGTTTATATTGTTAGCATAGGTTAGATATTTATCTAAATTATTTAACAATTCTTTTTCATTTATATTAAATTGGTTCTCTTTATATTCTTTAATTTTTTCTTTATCACTATCAAATATAACATCTAAAATTTGATTAACATATTCACGTTGAACAAAACGATCTCAACTATCTTTTTTTTCGTCTTTTTTAATAGAAAATCTATTAATACTTTGACTTTTATTATTAGAGCAAGAAATGGTGGTTAAGCTAAAAGTTGAAAAAATGGATAGTAAAATTAACGACAAAGTTTTTTTAAATCTTAACATATTATTTTTCCTTTCACAATAAAATACCATCTCAAGGATATCCATACTCATTAACTATATGCTTTTCAAAAGTTGAAATGAAAGCATCTTGTTGATTGTGAAAAACTCCAAGGTGTATTGCATCTGAAATTGTATCTATATTAATTCTAGTAACTGGAGACTCATAAAACAAAATGAACTTGTCAATCTCTAATTTTTTACTATCATTTTTAACAAGAGTTCTAATAATAAATTTATCTTTTTTTAAATAAATAACACTAAGATTTGTCAAATCTTCATTTTCTTTTCCTGTTTGTACTAAATCTAAATTACTATCAGAAAAAAGATAGTTAGTCTTTGGTTTTTCTTTTTTATCAATGGCTTTTAAAAATTCTTTAGAATGAAGTTGTTTTTTGTTGTTGGCTTTTAATTTTCAAAAATCAACAAATTTTACTTCAAATTTATCAAGATTTTTAAAAACAAATAATCAATTTTCAGAATAAAAATCTTTTATTTCTTTTAAGTTTTCTGAATTTTGATTTTTTAAATATTTAGAGGTTAACTCTTTAGCTTTAGATGCTAGTATTTCTTTATGTTCTTGTTGTTTTTTTACAAATTCTTGTTGTTCAATCTTAGAATTCTTAAAAGTTTCATCAATAAGTGCCATTAATAATTTCTTAGTTTTAGTTTCTTTATCATTATTCAAATTATCATAAACATCAAATCCAGATGGTATAACTAGATTTAAATTCTTAGGATTATTATTTGTAAAAAACAAAGCGGGTAAAATCAAAAAAGGTAAGATTGTGAATCCAATCGAAATCCTAATAAGAGTTTTTTTATTCCTGCTCATAAATACCTCTCATACTAAATCTAGCTATTTTTCAACCATTTTTATTAACTTCATCTAATGACTCTTTTAAACGCTCATTATATTGGTTAGTTGCATGAAATTCAATGAACTTAGCATTATTACTGTTATCATTAACTTTTTTGATTTCTTCTTTATCTTTTTTATTTTTTAAAGCATTATCATATTCAGTTTTTCTTTTATCAAAAATAGTGACTTCTAACTCTTTAATTTGCTTTTCTAAATCAATAGAATCTTTAAAAATAAATAAATCAGTTGTTATTAAAAACTCAGTTTTATTGTTATTTTCATACTTTCATATTTTAATAGCTTTATTATTATCAAATACTAAGTACAAAGCTTCTTTTTTTGAATAAATATCTTTTATGCTTTTGTTAACAGATTTATTTAAAGAAAGTTTTATAATTTTTTGAACATTTTTATTTTTAACACTAGAGATTAGTGAACCCAAATCCTTTTCAACTTGATTAAAAAGTTGTTCATCTTTATTAAATTTATTATATAAATCTCCATAGGGATTAAAATTGTATTTAAATTGAGTAATGTTATCTAAAACCCAATATCAATCATTTTTTAAAGTTTGCTCTAGTGAATTTTTTGCCTTTTGAATTACTACTCGATAATGTTGACCAACATGATAATCTAAACTTCTATGAATAAATATTGGATAAAAAGTTAACCCATACTTTAATTCACTAAATTTAGAATCAGAAATATTCTCTTGATTGTTAATATAAGAATTTTTTAATTTGGAATCAGTGAAATATAAATTCAATAATTCATTAATATATTTATTTTTATATAACTTATTTTCATTTTTGTTTACAGTTGCATCAACTTTAGTGTGCTTACTAGTAGAACAAGAAACTGTTAAAAAAGTAAATATACTTGAAAAACCAATTAATAACTTTTTCATACAACTCCTTTTTAAATTCTACTTATAATCTTTTTTTCTATATAACTCAAGCACAACTAATAATTCAATTCCAATAACTATAACTCATAAAACAAATAACACATTCTTATTAACTACTCTTTTTGATCTACTAATACTAAATAATTCATTTGCTGATTCAAATAAGTAGTTATTATTACTTTTAGTTAGATTAAATCTTAAAACAGTTTTAGTATCTTTATCCTTTTTTTCATATTGAGTTTGATAGCTACTATATCCACCGATATTATATTTATAACTATTAATATCTAATTTAACTTGAAAATCTCCAAAATTGTCACCATCAGGGTTTTTTAACATCCCTTGATAAATTAATGAGTCAGTATGATTAAAGTAAATATAGTTTAAAAGACTAATTGCAAAATATAAAATTCGTTCATTTTGTGATTGTAATTTATTATGTCTTTTAATAGCATACTCATCAAAAATAGTAATGTTATTGTTATTATAACTATAAATCTTAGATTCTTTATTATTTAAGTATTTAGATAAATATTCCATTAATTGTTTATGAATTTGTTTTAGATCACTAGTTTTTTTAATTTGTTTATTAAAGCTATTAACAAATTCTTTTGCTATTTGATTAAATACAGGATCACTTAAAGCTTCATAAACATAAATTCATCTTAATCTTCCAACTAAATTAGTTTTATTATCAGTATGTAATTGGTTTTTATCTTCTAAAAATTCTTTATCTTTATTATCAGCATCTTCAGCTGCATAAATAATATCAAAATCAACTATTTCTTCATGACCTGAAGTATTATCATTTTTTTGACTATGAATAGAATGAGATTTTAAAATACCTGGAACTATATATTTATAAGTGCTGTTTTTACTTGTTTTGTATTTTTTAAGATTAGGTTTTTTATCTAATTTATATTTATAAGAAATATCATCTAAATTGTTATAATAAATATATTTATCTAAATTAGAATTACTTTTATCTGATAATGAAGCAAATAAATTTTTATTTTTAAAATTAAACACATCAACTAATTGATATGGAATTGATAATCAAGAATAAATTTGTCAAATATTTGAAGAACTATTTGAATAATTAACTACATCTTCTAAATATTTAACTTGTTCTACACTAAACTCTTTATTATTAACTCCATTTGGTATTAAAAATAATTCATCTTTATGATTGTTTAAATAATAAGGTTCAACATTTACTTCGTTTCCTGAATGATGGTTTTTATATTCTTTATTAATATAAAAACTAGCTTGATCAACATTAGATTTAACATTAATAGATAAAATCATCCCAGTTAAACTTAAAGGAATAAATAAAACAAATGGAATAATCATAGATATTTTTTGAGCTAATTTATAACTTAATAAAACTGTAAATAAACTAAATAATAAATAAGTAATTAACCCAACAAATCCTAATAATAAACTAGTTAAAAATAAATATAAAAATGAATAAACTGCATATAAAGATAAAAAACCACTAATTAATAAAGTTAAAGATCAAATTAATCCAAAAAAAGTCAAGCATAATAATTTACCAATAATTAAAGATTCTCTAGTTAATGGTTTTGATAAACTAATTATTTCTAATCCTTCTTGCTCAAGGTCTTTAAAAATATTTAAAGCTTTAATACAACTAAAAACAACAGTTAAAGTAACTAAAATAAAAACATATAAAAAACTTAATAACTCTACGTATTTATTATTAACTACAAACTTTAAAATAATTCCAATAATTAATGAACTAATTAAAGTAAAAGCAGGTAAAAGTGTTGAACTTTTTTTCTTTAAAATAGTATAAAAAGCAAATTGTGAGTATTTAAAAGCATTCAGTTTCATAAAATATCTTTCTAAAAATTAAAAATCTTATTTATAAAAATTATAAATAAAATTATAACAAAATCCAAGCAAGAACAAAAAAGACTTACATTTTTTTGTAAGTCTTTTTTAAGATATTGAGTTTGGTAGTGTTCCACCAATCAATAAAAGAATAAAACATAAAATAAATAAGTATGAAATTATTGGTAACATTGCTTTTAAATATTTAGCATAGCTCATTCTAGATAATGAACAAACTCCCATTACAACTCCTGAAGTTGGAGTAATCAAATTAACTAAACCTATCGCAAAAGTAAATGCCATAATCGATCCAGAAGAAGCATAAGCTTGTAATTGATTAGTTTTACTATCAACTAAAGATTTAGCTAAAAGTGGAAAAATAGTTGTTGCAAATCCAGATGAAGATGGAATTAAAAATGCTAATGGAATAAATACTATAAACAAAATAATAACCTTAGCTATTTGATTATTAATTCCACCAATTGAACTCAAAATACCTTTAACAAATAAAAATTGTAGATTAGTTTGAACTAAAATATAACCAACTCCAGCAGCTGTTGCTATTATAAATGCTACTGATAAAATATCTGAAGCTCCCTCAAATCATTTTTTAATAAATGCAGTTTCACCAATTGAATTAACAATAGCTAATATAATTGAAGATAACAAGAAAAATGCAGCAACATTATCTAGATCACCATTTCCTCACCCTGGAATAAAAGCAGTTAAATAAGGAATATTTCTTTTAATTCAAACAGCTTGTTCTGCCATTTTAGTACTATTAAAAATTGAATCTCATCCAACTAAATAAAAAATCATTACTAAAAAACTAATTGCAAAAATAACTAAAGAAACTTTCTTTTTTCAATCTAATTTAATAGTTTTGCTTACATATGCTAAGAAAAATTCCTTATCTCCTTCTAGCGTTGAAAAAGTCACAGATTTAGAAGGATTTTTTTTAACTTTTAAAGCATATAAAAGCGTAAAAGTAGTAGAAAAGCTAGTTAATAATAATCAACAAATTATTCTTCAAATTAATCCATCTCCAATTGTTAATTTAACTGTAGAGCTATCAATACCACTATTAATAGCAGAAACTGCAATTGGTATTGCAAATGGATTAACTGTTGATCCAATTACTCCGGTTCCAGCACCAACCATTAAAATTAAAACACCTGTAAAAACATCAAATCCTGCCATTAACATAATAGGAATAAAAATCATATAAAATCCTAATGTTTCTTCAGCAAATCCTTCAACTGAACCAAAAATTGAAAAGAACAACATTAAAGGAATTATAGCAAAAGCTTCTTTTCCTTTTAATTTAGCAATAATAGCTTGTGAAAAGCCTTCTAAAGCTTTTGTTGAAACCAAAATGTATAAAAAAGCACCAATTGAAATTGTAAAAATTATAATATTTGATTTTAAAACAAATCCTTTAATTGGAGCATAAATTACATCAATTAAACCAATTGGTTGAATTGTTGCTAATCCTTTAAAAACAGCATCTCCGCTATGTTGAATAAGATAATCTTCTTTTGCTCAACCTTGATTATTATAAATTCAGCCAAGTGATAAATTTGAATTCATAAAATCAATTCAAGTTTGAGAATTACCTGCATCTAAGTCAGCATGTTTACTAGTTCAACTATCATATATTGGTTTTAAGACAGAATCATATTTTCAATCATCAAAACTAATTGTTTTAACTAACTCTGTTTTAGTTTTTGATCAATATAATATTCAAGAAACTAGCATTAAAATAAGCATAATTAAAATAAGAATACTAAAAGAAGAAATCATCTTTAATCTTTTTTTTCTTTTAATATTACTATTAAGATTATTAACTTCTGTATTTTCAACTTTAATATGCATAATAACCCTTTCTATTTTTTAGTTTTAATATGTATTTAAAAAATGTTAATAATATACATCAAATAATTAAATTCCCTTAGAATTTAAACTTTGTTGTAGTTCTCTATAATTTGGTAAATAATTAGTCACATGTCTTCAAAAATCTTTTGAATGATTAGGATATAAAATATGAGTTAATTCGTGAACTATTACATAGTCAATAATTTCAGAATTAAAATGTAAGAGCTTAGTATTATAAATTATATGTCTTTTTTTTGAATAGCACAACCCTCATTTTGCTTTCATCACTTTAACACTAATGTTTTCAAAACTAAGATTCATTTTTTCAGCTCATATTAAAGTCTGATTAATAAATCAATTTTTATATTCTTTAGCTAAAAAATTATAAATTTTTTCTAACTGAATTTCATTATCATAATAATTTTTAATAATGATTTTATTATTGATCTTTTTAGTATGAATATTTTGATCAACTAACTCTATATCAACCGATTTTTCAAAAATCTTAATTCAAGGCTTATTGGTATAAAAATCATAAGCTCTTAAAAATTCATAATTATTTTGAATTTTTACAAGTCTAGATATATGTTTATAAATAAATTGTTCTATTAAATATACAGGTGTATTAATTGGAGCACTAATTACTATTTGATTATCAATTAATCTTAAAATTGTATTTTTTTGATTTTTAAAATATATATAATAAGTTATCAGATTACCTTGATAACTTAATTGGTGTTTTTCTTTTCTAGACATTAAATTTAAAAAAGCATACATCTCCGTCTTGCATTATGTATGTCTTTCCTTCTAAGCGCATTTTCCCAGCTTCTTTAATTGCTTTTTCACTACCTAATAACAACAAGTCATTAATTGAATAAATATCTGCTTTAATAAATCCTTTAAAAAAGTCAGTATGAATCACTCCAGCACATTTAGGAGCAGTTCAACCTTTTTTAAATTGTCAACTTCTTACTTCTTGAACTCCTGCTGTAAAAAATGTTTGTAATCCCAAAGTATCATAAGCAGCTCTAATTAATTGATCTAAACCAGATTCTTTAATTCCTAATTCTTTTAAAAATTCACTTTTTTCTTCTTTTGAAGCCTCAGATAGATCTTCTTCTATTTTTGCACAAATCTTAACTACTTGAGAATTTGATTTACTAGCAAATTGTTTAACTTGTTTAACATAATCATTATCTTCTAATAATTCAGTATCACTAACATTACATACATAAATAATTGGTTTAGAAGTTAGTAATTGATAACTTTTTAAAAGATCCGCTTGTTCTTCATCTAAATCTAAACTATTTAATAAAGTTCCTTTATTTAAAGTATCTAATAAATAATTTAAAAAATCATATTCAATTTTAGCTAGTTTATCACCTGATTTAAATTTAGGTAAAATTTTATCTAAGCGCTTTTTAACTGTTGCTTGATCTGCTAACATTAATTCTAAATTAATAATTTCAATATCTCTAACTGGGTCAACACTATTTTCTACATGCATAATGTCTTTATCATCAAAACATCTAACAACTTGGCAAATAGCATCAGTTTGTCTAATATTTGCCAAAAAAGCATTGCCTAATCCTTCTCCTTGACTAGCTCTAGCAATAAGTCCTGCAATATCAACAAATTCAATAGTTGTAGCTACTCTTTTTTTAGAGTTAAAAATTCTATATAGTTCATCTAGTCTATAGTCTGGAACTTCAACAATCCCTACATTTGGCTCAATAGTTGCAAAAGGATAATTTGCAGCTTCAGCTTTTGAATTAGTAATTGCATTAAATAATGTAGATTTTCCAACATTTGGTAAGCCTACAATCCCAACTTGTAATCCCATATTATTTACCTTTCTATTTTTTAATAATGATTTAATTTATTTAACAGTTTTTTTAATAATTTTTTTTAATTGTATCTTTAAAGTTTGTCGGCTTAGCTCAATGAACAAATCAAATTGATCACAACTTCTAAATTTATATTTAGCTCCAATTCTAATTAACTCTCATCTTATTGTTTTACTTGGATGTGATTTTTTTAGTTCTATAATATCTCCAATTTCAAGCTCTTCATAGTTCATATTATTTACTCTCTTTTAAAATTTGTTGATATTTTCTTGGATATAAATTATTGGTGTGATCTATTTTTTTATAAAACAAATTAATTCTAGTTCCAAACCCAGTATCTTCTAATTCTTGAATATTAATTAATTTTAAGTTCATTTTTTGATCTTTATTTTTTAAATCTTTAATTTCTTTATAAGCTTTAGGTCCTTTTAATAAAATAAATGAGCCATTAACTTTAACTAATTGCACACCTAATTCTAAAATAATATCTAAATAGGCAACAGCTCGAGAAATTACTATATCAAATTGTTCTTTATAATCATTTGTTAATTCTTCAGCTCTTTTATTCAAAATCTCAACATTATTTAAATTTAGTCTTTTAACTAAGTATTTTAAAAAATTAACCTTTTTATTATTAGATTCAATTAAAGTTAATTTAATATTTGGAAAAAAGATTTTTAAAACAACTCCAGGAAATCCAGGACCAGTTCCGATATCAGCTATTTTTTGATCTATTATTTGAAATTGCTCAACAAATAATAAAGAATCTAAAAAATGCTTTTCAAAAACTTCATTTAGTTCAGTAATTCTTGTTAAGTTATATTTTTGGTTTTCTTCTATTAAAATTTGATAATAAAGATTAAGCTTTTTTTTATTTCTTGATTTATAGTAAAGTTCTTATAATTTAAAAATATATCTCAATTACTAAACATTAAAATAAATTATGCTTTGCACTTAAAAAGTAAATAACTCCACTATAAATACTAAAAAATGTTCCAACATACATTGGAAGTAAAACTAATTGATTTTGTCAATATAACTCAACTCAACCAAATACTTTTAAATTAATAAAAAATAATAATGATAATCCAATCATTTGAAAAGTGGTTTTTAATTTACCACCAATTCCAGCAGCTAGAGTAATTCCTTTTGAACTTAAAATCATTCTAATAAAGTCAATAAAAGTATCTCTTAAAATTAAAACTACTGTCATTCAAATTGGCAAAACTCCTAAACTAGAAAATAAAATTAAAGTAGCATTTACTAATAGTTTATCTGCAATTGGATCAAAAAACTTACCAAAATTAGTTACTAAATTATACTTTCTAGCAATTCATCCATCTAAAAAATCAGTCAAAGAAGCGATAATGAAAATAGCTCCTGAAAAAAATCAAGCAAATTTACTAAAATTATTAAATACAATCCCATTTATATAATGATTAACTAATAATAAAATTATAATAACTGGTACTAAAGCAATTCTAATTGTTGTTAAAATATTTGGAAGATTAATTGTTTTTTGTTTCATAATATCACCTTTTTTAATATACATATAAATTTTAAAAAAATAGATTATATTTTGCACTAAATATATTATAAAACCTAAATTTTACAAAAATAAAACCTACATTCCCCCCGCTACCATAAACACGGACTAAAATTTTTCAATATTATAACAGGATTGTTTTCTGAATTGTACAGGAGACAATCCTTTTAGTTGGATTATACAGGAGACAATCCTTTTAATTTTTCTTTTATTCTTATGTTGTTATATCAATAAATATATTTATGAATCCTTTTAGTTAACTCTTCTACTGAATTATATTTTTCACCATAATAAATTTCTTGTTTTAATAAACCAAAGAAGTTTTCTATAATAGCATTATCTAAGCAATTACCTTTTCTAGACATACTTTGTGTTATGTTATTTTCTTCTAGTTTTTTAACTCAGCTAATGTGTTGATAATGAAATCCCTGATCAGAGTGAATTAACAAACCATTTGTATTTTTAACCTTTTTAAGTGCTTTTTCTAGCATTGAATTTGTTAAGTTTAAGTTAGGATTAGTTTGAATCGAATACGAAATAATTTCATCATTGTAAAGATCAATAATTGGTGATAAATATAACTTTTGACCATTAACTTTAAACTCTGTTACATCAGTGCATCAAACTTTGTTTTCTTGTAAAGAATGAAAATTTCTTTTTAAAACATTATCTGCAATTTTTCCAACAGTTCCTTTATAAGAACTATATCTTCCATTTTTTGTTCTAAATTTGATACACTGAACACCAAGCTCTTTAGTTAACCTTAAAATTTTTTTGTGATTAACAATATATCCTTTTGATTCTAAAGCTATTTTTAGCCTTCTATACCCATATGTTTCAAATGATTTGTTAAAAATATCAACAATCATTTCCTTTAATTCTTTGTTTTTATCTATTGTATTTTCTAACTTATGTTTTCATTCATAAAAAGAAGATTTAGGCAGCTTGGCTATTTTTAAGAGAATAGAAATTTTAACTTTTTTGTGTGTTTTTAGTAATTCTAAAACTACTTTTGTTTTTTCCTTGTTGATTTTTGTTTTGTCAACAAGGTATGGAACTTTTTTCAGAATTCAGCCTCCAACTTATAGTATTCAACTTATTCTTTTAATTCCTTAATCTGTTGTTCATTGTTAATTTCTACTTGAGATTTCTTTATTTTAGTTGGTTTTTTATTAGGGTTTTTCATATTTTTCTTAGGTCTCCCTATATTATTATTTAACCCTAAAAATCCATATTCTTTATACTTTTTAAATCATCCAGCTATAGTTGATGAATAAACAATATTAAATTTTCTTGCAATTTCATCATAAGACTGATTAGTTTTAAGTTTATATAATACAATTTTGAGTTTTAATTTTGGACTATAATAAGGTTTTTTATCCTTATTAATAAGTCCTTCAATTCCGAATGCTTCAAATCTATTAATTAAATTTTTTACAGTTGAATCTGAAATATTATACTTATTTGCTAAATAAGTGCTCCTTTTTACATTAAGTTTTTTAGCTTCTTTAACAATTTTTAACTTTTTTTCTAAATCTAATTTGGACATATAAAAACCCCATTTCCTGGATTTTTAGTCCGGAATATGGGGTTCGGGGGAATTAAGCTGTAGGTTTTTTACTAACTTGTGCTTCTGAGTTCTCTAAGTCATATTTTTTTCTTCTTTTTTCTTGAATGAATCAAAAAGCAGAAACTGAGACAAGTTCTAATAAAGTTAAAAGAACAAATAATGGACCTTGATAGAAATTAGCTTTAAATCAACTAGTATTTTTAGTTAGCACTTCTAGTGGAACAACAATAGTAAAGAAGCTCATTGTTACAAATAAAACTAGACATGATGCTGCAATTGATCCTAAAACTATAAATCCTTTTTTCTTTTCAACTTCAACTTTATTAGTTTTTCTATTAAATAACGCCCCAATAATTAATGTAACAATCATTACAAATGATAAACAAGCATTAGAAGTTGCAACTATTTGAATTGGATAAATTACTCCATTAGTTGAACTAATTGCTTGTTCAACTGTTGCTGTATTTGTTAATCCAACTGTAGCTAAAGTTCCAACAAGAATAAATGTTGAAAAAACAGTAATAGCAAGACACGCTTGAATAATTCCTATTTTTTTCAATGAAATATCTTTTTGTGATGGTAAATATAATTCATCAATAATATCTGATTCAATAACAACAAATGATACATAAGATAAATTATTAGATCCAATTGAACATATTACTATAATAATTACTGATGTTAAAATATTAGCAATTCTTGAAACAACACTACTATCAGTGGCTTTAACAACTTTTCCACCATTAAACAATCTTTCTAAAAGTTTAACAATTGATCCATCTGGTGAACCCATTAATAAAGAAATTGCTATTAAAGTATAAAATACTGAAACAAAAATCATTCCAAAAATTAAAGCTTTGGGAACTACATCTTTGTGTTTTGCTTTTCTTTGTGAATTACATATAAAAATAAAACCATCAAAAGCAAATAAAATTCCACCAAAACCTCTAAAAAATAGCAATGGATTAAAGTTGGTTGTTGATCATTCTTCTCTTTTTATTTCTCCAGTTGGAGTAGTTGTATCAAATCCACCACTTAAAAAAGCACCATTTTTATCAAATAAAACTACACCAGCAATAAGAGCTATAACTAAAGGTATAAATTTGAAAATAGTTCCAAATGCTTGATATTTTCTAGATATTGATAAGTTAAAAATATTAATTAAGGCATTAATAATTATAATTACGATTCCAGTTGATAAAAATATTAATAAAAAGTGAATACCTTTTAATTGTGCAGTACTAAACATCATCAAAATGAATGTTATAAAAAATGAAACAAACATTGATTGCATTACTGGTAAATAAAAAAAGGCATTTAAAATTGCAAAAAATGATCCAACTTTTCTATTAATAAAAAGTTTAGTTCAAACTCCAATAGTTCCACTTCCACCGTTTCTAGTAGATGATGCTATTTCTAAAAACAAATAAACCATTGATACACAAACAGTTCCAACTATAATTCATAAAATAATGGCAATTATAGGGTTTCTTGTATCAAGTAGAATTTCTTTATTTTTAAAATAAACTCCAGCACCAACAACAGAACCTATTGTCATTGCAAATAAAGTTAAAAATTCTAATAATTTTCCTTTATTTTTCATATTTCCCTTCCTTTATTTTTATATATACTCATAAGTTTAAGTCTATTAATGAAAATAATAACACATTATAAGCAGTTATTACAACTAGATATTTTGTTTCGTTGGATTATTAAACAAAATGATATCTTACCAATTATATGTTTTGGATCCAAAACATATAATTGGTAAAGGAGGTTAGAATGTTTACTATTTTAGACAATAAGTCATATGCAGAAATTAAAAAACGTATATTAGATATCTTTGCAAAAGATCCTAAAAGATCATGTTTATCAATAGCAAAGCAATTTAATAAATCTGTTTCTACTATAAAAAGATATAAGAAAGAATATCTTGATTTTATAAATACCGGAAAGGAGATAATACTTTCTCATAAAAATGTAAATAACAAGAATGCACAAAAATATAGTGATGAAACCAATATACAACTTAGGTGAAGTTTATCAAGGAGAAATGAAAATAACAGGAGGAGAGAACAATAACAATAGTTGTTCATTTTTGACGTTGAAAAATTATCATAGTTGTTTAGAAAAAAATTTGGTTATAAGATTTCATATTCTAATTTAGATAAAAGATTAATAAAACAGGGTTTTGCTAGTGCGTACTGTAAGAGAAAAACTAGAAAAGAAGTAAAAAAAATAAGAAAACAAAATGAAGAAAGCAAAATTATTAAGTACAGCAAAGACTTAGTATTTTACACACCAAAAGTAGTAGAAAAACATAGATTAGCAACGGCTAATAACTATAAATTTGGACAAGTTTTAGAAGTTGACGGATGTACTCACTACTACTTTCAAAATGATACAATTGCAACATGTGTCGCTGTTGTGGATGTTGGAACTAATAAAGTATTAGACATTTATTTTGAGAGTCAAGAAGAATCTCTGAATTCATATCAAAGAATATTTGAAAACGTTTTTCAAAAATACGGTTATCCTATGAGAATAATCACTGATAATAGAACTAACTTTAAGAAAGATGAAATAAACAACTCTAGAACGCGTTTAGAGCTTGAAAAAAGGGGTATAGAAGTTGTTTCTTCATCAAACGCTAATGCAAAGCCACACATAGAAAGAAAATGAGATACAGTGCAAAAGAGTGTTCCTTTTTATTTCAAACAAAAGAATATAAAAACAATTGAAGAAGCTAATGCTATAAAAGACGAATTGATTGAATATTTAAACAGTATATGTAAAATACGTGAAAAAGAAAGCGTTTTTAGAAAACTAGAAAATGAGGCGGTTGAATCCTTCTTTGACATACCTATTAAAAGAAAAATTATGAACGGAGTGGTTGAATATTAAAAAAATATTATGCTGCATTTAATGAAAATGGGAAGAGATATAAGTTCAACAAAAACAAAAGTATTGAATTTGTTATAGGTGCAGATGAGAAGTTCTACTTTAGAACAGAAACTATGCGTTTTAAAGCTGAAATATTAGAAAAAGGGTCTCATGATTGAGGAATAGCTGATATAGCAAAAAGAAAACAATTAGATAAAGAAAGAAAACATGATTTAAAAACCCTAGGAACAATAAATAAAACAAGATGAATTCATACTGTATTAGATAAGACTCTTAACAGCATTAAAAAACACCCGAGTGGATTGCCCAGTGAAGTAGTCGATGAACTATCAGGACTTGTCTCAGGTGTTAAGAATGAATGTTATCGCATATCATTCGAACTCAAAGAAAAATTAGGCTTATTGGATTAGTTTAATTTTCTAATTTCCTTTGATAAGATTATTATAACTTAAAAATTAAAGGTTCATTTTGTTTAAAAACCCACGCTCATTTAGATAAGACATTCTAATTTTATGTGTTTACCCGATAGCTTATAATATTAATTCAAATAATAAAATTTAACCACAATTAGAAAATAAAAAACTAAACAATGATTATTTAGTTTAATAATTAATTAAAAATTCCCAATTTTGGACACTATATTTTTAAAATAGACTTCAATTCTTGATATATTTTAATGTTTCAATAAAAAAGTTTTAGTGTAATGCTATATTTCTAACAATTCCGCAAGGTCTTGAACATATTTCAACGCCTTGCGTTTTTTTCATTCTGTATCATTTATTACTTCAACTTTGTAACTCCTCAAATATTCTATAATCTGTCTGAATAAGTAGTTTTGATGAAGATTTAGTTTTATTAAATTGTTCTTAACTTTTGTCGCAATTATTAGCGACAAGTAGTTTATAAACTCTGTTGTGTAAACTTTCATTTCTGAATGAACTCTTGTTTTTGATAGTTCCAAAATATTTTTGTAAAAGTTAAACATTTCTTCAATTTCTCATCTTTGATCATACAGTGTGTATACATCCTCTAATGAAAGGTCAACATTGGATTCGAAAACAATGACTCCAAAAAATTGATTATTTTTATTGAATTCATCAATGTTAAATGTATTTCTTTTTAGATGCTTTTGATAGTTTCCAACACTTTCTTTGTCAGCTATTTCTAAGTCTTTAAATAGATAAAAAAACTTTCCATCTATTTGCTTTTTAGACCCTAGTAATTGCTTATCTTTAATTTTTACAGGGGGTCAAGTTTTCATCAAGTTTTTCTGCTCTAATTAATGTTGTATTTCTCTTTAATGCCAAAAGATACTTAACATTTTTATTCTGTTCTAAAAGCTCTGTAATTGCTTTAGTTCTAAAACCTTTATCAGCAACTAATATTTCCCCAGTGCTAGGCGCATTTTCCAAAAAGTCCTCAAAAATAGTCGAATCCAGCATATTTCCTTGGTATGGTCTGTGATAAATTGGCTCTTTGGTATATAAGTCACAAGTGTAAAGTAAGGTAAAATCTTTGCTACCTTTAACCTTCCCTTTTCTTGATCATTGAGAAAAAGTTACTTCATCTGAATTATAAGATTTAAGTGTGCCATCAATAATTTGCACTCTACCTTTGAACTCATTTATTCTGTCTAACATGAAGTTATGTATATTTGAATATGCCCTACCAGTTTTTTCAAAGAAGTCTGGTAGTAATGATTCAGATAAACCAACCTTTTTAAATAATTCAGACATAAATGAAGTTTCATAGTAAAACTTTAAATCACGATTAACGACTTTTGGATAGGCACATCTAAGAATAGCAATTACATATAATTTGTAAGCTGTTGATGAATCAAAATGTGTTAGTAATTTTTCCAAAATATCATTGCTATTTTTTGTAAAAATTGCTATGTTACCATAGTCTTTTATATCAGTTTTTTCTTGATTTTTCTTAGATCTTGTACCTACTGGGATAGGTGTTTCAAAAGGAACAAATTTGTAATCTACTATTTCGCCAACGATTGCCAAATCTTTTGGAATTGCTTTTCCATTCACATATTTGCTGGTTCTTTTAACAACTTTAAATTTTCCAAAGTAGTTCTTTACAACTGTGTTTTTAGGTCTTTCAACTTGTCTTATCTCAACTGGAATTGCCATTTTCAAATCCTCCTAAATATATAGCATTATAACTATATATAACACAAAATTTTAATAGAAAAATAAATAAAATTAATTTTTTATGATGACATTAGCAACATTTTTTAAGTCTTTGTCAGAAAAATAAATAAAAAAATGTCTACATTGTTCAAAATTCGACATTTTGTATAGTATTATGGGGTATAACTTTTATATTATAAAATGACAATAATATATTAAGACAAAAAAATACCACAGCAGCTCTTCTGTGGTACCATAAATGAAAGTTCAAGTGCATTTTTATGCGTATGAATTTTTTAATAAATGTTTAAAAATACTTTTATATTTTTTCAATTAATTTATTTAGTTGCATCAATAAATATTTTCATTGTCTTATTATCTGATGCATTGATAAATGTTTCATAAGCTTGCATCATATCTGAAAGATTAAATCTATGTGTAATTAAATCTGAAACAGGTAATTTTCCAGTTGAAACAGCATTAATTAACATTGGCAATGTATTTGTATTAACTAATCCTGTTGTTAATGTAATGTTTTTAATTCATAGATTTTGAACATTGAAATTAACTGGTTTTCCATGCACACCAACAATTGAAATATTTCCGCCTGCCTTAACAATTTGCTGACAAACATCTCAAGTTTGAGGAATCCCTACTGCTTCAATTGCAACATCAACACCATCTTCTCCAACAATTTCTTTTAAATTATCAAATAATTTTTCATCTGGTACTAGTGTATGTGTAGCCCCTAATTTTCTAGCCATTTCTAAACGATTTTTATCTAAATCAATTACGATTAGATGCCCTGGTGAATACAATTGGGCAGTTAATAGGGTACCCATCCCTACTGGTCCAGCTCCTATAATTGCAACAGATTTTCCTGGACTAACATGTCCATATTGCACACCAATTTCATGACCTGTAGGAAGTGCATCTGATAGCATAACTGCAATTTCATCGTTAATTGTTTGTGGATATTTGTATAAACTATTATCTGCAAATGGAACTCTTACATATTCAGCTTGTGTTCCATTGATCATATAACCAAGTTTTCATCCACCCTCTGTTTCGCGACAGTGTGAATATAATTGTTTTCTGCAATTATCACATTTTCCGCAAGGAGTAATACATCCAATTAAGACCTCATCACCGACTTTAACATTGGATACGCTTTCTCCAACTTCTTCAACAATTCCGATTCCTTCATGTCCTAAGATTCTACCACTTGCTACTTCAGGATTTTTTCCTTTATAAATTCCTAAATCAGTTCCACAAATTGTTGTTCTTGTTACTTTTACTATTGCATCTGTAGGTTTTAAAATTCTTGGTTTATCAACTAATTCAAGAGAAATATTATGTTTCCCGTGATAAACTAAAGCTTTCATTTTCATAATTTATATTTCTAAACCTCTTCTTTATATTTTTCTTACATTTCTTACATAAAAATTATAACCCGAGTTTTACACTTGTTATGCCAACAAATAAATAAATCTGGAATATCAAACAAAATGATATCTTACCAATTATATGTTTTGGATCAAAAACATATAATTGGTAAAGGAGGTTAGAATGTTTACTATTTTAGACAATAAGTCATATGCAGAAATTAAAAAACGTATATTAGATATCTTTGCAAAAGATCCTAAAAGATCATGTTTATCAATAGCAAAGCAATTTAATAAATCTGTTTCTACTATAAAAAGATATAAGAAAGAATATCTTGATTTTATAAATACCGGAAAGGAGATAATACTTTCTCATAAAAATGTAAATAACAAGAATGCACAAAAATATAGTGATGAAACCAATATACAACTTAGGTGAAGTTTATCAAGGAGAAATGAAAATAACAGGAGGAGAGAACAATAACAATAGTTGTTCATTTTTGACGTTGAAAAATTATCATAGTTGTTTAGAAAAAAATTTGGTTATAAGATTTCATATTCTAATTTAGATAAAAGATTAATAAAACAGGGTTTTGCTAGTGCGTACTGTAAGAGAAAAACTAGAAAAGAAGTAAAAAAAATAAGAAAACAAAATGAAGAAAGCAAAATTATTAAGTACAGCAAAGACTTAGTATTTTACACACCAAAAGTAGTAGAAAAACATAGATTAGCAACGGCTAATAACTATAAATTTGGACAAGTTTTAGAAGTTGACGGATGTACTCACTACTACTTTCAAAACGATACAATTGCAACATGTGTCGCTGTTGTGGATGTTGGAACTAATAAAGTATTAGACATTTATTTTGAGAGTCAAGAAGAATCTCTGAATTCATATCAAAGAATATTTGAAAACGTTTTTCAAAAATACGGTTATCCTAAGAGAATAATCACTGATAATAGAACTAACTTTAAGAAAGATGAAATAAACAACTCTAGAACGCGTTTAGAGCTTGAAAAAAGGGGTATAGAAGGTTTCTTCATCAAACGCTAATGCAAAGCCACACATAGAAAGAAAATGAGATACAGTGCAAAAGAGTGTTCCTTTTTATTTCAAACAAAAGAATATAAAAACAATTGAAGAAGCTAATGCTATAAAAGACGAATTGATTGAATATTTAAACAGTATATGTAAAATACGTGAAAAAGAAAGCGTTTTTAGAAAACTAGAAAATGAGGCAGTTGAATCATTCTTTGACATACCTATTAAAAGAAAAATTATGAATGGAGTGGTTGAATATCAAAAGAATTATTATGCTGCATTTGATGAAAATGGGAATAGATATAAATTCAACAAAAACAAAAGTATTGAATTTGTTATAGATGCAGATGAGAGCCTATACTTTAGAACAGAAACTATGCGTTTTAAAGCTGAAATATTAGAAAAAGGATCTCACGATTGAGGAATAGCTGATATAGCAAAAAGAAAACAATTAGATAAAGAAAGAAAACATGATTTAAAAACCCTAGGAACAATAAATAAAACAAGATGAATTCATACTGTATTAGATAAGACTCTTAACAGCATTAAAAAAACACCCGAGTGGATTGCCCAGTGAAGTAATCGATGAACTATCAGGACTTGTCTCAGGTGTTAAGAATGAATGTTATCGCATATCATTCGAACTCAAAGAAAAATTAGGCTTATTGGATTAGTTTAATTTTCTAATTTCCTTTTATAAGATTATTATAACTTAAAAAATTTAAAGGTTCATTTTGTTTAAAAACCCACGCAGTTATTACAACTAGATATTTTATTAATAAATAAAAAAGAGCCGCTAGGCTCTAGCTAATTTTTTTACTAACACTTTTACTCTTTTATATATTAAACAAAATATTGTATGATTAATTACTAACTTTATAATAGTAAATAAAAAGGTTATACCCAATATAGCAGGATTTGGTTTTTGTCCATATAATTCAAATATAAATGTAGCATTGCTTACATATGCAACCAAACTACCAAATAGTGTTGCAAATATTGAAGATAAAATAACAAATAATATCTCAAATTTTATAAAAACTTCTAATTTATTTGAATGAATAAACACTTTTTTAACAATAAAAAAAATTATTGCAAAGCCTATAATTGCTGATCCATCAACTAACATTAATGATAATAGTCCAACAGGTTCGCTTCCTAGTAATAATCTCATTCAAACAGAAGCAACTGTAAATATTAAACCTCAAAATAAATTAGTTGATATTAAAACAACAGCTGATACTCAATAATTAATTTCTAATTTTAAATAAGGTGCACTTGCAAAAAGTACTAAAGCACCCATTGCATATTTAGAAAATAAAGTTAATAATATTTGTAAAGCAAGTAATGTTGCTAAAAGTGCGATTTTGTTAGTAGATAGTAAAAAATATTGTCTTAGCATTTGAACTTTACTATATTTTGTTTGTTTTTCTAGTTCAAAATTATTATCTTGTTCTTGTTTTTTGTTGTAAGCTATCATTTTTTAAACAAAGACCTCCTATAAGTCTTTTGTTTTGATTATATCAAAGAATAGCAACAAATATTAGACCCAAAACCATTAGCAATAAGAATAATGATCCTTGAGAATGTTGAGCTTTTCATCAGCTATGCCCGTTTCTAATAACACCTAAAGGAACTATAAAAGTAAACAATCCCATTAATGAAAAGAAAATAAAAGTAATCAATCCAAAAATTGCTAATGGTACAAATCCTTTAATTTTTTTAACTTCAACTTTGTTAGTTTTTCTATTAATGAGAGCGGCTACTATCAAACTAGCCATCATAGCAAATGATAAACAAGAACAAGTTGAAGACATAATTTGAATTAAATACAACATTCCTGAAGCTGAATCAGTTGCTTCAATAACATTAATTTGTTTATTTAACCTAATACTTGAACTTGCACCAACAATAATAAAAATTGCAAAAATTGCATATGAAATTACACCTTGAATTAAGCCAATTTTTTTAAAACGGTGTTTATCATCAACAGATTTTACATAACTTAACTTATCAATAACATCTGATTCTAAACCAGCCATTCCAATATAAGAATAAGCATTTAAACCTAAAAAACAAATAATCATTGAAATAATTGCAACTATCACTTTAACAGTGTGATTTACTTGATTTTTTAATGGTTGACCATTATTAAATACTCTTTCTAATAATTGTTCAATAGAACCATCTGGAGATCCTAAAATTAAAGAAAGTGACATTATTAAATAAAACACTGCAGCAAATGCCATAGCTGAAACTAAAGCAATTGGTACAACATCAGCGTGTTTTGCTCTTTTTTTGGAATTACAAATATAAATAAAACCATCAAAGGCAAATAAAATTCCACCAAAACCTCTAAAAAATAGCAATGGATCAAAATCAGTACGAGATCATTGCTTTGATGAATCAGTTATTCCTCTAACATTAACCCCATTATTTTGCAAAGCACCAAAATGATCAGCTAAAATAAATCCAGCAATAAGTGCAATAATTAGTGGAAAAAATTTAAACCCTGTTCCAAAAATTTGAATTGCTTTAGATCCTTTAATACTAAATACATTTAATATATTAGTTAATAAGATAATAACAGCACCAACTAATAAAAAAATTAATAAATATTGATAGCCATATAACTTAAGATTAAAAATATTTAAAAAATAAGCTAATAAAGCTGAAGTAAAAATTGCTTGGTTAACCGGAGCATAAAACATTGTTTGAAAATTAGCAAAAAAAGAACCAACTTTATGTCCAAAAAAAGCTCTTGATCAAGAACCAATAGTTCCATTTTCTGTAGAAGAAGATATTTCTAAAAATAAATAAACTACAGCTATACAAGAAATTCCAACTGCAGCTCATAATACAATAGCAATGATTGGATTGTGTGTTTCAATTAAAATATCTCTATTTTTAACATAAATACCAGATCCAACAATCGTCCCAACAGACATCATAAACAAAGTTAGAAACTCAAAAAATCTAGACTTGTTTTTCATATATTAAACCTTTCTTTTAACTTTAAAAATATCATAAAATTAAAAAATATAATAGTTATTATAATCAATTTTTAAAAATCTTTAAATATAATTTTTTAATTAATTCACCAATAATTCAAGCTAGTATTTCTAAAGATAATAAAACTAAAAACCATCAAGATAAATTAGTATTATTTAAATTAGCAACCATTACACTAAAGCCTAAGCTATTAGAAAAATTACTACTAATAAAAGCGATTAAAAATGGAACAGTACTAAAAAATAACATACCAATTAGCATTTGACTAGAAGCTAGTGATTTAAAAAACGATACTTTTTGTGTTCTTAAAACTAAAATAATCATAATATGAGTTAATATACACTCAATAAAATAACAAATTTGAAATAACTCTATTGAATGTTTATCTGATCCATTTATTTTAAAACCAAAATATAAAATTATAAAGTTAATAAAACTAATTATAGTTTGAGTTAATCCATTAAATATAGCAAAAGGAACAATTGATTTAATATTTCATTTTTGTGGCTTTTTAATAGTTGATTCATCAACATTATCAAATACAAAAATTAAATTTGCAAAATCAAAAATTAAATTTTGAATAAGTAACTGAATTGGTGACATTACTTCAAATTTAAAAAAAATTGTAGCTAATAGTAAAGTTAATAAAATTCCAAAATTAGAAGCAACTGTGATTTTAATGTATTTAATCGCATTACTAAAAGTTTTTCTTCCAATAATAAAAGCATGTTCTAAAGCATTTAAATCTTTTTCTAATAAAATAACATCAGCAGATTGTTTTGCTAAACTAGAAGCATTATTTACTGAAATTCCTACATCAGCTTTTTTCAAACCAATAGCATCATTAACTCCATCACCTAAAAAAGCTACAACGTTATTGTTCATCAAACTATCTATTATTTTAGCTTTATCTAGAGGAGATAATTTATAAAATATATTTACTGACTGACTAATATTTTTTAGATTATTTTCATTTAATTTATTAAGATCTTTTCCTATTAAACTACTATTAGTATCAATTCCAACTTGTTTACATACATTTTTACAAGTATATAAACTATCTCCACTTAGTACTTTAATATCAATATTGTAATCTTTAAAAGTTTTAATAACTTGTCTAACATTATCTCTAATAAGATCATTAAACACTATCATTCCTAAATAAATTAAATCTTTATTATCAATAACATCGGAATGTTTATAACTTAAAATTAAAACTTTATAACCTTTTTTAGTATAACTATTAACTTGATTTGTAATTTTATTTTTATATTGTTCATCTAAACTAATAATTTGATTGTTTATATTAATAAAACTAGTAATTTCTAAAATTTCTTCTAAACTACCTTTAGTAATTAATAAATTAGATTGATTAAGTTTAATTAAAGCTGAAGATATTCTAAAGTTATGATCAAAACTTAATTGATCAATAAAATTGACATTATTTAAATTGGTTTTAAATTCATCAACAATAGCTTTATCAATACTATCAAATAAGTTATTTTGAAAATAAGCATTATAAAAAAAGTAATCTTTTAATAATTTATTTTTATGATTATTAATATCTAAATAAGTGCAAATATTAATTTTATCTAATGTTAAAGTTCCAGTTTTATCAGTTGTTAAAACATTAACTGATCCAATATTTTGCATAACCGATAGTTTTTTAATAACAACTTTATTTTTAGATAATCTTTTTGAAGCTAGTTTTAAATTAGATGAAATAATAGCAGGTAAAGCTTCAGGGGTTAGTGAAACAGCTATTGACAAACCAAATACTAAACTTGAAGTTCAATTACTAATTCCACTCTTTAATAAAGAAATAAAAGTAATAATAAATACTAGAATAGAGATTAAATAAATTAAAATCTTAGTAACTTTATTAATTCCTTTTTCATAATCAGTAATAAAATCATCTTTTATTAAATCTAATAATGAATTAGAATAATTATCTTTATTAAGATTAATTACAACAGCTAAACAATTTCCAGAAACTACTAAAGTTTCTTTATATAAAATATTTTGTAATTCTAAAAAAGAAATATTATTGTTATTAATTTGCTTTTTAATAGCTTTAGATTCACCAGTTAAAGTTGATTCATCTAAATAAAGATTTTCAGCTCAAATTACTCTACAATCACTAGGAACAATATCTCCTTTTGTTAAATAAACAACATCTCCTATTGTTAGTTGTGATTGTTTTTCTTTTATAAGATCAGCTTTAATACTTTGATAATTTAATGAATTAAAATCATTTATTTCATGATTAACTATAAAAACATCATTTTCTATTATTTTAGTTAGTTTTAAATTAAGTTTATAAGCTTTATATTCTTGAATAAAATCCACAATAGAAGCTAAAAAAATCATAAAAATTATTATTAAAGCAGAGATTAAAGTAATTCAGTTTTTTTGAAATAAAAAATAAATAATAAATTCTAAAATTCCAATAAATCACAACAACAAATTAAAAGGTTCAACTAAACTCTCTAATATTTTTTTAAATATTGAAAATTTTTGAACAACAATTTGATTAGTTCCAAATTTTGAAATATTATCTTCTCTAGTTTTACTATTTAAACCTATTTTTGTATCTAAAAAACTATTTAACTCATTAAGATTTGTATTAGCTATTTTAATTACATAATCTTGTTTTTTATAATCTAAAGATTTTTTAAAATTATCCTGTTTTTTGTTAAACATAAATACCTTTCAATACAATAATTAAAGAATTACAAAAATACACACTACATAAGACAAGATAAAATCATTTCTTCATCCTTTTTTGCAATTTTACCAACTATTCAAGAATCACCTATAATATTTATTTTGTATTTTTTATAAGAGTTAAATACTTTTAGTGCTTCACTAAAAGTTTTTTCATTTAAGATACCTCTTTTTTCGAATTTATTTTTTATTCTATAACCAATAATTGTAGAAAGCATTTTAATAAATTCTGTTTCATAAATTGAAATATCACTCTTTGTACACCTTACATTTTGTATAAATCATCTTAATAAAACTCGTTACTAGTTTGATTTTTAATTTTTGTTTGAATATTTTATAAATGCGAATTGATATAAATTTTGATTAGAACCTAAATAATAGCTCAAACTTATCTTTTAATTTTTCATATTCTATTGTGTGTTTTTATTTTTTAAATAATTGGTGTGTTCTTTTCTAAATCTATTGTCATTAAAACATATAGAATTTGTTTTTATGAAAATATTTTTAAAACAATTTTTAACAAGCATATAATCATAGTAGTTTTTTTATTATCTCAGTTGGTGTTTATTTTTGGAACATATTTGCTATTTATTATATGTAAATCAAGGTTCTTTTTTTATAATTCTTATCGTTTTTATATTCATAAATCTTTTTATAACTGCTCTTATTTTTTGTTAATTTAACGATTGTATTTTTGTATTATTACTTATTTTATTTTTAATATTACAACCATGATATCTTCTCTTTTTTATGTGATCTATAAAAAAACATAAAAACACCCAGTTTTTTACACACTTTTGTGCTATTTAAAACAAAATGCGCTGTATAGTTGTGGATATTTTAATGTTTATGTTTTAGTTCACAAATAAGTTGTGCTTAAAATAGATTTAACTAGCTATTTCTTGGATTTAATTTAACAGTGAATAAATTATCTTTTTTTAGTTTTTTAACAAAATCTGTTCTTAAATTACCATCAAAATCATCACTATAAGTACTTTGACCTTGAATTAAACTAATTACATTGGAAGTAGTGTTATGTGTGTCATCTTTTGAAAGTAAGAAATTAATTCCAATTAAATTGAAAGATGAATCAATTGCCATTGAACCTGAAGATCCACCATCTAAAGCATCACTTTCATTTTCGATTCTTGTATATAAACTTGAATGTTGAGTTAAAACACGTTTTAACATTCCGTGTTGATTTTCTATAAAGGGTTCAGTATATTTAGTTCAATTATCATTATGTGAGTTTCAATCTTTATTTTCATCTGGATCATATTTAGTTCATAGACTTTGAAAATTATCTTCTTTAACATATCTATTTTGAGTACTTATAACTCCACCAAATGATTTATTTGCTTGAAACTTATATGTTAAACTTCTATCTATAGCTAATTGTGTTGCTGGATAACCTGCATAAAATTGAGTTTTTAGTGGTGTAAATAATTCATCTTTTCCTAAACCTATGTATCAATCTTTTTCATCATCAGTATTAATAACTTTATCTAGTTTAGGTAGGATATTTTTTAACTTATTTTTTTGAATTTGTAATTTCAAGATTACAAAATCAGCTCCACCATTTTTAGTTGAACTTAATCTTGTACTTTGATCGAAGTTTTCAATATAAACAAGTCCAGTATGTATATTATTTGTTTTAAAACCAGAAACTTTGTATCTTGGTGTATAATAAGCAGCTTGTAAATATTGACTTTCTGCTTTAAATGTAGGTGTTGAACCAGTAACGTTATTGATAATATTTGATGTTAATTTTTCTTGTTTTGCTCTTGTTGTCATAAACTTGGCATTTTTTGGATTATCTATATTTTCATTATCAAAAAAATCAGCTTTTCAACTATCAGCAAATTGATGTTTACTATCTTTTGTAAAATAAATAGATTTATCAAAAGCTTCTGCTAGACTAAAAACATGAACGTTTGTAGCTAATAACAATTCATAATAGTCATCCTTTTCAAGATCTTTGTTAATAACTCTATCTAAAACTCAAACTGTTCCACTTTTATAATCTTTTGTGATTTCATCAGTTTTTAATCTAAATTCATCTCTTTTTCATTTATTAAATCAAATTAAAATACTAAAACTTCTATCATAAATATATTGATAATAATCTAGATCTTTTTTTAACATATTAGTATTATTTTTATCAATTTTTTGATAATAGTTTTTATCATTAGTAATTAATAAAATTTCAAATTCCCCATTTTGATCATCAAAATTAGCTTTAATATCTTTAATATTAGTAATATTAAATAATTTAGAAATCGATTCAAAATTCATATAATAAAACAATTGACTTAAATTAGATGGTAAATATCCAAAAGGGTTTTTACTAATTAATTCATTAAAATCAAATTTTAAATTAATAATAGGATTAATTTCACTCTTATTAAATTTTATTTAAATACTCTTGTTTAACCATTCCGTTAATTGAAAGATGGTCATTATAAAAAGCTGTCTTTTGTTCATCATTTAAACCAAGATCACCATATCAAGCTCTATTTTTAATATGCTCTCAAAATTTATTATCAGTCTCATTGTCATAAACACTTCTAAAATCAACTGGATTATTATAATAACCAGTCTTTAAAAAAGTATTTATATTATGTGTTGCTGTATGAAACTTATTTGTAGATCTACTAATAGTATAAGCCGAATTATTTAATAAGAACTCTAAACTAAATAAGTGAGAATCTCTAAAATAAACACTATCTTTATTAGGATCATAGATCTTATTATCTTGGTAATTTAGTTGATTGATGTTGGTTTGGTTTTTATTATTTGATGACATATTTGGTTTAACTGAATTATTATTGTTGTTGTTCATTGGATTATTTAATTCAGTTGGTTTTTTTATTATCTTTATTATTTTTATTAATTACAGATGGACTTTCTATGGTATTTGGTTTTGAAATAGATTTGTAATTACAACTAATAACTAATAATTAAACTAGTTAAACTAATTAAACTTAGAATTTTTTTCATAATATATACCTAACAGATTATATTTTAATATAAATTAATAACTCTATTATTATTTAATCCAACTCAAAAACTGTTAAATAACCATTTAGAAATTTGATTTATTATATAATACACATAGAAAGTTTAAAGATAGGATTAATATGCTTAAAAGTGCTAGTATTTTAACATTAACATTAAGTTCGTTTTTAGTAAGTTGTAGTTCAAATATTATAAATAAAAGTCCAAATTCTAATATATTAAATAAAGATCTAGATAATAAATTAAACAATAATACTAATCAAAAAAATAATAAAATTGATCAAAACCAAAGAAATACAACTCAAAAACAAGATAATAATAATGATACTAAAAATAATAATTTTATAAAAATAACTAATGAATTAAATAACCAATTTCAAGTTCTAAATTCATCTTATAAAATCAATAGTTTAATTAGTTCTGTGTATTTTTTGAATAAACAAATTAATTTAACTAAACATCAAGATATTGATTATGTTGATCTTGAACAATATGTAGATCTTTTAAAAGATATTTTAAATCAAACAATTTATAATGATAACTTATACAGTCTAACTCAATTATTAGAAACTAAAACAAATAATAATCAAATAACAATTAGTCTAACTAATAAATATCAAGTAAAAAATAAAAATAAACATAAAGATTTTAGTTTAACTGAATATATTAAATTTGACTATTTAACCCAACAAATAACTATTTCTAATGTTAATTTTTATAATTTATTAAGTCCTTATCAAAATGAGTCTAATTTAGAATATTTTGATCATTTTAAATTACTTGAAAAAAAACCTTTAATTATAAATTTAAATAAATATGATATTTTTATTTTTAATAAAGAAAATAAATTATATTTACCTTTATTAGTTTTAAATCAAATCTTTTTGGCTGAATCTGAAAAACAAATATTTTTTAATAACAAGGAAGTTTTAGTTTTTGAAATCTTTGAACTTTTAAATGCTTCAAATAATGAAACTAAAAAAGCACTAGTTTCTAATAAAAAGAACTTAAAAATATCAACTCATCTAAAAAAATTTCAATATAACTATTTATATTTTTTATTGGATAATTTTTATCCTATGAAACTAGATAAATCATATCAAGCTTATTTAGAAAAATATAAAAATGATTTATTATCAGATGACTTAAAACATTTTAAGACCACTAATCTTTTAATAAGAGATTTAAATGATATTCATACTAAGATCTTATTACAATCACCAATTTATGATTTAAATACAAATGATTCTGAATTAGAAATTAATAATGATGAACAAAGAACTGATAGGGTAGCTAAATTTAGAAAATATGAACGAGATATTGTTAAGTTAGCTTCTAATTTAAATGAAAAAGATATTAGATATACAAATGATAATAAAACAGCAATTATTAAAATAGATATTTTTAATAAATGATATACAGTAGATGGAGTTAAAAAACAACTTGAAGAAATTAAAAATAAAAAAACTGTAAAAAATGTTGTTTTTGATCTTAGCTTAAATCGTGGCGGTAGTATTGTAGCTGTTTATCAGATACTAGGATATTTAACAGATCAAAAATATAATTATCATAAATTATATCCAACTACAAATGATAAACAAATCTTACAAATTCAATCAAAAGTTGGAAAGTTTGATTTTAATTACTATATATTAAGTTCACCAATTAATTATTCAGCTGGTAATTCTTTTGCAGCTATTAGTAAAACTAATAAATTAGCAAAAATTATTGGATTTAATTCTGGTGGGGGAGCTAGTGAAGTTAGAATTAGTATTCTGCCAACTGGTTCTATAATTAGAAAAAGTTCAATTTATACTTTAACAGATCAAAAGTGAAACTCTTATGAATATGGAGTAACTCCAGATATAGAGTTTGATAAAACTAATGATTATGATTTTAAAAAACTTTTTGATCTAGATTATATTCAAACAGTTATCAATAATGATCAAAACAAATAGAAAGGAATTATTATGAAATTATTTTTAATAAGGTTATTTAGTTCTTTTTTATTCTCTAATAATTTAAGTGGTAATTTAGCTAGTTTAAGTTCTTATCAAAATGAAAAACCAAAAATTATTTTAACAGATCATAAACTATATACATTAGCAAAAGATCTTAAAAATACAAATAATAAAATCAAGCTATTTTTATATAAAAATATTGGATATGTTTCTGTTGTTGAGTTTCTAAAAAGTATTGAACCTATAATAAAATATGAAAATATAGAAAATAAATTTAATGATGATAAAACAACTATAACTTTAAAAAGTTCAAAAAATATCTACAATATAGAATTTGATTATAAAACTCAGATCATAACTGTTTCAGATTATAAAATCTTTATTGAAATTTTAAAAAACAAAGAGCGTGGTGAAGAACAATTACAATTAGAATTTAAAGGATTAGAGAATAAAAACTTAAACAAGGAATTTAAATATCATTTAAAAAACTATAACATTGAGATGTTAAAAGATCAAAGTGATGTTTATTTACCTATTGTTTTACTAAACCAAATCTTTTTAAATGAATCTAATATCCAAGTGTATTTTAATCAACAAGATGTTAATATTTTTAGATTTTCTGAATCAATTAGTAATATTATAAGTCAAGTAAATCTTAAAAGGTCTGATGCTAACAACAAAAATGAAATCCCAAAAGAACTTAAAGAGTTTCAATATAATTATTTAAGTTTTCTATTTGATCATTATTATGCAATTAAATTAAATAATAATAAATCTTATAAGGATTATTTTAAAAAATATAAAACAAAAATTGTAAATGGAACTAATGATGAGCATTATCTTACAACAAAACAATTAATAGATGATCTTGATGATCCTCACTCAGCATATGCTTTAGATGGGTTTTTTAACAAAAGTAAAGATTTTAATAAAACTCCAATAAAAATATCTAATCCAAATAATAGATCTAATAAACAAATTAAACTTCTAGATTTATTAGCTAAAAATGATCCAAGTAAAGTTGAATATGAAAACAATGTTATATCAGATGATACTTATATGATTTCTTTTAAAAAGTTTGAAGAAGATTCTGCTAAACATATTAAAAACAGTTTAGAACAAGCTCAAAGTAAAAATGTTAAAAACATTATTTTTAACCTAACACAAAATGGTGGGGGTTATATTGGTGCTGCTTATGAAATAATGAGCTTTTTAACAAATAATCCTTTTAATGTTTATACTTATAATCCTTTATCAAAAGAACAAAAAGTTGAAACTATAAAATCAAAATATAATAAATTTAACTTTGATTACTATATTTTAACTTCACCTTATTCGTTTTCAGCTGGAAATATTTTTCCTCAAATAGCAAGAGATAATAATTTAGCAAAAATTATTGGTCATCAAACTTTTGGTGGGGCTTCAGCAATTGGTTATTCAATTCTACCAACTGGAGATATTATTCAGTTAAGTACTAATAATGTTTTTACAAATAAAAACTTTAAAAGTTTAGAATTTGGTATTCAACCAGATGTGAAATTAAAAAACGATGTATATAATAATACTAAAGATTTATATGATCCAAACACACTTTTAGAACTTATTAAAGAAGCTAAAAAAACTAAATGAAAATCAAGTGATGATCTAATTAATCAAAATAACTTATCAATAGAACAGTCAAAAAATCAAACTAACCAAAAACCCAAAAGACAACCACAAAGCAACAATAATCAAACTCAACAAAATAAAGAATCTAGTTTAGATAAATTAATTAAAAATAAATCTCTAAATATTACTAAAAATGATTTAAATACTATAAAAAATAAACTATTAGAAATTAATCCAAATTTATCTAATAGAGAACTAATAGTAGAACTAAAAAATAACAATACAGCTGAAGTTTATTTAAAAAATAATTCAAATGATAAAGTTACTATTAAGCTTGTTGTTATTAAAGAACCTAAAATAAAAAGTTCTAATAAGTTGGTTATTATTTTAATTTCAAGCTCATTAGTTATTGTTGTTTTATTAGTGTCTAGTTATTATATTTTTAAAAAAGTTAAAAACAAAAAATAGTCTGTTTATTAAGCAGACTTTTTGAATTTAATTCCAAAAATATACACTATATTTTCGGTTAAAATAGCGCAAAAACAGATTAAAAATGAAGATTTTTTATAAAGGAGTATGTTTTAGTAATAAAATGTACTCTTTTTATTTAGAAAAATTAATAAAATTTTAAAAAAATACTTTTAAAAGACTTGTCTTTTATGTTATAATAAACTATATAATACACTATAGAAAAGAAAAGATATTGTGGCTGTACCATTAGAAATAAGGCAAGTTCCAAGACCTAAAAATACTATCGTTAAATTAACAGGAAAATCATGAGCTGTTATTCAAAGAATTGGATGTGAATATAAAAATGGTAAGAATTATCCAAAAAATGGACCTGTCATAGGTCATATAATAAATGGAGTATACGTACCTAAAAAAGAAATATCAATAGAATTAAGACCAAAAAATTATGGTGACTATATGCTTGCTAAGAATCTTTCAAATGATATTTTGAAAGACTTGACACACGTTTATGGTGTTGAGGCATTTAGAATTTTTGCAATTGCTATTATGAAAACATTAAACCCAGATGCAAACGATTCTTTAATAGAGAAATATTATGAAGAATCATTTTTATCAGTAGATTTTTCAAATATAAAATTATCAAAAAGTACCGTTTCAAATTTTATTTACAAGCTTGGTTGTGACACCAATAAAATTATTGAATTTATTAGAAAAAGGGTTGAAAAAACAAATACAAATGACCTTGTTGCTATTGATGGTATGCTTAAAAATTACAATAGTAAAATAACATCATTTGGTTCTTTATCATATAAATCGAGAATTAAAAATACAAAAAATATATCAATCGTTACTGCTTTTAATATAACAACAAAAGATATAATTTGTTCTTTACCATATCGTGGTAATTGCGTTAATTTTACTAGTTTTCCTGATTTTTTAGAAAAAACTAATATAAAAACTGGGGTTATTATAGGAGATAAATGGGTTAGTAATGGTAAAAATATACCAGATCAAGTAGCTTATATATTTCCTATAAAACGTTCTTTGAGTATTTTACATAAACTTAATATTTATGATATGGAAGAAAAATTTAGCAATAAAGACAACACCATTTTTTACAAAAAACTAAAGCATGAAAATAAATTTTATTATGCTTTTAGAGATAATAATAGATTTTCAAAAGAACACAGTGACTATTTAAAAAGTAAAAAATATACAATAGAAAATTATAAAAAACTAAAAGATAAGTTTGGAACTATAGTTTATATATCTAATCAAGATCTAGAACCAATTGATATTTATAAAATGTACAAACAAAAATGAGAAATCGAACTAGTTAACAAGTTTTATCAAGATAATTTGAACCTTAAAGAAGTAAATAAAAAGAGTGATATTTCAATTTATGGAGCAGAATTTATTAAAATGCTTTCTACAATTATTGGTTATAGAATAAAAAATAAATTCGAAGAAAAAGGTATCTTAAATGAAAAAACTTTTAGTGAAGCACTAAAAGTATTTAACTCTTATAAAAAATACAAAATAAATATTATAGGTGATTTTTGAATAGTTGGTAAAATTTCAAAAAAAGATGAAGAAATGATTTTATCTTGTCTTATATAGTGTATATTTTTGGAATTCTTTAAATAATCATATATCAAAATAAAAACAAATAAAAAATGGCAGTTATATACTTGCCATTTTGTCCTTATTTATTCATTTTTTCTTTAATAGATTTAGATAATTTAAATTTAACAATTTTATGTGCAGGAACTTCAATTTGTTCTTGAGTTAAAGGATTAATTTTCATTTGAGCTTCTTTTTCTATTGTTTCAAATTTACCAAATTTAGCAAGAACAACATGATCTCCTGCAGCTAAGTTTTTACTTGCTACAATAAAAGCTTTATCAAAAATTGTTTTAATTGAAACTTTAGTCATCTCTACAAACTCAAGATCTTCATAAAGTTCTTCTAATAACATACCTTTTGTAACTTGTGGATAAGTTTTTTTCTTTTTACGTTTTTTATTAGGTTCTGATTTTTCTGTTGTTTTTTTAATTTCAACAGGAGTAGGAAGCATAACTGATTTAGTTTCAATTACTGGTTTTACTTCAGCAGCTGGTTTTGATTTAGCCGTTGGTTCTGGTTCAAAGATTGTTTTTGATTCAAACATTGTTTTAGATTCAGCCATTGATTCTGATTCAGCAACCATAATTTCTTCTTTTTTATCAAGTTTTTCAGTTTCTGTTTCAACAATAACATCACCTTCAGTTTGAATTGTGATATCTAATTTAGTTGTTGAATCTTCAACTTGAATAGTTTTTACTAAGTTCTTGTAATACAAAATGTAAAAAATCAGAGAAACTATTAGTATTAATGGTATTCAAGTAATTAAAGCAATATTACAAAACTCATCTAATCCAGCTCCTCATTTAACTGGTTTAGCTAATGTTACTCCAAAACCAGTTAAAACTGTCATAAAATCAGCACCAATTTTTCCGTTTGTCTTATTTACATTAATTAGTTTTAAAACAAAAATAGTAATAAAAGCAACGAAAAATAGTCCTAAAAGTATTCTAGCTACAAGTAGATATTTACTTGATGGTTTTTTTGATATTTTCATATCTCTTTATTTCTTTCTATTGATTATAGATTGCTATTTAAAATAGCTAATCAATACATATATAAATAGGCTTTTAAAAAAATTTTTAATAATTATTACCTATAAATAATTATATATTTTATTAATTTATGAATTTATTTAGCAAACAAAATTTTGTAATATAGGCTTAAATTTTGATAAAATAAAAGTCTTTTTTTAATAAATAAAGCTGTTTTTGAAACATTAAGCTTTTATAAAAAATACTTACTAATTGTTAAACTAAATAAAATATAAAAAGCTAACTAGATTACTTTTTTTTATAAATTATTAAAGATATTACAATTTATTTTATTAATAAAATTAAAGTAAAAAATAAAGAAAATAAAAAATTCCTAAGATCATAAGATCAAAGGAATTTTTTAACTATTTTACTTGCTTTTCTTTAGATTTAAAACTTGGAAAAGTTTTTGCATCATCTTTTGGTTCTTTTAACATCAATAATCCAATAAATGACATTAATCCTAATATAACTATTAGTACTAATTGAATAATTGCTATTGTAGATTGGTTAATTGATTTAATTAAAGGAATTGAAGTAATGATAATTAGAGATAATGTAAAGAACATATATCCAAATCCTCAAATTAAACTAAACATTCAACCAATAGTTTTAGGATCTGCATCTTTATATTCATGAGGTAGGTTTAAAATAACTGCTTCTATTCCTCAAGTACAAAATCCAGTTAAAAATCCTAAAATGTAGAATAATACTAATCAACCTTTATAATTACCTTCTAAAAATTTAGTTTCTTTGTTATAGTTAGGAGCTAATCCATATTTATAAACAACAATTGAGATTATAAATAATATAATTCCAAATCCTATAAGTGTTGCTATATATCATCTTCTTTTTAAATTAAATCTTGATCATAATCCAATTACAACTGGACCAATAGTTCCTGCAAATAAAAATAATATTTGTCAAATTCTTATTTGAGTACCCATTGATTCATTTTGTAAGCCAGAAATTCAAGGAAATAACACTAAGCTTAGTGAAGTTGGAAACACAGCAACAATTAATCAACCACCAAAGACTAATAATCAAGCATAAGTAGCTTTGGTTTTTAAATAACCTTTTAATACTTTAAATCCATTTACTTTAGGTTCATTTGAATCTTTTTTAACATCAAAATTAGTTCCTAATAAAAATACTGCAATTAATGGAATTAGATAAAGTAATGACATAACTAAAAAGATTGTTCTTCAATTACTTCTTAACATATCAACACTTGCACTATCTCCAGCAATAACAAATGGTACAAGAGAAATAATTGAACCTAATGGGAAAAATGCGATTGCTATTTGAGAATAAATAGGCTTTGTTTTTTTAATAAAGAAGTTAGCAGCAACTGGTTGAAATAATATAGTTAACATTGTTCCACCAATAGCCATAACTGTTCTTAAAATTAAAAACAATACATAACCATATTTTGCACCTGGCATAAAAATTGCTGGTAAACCAAATAAGGTCATTATACAAGCAATTAAAGTTGCTTTTTTATGTGCAAATTTTACTAACAAAAAGGCAACAACAACTGAGCCAATACCTCTACCAAAAGTAATTGCTCAGTTAGCAGCTTTATCTATTAATTGGAATGAAGCTGTGTTTTCAATTTGAAAATAAGATAAAAACCCTGGTGAATGAACACCATCTTTGATTCCTCCACCAGCTAAACCAATTGCAAAAGCTCAGTTAGCAATAAATAATAAATAACCAAAACCAATAAAAGCTCATAGAATGGTTCCATAAAGCATTCTATTATTTTGCGATCATTTTTCTACAGTTTTCATATACGCCCTTTCAAAATTGATCTTTTTCTGCTTTCTCTTGTATTTTACAATATTTAAAGACTTAGAATCTAACACAAAAACCAAATTAAATTATTTTTAATAATTTAATAAATATTTTTATATAAAAAGTAGCATAAATACATAGCAAAATAAAAAAAGCAACTTATTTAGTTGCTTTTTTAGAATCTAAATAAAGATTTTTATTTTGAAAGATTTATACCATTTTTTGGTTATGGTTTTACAATAAACACTTCGTTTTACTATAAATTAATTTTATTTTTTCCTTTATAAATTTAAATCCTACACAACATTTATAATATGAAAAATAAAATATATTATATATTACTGGTTCAAACAAAATTAAAAATACTCATTCAAGAATAAGTATTAATAAAAGCAATCTACTATAGTTACTTATCAACCCTTTTTGTCAACTATCTTTAAAACAAAGACTAATTATTATAAAGAAAATAAAACAAAAAACCTGTGGTATTACATTTTTAATACATAGTAAAATAGTTATTTTATTTTCTTTTCTAAGTAGATCATCAAGTGAACAAAATCAATATATCATTAGGCATAAAAAAAGGATATTATACATAATCACATCTATTTGTCTTGTTAATAATGGACCATTTTGTTTTGTAAAATCCGGCTCGATGGCAGATAATAATTTTCCATAAGAGAAAATTGGAACCAAAAATATAAGTAAAATTAGAAAATATAGAATTATATATAAATAGTTCTTTCGATCAAAGTTAGATTTGTTTTTTTTATACTTCTTATTTTCAATAATATTATTAAAACTTTTAGTTTGTTTTGAAACATATAAAGAGGTTATGATTATAGAAAGTAAAGAAGCAGTCAAAATAAATGGTAAAATAATTCTTAAACTAGAAAATATTTGAAAATCTATTTTTTTAAATCATATAAAATTAATAGCAAACCCAATTATAAAAAATGAAATTATAAAAAATGAAAAATTAATAGCAAAAAGTGAAGCTATATAAAAATTAGTGTTAGTAGTAATTATTATTTCTATAGAATCTCGATTTTTTTGACTTGCGTTTATACAATAATAATTATAATAAGATGATTTTGTTGAATAATATTCTATAGCTCTTTTAACTACAGGAAATAGTTCATCTGGTTTATTATGATTTTTTATTGCTTTTCTTTCTTTGTTTATAATTTCTTCTATATACCCAATAACTAAAGAAATTAATTTTTCATAATAAGACCATTCATATTTTAATTTGTCTGTTAAAAAAGAATTTCTAAGATCGTCTATTAATCTTATTAAATAAACTGGCTTGTAAGAAATTATTTTAAAATCATTAATAGACTTCAATACTTTTTTCTTTTTACGCTTTTTTACTTTTTTATCTAATTTATTAAGAAAATTTAATGTTTGATTCATTTCTAAAGTAATGTAGTTGTTTCTATTTTTTAAATATCTAAAAACGCTTCTAAAAGGATTGAAAATAGTTCTTTTACAAAAAAATGTTAATAAGAAAAAACATAAAGATCCAAACCCAACTTTTGACAGAGTTATTAAATAACTTGAAATTGAGTTATGTTCAATAAAACCATACAATTTTAGACCAACCATATCGATTCTTTCTTTTCAAACATTTATAGGAGTTGTTGAATAAAAATTAGTATTTAAAATTTTATTTCACTCTTCAACCCAATTAGATGAACCCATAGTAATCTTTACTGATTCATCATTTTTGTTTATTGGTATACTATATAAAACTATGTCATCAATATTGGCATAATATCAGAGAAAAAACATTATGCACACAAATGTAATGATAAATAACTTAAAATTATTTTTCATTTTTTCCTTTCTAAATACATTTTTTAAAATTTATAAATTTAACTTATAAATATTTTATTTTATTAATAACTAGTTTATTTAAGTAACTTTTTTAAATAATAAAAAACAACTCATTTTTTAATAAACTAAGTTGTTTGTAAAATCTATGTACAAATAAATTAACTACTAATTTTTTAATATATCTATAAACTCTTTTATAACATAGTCTTTATACATAAAATTAATATCTGAAGCATTCACTTTGCTAATTATAGTTAGTGTATTAAGATCAATATTTATATAATCAGAGTCGTCTATATTTTCAAGTTCTTTTAAAAATTGTTTTTGTTTTTTTAAATCATTTAAATTTTGTTTAATATATTTTTGTTGATAATCATGCTCTTTAAATTATTTTTAGTTAAATAATCTGTGAAAAATTGTTCTATATCAATAATATTATTTTCTATAGCAAATTGTGAAATTTTATCTTCTTGTCAAACATCATCATAAGTTAAAACTAAAGTGTAAAACTTAATTAAATCGTCTAAAAACTTTCATTCTAAAACTTCTTTACTAAGAATAATGTTAAGAATTTCACTTGTAATTTTATCTTTAAAATCATTATTTATTAACATTAATTTAAATAGTATTTTTAATTAATTAGGGTTAAAAAATGGCGTTGTTTTAAACATATTGTTTTCTAAAAACTTAAGTTTTTGACAAACTGTTTCTACATTTCAAATTAGATCTAAATACTTAACTAATTTTTTGATTTCATTTTCATAATTCTTTTTTATAAAAGATATTGACATTTTTTAATTCTCCTTTCTTTTATTAATACATAACAAAAAACAAGTTTTATAACTTTTTACAATAAAGTTATTCCTTGTTTTTTTAAGTCTTCTTTATATTGTTTTTCTCACACACTTACTTGTACTTCACCAATATGTGCTTTTTCTAATAAAAACATACTTAACCTACTTTGACCAATTCCTCCACCAATAGTTAAAGGTAATTTATTATTAAGTACTTGATTATGATATAAACCTAAATCAGAATTTGTTTTATTTAATATTTTAATTTGTTCACTTAAGCTTTTAGCATTAACTCTAATTCCCATTGAACTAATTTCTAAAGCTTTGTCATTAACTTTATCATAAAAAATTAAATCACCGTTTAAATTTCAGTCATCATAATCAAAAGCTCTTTTAGAATGTGGAAGATTATCTGGTAAATTATGTCCAATTTTATAAATAAATACTGCTTTAAATTCTTTTACAATTTCATCTTCTCTTTGTTCAGCAGTTAAATGAGGATATTTATTATATAAATCTAGTGAATCTATAAATGTTAGTTGTTTTGGTAATTTGTCTACTAATTCTGGGTATTTAAAATTTATTTTATGTTCAACATATCTAATTGAATCATAAATTTTAATAACTACTTGTTTTAAAAACTCAAAATTTCTTTGATCATTACTTATAATTAGTTCTCAATCTCACTGATCAACATATAAAGAATGCTTATAATCTACAATATCATCCTTTCTAATAGCATTCATATCAGCTCAAATTCCTTCACCAATATTAAAATTATATTTATCTAATGCATATCTTTTTCATTTTGCAAGTGAGTGAACTATTTCTAAATCTTCAGTTCATTGCTTTGGAGTAAATCCAACTGGAATATCACCATTTAAACCATCATTAATTTTAGATTCTGAAGTTACAAAAAGTGGAGCTGAAACTCTTGTTAAATTTAAATTTTGTTTTAATTGTTTAGTTAAACTAAATTTAATATCTTGAATAGCTTGTTGAGTTTGTTTAATAGTTAGCTTTGATTTATACATAATTCTCCTTTTACATTAATAAAATTATATTATTTTAAAGATTAGATTTTATAAAAACATAAAGTATAGAAAATTAAATTAGCTTACTATTTTTTAAAATACAAATTAGTATTATATTTAAGCTTAAATAAAAACTATATAAATATTAAATATAATTAATCTTAAATATTTGTAATCTAATCAATTTGATTAATAGTTTTAACTATAAAATGAATTTTTATAAGTTCATTTTTTTATATTATATGTAATAATAAAAATTAATAAGTTATTAAAAAAAATAAATAAAAAGAACCATTAATATTTTTTTTAAATTTCGTGGGTTATTATACAAAATGGTACTATAAGTTATAATTATATTATCAAAGAAATTAGAGAATAATAGATCTATTCTAACAAGCCTAATTTATCTTTGAGTTCATGGGAAAACCTTGAACAATCACTTTTAACCCTCAATACGATTCCTGAGATCTCGTCAACTAACTCACTAGGTAATCCATTGGGGTATTTTTTTATGTATAAGAGTGTTTTGTCTAATCCACTATGAATTCTTCTTGTTTGGTTTATCATTGTTAGTATTTTTAAATCTTCTTTTCTACTTTCATCTAATTGTTTTCTTCTAACAAAATCAACTTCAACTCAATCAGTTGAACCAATTTCTAATGGCTTTGCAATATAGCGTTTAGTATCTGTTCTAAAGTAAAGTTGTTCATCTGAACCAATTACAAGTTGAATATTTTCTTTTTTATAAAATCTAAAACGTTTACCAAATTCATCGTATGGAGCATAAATTTTAGTTTTATACTCTGCTACACCATTTGCAAATTTTCTAGGTATAGGTAGGTCAAAGAATTTTTCAACTTCATTTTCACCTAGTTGTCTAAATGCATTATCTCTTTTTCTTTTTTTACATTTACTATTAACAAAATCTATTAATTTGTGTTTTATTTGATTTGCTTGTTCAATTGTTTTTATATCATTTTGTTTAAAGAAGAAAGGTGCATTTTTTTGGACTGTATCTCACATTCTTTCAACATGTGGTTTTGCATTAGCATTAGATGAAGAAATCACCTCTATACCCCTATTTTCAAGCTCTAAACGCGTTCTAGCGTTATTTCTTTCATCTTTTTTAAAATTAGCTCTATTATCAGTAATAATTCTTTGAGGATAGCCATAAGTTCTAAATATTGTTTCAAAAATTTTTTGATAAGAATTTAAAGATTCTTCGTATTCTTCAAAACACATATCAAGTATTTGATTAGTTCCAACATCAACAGCCATAACACATGTTGCTATTGTGTTATTTTGAAAATAATAATGAGTACATCCATCTACTTCTATTACCTGTCCAAATTTATAATTGTTTGCTACTGCTAGTCTGTGTTTTTCTACGTTTTTAGGCACATAAAAAACTAGCTCATTGCTATACCTAATTAATTTTCCTTCTTCTTGTTGTCTTCTTATTTTTTTAACTTCTTTTTTGGTTTTACGTTTGCAATAAGGGCTTGCATAACCTTGTTGTATTAGTCTCCTATTTAAAGTTGAATAAGAAATTTTATTTTTAGTGTTAGTTGACATAAGAGTGCTGTGATAGTTTTCTAAAGTTAAATAAGAACAACTAGCATTATTTACATCTCCACCAGTTATTTTTACTTGTTCTTGGTATTTTTCACCTAAATTATGTATTATCTCATCACTATATTTTTGAGCATTTTTATTATTAGTGTTTTTATGTGAAAGAATTAGCTCTGCTTCCTTGTTCTTTCATTTAATATATTCACTTTTATATTTTTTTACAGTAGAAAGTGATTTTTGAAACTGTATAGCGATTGATAACAACTTTCTGTTAGGCTCTTTTTCAAAAGTATCTATTATAAGTTTCTTTTTTTCATTAAACTTTTTATTTTCTTGGATAACAAACATTAGACCTCCTGTTCAATTATAAGACCACAGATCTGTGGTCTTATAATTGGTCTGGTACCATTTTGTTTAATAATCCAACGAACCATTAATATTTTTTTTAAATTTAGGTAAATTTTGTTATACTTATTTTTGTATTATAATTATTTTTTATAAAAGGAGTTGAAAAAATGGCAAATATTAAATCTCAAAAAAAACGTGTTTTAACTAATGAAAAATCTAGATTAGCAAATAAAGCTTTTAAATCAGAAATTAAAACAGCTATTAAAAAAGCTTTAAATGCAAAATCTAATGATGAAGCAAATAAAGCTGAATTAGTTAATCATGCAGTAAGTTTAGTAGATAAAGGTTTAAAAAAGGGAATTTTTAAAGATAATAAAGCTGCTAGAGAAAAGTCACGCTTAATGAGTGCTTAATTTTTCAATCCATAAAATAATATTAATCAACCTAAATAGGTTGATTTTTTTTATTTTCCTAAACAATATTTTCTAAAAATATTGTCAATAATTTCGTCTTCATACTCAACACCAATTAGTTCGTTTAACAAGTTTCAAGCATCATATAAATCAACATTAACTATATCAATTGGCATTCCTGATTTAATTACGCTCAAAGCAGTTGAAAGTTTGTTTTTGATTTGTTCAACTAAAGTAATTTGATTTAATCCAATTAAAATTAATTCATCGTTTTTATTAATTTCTTCATTTAAATACATTTGATTAATTCTTAAAACTAACTGGTCTATATCGTGATTTATAGCGCTAGTAAATACAATATTTTCATATTTTTTTTCTAAGTTTTGTTTTTTAGTTTTGCTTAGCTTTTCAGCTTTATTTACAATTAAAATATAAGTTTTGTTTTTTAAAAGTTCAAAAATTTCTTGATTATCTAAATCATTGATATTTTCTTTATTAACAACAAATAAAACTAAATCAGCTTCATTAATTAAGTTTTTAGATTTTAAAATTCCTAAATTTTCAACAACATCACTAGTTTTTCTAATTCCAGCAGTATCAATTAAATTTAAACTAACATTTTCTAAATTAATTTGTCCTTCAACTATATCTCTAGTAGTTCCTGGAATATCTGTAACAATTGCTTTGTCTTCATTAATTAAAGCATTTAAAATTGATGATTTACCAACATTAGTTTGACCAACAATAGCAGTTTTAATTCCTTCAGAGTTTTTAAAAGCCATTTTAGATCTCATTAAAAGTTTATTAATTTGATCATTAATAATTTCTAATAAATTAGTTAAATTTTCTATACTTGAGCCTTCAACATCATCATAATCAGGATAATCAATTGAAACTTGAATACGACTAATAATATCTAATAAATTATCTTTTAATTCAATAATTGCTTTATTATTAGATCCACTCATATTAGCAACACCAATTTTTAAAGCTAAATCGTTTTTTGCATGAATTAAATTATTAATACCCTCAGCTTGAATTAAGTCAATTTTTCCATTTAAAAAAGAGCGTTGACTAAATTCTCCTCTTAAAGCCATTCTAGCTCCTGATTGAATTAAAATATTGATGATTTTATTAGTATTTAAAATTCCACCATGACAAGCAATTTCAACAACATTTTCACCAGTAAAAGAGTTAGGAGCAACAAAACAAGATAAAACTACTTCATCAATTAATTCGTCTTCAAAATACAATTTTCTTAAAAATAGTCCTCTTTTTTCTTCTAGCTTTTTATCTTTAATTAGTTTGTTAACTATTAAAAAAGCTTCAGAACCACTAACTCTAATTAAAGCAATAGCTTGAGTTGAAATATTTGTAGCAGGGGCAACTACTGTATCATTTATTAACATAAAATCATCTCTTTTCTCAATTAAATTATATTATTTAAATTCACAAGTTTACTGCTTGAAAACTTGTATTTAATAATCATTAAAATAAATATCTTTAATTTTATAATTATTGTCATATAATTTGCATTTAAAATTGAGCCATTTGCATTTAAAATTGAGCCATTTAAAAAAACTGTATAGTAAAATAAAATATATATATACATATATTTAATAATTTATTAACAAAGGAGAACTATGGCTGAAAAACAACAAGCAACAGTTTATCATATCACACCATATGATGGTAAATGACAAGTAAAGGGTGTTGGAAACACACGCCCTACTAAATTATTTGACACACAAAAAGAAGCCATTGCTTATGCTAATGAACTAACTAAAAAACGTCAGGGATCAGTAATTATTCATAGAACTACTGGTCAAGTTAGAGACAGTATTAATAACAAAGTAAAGAAAAAATAATATAACTTTATAAGACTACTCAACCATTTTTAATACTAATATGGGTATTCTTTTTTTTATTATTTATTCTTATATATTTTAAGTAGTTTTAATAAACTAAAGGAGAGAAATGAAAATCTTAGCTATTGAATCAAGTTGTGATGAATTTTCTATTTCAATTATTGATAATAACAAAATTCTAACTAATATAATTTCTTCACAAATAAAAGATCATCAAATATTTGGTGGAGTTGTTCCTGAATTAGCAGCTAGATTACATGTTCAAAATTTTAATTGAGTTCTAAAAACAGCTTTAAGTCAAGCTAATTTAGATATTGAAGAAATTGATTATATAGCTTATACAAAATCCCCAGGATTAATCGGATCTTTGATTGTTGGAAAACTTGTAGCTGAAACTATTAGTTTATATATAAACAAACCAATTTTAGCTTTAGATCATATTCAAGGACATATTTTTGGAGCTAGTATTGAAAATGAATTTATATATCCAGTTTTAGCAATGGTAGTATCTGGTGGTCATACTCAAATTGAAATTATTAATTCTGCAAATGATTTTAAAATTATTGGATCAACTAGAGATGATGCTATTGGTGAGTGCTATGACAAAGTTGCTAGAGTTTTAGGGCTTTCTTATCCAGGAGGACCTATTTTAGATAAATTAGCTTTAAAAGGAAATAAAGATTTTTATTCATTACCTTTTTTAAAAGATGATAATAGTTATGATTTTTCTTATTCTGGATTAAAAACTGCTTGTATAAATTTAATTCATAATCTAAAACAAAAAAATCAAGAAATTAATTTAGAAGATTTTGCAGCTAGTTTTCAATATACAGCAACAAATATCATTGAAAAAAAACTAGAAAAAGCAATAAAAGAATTTGACCCAAAAACTCTAACTGTTGCTGGTGGAGTAAGTGCTAATAGTGAAATTAGAAAAATAATTTTAAAATTAGGTCAAAAATATAATATTAAAAATACATTTGTTCCTAAAATGAGTTATTGTACTGATAATGCAGCTATGATCGCTAAATTAGCATATGAAAAAATTCTTTTAAAAAACAAATTATAATAACTTTAAAAAGAAAGATTATTATGACACATAAACAAAAAAGAGCTCTTATTAAAAAAACGGGTAATAAAATATTTCGATCGATAAACATTTCATTTCTTAAATTTCATAAACTATTAGAAACTTCAGTAGATTTTAAAAGATCTCATTCTAAAAAACATATTTATATGAATCCTGAAATTAATAAAAGAAATAAAGTGATGAGATTATTTTTTAAACATAAAGAATTAGAGTTTAAAATTAATGATAACTTAATTCCAGTTAAATTTAAAACTAGTGATAATATAACAATTTCAGCACTTAAATATATTACAGATCATAATTCTAAAAAATGAATTATTGTAAGCCATTGATTTTCTGGTGATAAATATTGAAGTTTATACTGATCAAAAGAATTTATAGAACTTGGATATAATGTGTTAGTTTATGATTTTAGAAATCATGGCGATTCAGAAGAGACCCAATTTGTAACAATGGGATTATTGGAAAGTAAAGATTTAGTTGCTGCTATTAATTTTTTAAATAAAACTGAAAATATACAAATTATTGGTTTAGTTGGTTTAAGTATGGGTGCTTTTATAATTAATTATCTAACTTTAACAAAAAAAAAATTCTTAGAAGAAAGTAAAGTTAAATTTATTATTAGTGATAGTAGTTATGCAACTATTAGTTCTTTAATAAATAAATTACAAAAATTAACAATTAAAAGATTTTTTTTAAAAAAATATGATATTTACTTAATTAAACGAATTTTAAAAAAACAAAAAGATTTAACTTTATCTGATTGAAATGAAATGAATTTATTTAATAAATTTGAAAAGCAAAATATTAGTCCAGCTAAAATTCCAATTTTATTTATTCATTCAATTGAAGATAAAATTACTAGTCATAATGATTCAATAAGAATGTTTATAAATAGAAAAAAATTTAACTTAAATGATGAAATTTTAATTTATGAAACTTCTAAACATTGCTTAAGTTTAAAAGAGCATTATTATCAAACTATTTATAGAATTTTACAATTTGAAAACAAGATTATAAAAGATAATAATAAAACAAATAGAGCTTTAGAAAAGATGGGAATTACTGATAAAATCATTCTAAATAATTTTAATGAAAAAAAAGAAATTTCAACATTTTTTTATAAAGATTAAGGAGTAGTAAATGTTAAAAAATATTAAGCTGATTGTTACAGATCTAGATGGAACTGTTTTACATCATGGAAAATTAGCAAATGATATTGATAAACCAGTATTAGAAAAAGCTATTAAAAACAATATTCATGTAACAATTGCAACAGGTCAACCTTATAAATCAGCAAAACCTAGAGCAGATTTATTTAATATAGGTCAACACGTTGATTTAGCTGTTTTATCTAATGGAGCTTTAATTTCAAAAATCAGTAGTTTTGAACCAGTTTATGTAAATAAAATTGATAATGCTATTGTTAATAAAATGGTTAAAAAATTAACTGAATTAAATATTTGTACAGTTATATTTACAGCAACAGCTAGTGATGTTTATTGAAACAACATTCCTTTTGAAGTTGAAAGTATGAATAAAAGAAATTGATTTGATAGATTTAATAAAACAATATGTTCTACTGATGGTAATTTTGATTTTATTGATCCAGTTCAGATTATGATTTTTGTTCCACTAGAAAAAAACAAAATTCTAGAAGATTGATTTAAAGCTGAAAAATTAGATGATCATTTAACAAGTATGAGAAATCATATTGAAACTATTCCGATTTATGAATTTACAAATATTACAGCAACTAAAGGAAAAGCTATTAAAAAAATGGCTGAAATCTTAAATATTGATATTAATGATGTTGTAGTATTTGGTGATAATATGAACGATATGACAATGTTTGAAGAAATCCTAAATTGTGTAGCTGTAGAAAATGCAGTTGAAGAAATTAAACAAAAAGCAAAATATATCACTGATACAAATATAAATGGTGGTGTAGGTAAATTTATAGAAAAATATATTTTAAATTAGGAGCTATTATGGAAATCAGACAAATATTTGAACAACACTTTGAATTACTTGATAAAGAAGTTGAAATACTTGGTAGGGTTAGATCTAATAGACAAGGTAAATTTGTTTCATTTATGATTTTAAATGACGGAACAACTTTTACTGATTTACAAGTAGTTTATAAAACTAAAACTAAAGGATATGAACAAGCACTTCAAGCAAGAGTTAGTTCAATTGTTAAAGTTGTTGGAAGAGTTGTTTTAACCCCAGAAAAACAACAAAAATTCGAACTACAAGCTGATGCTATCGAACTTATTGATCAAGCAATTGAAGATTATCCACTACAAAAAAAAGAACACACAACTGAATATTTAAGAGAAATAGCTCACTTAAGAGCAAAAACAAAAACTTTTAATGCTATTTTTAAAATAAGATCTGCTGCTGCTTATGCTATTCATAAGTTTTTTAATGACAGAGGCTTTGTTTATATACATTCTCCAATTATTACTTCAAATGATGCTGAAGGAGCTGGGGAGGCTTTTTTAGTAACAACTAGAGAAGATGCAGATTATGAAAAAGACTTTTTTGCTAAAAAAGCAAGTTTAACAGTTTCAGGTCAATTACATGCAGAAGCATTTGCTCAAGCCTTTAAAAAGGTTTATACATTTGGTCCTACTTTTAGAGCTGAAAATTCAAATACTGCAAAACATGCTGCTGAGTTTTGAATGATTGAACCAGAAGTTGCTTTTGCTGATTTAAAAGATAATATTCAATTAATTCAAGATATGGTTAAATATATCATTAATTACATTTTTAAACACAATAGAAGAGAATTAGAATTTTGTAATGAACACTTAGAAAATGGGTTAATTGACAAATTAAATAGTGTTAGAAATTCAGAATTTAAAGTTACAACTTATACTGAAGCAATTGAAATTTTAAAACAAGCAGTTGCTAATGGTCACAAATTCGAAGTTTCAGATATTGAATTTGGATTAGATTTAGGAACTGAGCATGAAAGATATATTTGTGAACAAGTAAATAAAGCTCCAACTTTTGTAACTAATTATCCAAAAGAAATTAAAGCGTTTTACATGAAACAAAATGATGATAATAAAACTGTTGCCGCTGTTGATTTGTTAGTTCCTGGAATTGGAGAATTAGTTGGTGGAAGTCAACGTGAAGATAATTATGAAAAACTAATCAAAAGATGTAAGGAAGTAAATATAAATACTGACCAATTAGAGTGATATAACAACTTAAGATTATATGGATATTATAAATCAGCTGGATTTGGTTTAGGATTTGAAAGATTAGTTATGTATATTACTGGAGCATCAAACATTAGAGATGTTATTCCATTCCCAAGAACTCCAAAAAACTTATTATTCTAATTAAAAAAACAAATGCAATTTTATAATTGCATTTGTTTTTATTCTCAAAAGTTTAAGCACAAAATATGAAAAAATAGTGCTTTTTTGCTTATTTACTTATGAAATAGTTTTTAAATTGTGAAATATTTTTTATATTTTTAATAGGTTTTATAAAAGGTTTTTATTAACTATATTGCTTATTTGATTTCTTATATAATTAAGTTATATAATAAATATCTACTTTCTAAATATTTATATTTAGTTTGTAAAATAAAAATGAAAAGAGAAAGAGAATAATAAATTATGAAAAAATTACTATCATTAATGGGAGTTAGCTTAATAGCTTCTAGTGCTACTGTAGTTACGGTTGCTTGTGGTAAAAGAGAAAATGAATTAAGAGTTGTATTTATTCCTTCGCAAAACCAAACTGAAGTTGAAGCAACAATAGCACCACTAGGAAAATTATTAACTGAAGAGTTAAAGAAAAAAGCTGAAAAAAGAGGAACTAAATTTGATAAAAGAGTTAAAATAACAACTAGTCAAAATTATGAAATCGCTGGTCAATCTTTAGCTAATGGAAATGAAGATATTGCGTTTCTGCCTGTAAATACTTATTCAGCTTATAGAGGTGACAAACAATCTGATGGAACATATGATAAGCTAGGAGTTTTATTAACCGCTGGAAGATTAGGAGTAACTCCAGAAACTACACTTTCTGATTTTAAGAATAATAATAAATTCGATAATAATAAAGCTATAGCACATATAAGCAATGACGTTTCATTTAATTTAGTAAAAAATTATAAAAAGGCTGTTAAAGAAGCAAATCCTAAATATGATAAGGATGGTTATTCAAAAGGGTTGCATGACTCTCAAAATCCAAAAATTTATTATAGATCATATGTTTTTGCAAATATTCCAATTCTACAACAACTAAAAATTTCAGATAACAACGCAAATAGCGAGTGAAAGGGAAAAAGTTATAAAGAGACTATAGATAGTATTTTTCAAAGTGGAGATCTAACTAAGTATCAAAAAGTTCTTAAAATGCTTATACTTGATCCTAAAGTTAAAATTGGTATTGGAAAATCTAAGACTTCAAGTTCTGGATTTTTATACCCAATTTTATGACTTAAAGAATTTGTTGGCCTAACTGAATCTGAAATACTTCAAATGTTGACTAAAAAAGATACTGAAAGAAAAATTGTAAAAGCTTTATCATATACTGAATCTGCTACAATTATTGGAAATAAAGAAGCAAAATTAGAAAATAGTCCATATGCAATTACTTTTGGTTTTTCTGATATTCGTTTTAGAGATCGCCAAACAGATGGTAAAACCGAAAATGAAGTAAAAGAAGAACGTAAAAATGAAATGAATTTATTTAAAAACTCAATGGTTATAGGTGCTTCTCAGTCAATTTATAATGATGGTATTTCTTATTCTAAATCAAAAAAATCTGTTCTTAGAGATGAAAAACTTTTAGAAGATGTAAGGGAATCATTCGTTGATCTAATTAACAAAAATGAAGAAGCTAAAAAAATATTTAAAATTTACGATCATGTAACATACGTTCGTCCTGAAAAAACAATAGATAAAGAAATTTCAAAATTTAATGAAAATATTGATTCTATAAAGAAAATGGTAAAAAATATTAGTTGATAGAAATTGGTAAATAATGATACTATTTAATAATGTAAATAAAGTTTGACCTAATGGAAAACAAGTTTTAAAAAATATAAATTTAGAAATTAATAAAGGTGAATTAGTTGCAGTTATTGGATTATCTGGAGCTGGAAAGACAACACTTTTAAAAACTATTAATAAAATAAACGATATTTCTTCAGGTGAAATTATCATTGATTTTGATAAGACAAAAGATCATTATGAAATAACTAAAACTAGAGGAAAAAAACTCCAAAAGCTTAGACAAAAAATTGGTTTAATGTCTCAAGAATATAACAATATTGCAAATAAAACGGTTTTACAAAATGTCTTAAATGCTAGAGTAAGTAGTCAAAAGGGAATTAACAAGATTATTGGTTTTTTTAAAAGAGAAGATAAACTAATTGCTTTAAATTCTTTAAATAAGTTAAATCTATTAGATTATGCATACATAAGAGCTGATAATTTAAGTGGTGGCCAACAACAACGTGTGGCATTAGCTAGAACTTTAGCTCAACAACCTTTTTTAATAATTGCAGATGAGCCAGTTTCTGCTTTAGATCCAATTCTTGCAAATCAAGTAATGAAAGATTTTAAAAACATTAATAAAAAAGATGGAATTACTGTAATAATCAATATTCATCATGTTGATCTTGCTAAAAAATATGCAACAAGAGTTATTGGATTAAATAATGGAGAAATTGTTTTTGATGATGTTCCAAGTAAATTGGACGCTCAGGCAATGAAAAAAATCTATGGAGAATAGATAATGTTTAATAAAAAGATAATTAAAGATAGAAATTTATTTAAAATAGAAAACCAATATACAAAACCACCAAAACGAATTTTTACAATTTGTTTTACTATTGGAGTAATAATATTTGTAGTTTTAGGATTTGTTTTAGCTGATGAAAGATGAAGTGAGTTTTTTGATAATTTTGATAAGTTAATTAATCTTTTTAAAGATTTTTTTAAATGAGATCTTAATAATTGAAATCAAAAACATGGATTACCAAACACCTTTTTAGAAACTAGTTTTTATAATTTATGACAAACTATTAAACTGTCATTTATTGGTACTTTTTTAGGAATAATTTTATGCTTGCCTTTTTCAGTATTAGCTTCAAGAAGTATTATTTCAAATAGATATGTTAATAACATTTCTAGAGGGTTTTTAGCAATATTTAGAACTATACCAAGTTTTGCGATGGCTATGATTATAACTGGTTATTTTTTAACTGGTTATGGATCATCTGTAATTGGTATTATATTCTTTTCATTTTCAGTAGCTGGTAAATTGTTTTATGAAAAAATAGAACAAATTGATACAAAAGTATTCACTACAATGCAAGCTACTGGAGCAAATAAATTTCAATCATTTAAAAAAGCTGTAATTCCACAAATTTCAACTAATTTATTATCAATTTCTCTATATACTTTAGAAACTAATATTCGTTATTTTTCAGTTATTGCAATTGTAACAGGGTTAGATAGTTATGGGGATTTAATTAGAGCAACACTTGATTCTTCAGAATATAATAAGGCTGGTTTCTTATTAACAATATTTGCAATAACTATTTTACTAATTGAATTATTCATATTTTTAATTAGAAACTACATAATTGAAGAAAAAGATTTTTTATTAGAAAGAAAACTAATAAATAAAATTAAAAAACCATATAAAAACATTGATAAGTTAAGTGATATTCAATTTTATATTGCTTACATTCTTACAAAGCAAATCAATGAAAAAATAGCTAAAACCTCTGATGAAAAAGAAATTCAAGATTTAAAACAACAAAAAAAAGAACTAATTTCTGAGTTTAAAAAACAATATAGACTTAGTGTAACAAACGATAAAGAAAAATATAAAAAATTATTTAAAGAAAATAAAAAGAACTTATTTGTAAAAGTTGATTTTGTAAATCATTTAGTTAGAATTGATAAAATTAGTCAAACTAAACTTGCAAATGAATGTTTAATTCATAAAGAACAAATAAAAAAACAAGTTGAAAATACAATAAAAACAGAGACTGAAAAATTTAAAGAAACTTTAACACCTGAATTAGTGTTAAAAAAAATGCCAAAAACATATATTAAAAGAACTATGTTTTTTACAATTATTTTATTCTTATTTATTTTTTTAATTAAAGATATTAATTTTTCACTATCAAGTAGTTCATCAATAAAAAATACAAATCAAAGAATTTTAGATATTTTAAATATTAATTGAGAATCATTATACTATGCTAACCCTCTTAGTGTAACAAACAAAACTGCACAATCATATTCAGTTATACATATTCTTTGAGAAACATTAACAATTGCTATTTTAGGTACTGTAATTGGGGCTGTTTTTGCTTACATATTAGGATTGTTAAGTTCATCAAAAATAGTTCATCCAGTTATTGCAAAACCAATTTTGTGTTTAACTACTTTAATTAGAGCAATTCCAACTTATATGTATGCATATATTTTTGTTTTTGCAGTAGGTATAGGTTCTTTTGCTGGATCACTAGCTTTATCTATTGGAACAATTGGAATGCTAACAAAATATAATAGAGAAATTTATGAAACAATAAACTTTAAAATAGTTAACCAATTAAAAGCTTTAGGATTAAACAAATTTCAAGTGTTTAGATATGGTGTATTTGCTCAAACTCAAAATGAAATAATTTCATATATCATTTATCGTTTTGAAATTAACTTTAAAGAAGTAGCTACTTTAGGAATTGTTGGAGCTGGAAGTTTGGGTAAATTATTAAAAGGATATTTTGAAGAAGCATTATATCCAGAATTTGGTGCTTTAGTGTTTGGTTTAATTATTTTTACTTTAATTGTTGAAAGTATTTCAAATACATTAAGAGTAAAATTTTTAGAAAATAAAAATCCTAAATGAATTGATTTATTGATTAATAAATGTCAACATTGTTGTTTTGCAACTTACAAAGCTACTTTAAAACTTTTTAAAAAAGATTTAAATATGAGTTATTGACAAGCTAATGCTTTTAATAGTTATGTTAAAAGTAAAATAAGTTTAGATAAAATACCTGATAAATATATTTCTAAAAAAGTTATCTTTTTAAAAAATTTAAAAATTAATATTGATTATAATAATAAAATTTTAGTTAATCAAAAATATAAAGAAGTAATTAGTTTGCATAAAAAATACATAAAAGAATTTAAAGATAATAGAAAAATATTAGTTAATCAAATTAATAGTCGAGCTCAAAACTATTTAAAAATAGCTAAAACTAATTATTTAAACTCAAAACTAGAATTAGAAAAAAAACTACAAGACCAAAGACAAATTATAAGTAATTTAAAACAAAAAATTAAAGATAGTAATCAAAAATCTAAAACACTAAATCAAAAATTACAAGATCAAAAAACTAAATTGACAAGCATTAAAGACTTAAAAAAATCACTAAAAAGAGAGTATAAAAAAACTGTTTTATTTACAAAACAAACTAGAACTATCAAACTTTGAAATTTAGATTATTAATTAAAACCTGGATTTTAAAAACTCTAGGTTTTTTATTTTTTAAACCAAAAACTATTAGTTAAAAAATTATAAAAAGCATTACCATTAATTTGACTTATAAAATATTTAACATTGTGTTTGTATAAAGTTTCTAGTGTTTGAATTCTTGGAAAATTATAAGTTCTTTTATTACCTGATATTAATCCATATTTTGGTTTTATTAAACTGATAAATTGATCAGTTGAGCTAGTGTTAGAACCATGGTGTGGTACTTGTAAAATATCTATTGGTTTTAAATTAATTACATATTTAAAATAATCATTATTAACTAATAGTTTTTCAGCCTCTTTTTCAACATCTCCTGTAAATAAAATTCTAATATTTCTATATTCAAACAAATAAACTAAAGATTTATCATTTTCATTTTCTAAGTTATTTCAAAAAAAGTACATATTTACATTTTTAATACTTTTAAAAGGTAAAAAGTTATTATAAGTAATTGTTTCATAAACTTTAATATTTTTTCTAATAGCTTCAATTGCATTATAATGATCAGCATGATTGTGTGAAATTATAATTAAATCAACATGATTAATACCAAAATATTTTAAAAACTCATAACCAATATTTTTAGAAAAACCTTTTCCAACTCCACAATCATTTATAATAGTTGTATTTTTAAATTTATCATGAAAAACAAAACAATTACCATTACCAACATTTAACATTACTAAAAACACACTTGGTTTAATTAATCAACTAATTAAATAACTTAATAACAAAATAAAAATTAAACTTATTCAACTTCATATTGATTTAAAGTTATATTTAATTATTATTAAAACACTTAAATAAGCTAAAATCAAAAAAATAACATTAACATATCCTATATTAAAATTAATATTAATCTTTTTAATAAACTCAAAAATCTTAATTAATATATTAGTTAAAAAATTATGATCAAATCAAATTCAAATAAAAATACTAAAATATAAAAAACTAAACAACGGTCTTAAAATGATTAATAAACTTTGAATAACGACACTAAAACTATAAAAATAAAAGATTTGTAAAGGTATGAAATAAAAAGTAAAAAGTAAAGATCTTAACAATAAATCTAAAAAATTATTTCTAAAATTTTTTTCATAATAAAACATAAAACTAATAATTACAAAAATAACACTATTTGAAGTTAAAAAACTAGGAGTTAAAACAAAACAAATTAAAAGAGTTAAAAATCTTTTAAAAATTAATGAAGTAGGTTTTTTAGTTATTTTAAAATACAAACTAATAATAAAAAAAATAACTATTCTTAAACTAGTATAAGAAAAATTTGCTAAATAAGATAACAAAAAAACTATTAAATAAAATAAGTAAGTAATTATTGCTGTTCATTTAAATTTAGTGTTTAGTTTATAAAAAAACTTAGTAAAAAAATGAATGTTATAACTACTAATAACTATTAAAAAACCTAAATTCAAATCTTTTATTAATTCACCAAACTTAGTAGATTTATCTATTGATTCAAATAAAAACATACTAGCTAGTTTATTTGTGTAAAAATAATTAGTTAAAAAGAAATTACTTCTAATTCCATTACTAATTTTTTCTACTTTATAATTAATCATTTCAAAATCAATAAATTGTTTATTTAAATAGTTAAAAAAGTCAAATTGATAAAAACTAGTGTTACTTTCTAATTTATTAAATACACCAGATATTTCTATTATTTGATCTAATAAAAACTTATTGTTATAGTCATTAATATAAAACTTAATATTTTTATATATTAAAATAGCATAATTGGTTTTTTTATCAATAACACTACTTGTAATAGTTTTGTTATTTAAATAGGTTAAATCAGTTTGTTTAAACCAAAACATATATACTAAAAACACTAAATTAATAGAAATAAAAATTAAAAGTATTTTCAAAATATTTTTATGATTTAAAATAATAGTTAAACTTAAAAAGAAAATTGCTAGAATTAAATAATTAGAACTTAAAGTTAAAATAAAATTAACACTCATACAAATACTTAACAATAAAAATAACAAAAAATAGTGCTTTAATATTAAAAAGTTATAAAAATCAATTATAAATATCTTAATATTTTTCATTTTCTTTTCCTCATTAGTGTTTTAGAAAAATACAAAATAAAAAGTCAAATTCTTTACATTTTTTTTTTTTTTTTTGTAAACTTAACAATAAAAGAAAGGAAAGTATATGAAAAATATCTTAAAGTTTTTAAATGTGATTACTTTAATTCCAACTACAAGTTTATTAGTAATAAGTTGTACATCGCAAACAAAAGAAACTAAAAAAACCAAAAAGCCGAACACAGAAGTTAAAAAACCAAAAAACCCAACCCCAACTTTTAGCCCAAATAAACAAACAATTGATGAAATTAAAAATATTTTAGAACAACAAAGTGAAGCTTTTGGTAGTTTTCATACTTTCCAAGACGTTGTTGATCAAATTAAAGTTTATGCTCAAAACCAAGGTATTAAAGACTTGGATAAATTAGAACTTTTAGATAAGACACTAGCTAATAAGAATTTAATTCCTGGTGATAATAAAAATAATTTTAAACTTAAATATTTTGATATAGAAATCCCATTTGTTCTAAAAACTGTTTTACAAGATGAAGTAAAAACTAAATATTCACCTACTAATCTTGATGAAATAACACAAATAGGTTATAAAAAATATGAAACTCATATACGATTGAATATTGAAAAAAAGACTATTACAAAGGTTCCTGTAACATTACCATTAAAAATTAATTCATTCTATAATGCATTTCAAAATTTAAAAACTCAAAATATTATTAACCTTGATAAGTGAAATACATCAACTAATAATATGTTTGCAGATGCCGAGTCTTTTAATCAAGACATTTCAAAATGAGACACATCAAACGTAATTGATATGTATGGAATGTTTGCTAGAGCAAAGTCATTTAGACAATCTTTAAAAAAATGAAATGTCAGAAAAGTTGTAAAGGCACAAAATTTTAGAAAGGAAATTGAAAATAATTTAATTAAAGAAAAAATGCCTCTTTTTAATCAAGATGTTTTAAATCATATTGATCAAAAATAAAATTTTTTTATACCTTAAATTTGTCAGTCCAATACTTTTTAAATAATTTTTATTAATAAAAAAATACTTAAACAATTTGTTTATTTTTGTTGAAATTAAAATATTTCTAATTTAAAAAAATTTTTTAAAAATATAAATAAAAATATTAACTAGTTTAATTGAAATTAAAAATTGAGAATGCTATTATTATATAGGTCATTGTGACTCGTTAGCTCAGCCGGTAGAGCAACTGGCTTTTAACCAGTGGGTCCGGGGTTCGAGTCCCCGACGAGTCACCATGGGGGATTGGCGGAATTGGCAGACGCACTAGACTTAGGATCTAGCGTCTTTGACGTAAGGGTTCAAGTCCCTTATCCCCCACCAATTTTGAATTTAACCAGATTTTTCTGGTTTTTTATTTGAAATTTTAAAACCTTATTTTTTAAAAATAAAAAAGTTAAAAAAAAAGTAATTAATATATTGAAAAAAAATTTAAATGATTATATACTTTATGTTGTGTGACTAAGATATAAAATATCTTAGCAATCACGATCTTTGAAAACTAAATAGAATAATTATTGTACAAATCTTGTCAAAAGATTTATTTGAGTAATAAAAAACTTATAACAATAAAAATAGTCAGAATCACTTTTATTTAAAATTTTAAAATGAGAGTTTGATCCTGGCTCAGGATAAACGCTGGCGGCATGCCTAATACATGCAAGTCGAACGGGGGTGCTTGCACCTCAGTGGCGAACGGGTGAGTAACACGTATCTAACCTACCTTATAGCGGGGGATAACTTTTGGAAACGAAAGATAATACCGCATGTAGATCTTATTATCACATGAGAAAAGGTCAAAAGAACCGTTTGGTTCACTATGAGATGGGGATGCGGCGTATTAGCTAGTAGGTGAGATAATAGCCCACCTAGGCGATGATACGTAGCCGAACTGAGAGGTTGATCGGCCACATTGGGACTGAGATACGGCCCAGACTCCTACGGGAGGCAGCAGTAGGGAATTTTTCACAATGGACGAAAGTCTGATGAAGCAATGCCGCGTGAGTGATGACGGCCTTCGGGTTGTAAAGCTCTGTTGTAAGGGAAGAAAAAATAAAGTAGGAAATGACTTTATCTTGACAGTACCTTACCAGAAAGCCACGGCTAACTATGTGCCAGCAGCCGCGGTAATACATAGGTGGCAAGCGTTATCCGGATTTATTGGGCGTATAGGGTGCGTAGGCGGTTTTGCAAGTTTGAGGTTAAAGTCCGGAGCTCAACTCCGGTTCGCCTTGAAAACTGTATTACTAGAATGCAAGAGAGGTAAGCGGAATTCCATGTGTAGCGGTGAAATGCGTAGATATATGGAAGAACACCTGTGGCGAAAGCGGCTTACTGGCTTGTTATTGACGCTGAGGCACGAAAGCGTGGGGAGCAAATAGGATTAGATACCCTAGTAGTCCACGCCGTAAACGATGAGTACTAAGTGTTGGGGTAACTCAGCGCTGCAGCTAACGCATTAAGTACTCCGCCTGAGTAGTATGCTCGCAAGAGTGAAACTCAAAGGAATTGACGGGGACCCGCACAAGTGGTGGAGCATGTGGTTTAATTCGAAGCAACACGAAGAACCTTACCAGGGCTTGACATCCAGTGCAAAGCTATAGAGATATAGTAGAGGTTAACATTGAGACAGGTGGTGCATGGTTGTCGTCAGTTCGTGCCGTGAGGTGTTGGGTTAAGTCCCGCAACGAACGCAACCCTTGTCGTTAGTTACTAACATTAAGTTGAGAACTCTAACGAGACTGCTAGTGTAAGCTAGAGGAAGGTGGGGATGACGTCAAATCATCATGCCCCTTATGTCCTGGGCTACACACGTGCTACAATGGCTGGTACAAAGAGTTGCAATCCTGTGAAGGGGAGCTAATCTCAAAAAACCAGTCTCAGTTCGGATTGAAGTCTGCAACTCGACTTCATGAAGCCGGAATCACTAGTAATCGCGAATCAGCTATGTCGCGGTGAATACGTTCTCGGGTCTTGTACACACCGCCCGTCACACCATGAGAGTTGGTAATACCAGAAGTAGGTAGCTTAACCATTTGGAGAGCGCTTCCCAAGGTAGGACTAGCGATTGGGGTGAAGTCGTAACAAGGTATCCGTACGGGAACGTGCGGATGGATCACCTCCTTTCTATGGAGATATTCACATTACTGACTATTTAATTCTATTTAGTTTTCAGAGATCGTCACACATCTCTAAAAATATAGATTGTTCTTTGAAAACTGAATATTAGATGAAATGTAATTTTCTGATTATAACAATATTTATAATTAGATAATTATTACGATATTAAATTCGTAATGACATCAAAAACAATTAACTAAAATTAATTGAGTTACAAATTGCTAGAAAGATTTTCTAAAAAATAGTAAGGGCATATGGTGAATGCCTTGGAAAATGGAGCCGAAGAAGGACGTGATTACCTGCGATAAGTCTGGGGGAGCTGGAAGTAAGCTTTGATCCCGGAATTTCCGAATGGGGAAACCTAACATGATTTATCTCATGTTATCTATAAGTAAATACATAGCTTATATGATGGGAACCTAGGGAACTGAAACATCTTAGTACCTAGAGGAAAAGAAAATAATAATGATTCTGTTAGTAGCGGCGAGCGAAAACGGAACAGGCCAAACCATTCTATGGAATGGGGTTGTAGGACTTTTGTTCGAGTTAGAAAATCATTATATAATAGAAGCTACTGGGAAGTAGCGCCATAGAGGGTGATAGCCCCGTATATGAAATGTAATGATCTCAATAAAGTATCCTGAGTACGGCGAAACACGTGAAATTTTGTCGGAATCTGCCAAGACCACTTGGTAAGCCTAAATACTACCATTTTACCGATAGTGAACCAGTACCATGAGGGAAAGGTGAAAAGCACCCCGAAAGGGGAGTGAAATAGTCCCTGAAACCATATGCTTACAAGAAGGTAGAGCCCGTTAATGGGTAATACCGTGCTTTTTGTAGAAAGAGCCGGCGAGTTACTATTGCATGCAAGGTTAAGTTGATATAAACGGAGCCGTAGTGAAAGCGAGCCTTAATAGGGCGTTTAGTATGTAGTAGTAGACACGAAACCAGGTGATCTAGCCATGAGCAGGTTGAAGTTAGGGTAAAACCTAATGGAGGACCGAACCAGTATTCGTTGAAAAGACTTTGGATGACTTGTGGCTAGCGGTGAAATTCCAATCGAACCTGGAGATAGCTAGTTCTCCCCGATATATCTTTAAGGATAGCGTTGTGTGAATTGTTATGGAGGTAGAGCACTGAATCTATGATGGCTGCACCTAGCGGTACTGATTAGAATTAAACTCCGAATGCCATAATTTCTGCACAGCAGTCAGAACATGGGTGATAAGGTCCATGCTCGTGAGGGAAACAGCCCAGATCGTCAGTTAAGGTCCCTAAGTGTAAACTAAGTGTGTAAGGATGTGGAACTGCACAGACAGCTAGGATGTTGGCTTAGAAGCAGCCATCATTTAAAGAGTGCGTAACAGCTCACTAGTCGAGTGATTCTGCGCCGAAAATGTACCGGGGCTTAAGTTTACCACCGAAGCTATGGATTGTATGTAAATACAGTGGTAGGGGAGCGTTCTAAATACAATGAAGTCAGACTGTGAAGACTGGTGGAGTGTTTAGAAGTGATTATGCCGGCATGAGTAACGTTTGGAAGTGAGAATCTTCCATGCCGTTTGACCAAGGTTTCCTGGGCAAGGTTCGTCCACCCAGGGTTAGTCAGGACCTAAGGCGAGGCTGAAAAGCGTAGTCGATGGACAACAGGTTGATATTCCTGTACCAGTTAATTAGTGATGGAGTGACGGAGAAGGATAGTATATCCCGGGTGCTGGATATCCCGGGCTAAGCACAAAGATGGCAATGTTGGCAAATCCGCATTGTATTAACATTGAAGTGTGAAAATAGGGGAGTGAACGGTTCGCCTAATAACGAAGTATATGACTCCACGCTTCCAAGAAAAGCTTCTAACTTAATAATTAACTGCCTGTACCTAGAACGAACACACGTGGTCAAGGAGAAAATCCTAAGGCAAGCGAGATAACTGTAGCTAAGGAACTCTGCAAAATAACTCCGTAACTTCGGAAGAAGGAGTGCTCATTTATGATGAGCCGCAGTGAAGAGGGAGGGGCAACTGTTTAACAAAAACACAGCTCTCTGCTAAGTCGCAAGACGATGTATAGGGGGTGACACCTGCCCAGTGCCGGAAGGTTAAAAGGAGAAGTCAGCGTAAGCAAAGCTTTGAATTGAAGCCCCGGTGAACGGCGGCCGTAACTATAACGGTCCTAAGGTAGCGAAATTCCTTGTCAGGTAAATTCTGACCCGCACGAAAGGTGTAATGATCCCTTCGCTGTCTCGGCTGCAGACTCGGTGAAATTTTAGTACCGGTGAAGATGCCGGTTACCCGCAACTAGACGGAAAGACCCCGTGGAGCTTTACTATAACTTGATATTGAAATTTGGTATAACGTGTAGAGGATAGGTGGGAGACTATGAGACTAGGACGCTAGTTCTAGTGGAGTCAACCTTGGAATACCACCCTCGTTATATTGGATTTCTAACTTGAATCCATTATCTGGATTAAGGACAGTGTCTGGTGGGTAGTTTGACTGGGGCGGTCGCCTCCCAAAAAGTAACGGAGGCGCTCAAAGGTATCCTCAGTATGGTTGGAAATCATACATAGAGCGCAAAGGTAGAAGGATGCTTAACTGCGAGACTTACAAGTCGAACAGATACGAAAGTAGGACTTAGTGATCCGGCGGTCCCGTGTGGAAGGGCCGTCGCTCAACGGATAAAAGTTACCCCGGGGATAACAGGCTTATCTCCCCCAAGAGTTCACATCGACGGGGAGGTTTGGCACCTCGATGTCGGCTCATCGCATCCTGGAGCTGTAGTCGGTTCCAAGGGTTGGGCTGTTCGCCCATTAAAGCGGTACGCGAGCTGGGTTCAGAACGTCGTGAGACAGTTTGGTCCCTATCTGTTGTGGGCGTTGGAAAATTGAAAAGAGCTGTTCCTAGTACGAGAGGACCGGAATGGATGCACCTCTGGTGCTCCTGTTGTCACGCCAGTGGCATAGCAGGGTAGCTATGTGCAGAAAGGATAATCGCTGAAGGCATCTAAGCGAGAAGCCTCCTTTAAGATGAATTTTCCCATTCATAAGATGTAAGATCCCATGTAGACCACATGGTTGATAGGATGGGTGTGTAAGTGCTGCGAAGCATTAAGCTAACCATTACTAATAGATCGAGAGAATTTTAGAAAAAAGCAATTTTAACTTACATTTCAAACTAATAATCAGTTTTCAAAGAACAATCAAAAAATAATCTGGTGGTTATAGCATAGAGGTCACACCTGTTCCCATGCCGAACACAGAAGTTAAGCTCTATTACGGTGAAGATATTACTTATGTGAGAAAATAGCAAGCTGCCAGTTTATAAGAACCCTAGTGGTTCTTTTTTAATATATACTTGAATTAAAGCTAAAATACTATAGAATATTAATTTAGCATTTTATAGGTATAATTATAAGAAACACGAAAGGAATATGATGAATAAAAAAAATATTATTATTTTTTCAGACTTAGATGGTACATTATTGTATGATGATTACATCTTCTCACCAAAAACTATTGAAGTTGTTGAAAAATTATACAAAAAAGGAATATACTTAATCCCAATAACTGCTAGAACAATTAAAGACTTAAAGCAAAAAGCTAATTTATTAGGAATTGATAAATTTAAAGGAATTATAGTAGCAAGTAATGGTGCTCAAATTTATGACTATAAAACTGACAAACTTATTTTTGATCAGACATTACCAAAAGAGTTCATCAAAGAAATATTTGATAGATATTATAGTAAGTTTTTTGCTAAATTAATTTTTTATTCTCCAAATTGTTGTTATGTTTTTGCAGAAGGTAGAAATAGTAAATATTGAGCTCATCAAGTTATGGGATTAAAATACATTTCAATAGATTCACCAGATCAAATTGATGAACCTATAACTCATTTTTATATTGTTACAAATAGTAAAGCTACACCAGAAGAAAATCTTAATGAATATAAGTACTTAATGAATCATTATTCAGATAACTATAAAGTAGATAGTTATAACAATAGAGTATTTGATATTTCAGTTAAAGGTGTTGATAAAGGTTGTGGAGTTAAAAAAGTAATGCAATATTTGAATTTAGATGAAACAACTACTCACTCATATGGATTTGGTGATGGACCAAATGATTTTTCATTGCTAAAAGCTTGTACAACTGGTATTGCAATGAAAAACGGAATTATTGAACTAAAAGAGATAGCAGATGATATCACAGATTATTCAAATGATAAAGATGGTGTTGCTAGATATATTTGTGATAAAATTTTAAATATAGACTAGGAGAGTTTATAATGGCAGATATAATTAAAATTACTTCAAAAGAACAATTTGACAAAGAAATTAAGGAAGGAAAAGTATTAGTAGATTTTAATGCTACTTGATGTGGACCTTGTAAAATGCTAGCACCCGTTCTTCATAATTTTGCTAAAAAAGTAGATGGTGTTAAATTTTTGGATGTGGATGTTGATTTAAATCGTCAAGTTGCTGAAGAATTTAAAGTAATGTCAATTCCTACACTAATAACTTTTGAAGATGGAAATCAAAAAAACAAACATATAGGCTTTGCTACTCCTGACCAACTAAAAAATTTAATTAATTAGTAAAAAACCAACCTTTTTATTTGCTAGGTTGGTTTTTATCATAAATAAAAACTTGATTTTAATAAAAAAAGTAGAACTTCAAAAGTTCTACTTTTTTTATTCTTTTGGTTTCATTTGTGGAAATAATAAAACATCCTTAATAGAGTCAGAATTAGTTAAAAGCATAACTAATCTATCAATTCCAATACCAATACCTGCAGTTGGTGGCATCGCATATTCTAAAGCCTCAACAAAATCAATATCCATATCATTTGCTTCATCGTTTCCTTTAGACTCTTCTTCTAATTGAGCTTTAAATCTTTCGTATTGATCAATTGGATCATTTAACTCACTAAAAGCATTAGCATATTCTCTACCAATAATAAATAATTCAAATCTATCAGTAAATCTTGGATCATTTGGATTTGATTTTGCCAATGGAGAAATTTCTTTTGGATGACCATAAACAAATGTAGGTTCAACAATAGTTGACTCAACAAATTCTTCATAAAATAAGTTGATTATATGTCCAACGGATTCTTGGTGTTTTTCAACATAAACATTATGTTTTTTAGCTAATTCTAACGCTTGTTCTACAGTCATTTTTTTTCAAAAATCAACACCTGTAACCTGTTTAATCCCATCAACCATATGTAATCTTTTAAAAGGTTTTGATAGATCAATTTTAATATTGTTATATTCTATTACACTACTTGGATTTACAGCTAAATTACATACTCTAAAAATTTCTTCTGTTAAATCCATTAAAAAGAACATATCTTCATAGGCAACATATAACTCAATACTTGTAAATTCAGGATTATGTCTTGCACTCATACCTTCATTTCTAAAAATACGTCCTATTTCATAAACCCCTTCAAAACCACCAACAATTAAACGTTTTAAATGTAATTCTGTTGCTATTCTTAAATAAACATCAGTATTTAAAACATTATAATGAGTAACAAATGGTTTAGCAGAAGCCCCCCCTTTTAATGAATGTAAAATAGGAGTTTCAACTTCCATATATCCTTTATTATCTAAAAAGTTTTGTATTGTTCTTATAATTTTAGTTCTAGCCTGAAATGTTTTTCTAACATCATGATTCATAATTAGATCAACATATCTTCTACGATATTTTTCTTCTATATCTTGAATTCCAGCATGTTTATCAGGTAAAGGTCTTAAAGCTTTAGAAAGTAAAACAACTTCTTTGCATCTAATTGATAATTCACCGTGATCTGTTCTCATCATAATCCCCTTAACACCAACAATATCTCCAAGATCTAAATTTCTAAAGTCCTCAAAAGCTTCTTGACCTATTTCATCTAATCTTACATATAATTGAATGGTTGAATCTTGATCATCAATATTAACAAAAGCTGCCTTTTTACCAGCTTCTCTATATAATTTAATTCTTCCAGCTACAATAACTTGTTCTTGGTTTAAATTTAATAAATCCTCTTTACTATAATCTTTATATTTTTCATTTAACTTTAATAGTGTAGTGTTTCTTTTTCAATTTGTTATTTTGTAAGGATCTTTATTTTGATCAACTAAATTTTTATATTTATTTCTTCTAACTAATTCTTGTTCACTAAATTTTCTTTCATCTAACATATTTGTTCTTCTCTATACTCCTTAATAATATCTTCTACATCTTTAACAATTTCTATTTTATTGGCCTTTTCTTTTAGAATTTTAGTTAGTTGTTTGTTATTTAAAACATCTAAATATCAAGTTAAATGCTTTCTAAATTCTTTAATGGCAACTGGTTCAGTTTTAAGATCTACTAACAATTTTAAATGTCTTAAAACTGTTGTTTTTCATTCATCAAAACTAGGCTTTTCTAATTCTTTTCCTGTTTTTAAATAGTAATTAATTTGTTCAAAAATTCAAGGATTTCCTTGACAAGCTCTTGATATCATTACAGCATCACAACCAGTTTCATCTAACATTTTTTTAGCAGATTTTCCATCAATAACATCACCATTTCCAATCACTGGAATACTAACAGCTTGCTTTACTTCTTTAATTTTTTCTCAATCAGCATGACCAGTATAAAAATCATTTCTAGTTCTAGCATGAACTGCAATTGCACTTGCCCCAGCTTTTTGAATTAATTTAGCAACTTCAACAGCATTAACACTATTTTTATCTCAGCCCAATCTAATTTTTGCAGTAACTGGTTTAGTTGTATTTTTAACAACATTTTTTACAATTTCATAAATTAGTTCGGGGGTTTTTAATAAAGCCGATCCACTTTGAGAACGTATAGCAACTTTGGGAGCTGGACAACCTAAATTTAAATCAATAATGTCGCAATTTACATTATTTTCAATTCACTTAGTAGCTGTTATAAATTCTTCAACATTATTTCCAAAAATTTGCATACTTATTGGATGTTCAATTTTATTAACATTTAACATATCAAGTGTTTTTTTATTATCATGAACCATTCCTGCAACTGAAACCATTTCAGCATAAACTAAACTAGCTCCATGTTGTTTTGAAATTATTCTAAAAGCTTCATTACTAACTCTAGCCATTGGTCCTTGAACTACTTTACCTTGAATTTCTACATTACCAATTTTCATTTTAACCCAATCTTTTTCCGTGTGCATATAACTTAGAATTTACATCAGTAAAAAACACTCATACTTTTTGAGAATAATTTTTAAAATAATCAATAATAAAATCAGCTAGAAGCTGTTCTTTATCTGGTCTTGACATTCACTCAACTGTTACATAAATTGGATTAGTATTTCATTCTGTTATAAAAATTTCAGAATTTTCTCAAATAACAAAAATATTTTTTGAATCTGCTTTTACTAAATCTGCAATTTTTTCAATATTTTTTGAGAATTGTTTAACTTGATCTTTTTCTAAACCACTAAACTTAATGATTGGCATAATAAATTTCTCTTTTTCTATGTAATTTTAATTACAAAATAAATAATTATAGTAAATCAAAAAATAATAAATTTTATAAACTAATTAACCAAATAATTATTTAATAAATTCTTGGTTATTAAAATACGGTCTTAATAATGTTGGTAAAATTAATTTTTCACCATCTCAATAATTTTCTAAAATAGCTGCAATCAGTCTATCAACTGCAACTCCACTTCCATTTAATGTGTGAACTAATTTAATTTTTGAATCTTTATCTTTAAATCTTGTTTGCATATTTCTAGCTTGAAAATCAGTACAATTTGAACATGAAGATATTTCACGATATTTATTTTGTTCTGGAAATCAAACTTCTAAATCATAGGTTTTAGCAGAACTAAAACCAATATCTCCACTACATAATTCAACAACTCTATAAGGTAAATCAAACATATTTAAAACATCTTCAGCATCCTTAATTAGCATTTCTAATTCATTCATTGATTCTTCTGGATGAACAATCTTTACTAACTCAACTTTATTAAATTGATGTAATCTAATCATTCCTTTAGTATCTCTTCCAGCGCTTCCTGCTTCTTGTCTAAAACATTGAGTAAAAGAAGTATATTTTAAAGGTAAAACATCATAAGTCAAAATTTCATTAGCATGCAAATTAGTTAAAGGAACTTCACTTGTTGGAATTAAATATTGTTCTCCAACTTGATACATATCTTCACTAAATTTTGGTAATTGGCCTGTTCCTAACATAACGCTTTTATTTACAATTAAAGGACAAAAAATTTCCTTATAGCCATTTTTTTCATGTCTTTTTAATAAAACATCAGCAATGGATCTAACTAATTTTGAACCTAATCCAGTATAAATTAAAAATCTTGACCCACTCAATTTAACTCCCTTTTCAAAATCTACTAGACCTAATTTTGTAGCTATTTGTCAATGTGGAGTAGAATGTTTTAATAAATTGGAATGGTTTGATTTTCTAATTTCAACATTATCTTCATCGCTTTTACCAAAATAAATATCTTTGTGTGGCAAATTAGGAATATATGATAGTTTTTCTAAGATTTGATCATTAACAGTTCTTAACTCATCATCTATTTTGATAATTTGTTCATTTAAACTAACAACTTCAGCTTTTGCTTTGTCAGCTTGTTCATTTTTTTTATCTTTAATTAATATTCCAATTTCTTTTGATAACTGATTTTTTCTAGATTTTAATGCTTCAGATTTAACTAATATTTGTTTTCTTTTAAGATTTTTTTCTACTGCATATTTTAAATCTTCACTATAATCTTGCTGATTACGTTTATTTAATCTTTGAATTACTTCATCTAAATTCTGTTCAATATAATTAATGTCTAGCATTACAAAAAACTCCTTTTATTAAAATTAATTATATTATAAGTAATTCTTAAAACAAAAAACAAGCCGTAGCTTGTTTTGATATTATTGATATATTTTTGTAATCTTATTAAGTAATCCTAATGTTTTTCCTAACATTGGTCCTGCTAAGAATAAGAATCCTATAGTACCAATATTTACATAGTTTAGTAAGAATTTAGCTTTAATATCTCAAGATATAGGATTTACTAAAAGCATAATAACTCCAGGAATAATAATTAATACATCCATTAACACTCTTGAAACATTAAATGGTAATTTAGTTAATCTCATAAAGTTTGTGTTGATTGAGTTATATGATCCTAATAATCAACCTGAGTGAATTCAAAATGTTAGTCCAACAATATATAAAACAAATGCAATTGTGAAAAATATTGTTCTAAATTGGTAAGCAGTTGATTGATTAAACAATCAATCTAAATATCCAATTACTTTTAACATTTCAATTTGACCATCAATTACATATGATAATCCGACGTTAATTATTACATCTAAAACAATTAGTGGTATTAATTGTAATCATAACTTTTTATCTTTTGTTATTTTGTATTCTCTAATAATTGATAACACTAGAAACACAACTGAAACTAGTAATAAAAATCCATATAATGACATTAAAGCTAGTTTGTAATTAGTTGCAGCAACTAATCCTTCAACAGTTTTGTCTCCAACTTTTGCTCAATCTTTAAACAATGCTAATATACTAAAGTTTGTAAAATCTACTTGACTTGCTCCTACTGCTGTTGGTACATATAAAGCAATTGACAATGAAAACAAATACAATCCAATTAGTAAACAACCTAACCTAATTAAGTATTGTTTTTTGTTTTGACTAATACTTGTTTTTAAATTGCAAAAATATTTTTTCATTCTCTATCTCCTTTTTAGTTTTCATAATATTATAACCTAGGAAACATTTATTTTAACATTTTTTTAATAAAGTATATAGTAAATATCAATATCTAATTTATTAATAGGCTAAATAAATTTAATAAAAGTTCAACTAAATAATAATTTTGTCCTATTCTCAATTATTAAAATTTGCACAAGAATTAAAATAAATATTAATTAAAAATCATTACATAAATACAACTTACTAATAACATAATAAAATTGATAATAAAAAAGTTAAAACCTAAAAACACAATCTATTTTCTAATTAAAAAAATATTCTTATTGTTTCTAATCAATTTAATTAAGATTTAAAAATAGATATAAAAAATCTAGCGGGGGGGGGTGCTAGATTTTGTTTTTTTATTATATTGCATTATCTATTTCTGTATATTGAATATTTAATGAATCAGCAACATTTTTATAAACTAATTTACCATTAACAGTTTGTACACCTAATTTTAATGCACTATTGTCTTGAATAGCTTTTTTTCACCCTTTTGATGCAATTTCTACTACATAAGTAAGTGTAGCATTAGTCAAAGCAATTGTTGAAGTTCTTGGAACTGCTCCAGGAATGTTTGGAACTGAGTAATGAATAACATTGTGTCTTATAAAAGTAGGATTAGCATGTGAACTTATATGATTAACTGTTTCAACACTTCCACCTTGATCAATAGCAACATCAATAATAACACTATTTGGTTTCATTGTTTTTACCATTTCTGTTGTTACTAATTTGGGTGCTAACTTACCAGGAATTAATACAGTTGAAATAACTACATCACTTTCTTTAACAGCTTTTGCAATATTTGCATAATTTGATTTTAATATGTTTGCTTTGTGTCCATATGTTTCATATAGTTGTCTAATTCTATTTTCATTAAATTCAATTATAGTAACATTAGCTTCCATAGCTATTGCTAATCTAAGAGCTGAAGACCCAGCAACTCCTCCACCAATAATAGTAATATTAGCTTTTGGAGTTCCAGGAGTTCCACTAACAAGTACTCCTAAAGCATCTTTATCTGTATTTTTTAATAATAAATTTGAAGCAATAATAACTGCCATTCTTCCAGCAACTTCACTCATTGGACGTAATAAAGGTAAAGCTTTGTCTGGTGTTTGAACAGTTTCATAAGCAATAGCAATGACTTTATTTTTGATTAATTCTTCTGTTAAATCTTTTAAACCAGCTAAGTGAAAATAAGTAAAAATAATTTGGTTTTCATAAAAATATTTGTATTCTGATTTTAAAGGTTCTTTAACTTTAACAATCATTTCTTGTTTTCAAACATCTTCTACATTTTTAGTGATTTTTGCTCCTGCTTTTTCATATTCAAGATCACTAAAACCACTACCTAATCCAGCTCCTGATTCAACTAAAACTTCATGATTATTTCTAACTAATTCAACAACTCCCATAGGAGTAATACCAACACGATTTTCATTTTGTTTAATTTCTTTAGGTAATCCTATTTTCATATTATTCTCCTTAATCAAACAAATATATATAATAAAATGTCATACTATTTATGATTGGCATTTATGGTTTTATTTTATCACTACATATAAATCAAATATAAAATTGCAAAAAGCTTATTTATTTTTATAAATATCAATATCTAATTTTTTAAATAAGTTTAAAAAACTTTGAGTATTAAACACATTATATAAAACTATTGCAGAAATTACTGATACTAAATATTGAATAAAATCAGCTATTAAAGATATTAGTGCTTTAACATTAGCTTGACTAGTATCACTAGAATTAGAATAATAATTAATTACATAAGCATATAAAACATATAAAAATATAAAGAGTTCAGAAATCATTATATTTAAATAAAATGGTAATTTATACATTAATAATTTAATTGAAACAAACATTAAAATATGAATAATAATTGAAATAGGAACATAAAAAGCTGCTCCTGAAACTAAATTAAAAATCATTGCATAAACACAACCAACAACTAGCATCATAGGACCAAGAATAAAAAAAGTCAAACTTAAAAACAACCCATCTGCAACTTGAAACAAAGCAGTTCCTGCTATTTGAATCATAGAAGTAGTTAAGGCTATAACTGTTAATAAGCTTGACAAAATTGCTGTTAAAACAATATATTTAATACTTTTAAAATAAGAAATTCAATTAATAATTATTTTTTTGTTACTCATTGAATTATTCTATCTTATTTATTTTTTAAATATACCAAATAATAATTTAAAAAAGTTTCAAATAAAACCAGTTATAAAAATTAGTGGTCCTATGTAAATAACTAATAATACTCCGATTTTTTGTCCTAATGTTGCTACGTTTAATTTTAATAAATCAATTGTGCTAGTGTCTTTAAGAACTTTTGTAGCTCTTTGTAAGAAATTTGCATCAATTTGTGATTGTGAAAATCCTAAAACAATAATTCCAATCAAAATAACAATAATAGCTAAAACTAAAGAAATTAGTATTTTAAATATCTTTCTGAACATATATTTCACTCTTTCTTAAAACTATAATAACATAGTGCTATAAATTATCTAATAAAATAAGTTAATTTGAACAAAAAATTTTTAAAACTATTATGTGTACTAGGTTTTTATAGTATTTACTTAAATTTAAAAAAATCAAAATTATGATTAAAGATAGCGCAAAAATTTTAAAAAGTGGAGAATTTTTAAGAAAAAGATTACCGAAAGTAAGACATTATGTTTTTATTTTTTGACTTAATTACTAACTTTGTCTTATCCTCCTAATCTCTTGCTTTTATTTCTTTAATTAACTAAAATAGTAAACTATTGAATAAGATAGTAACAAAAACTATTGAAGACATTCCAAATATATAAAATCTATTGAATCCTTATATTATTTTATTTTCTACATTTTCTAGAAAGATAAAATAAATTAGATGTCTAATCTTACCTTTTTATACATATTATAAAAAATGATAAGCAGCTACTTGTAACTCAACAAAACCAAATTTAAGCTTATGTTTTTATTATTAACTATTTAAAGAAAATAAATATAAAATATAAGTTGAAAAAATACTAAACTGTGGGGTGGAATAATGAAAAAAGCAAAATACAATTTAACTCCAATATTAAAATGAGTTGGAGGAAAAAGACAATTATTGAATGAAATTATTCCTCTAATACCAGAGAAAATCAATACGTATGTTGAACCTTTTCTAGGTGGCGGAGCTGTATTATTTTTTGTTCAGCCAAAAAAAGCTATAGTAAACGATTTAAATAAAGAATTGATTAATGTTTATAACACTATTAAAAATAACCCTAAGGAATTAATATCTAAATTAAAAGAATTAAAATCACTAAATTCAGAAAAGTATTTTTATGACTTAAGATCATTAGATAGAAATAATGATTTTCATCAATTAGATAACGTTTTTAGAGCAGCAAGAATAATTTACCTAAACAAGACTTGCTATAACGGATTGTTTAGAGTAAACAAGGCAGGTCAATTTAATACCCCATATGGTAGATACAAAAAGCCAAATATATTTGATTTGAACAATATATCAGAAATGTCAAGATATTTTAATGATAATAATATTCAAATTATTAACAAAAGTTACGAAGAAGTTCTTAAAAATCTTAAAAAGGGGGATTTTGTTTATTTAGATCCTCCTTATATGCCTTTAAGTAGCTCTTCTTCATTTACAGGTTATACACAAAGCGGTTTTGATGCAAATCAACAAATCAAATTAAAGCAAATCTGTGATGCATTGAATAAAAAGGGGGTTAAGTTTTTATTGTCTAATTCAGATCATCCATTTATAAAAGATTTATATAAGAATTATACAATTACTATTATCAAGGCTAAAAGAGTAATTAATAGCAAATCTGATAAAAGAGGAGAAATTAACGAAATATTAGTAAGGAATTATTAGTATGAATATAAATGATGCTTGAAACAAACTTTTTGATAAATACAAAATTCTAGATGAAATAAATAAAAAAGGTTTTTATATAATAAAAACTGAAACTATTAAGGAATTTAATGAACCAAGATTAATGGCTAAATTCGATAGTTCTTTAAAACTACCTGAAATTTTCAAACAACACAATATTAATATTTTACCTATTAGTAAAAAGAAATATATACTATCTAGTTTTAAACTATATGAATATATTGGTCAGCTTGGTGAAAATAATAAACATAATATAGAAAAAATCATAATTGAACATAATTATCAGTCAATTAACATTAATAATATTTCTTCTGAATCAAGTGCTATTATGAGCTTAATTCTAACTAAAACATTAGATAATTTTTTAGTCGAAAACGATAATACAATGACATTCTTTGGTAGAATGTGAACAAAAAACTTTGATTTTTTTATAGATAAAATAGATAACAAAAGTATGAAAATTGAAGTTAATAATTCTCAATGCGAAATAGATGCCGGTTTAGAAAACAAAAAATCACTTGTTATTTTAGAAGCAAAATTATCAAGTGATCCAGACTTTAATATTAGACAATTGTACTATCCATTTAGACTATGATCTAATAAAGTTGAAAAACCTATTAGATTAGTCTTTATAAATTACTTTAATCAAATTTTTAGATTATTTGAATATAAATTTGAAGATATTAATAATTTATCTTCGATTAAACTAATTAAACAAAAAAGCTACTCTTTATACGATACTAAAATAACACTTGATGATATTTATAAAGTTTTTTTAGAAACTAAAGTTATTTACACAGATAACCAATATGAATCGGATACTGTTTTTATTCAAGCAGATTCTTTTTGAAGAATTATAGATATATTAGAATTTTTATCAAGAAAAACTAAAACTAAAAAACAAATTGCGCAAATTATGAATTTTACAGATAGGCAAGCTGACTATTATTTTAATGCTGGTAAATATTTAAAATTGTGAGATAAGAATAAAAATACCAAACAAGTGTTTTTGACTAATACAGCTAAAAAGATAATAAAACTTAATTACAAACAACGTCAATTAAAATTGGTAAATTTAATTCTAGAACATAAGATATTTAACGAATTGTTTATCCAAACTTATACTAACCAACAATTCCCAACCAAGGAAAAAATTATTAGCATTATGCTGGAAAATAACGTATGTAGTAAAAATCTAGTGGAGAGAAGATCTAATTCAGTTTTTGCTTGAATAAAATGGATTTTTAATTTAACAAATATTTAAATAAAATTTATTCTCTCACAAACCCTATTTTCTCAATTTTAGTGCAGAATAAGGGGTTCTAGGTTTCTTAATAACGTAATTATAAAAAATTTAAAGTAAATTTAGTGTAGTTCATTTATTAATTTATAATTCATAATTTAAAATATTGAAAAAATTAATAAATGATGACAAAAAACTTTAGATTAGCTTTTTTTAAAAAAAGGACTACAATATTCATATGATTTTAAGGAGGAAGTTATGACAAATTATCAATTAAAAGATCATAAAAATAACTTAGTAGAATTAAACAGCTTAGTTGGACCAAAAGGTCTTGTTATCTTTTTTTATCCTAAAGCTAAAACCTCTTTATGTACTTTAGAAGTTATAGAATATCAAAAACATTTAGATGAATTTAAGCAATTAGGATTTAATGTAGTTGGAGTTAGTCAAGATGAACCTAATAAAAATGATGAATTTTGTTGTGAACAAAATTTAAGCTTTTTATTACTTTCTGATTTAAACAAAGATTTAGTAAATGAATTTAACTTAACAAGTGAAACAATTGTTTTAGATGATGAACCATTTGTTAAATATGAACGTTCAACATTTGTTTTAGATAACCAATTAAATTTATTAAAAGAATTTAGAAATGTTGATCATATTGAACATGTTAGTGATCTTTTAGAGTACTTAAAAAAGAATGACTAATAAATTAGTAAATTCTACTATAACTTATGATATTAAATTGTAATTAACCTTAATAGTTTTATTAAAGTTTTTATTTTGTTAAATTTAATTCATCTTTTAAAAAAGAATTCCTATAGACTAATACTAAAATTATGTTGGAGAATTCTTATATGAATAAACTAACAAATAAACTTAAATTTCTTTTTGTATCAAATATCATTCTTATACCAAGCGTTCTTACTATTTCTTGTTATAAAACTGATTCAAATAAAATTGATCAAAAACCTAATAACAATGATAATTCAAATAATGATCAAAATCAAAATGATCAAACAAATCAAAATCAGAATCAAAGTGATTCAAATAATAAAATAGATAAAAATGATGAAATTCAACTATTTAATTCACATTTTTTAGATATTAATAAATTAAAAGACCTAACACCATATCAAATTCATAAACAAACTAAAGATTATATAACTGGTCAAAAAGAATTTAATAACTTTGTAAAAAATAATAATATTGATTTTACTCTTTATGATCATAAAGAATATCAAAAAAACTACTGAGAACTTGCTTCAAAATTAGAAGAATATGGAAACATTGAAGAAGATAAAATTAGTAAAACTAAATTTTATAATCCACATATTCCACTTTCTTATTCAATAAAACAACAAAAACTAGAACAATTAAAAGATGAAGAAATTAAAGGTTTAAATTCTACAGATTTTGATTTTAAAACTCTAGTTAAAACAAATCCTTTTGGGTCTTTACCATCTAATTTAAGTCAATTATTGTCTTATGCAAGTTTTAATTCATTAGAAAAACTTTTTAAAATAAAAGATATTATTAATTTAAAATCTAAGCACGATGATATTAAAGGAAGTTTTGAGCTATTGATCAAAACAAAAAATAAAAAATACTATTATAAAACTACTAAAGATAAAAATAACTTTTTAAAAACTAATGAAGATTATTTTAAATACATTCACGAACGTAGTTTTCAATTAGAAATTAATGTAAAACAATGAGTTATTGATCAAGATGAAAAAACTTTACAAGAAATTGAAAGATTAAACTTTGCTAATGCTTCAGGAACTGCTTGAATAATAGATAGAATTGATAATAAAGAAGATAAAAATAACTATGAACTTTTATTAGCTACAAATATTCATGTATTTAGTTTAAGAAAAACTTTTGATAAAAGTATTTTTAATAATAAGTTAGAAGATAATAAATGAAAACAATTTCCTGTTGGATTTTATGATGGAAAAGATACAACAAGTAGTGAAGATAATAGAAAAATGAAAATTTATTTAAAAGCTAATAGAACAGAAAAAATAGATAATAAAAACGGCTTAATTGAAAGTGATGTTGATAAAGATAAATCTATTGAAGTATTTGAAATTTATTCACAATACTTAAAAGCTCCTTATTATATGCCTAGATATAGTACTGATCACATTTTCTTTAAAGACTATAAATAAAAAAATAAGTATTTTAATGATAACAACTATTTATCAAAAACAAATAATTCTGGTGCTGACTTTGTAACTTTACGCTTAAAAATTCAAAAAAATAAATTAGAGAAACTTTTGCCAAGTTTAGCTAAAGTTATTGAAAAAGATCAAGAAAAAGATTGATATATTAAGTTTAAAAATTCTAAATTTAGTCCTTTACAAACTCAATTTTATGCAGGTTATCCTAAGCATTGAAATCCATTTATTAGAAAAACTCAATTTAGAGGTCTTAAATCAGAAGGTGGAATAATTTCAACACAAAGAAAAGTTTTAGAAGATATTTACTTTAGAGATATTTGACTAAAATATAATGAACAAAAAAATAAAGAATATAATGCTCTAAATGAAAACTATAAAAATATGTCAAGCCATTTATTGATAATGAGCATAGTATGAATTTAACTATTGCTGATCAATTTTCAACATTATATACAAATGTTCCTTTTGGTCAAATTACCTTAAAACAAGGTGCGTCTGGTTCTATGGTTATTGATTCTTCTTTTAATGTTATTGGAATTTTAAATACAGAAGTTGAAGATGTCTTAGGAAGTAGATATATTTCAATTCCCTTATTTGAATATCAAGGACAAAAAGTTAGTTTACCAGTACGTGTTCAAACTAATGGAGTTATTTTATTTAAGTAATGATTATTTAACTAAAAATAATAAAGAACCTAGAATAATTGATGGATTAATAGAAAAACTAAAAGAAGATAAACTTACAACTGTTAGCTTGAATCCTTAAATTTATTTAAAATATTTTAATTTTTACTTAAATACTTTTTATTAATATTTAAAAAAAATACTTATTAATGTAATAGTAAAAAATAGAAGAATAAAAATGAAAATAGCTGGATTTTGAAGAAGAGTTTTTAAAACTATTATAGATTCCTTATCACTAGTGTTTACCTTAGGTATTTATTTAATTATTTTTATTATTTTATACATAAAAAGTAGTCCATCATGAGAAATGAGAATAACAAATACTAAACTAAATATAGTAGTAAAAGAATGGGTAGACCTGGTTTATGAAGATTTATTTTCTGATTACTACGTTTTGTTACTTTAGGTATAATACTTATTATTGATGTAATTAGGATAATTTTAAAAAAGGAGCATTCGCTGAAAAGAAAGCTGATAATTACATCGTTATAAAATAATTTTTTAAGAAGTATTTTATACTTCTTTTTTTATTTTTAATTTTTTAATTATTATTGATTAATATTTTTAAAAATACACATTATATTTTCTAGAAATTATAAATATAATTAAATTGCTTATATTATGCAAAGTATGTTGAGGTTAAATAATTATGAAGAAATTATTCAATATTTTAGGTATTAATTTTTTACTAGTTTTATTAATTATTACAGCTATTTATTTAAAAAATAACAATAACACAAGTATTATTCTAAAAAATGAAAGCATAAATGAGACAGACAAAAAAAGACTAGAAGAACTTGAAAAAGAACTTTTAGAAACAAAAGATTTATTAGATAAAGAATATACTTTTAGTAACAAATTACTAGAAGAAAACAAAAAACTTCAAGGCATCTTAAAAGACTATTTGAAAATAAAAGCAGAATTAGAAGAATTTAAAGAACTTTTAAATAACGAATATACTTCAAAAAATGAATTATTAAAATATAAGGTAGAAGCTGAAGAAAAACTAAAAAAATATGATGAATTATTAAGAGCAATAGGTCAAGAAAATAAGCATTTTTCACATAGTGACTCATCAAAAAATAAAATTGATTCTAATTCTTTAGATAAAACTCAAAAAATAGCAATTAGTATAGGTTCTGGTTTAACTTTACTAGCAATTAGTATTTGTGGAACAGCTATTGGTTTAAATAAAAAAATTTTTAAAAAAAATAAAATAATCTAATAAAAATTTATAAATTAAAAAGAGCGGCATAGCCGCTTTTATTATGTCTAAAAATTATTTTCTTAAGTTTATTATTCTCTAATTTCTCTAAGACTGTAATTGCAATTTAGATTACCATTTTATTTAAAAATCTAACAAAATAAAAAAAATAAATACTATAATGGAATTAAAAATAGAGAAGTTAAAGTCAAAAAGTAATTAAAAAAAATTAAGAAAGTTGTTAATAAAATAAATATATAACTTGAAAAATTTTACAAGCAATACACTTATTGTCTATAAATTAAACATCAACTCATCTCAAAATGAGTTTTTGCTACACAACTGATCTAATAAATAATTTAGGAGATTATATGAAAACAGAAATTATTAACACTAAAGATAATAAAAAAATAGTTTTATATAAATGAGATGAAGTTATAAGACCACTGGCTGTAATTCAAATAGTTCATGGTAGTTGTGAGCATTTAAAAAGATATGAGGTTTTTGCAAAAAAGATGAATCAAAACAATGTAATAGTAATTGGTATTGATCAAAGAGGTCATGGAGAGACTAGTGTTTTAAACAATGAGCTTGGATATTTTAATAAAACTAAAGGTTGAGAATATTTAATTGAAGATCAATTACTAGTTAATCAATACATTGAAACTAATTATACTAATTTACCAATTTATATGTTTGGCCATTCAATGGGAAGTTTTGTAGCTAGAAGTTATGCTATTAAATATTCAAATACTATTAAAGGGTTAATATTAAGTGGAACTAATCAAACTAATAGTTTTATTTTAATTTCAGTCTTATTTTTAACAAGTTTAACTTCTTTATTTATAAAATAAAAACAACCAAATAAAATTATTTGAAATATTAGTTATAAACAATTAAATAAAAAGTTTAATACTGATAATGCAAATGGTGTTGAATGATTAACTAGAAATAAAAAAATCCAAAATCAATTTTTAAATGATAAATTATGTGGATTTGTATTTAGTAGTAGTGCTTTTAAAGATATGTTTAAAGGGATGTTGTTTAATTTAAAAACTAAGAACTTAAAAAAGATGAATAAAAATCTAAGAATTTTGTTATTAACTGGTGGTGATGATCCTGTAAGTCACTTTAGTAAAGATGCAGTTAAGTTCAATAATAAATTACATAAATTAGGTTATAGTTCTCAATTAATTATTTATCCAAATTTTAGACATGAAATTTTAAATGAATTAAATAAAAACTTAGTGATAAGAGATATTTTAAAATTTATGTAATTTATTAATTTTTATCTTTATAATAACTATTAAATAGAAAAAGAGTATAAATATGCTGCCAAAAGACCTTGATTTTAAGCTACAAATTATAGAAGAACATAAAAAGGGAGCTTCAGTTAAATCTTTAGCAAGTAAATATGATATTGGTATATGAACAATCAGAGATTGAATTCATCAATATAATATGTTTGCTGAGCAAGGAATTAGTAAAAGTGTAGTTCATACTAAATATGATCCAGAATTTAAACTACATGTTATTAATCATAAAAAAGAATATAACTTAAGCTATCCAGAAACCATAAAACTATTTAGTATTAAAAATTCTTCAACTGTTGCTTTGTGAGAAAAACAGTTTAAAGAAAAAGGAATAAAAGGTTTAAGTAATCAAATCGGCAGACCAAAAAATAGTGCTAATTCTTATAAACAACTCTTTTTACAGTTAGAAGAAAAAATTGCTGATTTAGAACAGCAAATTGACGAACTAAAACAGCAATTAAATATAAAAGATACAAAATAAACATACTTATAAAAATTAGACCTTAGCAAGCAAACAGCTAAGGTTTTTAATTTGTAAATAATTTTTCTAGAACATCTTGATACATTTTTAGTGTAGCTTTTTCTCTTTGCTTAGCAGTTAAGTCATTTGAATGATCGTTTAAATTATCTGAAACAGTTAAAATAGTAGCTACTTTTTTATTAAAATGATTTGCTAAATAAAACAAAGCAAAACTTTCCATATCAACAACATCTAAATTATGTTCTTTTACATCTAATTTAGATATTCTATAAAACACATCGCTACAGTGAACATTTGCTTTAAAACCAATATTTAAATCTAAACTAGGTTGATTTTTTTGTCATCCTGTTTTATCTGGTTCAAAAATATTTACTTCACTAAAAGCATTTTTTGCTTCAATTACAGTTCCTATTTTAATATCATTATTATATGTTCCACAAGTTCCAACTCTAATAATAGTATCAACATTATGATCATTAAATAACTCATGAGCATAAATAGCAATTGAAGGTTGACCCATTCCACTTGTAGCAAAACTAACTTTATGATTTTTATAATAACCAGTATAAACAAAAGCATTTCTTACATCGCTTACTAGTTTATAATCAGTTAACAAGTTTTCACAAGCTCACTTAGTTCTTCTAGGATCTCCTGCAATTAGTACAACACTAGCAATATCGGCATTTTTATCAATATGCATACTTTTTTCTCCTAACTAAGTTTATTTATATCTATTTATAGATTACTAAAAACAAATAGATTAATAAAAGTTTTAAACTAGTTTTTACTAGTTTTTATTATTTTTAAAATAATTTTGCTTTTTTAATCATTTTTTTCTTAATACAATAACAAAAAGTTTAGATTACATTTGTTTATTAGTAATTTTTTTAATAATTAATTTATTTTAAATTTTAAAAATTATTAAGTAAATTATTTGTTATATCTATTTAAAAGATTATTAAAGATTAAAGTATCTTCATTAGTTTTAATATAGCCTTTTATAAGATTTATCAAACTTTTTGAACGAAAGATAATAAAAAAATAATTTATAAGTAATTTTTTAAAAATTTTTTCTAATACATTAATAGAAATAATAAATGAATTATTTTCAAACACTTCTTTAATTGCATTAGCTAAATATGTTTCATCTAAAGTTAGGTTATATAAATGTCAGTTTAAATCAGTTGCAAAGTTATTTTTAAAAATCTCAATTAGTTGTGTTTTTAAATTAATAATATTGTTAACATCTTCATATTCTAGTTCTAAAACTATTTGATGAGATCAATTTAAAGTAGTAATTAAATAGGTTTTACAATTAATTAAATCAATAAAAATTGGCTTATTATCAATACTTAATTGATCTTTTGGTATTTTATAAATTCTTTGGTTTTTATTAGTGATTACAAATTCAAATTTATCACTTAATACAAATACATCTTTAAACTTATATTTATTTAAGTCTATTTGATTATTTATAAAAAATCCATTAATAGATGAAATTCTTAAAATATCTAAAAAAATATTTGGATTAGTTTTAATAATAAAATCTTTATCAATATCAAAATTAGTATTCAATACTAATCTATGTCTATGTTTATGATCTAAAACTTTTTGTAAAAAATCAGTTTTAAATTGGTTTTGATTAATAATATTAATAAAAAAACTATTTTTAGTTAAAAGGTTAATCTCTTTAGCTTGAAAATCTAAATAAATGTCAAAATTTAACATATAATAACCAACTAAATTACCTTTAAAACAATAATACTTTAAGGCTCTATTTCAATTAGCAGAAGTATATAAGCTATTTAGAATATAACTTGGAATTTGTTCAAAAATTTGTTCACCAATTAAATATTTATCATTTAGTTTATTTATTTGAATTAAAACTGAGTGCGTAGCGTAATAAAACATATATTTTCTTTCTATTAATAAATTTAACAAAAAATAGTGTGGTTATTAAATTTTAATTAAATAAAGATTTTATTTGGCGTTTTTTGGTGTAATTTGGATTTTTTTGGTTTATACTAAAAAATTAACGGTTATAATAAACTTGAGGGATTCATATGATTAAAGAACAAAGATACAAAGAGATTTTAAAAAAATTAGAAATAAATGAATTGCTTTCTTTAGAGTTTCTATCAACTGATTTAAATATTCCCTTAACTACTTTAAGAAGAGATCTTAAAGAACTAGAACAAAGACATAAAGTTATTAGAACACATGGAGGAGTACAACTTAATAAAAGTAATTTAATTGTTGAAGATTATTTAGATAATAAAATTAATTTAAATATTCAAGCTAAACAACAAATTGCTATTAAAGCTCTTAAAAAAATAAAACCTAAAACTTGTATTTTTTTAGATTCAGGTTCAACAACTTATTATTTAGCAAAAATTTTAGATCCTAATTTGGATTTAAAAATTGTTACTAATTCAATTTTAAATGTTCAAGAATTAAGTAAAAATAATCATCAAAATATTTATTTATTAGGTGGAAAATATCAAGTTATTACTAGTTCTATTTTAGGTTATCAAGCAGTTAATGATTTGAAAAACTATGCTTTTGATTTAAGTTTTATTGGCATTAATGCAGTTGATGATCAGAACAATATTTATACAACTAGTGATGATCATGCTCAATTAAAAATTCAAGTAATTAAGAACTCAAATAAAAGCTATGGGTTAATTGATCAATCTAAAAAACATTCTAAATCATTTTATAAATTTGCTACAAATTTAGAATTAGAGCTAATTGAAGATTAATGATTTATACAATTACTTTAAACCCTGCTATTGACTGTGTAATTGAAACTAATGAAATAGATTTTAATAACACTAATTATTATACAAATAGTTATTCATTAATTGGTGGTAAGGGAATTAATGTAGCAATTATTTTAAATAATTTAAAAAATGATGTTATAAGTACAGGTTTTTTAGGTAAAAATAATGCCAATCAATTTTTAGATAAATTTTTAAAATTGGATTTAAAAAATCATTTCTTTTTATACAATGGTATAACTAGAACTAATTTTAAAATTAAAAATTTAAATACTTTTGATGAAATAGAGCTGAATGGTATTGGTTGTGATCTTAAATCAAGTTATCTAAATAAGTTATTAAAATATCTTAAAGATAATTTAAAAGAAAATGATATTGTTATAGCTAGTGGAAGTGTTAATAAATCATTTAATGATAATGTTTATCAAATTATAGGTGATCTTATTAATAAAAAACAAGCTTTATTTATTTTAGATACCTCTAAAAAATATCTTTTAGAAGGTCTAAGAGCAAAACCTTTTTTAATTAAACCAAACATTAGTGAATTATTTTTAGTTTTTAATGAACCTATTAGTTATGAATTTGATGAAATTTGTAAAAAAATAAAGCAACTACAAAATTTAGGTGCTAGAAATATTTTATTAAGTATGGCAAATAAAGGAAGCTATTATTTTTCAGAAAACAATGATATTTATAAAATAGGGGTTGGTAAAGGAAAACTAGTTAATTCAACTGGAGCTGGTGATTCAATGTTAGCTGGATTTGTTCACGGATTAAATCAACAATTAGATATTATAAAAACTTTAAAATATGCTGCTAGCTGCGGGTCAAGTACTGCTTTTAGTAAATGACTAGCAACAAAAAAAGAAATTAATAAACACTTAAAAGAAATTAAAGTTAAAAAAATAGAAGGGTAGTTATGCAAATAAAAGATTTATTTAATCAAAATACTTCTTTTTTTAAACAAGAATTTAAAACAAAAACACAAATAATTGACTTTTTAGTTTCAAAATTATTAGAACAAAAAATTATTAGTAATAAAACTGCGGTTTTAAATACAATTAAAACAAGAGAAAAATTAGAATCAACTGCTATTGGTGATGGTATTGCTATTCCACATGCATTAAATGAAGCAGTACTAAAACCAACAGTTTGCTTTATGAGTTTAAAAACTCCAATAAAATGAAATAATAATGATAACCAATTAGTTGATCTAGTTTTTATGATAGTAACAAATGATCAAAATGGCAATGATCATATGGATGCAATTGCAGGTCTTTCATCTAAATTCTTAGATTCTAGTGTTTTAATAAATTTAAAAGAAATTGAAAGTTTTATAGAACTAGTAGAAATTTTTGATGATAAAAAAGAATTAAAAGAAAAACAAATTAATAAAAATGAATTTTTTGATGTTGTTGGAATAACTGCTTGTCCTACAGGAATTGCTCATACATATTTAGCTAGTGATAAGTTAACTGAATATGCAAAAAGTTTAAATCTAAGCATTAAGATTGAAACACAAGGAAGAAGAGGAATTGAAAATAAGTTAACTGAACAAGATATTAAAAATGCTAAAGTAATTATTTTAGCTCATGATAAAGCAATTGAAGGAATGTCTAGATTTAATAATTGTAAAGTTATTGACACAAGCACAAAAGATGCAATTTACAATGGAAAAGAATTGATCTCTAACTTTGATAAACATTCTAAATTAAAAGAAATTAAAAATATTAAAGCTGATGATTCAACTATTGGGGAATTAAGTTTAAAAAAATTTAAAGACTTTAAGGGTAATTTGTTAGGTGGGGTTTCTAGAATGCTTCCTTTTGTTGTAGCTGGTGGAATTATTTTAGGAATTGCTTTTTTATTAGACTTTATTACTGGTAATGGTAATGCTAAAGGTGATTTTGGAACAGTTAACAAAGTTTCTGGTTGATTTGCAGCAGCTGGAAAAACTGCAATGATGATGATGGTTCCAATACTTGGTGGTTATATTGCTTATGCAATTGTAGGACCACAAGGATTAATGCCTGGTGTTGTAGCTGGATTATTAGCAGATAACACAGGTAGTTTTGCATATGGAACTATAGGATCTTGATCTGGGTTATGAAAAAGAATTTTACCAGAACACTTACCAACTAATTCAGGATTTATTGGTGCTATGGTTGGTGGTTATTTAGCTGCTTTTATTGTTTTTGGTCTAACTGTAGGAATGCAAAAATTTAAAAAACCATTTCATGGTGTAAGAGACATAGTGTTTATTCCAATTTTATCTTTATTAGTAATTTCTTTAACTATGTTTGTGTTAAATATACCACTTGGTTATTTATTATATGGAATTCAATTGGGATTAACTTATATGGCTAAAAATAATTTACTAATTATTTTAGGAGCTATTATAGGGTTAATGATGTGTGTTGATATGGGTGGTCCTATTAATAAGATTGCTTATGTTTTAGGAACAGCTTCAGTAGCAGGATCATTTGGAAAAGAAGCTATATTTACAAATATTATGGCTGCTTCAATGGCTGGAGGAATGATTCCACCTCTAGGTATTGCTTTATGTACAGTTTTTTTTAAAAAAGTTTGAACTTCAAAAGAAAGAGACGCAGCAAAAGCAAATTGATTAATGGGGTCATTTTTTATAAGTGAAGGAGCTATTCCATTTATGGTAACTGATCCAAAACATATCTCAGTTTCAGCTTTAAGTGGTGGATTTGTTACAGGTTTATTGGTTGGTGCATTTAAAATTACTTTACCAGCTCCACATGGAGGAATATTTGTATTTCCTTTATTAAATTCAGAATTATTTACTCAACATAGTGTTGCTAAAAGTATGGGTATAGCTTTATTTATACTTGCTATTTTAATAGGAACACTTGTAATGACATTAATATTAGGATTTTGAAAAAAAGTAGATATTTCTAAAGGACATTTACAAATAGTTGAAGCCTAAAAGATATTTAAAGCTATAAAAATATTTAGTCTAACTAAATTTAGATCAGTTTGATTATAATTAATATAACCAATTTAATATATTATGTTATATCTGTTTTTATAAATTTTTATTGTTTTTTTAAAAAAAAATAATTTATACTTTATCTTTTATAAATCAGCATATTTATGCTGATTTTTTATTTTTTTGCTATTTTTTGGTCATTCTTTTAAAAAAAATTCTAAAACAATAGTGAAAACAGAAGGGAATGAATATAAAAGAATAAAGAATAAAAAGAATTTAATATTAATTGATTTTAAAATTAATTATTTTTTAGTGTTAAAACTAACTTCACATTAACTTTTATTAAAGAAATTGTTAGTATCACAAATTAATTGTGTAAAACTATGACTTTATATAGACTTTGCTTAGTTAGTGTGCGTAACAAACTTTGTTTAATGACTTTTTTAGGTTTTAAAAAATTAGATTTGTTAAGTTTTGAACTTATAAGCTAATAGAAATAAAAAAAATGAAATTATCTATGTGCACTAATTCATTTGATAATTTTTGCTACAAATTTCTTAAAAGTTATTATAAATTTTCCAAATTTATTTATTTTTAAAAAAAAATTAAAAAAACTATTGCATATTTTAGAAATTTATTATAAAAAGAAATTAGAAAATTTGGAAAGGAGAACGAGTTGAACAAATACTTAAATAAATACTTATCTGAACTTAGTTTAGAACAAAGAACTAAATTATTTTCAGAACTATTAGATCCAATTAATGCTTCTATAAAAAAAGCAATTCTAGAATTTCATCCATTGCCATTAGAATATCAAGATTTATTATTTTATACTTGATTAACTTTTCAAGAAATATTAAACAAAAGTAAAGCAAAAAAGTTTAATGGAGAATTGTTATTAAAAGTTTTAGAAGCTATTAAATCAAAGTGTATAGAGGTTTGTGTAAAAAATATTAAAAACTATTATAAAAATCTAAATTTTAGTATTGCAACTTGTAGTCTTAGTTATAAAAAAACAAATAAAAGCACTATACTAAATAGCGAAAATAATTTAACAATACAAGAAATAGTAGACACATATTTTAAAAATTCAAATGAAAAATTGGCAAAACAAGTATTTGAAATGTATGAAAATATTTTTTCACAAAAAGAAATATGTGCAACACTTGATATATCAAAAAATAAATTTAATATAATCATAAAAAATACAATACGTGATTTACAAAAGGCCATTACATTATCTCTTAAGTAAATTAACTCAATTAATTGTAAACAAAATACATAATTATAATAATAATTTAGATTTCGCTTTTGTTAGTTTGAATTTAATTCAAAATAGCTTTATTTCTTTAATAACTACTTAAAAAATCATTTTAGACAATATTAAAATATAATATTCATTTTTCATCAGGAGTTAATATGGAACCTATTAAACATTTCCTAAATAAAGATTTATCTAAACTAAGTTTAGAAGAAAAGACAAATTTATTTGTTCTGTTATTACCCCCTATTAATTTTGCTATAAAAAAAGTAATGTCTAAATTTCACTCATTACCCTTAGAACATTCTGATTTGCTAAGCTATGCATGAATAGCATTTGATAATCTTTTAAAAGTTTATCAGGTTAAAAAAATTAGAAAAAAGTTTGTTTGATCTGTTATTGATGCTGTTAGTTGAAAGTGTACTGATGTATGTACTAAATATATGAATAATAGACATAAGATTTTAAATATGAGTGTTTCTACTTCTAGTATTAAAAGAGAAATTATTGAAAATATAAAAGATGAAAATTATCAAAATAATGGTATGCCAATACAAGAAATAGTAGACACATATTTTAAAAATTCAAATGAAAAATTGGCAAAACAAGTATTTGAAATGTATTTAAATAATTACTCTAACAAAGAGATATGTATAAAACTTGATCTATCAAGAAACAAATTTAAAAAAATTTTGAAGACAACTATTGACGATTTAAGAAGTATTATTGAACCTTTACTTGATTAATTAAAATTTTTATAAAAAATTAGTTATATCAATATTTTATCCATTATTTGTTTATTTTTTAGCAATTATTACTTCATACCAAATATCAGTTTTTCCTGATATTTGGTTTTTTTGTATTGATTAAGCATTTTGATAATTTCACCATAGATGTTGGTTTCAAACAAGTTAGACGACTCTTGAAAGTAGGACAGATTTATTTTTTACGACTCCTTTTTACTTCAATTTTATTAATTTTCTGCTAAATAATATTAGATTATTTGTCTTTTACAAAGTATATTGTTTTTTCAAAAACCTATGGCAGTCTCAACCCTATAGAAATGCTAAAAATTAATTCTTTTTTATGTCATAAAAAAAGAATTGCTATAGCAATTCTTAATCATCGATACTTTCTAAAGGATATTGTTTTTTCAAATAAAATAATAACATTTGAATATCAGCGGGATTTACTCCAGTGATTCTTGAAGCTTGTCCAATATTTAAGGGTCTAATTTTTTCTAATTTATCTTTAGCTTCTGTTGCTAGATTATCAACTTTAGAATAGTTAATATCTAAAGGAATTTTTTTACGTTCTAGTTTAACCAATTTATCAACTAATTGACGTTCTTTTTTAACATAACCTTCAAATCTAATTTCAATAACTATTGACTGCAATTGATTAGTTTTTAGTCTTTGTAAACTTGGAATAAATTCAATTAACTCATTAATATCAACTGTTGGAATCTTAATAATCTCATAACCACTATATCCATGAGATAAATCAGCTTGTTTTTTGTTTTTTAAATTGATTGCTAGTTGAGATTTTGGTGTAAATCTGATTTCTTTTAGTTCTTTGATAGCTTGCTCAATTTCTTTAACATAACTTAAATATTGTTCTCATTCAGTATCGCTAATTAGTCCTATTTCTTTTCCATATTGTTTTAATCTAGTCTCAGCATTATCATTTCTTAATAACAACCTATGTTCTGCTCTACTTGTTAATAATCTATAAGGTTCTCAAACACCTTTATTGATTAAATCATCGATCATAACACCAATATAAGCTTCATCTCTTCTTAAAATAATTGGGTCTAATCCATCTATTTTTCTAGAAGCATTAATACCAGCTATTAACCCTTGTCCGGCAGCTTCTTCATATCCACTAGTTCCATTAATTTGTCCAGCAGTAAATAAATTTTTAACATCTTTTAATTCTAAACTAGGAGATAATTGCATTGGATCTATACAATCATATTCAATTGCATAAGCTCAATGTTTTACTCTAACATTCTCAAATCCAGGAAGTGACTTTAGCATCAATTCTTGAACTTCGATAGGCATTGAAGTTGAAAATCCTTGAACATATCAAGTGTCTCCATTTAAAGTTTCAGGTTCAATAAAAATTTGATGGGTATCTTTTTCTTTAAATCTAACAACTTTATCTTCAAAACTAGGACAATATCTTGGTCCAATTGATTCCACAGTTCCTGAATACATTGCAGATTTTTCTAAATTATCTTGAATTATTTTTTTAGTCTCTAAAGTTGAATGAATTAAATAACAAAGTTGTTGTTGTTCTATTGGAGTATATGTGTTTGTTGAAAAACTAAAAGCTAGTTTCATATCAGTTCCTGGTTCAATAGTAGCTCTACTTAGATCAACTGAATCTCTATAAACTCTAGCTGGAGTTCCGGTCTTGAATCTCATTAATTTAATTCCTAAATCAATTAATGATTTGCTTATTCCTTTAGTTGTTTTTTCATTGTTAGGTCCGGACTCGTATCTATCAACGCCTTTTAAAATTTCTGATTTTAAATATGTTCCTGTTGTAATAATTACCATTTTAGCATTTAGAGTAATTTGATCGTCTAAATATATTCCTGTAACATTTTTACTATCATCATAAACTAAACCAGTACATGCTTTTGTAATTAAATCTAAGTTTTCTTGTTTTTTAATTACATTTCTCATATATTTAGAATATTCTTCCTTATCTGATTGTACTCTTAATGCCCATACACCAGGTCCTCTTGAAGAATTAAGTAATTTAGTTTGTAAAGCAGTGGCATCAGCAGCTTTCCCCATTTCTCCACCAAGTGCATCAATTTCTCTAACTACTATTCCCTTAGCAGGACCACCAACACTAGGATTACACGGCATTGTTGCAATTTTATCTTCATACAAATTAATTAAAGCCGTTTTTTTATTTAGTCTAGCGCTAGCTAAAGCTGCTTCAACTCCTGCATGACCTCCACCAACAACAATTACATCATAATTACTTTTCATACCAATCACCTTTTAGTCTATTTATTAATATTATATCTACAATTAGAATTTTAAGCATTTATATATTATTGCATAATTTATTATAACTTTACTAAATAAAAATAAAAAAGTTCAACTTTTAATGTTGAACTAATTTAACTTTTTTTAGCTTCCACCTTTTGAGTTTCCTGCATTTCTTTTTTTGATTTCTTTTCCTTTATTATTTTTTGTTTTTCTAATTGTTGTTTGGATAAAATTGTTGAATCTTCACCAATCAAACCTTCTGATTTTGCAACAACTGTAGTAACAACAGCTCCTGAAGTAACATTAACTCCAGTTCTTCCCATATCAAATAGTCCATCTAATGAGCCAACTATTGCATAAACTGGTGCAAATCATACACTTAAACCTAAGCCAGATAAAACACCTGAGGTAAGAACAGTTGCAGTTCCTGGAATCCCACTAATTCCTAAAGAAGCAATTAAAGTGATAAAAAAAGCTAAAATAAAGAATGTAAATAATCCCATACTGTGAAAACTAGCATTAGTTGCTCCAGTTCATAATAAACTAGTAATAACACCAGATTGAACTCCAGCACATCCCATTAATCCCATTGTTGTCGATAACGGAGCTATTGTTGAAACTACTGAATCATCAATTTTAACTTCATCTTTTAATGTTTGGATACTCATTGGTAAAGTGGCGTTTGAAGATTGTGTTGCAAATCCTTGAATTAAAATTTTAAATGAAAGTTTTCATCAAGCAATAACATTAATTTTATTTATAAATAATAATAGTGTTAAGAATATTAATGAAATAGTTAATCCTAAATATCCTAATCCTAAAACTTTTCCAATTGTTGCTAGTGCTCCAATTGGTTTAGAAATAACTGATGAAGCAATCATTGACATAACTGCTAAAGGCATTATTTTCATAAATGTCATTAATATTGAGATCACAATGCTTCAAGCAACATCCATTCCTTTTCTAATCGCATCCATTTCAACAGGTTTTTTCTTAAACAAAATTTTTACAGAATTTCCGATTAATCCTGCAATTACCATTAATGGAATTACCATTGATCCAAGTCATGGTTGAATAAAATTATTTGGTAAATACTCTCAAACTATTTTAGGTAAAGGTTGAGTTTCTTTTGGTGCATTTTTTACAATCGAATGATCTAAAGATAAACCTGATCCTGAACCAACTTTTATTAAATATCCTAATCAAAAAGTAATTACAAATGCAAATGCAGTATTTAATAATAATAAACTCACACCTTTTAATGAAATACGTCCAACATTTTTATTACCTTTTTTTGATGTAACTCTAAAAATTGCAATAAATACAACTGGAGCTGTTAATAATAAAATACCGTTAATAAAAATATTTTTTGCTAAAGATATTCATATATCTAGTTGATATACTCATAATCTAAAATCAGGGTTGGTTTTTTCTATTTTTTCACCATTATTTTTAATTTCTGTTGGTAAATTCTTATTTACTAATCCATTTTGTGGAAATTTATAAATAGCTTGAATAATAATTCCAAATATTAAACCAATTGCTAATCCAATTAAAACTCTATAAATGAATTTAAATTTAAATTTTTTAAATGTAAACCATAAACCAATTTGAATTCCGATAAATATAATAATAGCAATAGCCGCTTGTCAACTTCCAATTGCTAAGAATTTATCTAATAAAACATTAGTCTTATCTTGCATTTTTTATGTATTTCTCCTATTAATTTTTAATAAGTTTTTCTAAAGCAATGTGAATAATATCTACAACTCTAGAAAATGGTGGTGAATATGGTAAATCAACTTGAGTTAATTCCTGATTAATTTCAATTTGATTTCAAATTAATGAAATTAAGAAATTAATTCTTAATACAGATAAATTAGATCCATACATTTGAGCACCAATTAATGTATTTGTTTTTTTATTTAAAATTAGTTTTAAAGCAAGCGGCGTTGGGTTTGGATAATATGATGGATGATCAGCATCTTTAATAAAAATAGTTTTTATATCATATCCTAATTCTTTAGCTAGAGTTTCATTAATTCCAGTAGAAACCAATTCTGATTCAAATACTTTTAAAATCGCAGTTTGTAAAGTTCCAACAAATTCACTATTAACATTTAAAATATCATCAGCTACAACTTTAGCAAATTTTCTAGCAACTGTTGCTAGTGGAGTATAAGTAATTTGGTTAGTAATTTTATGATAAACAGTAGCACAATCACCACAAGATCATATATTTTTTAAATTTGTTCGTCCATGTTTATCAACAACAATAGCTCCATTACCTAGCATTTCTAATTTTGTATCTTTTAAAAACTCAGTTGCTGGTCTAAATCCAATAGCTAAAATTATTAAATCAACTTCAATTTCTTCATTTTGATCTAAAGTTAAACTTAATCTTTTATCTTTAGTTTGAGTTATTGATTTTAACCCATTTTCTTTAATAATTTCAACATTGTTTTTGATTAAGTTTTGCTCTAATAAATCAGTGATTTCTTGATCAAACACTCTTTGATTTAATCTACTAGTTTTTTCAATTAAAACTATTTCTTTATTAAAGTGTTCTAACATTTCACAACACTCTAAACCAATAAATCCTGAACCAATTACTGCTACTTTTTTAATATTTTTATCTTTTAGTTTTTCTTTTAATTCAGTTGCATCTTCTAATCTTGTTAAAGTAAAAATATTTGGTAAATCAATTCCTTTAATTGGTGGAACTATAGGCTTTGCTCCTGTTGAGATTACTAATTTATCATAGTCTAACTCTAGTAATTGATCATTTTTTTCATATCAAACTTTTTGATTTTCAGCATCAATTTTTTTAACAACTGATTCACTATAAACTAAAATGTCTTGTTCTATGAATTGTTCTACAGTTCTTGCTAATAAATCAGTTGATTTTAAAGATGGATTAGCTACAAAATAAGGTAAACCACAAGCTCCTAGTGAAACGTATTTTTCTTTTTGAATAACAATTATTTGAGCTTTTTTATTAGCTTTTTTTAGTCTACTTGCAACTGTCATTCCACTAGCTGCTCCACCTATAATTACAATTTTCATACTAGCCTTTCTTATAAAAATTGAATTAAAATTATTAAATATAAAAATAAAAATTCTCTATTTTTGCATAAATTAAAATAAGAAAAAAAAGTAATTTTCTTATTAAAATAATTCTAAACTAAATATTTTTTATATTAACATTATTTATAAATAATAATTTAATCTATTTAAATTATATAATCAGAACTTAAATTATTAATTCTAAGAGAGAATAAATTTATGAAATCACAAAATAAAAATAAAGCATTAATTATTGTAGATTATCAATATGATTTTTGTGATCCTAATGGTAGTTTATATGTAAAGAATGCCTATACATTAAAACCTAAAATTGAAAAATTAGCAAAAGAATTAAAATCTCAAGGCTGAACAATTATTGCAACTAAAGATTTTCATCCAATTGATCATTGTTCTTTTAAAATTTGAAATAAACATTGTGTACAAAATACTAAAGGTAGTGAACTTTATTTTGATCATAGTGATGTTGATTTAATTATTGAAAAAGGTGTTAATAAAGATATTGAAAGCTATAGCGGTTTTTTTGATGATGCTAATAACTCAAATGGATTAGATGAGTATTTAAAATCAAAAAACATAGACACTTTAAAAATAGTTGGTGTTGCTACTGAAATTTGTGTAAAAGCTAATTATGATGATGCTATTAAATTAGATTATGATGTTGAGGTTGATTTAGAATATTGCAAAGGTTTTACTGACTAGAATTATATTATTTTTATCACTTAAATGTATTGATCAATTTCGTGGGTTATTATACAAAATGGTACTATAAGTTATAATTATATTATCAAAGAAATTAGAGAATAATAGATCTATTCTAACAAGCCTAATTTATCTTTGAGTTCATGGGAAAACCTTGAACAATCACTTTTAACCCTCAATACGATTCCTGAGATCTCGTCAACTAACTCACTAGGTAATCCATTGGGGTATTTTTTTATGTATAAGAGTGTTTTGTCTAATCCACTATGAATTCTTCTTGTTTGGTTTATCATTGTTAGTATTTTTAAATCTTCTTTTCTACTTTCATCTAATTGTTTTCTTCTAACAAAATCAACTTCAACTCAATCAGTTGAACCAATTTCTAATGGCTTTGCAATATAGCGTTTAGTATCTGTTCTAAAGTAAAGTTGTTCATCTGAACCAATTACAAGTTGAATATTTTCTTTTTTATAAAATCTAAAACGTTTACCAAATTCATCGTATGGAGCATAAATTTTAGTTTTATACTCTGCTACACCATTTGCAAATTTTCTAGGTATAGGTAGGTCAAAGAATTTTTCAACTTCATTTTCACCTAGTTGTCTAAATGCATTATCTCTTTTTCTTTTTTTACATTTACTATTAACAAAATCTATTAATTTGTGTTTTATTTGATTTGCTTGTTCAATTGTTTTTATATCATTTTGTTTAAAGAAGAAAGGTGCATTTTTTTGGACTGTATCTCACATTCTTTCAACATGTGGTTTTGCATTAGCATTAGATGAAGAAATCACCTCTATACCCCTATTTTCAAGCTCTAAACGCGTTCTAGCGTTATTTCTTTCATCTTTTTTAAAATTAGCTCTATTATCAGTAATAATTCTTTGAGGATAGCCATAAGTTTTAAATATTGTTTCAAAAATTTTTTGATAAGAATTTAAAGATTCTTCGTATTCTTCAAAACACATATCAAGTATTTGATTAGTTCCAACATCAACAGCCATAACACATGTTGCTATTGTGTTATTTTGAAAATAATAATGAGTACATCCATCTACTTCTATTACCTGTCCAAATTTATAATTGTTTGCTACTGCTAGTCTGTGTTTTTCTACGTTTTTAGGCACATAAAAAACTAGCTCATTGCTATACCTAATTAATTTTCCTTCTTCTTGTTGTCTTCTTATTTTTTTAACTTCTTTTTTGGTTTTACGTTTGCAATAAGGGCTTGCATAACCTTGTTGTATTAGTCTCCTATTTAAAGTTGAATAAGAAATTTTATTTTTAGTGTTAGTTGACATAAGAGTGCTGTGATAGTTTTCTAAAGTTAAATAAGAACAACTAGCATTATTTACATCTCCACCAGTTATTTTTACTTGTTCTTGGTATTTTTCACCTAAATTATGTATTATCTCATCACTATATTTTTGAGCATTTTTATTATTAGTGTTTTTATGTGAAAGAATTAGCTCTGCTTCCTTGTTCTTTCATTTAATATATTCACTTTTATATTTTTTTACAGTAGAAAGTGATTTTTGAAACTGTATAGCGATTGATAACAACTTTCTGTTAGGCTCTTTTTCAAAAGTATCTATTATAAGTTTCTTTTTTTCATTAAACTTTTTATTTTCTTGGATAACAAACATTAGACCTCCTGTTCAATTATAAGACCACAGATCTGTGGTCTTATAATTGGTCTGGTACCATTTTGTTTAATAATCCAACTTATCACTTAAATGTATTGATCAATTTTAATATTTTGCTATAAAATAAACTATAAATTAGGTTTTTTGTATCCTAATTTTTTAATTTTTTGATATTTTTATGATTTTAGAATTTAATTTTATATAATAAAAAACGGAAAAAATTTATTTATTTTATAAAACGAAGTCCGGGTGGGAATAATGAAAAATATACATATCAGTCTACTAGCAAAACTTGGAGTTTTATTTTCTGCTACACCACTTCCATTAGTTGTTGTTTCATGTAAAACTTCAAATTCTAATAACAATAAACCTGATAACAATAAACCTGATAACAATAAACCTGATAACAATAAACCTGATAACAATAAACCTGATAACAATCAACAAAAAAAAGAGCAAGTAAGTAAAATTGATATTTCAAATTTTAAAGATAAAATTGAACCAAAAAATGAGTGACAAAAACAAGATGTTTTACAAGCATTACTAAAAATAAAAGGGCTAGATAAATTAACTGAAAATGATTTTGATTTTTTAGTATTTAAGAAAGCTAATTTATTACATAATGGGAGAATTAATATTAAATCTAAAGACGATTCTAAAATTATAAAAGGTGAACTAAGCATAGAAATTAAAAAACTAGATAAAGTTAAAAAAGTTGAAACAAAATATAATGATAATAAAACTGAGGTTTTAGTAATTGGTTATGATGAAAAGGGAAAAATTTCTAGGTTTGCTCCAACTGTTAAAAAAGTTCCTGAAAAACTACCAGAAGAAATTATTAGTCTAGAGCGTGCTTTTTTAAAAAATAATTCTGATAAAATTGAAAATCTTGATAAATGGAACACATCTAATATAGTAAGTATGTCTTCAATGTTTCAACAAGCTAAAGAATTTAATCAGGTTTTATCCAATTGAAATACAGAAAATGTAACTAATATGAACTATATGTTTGATGGTGCAACTAAATTCAATAGTGATTTATCAAACTGAAAAACAGGGAGTGTAAAAACTATGAGAAGTATGTTTAGTGACACAAAATTATTTAATCAAGATATTTCAAGTTGAAATGTAAGTAATGTTAAAAACATGAAAAATATGTTTTATCGAGCTGAAAAATTTAATAAGTCACTTTCAAATTGAAATCTAAAAAATATAGAAGAACTAGATTATATGTTTTTTGGTGCTTCTGAATTTAATAGCAATATCTTCAAACTAAAAAATAATCTAGTAACTGATATGCGTTATATGTTTTATCAGGCTAAAAAATTTAATAAGCCTTTAGATTGAGATGTATCAAAAGTAGTTAATATGGATAGTATGTTTAATGGTGCTCATGATTTTAATCAAAATATAACTAATTGAAATGTTTCAAATGTTAAAACTATGAGAAGTATGTTTAGTGACACAAAATTATTTAATCAAGATATAAAAAATTGAAAAGTTGATAATGTAACTGATATGGACCGTATGTTTCAAAATGCACTAAGTTTTAATAAAGATATTTCTAAATGAAATGTAAAAAATGTAAAATCATATAATCACTTTAGTATACACATAAAAAGGGAATATAAACCTTTATTTGGGAAAAAATAAGTAGCCATTTTTAAATAATATAACAATAAACACAAGTCACAATTCTTAAAATATAATAAAAAATTTGATTTTTATATATTTCATTCAAACTCATTTGTTCAAATAAATGAGTTTTTTATTAGAAATTTTTTTGTAAAGAATTAAGAAACTAAATATTTAAATCTACTAATTATGAAATGATATTATACAAGTAGAAATTAAGTTAAGAATTATGTTAGTACCAACAAACAAAGAAAATAAACAAATTGTTTTTGATCTAAAAAATTCAAAGTGTCATTCTTCTTACTCTATTTATGTTTGTATTGGAATTTTATTTATATTAGGATTAATAACTTTAATATTTTCAACACCTTATAAAAATGATTTTAAGTTTTCTCAATTTTTTGAAAAAATAACAGATTATGAATTAGGTAAATGATGGGCAAGAGGAACAGAATTAATCGGAGATACTCAAGTGCTTTTTTATTATCTTGCATTATTTATGATAGCTATTGAATGCTTTTTTGCTTATAAAAAACAAAATAAAAGCATGTTTTTTGTTAAACATTACTATTTAGTAAAAATAATTTATATATTAATTTTACTTATAACCATATCAACAGCTATTTTTTATGTTTATAAAGTTTATAACTTTGATAATGGATTTGGAAAATATGGCGATTTAGTATTTCAAGATACTATAATTTATCGACAAGTATTAACTACACTTATTCTTATTTATCAAATTATTATCTTAAGTTTGTTTTTTTTATACAATACATTTTAAATTAGCAAAAAGATTTGATATTTTAATTAATAAATATTTTAGTAAGTCTATTAAAATTTTAATTATAGGTCTTTTTTTATTAACTGTTGTTACTTTTATAAAAGGAATGAATTCTAGACCTTTTTACAGTTCCTTTTTTTGCAGAGCTCGTATTATTCTTTTCTTAAAAAGAAAAAATTTTTACAATAATTGTGTTTTAAAAAGATAGTTAAAATAACAAAGTAAACAACAAAAAAAGACTGATATTTTCAGTCTTTTTAAAACAATATTTAGTTATCAATTTCAAAGAATTTATCATCAAATTTTTTGTTAAATTCTTGGATCATTTTTTCTAGTTCTTTATCAAATTTTTCAAGGTCTTTTAGATTATTTGAAATTGATTCATAGTGTTCAGCTAGTTTAGGGAAATCACTATTTGTAATTTGTCTAGTAATTCTTTTCTTTTCTGTAATTCTAGTTGACTTATTTCAATCATACATTAAACTACTGATATTTTGAACCTTTTATAAAGAAACATTAATACTATCAAGAATAATGTTTGATTTTTCTGTGGCTGTTAGTGCTGGTTTTTCGATAAGCTCAACTTGCTTTTCTAATTCTTCTTTTTTACTTTGAATTTTTTTAATTAATTGTTCTATTTTTTTATTTTCAGCATTAAGATGAGCAACTTTACCAGTCAAGTTTTCTTTTGTCTTAGTTTTTTCTAATAATTTCGTTCTTAAATCTGATTGCTTTATTTCAAGTTTTTGAAGTTTTTCCTCAAGTTCTTGTTGTTTATTTTTTAACAAAGTTTGCTCTTGGTGTAATTTGTCTATTTTTTGATCATTTTCTAATTTTTGTTTTTCTAATAGACTATAGTTTTTATTATATTCAAGTGATTTTAATTCTTTTTCTCTTTTTCTAATTTAGAAAGTTCTTGTTTATTAGATTTTATTTTTTCTAATTCATCAATTTTTACTCTAGAAGATTCAATATTACTTTTTAAAACTTGGACGTTTTCTTCTGGATGCTTATTTTCTTGTTTTAAGTCATCTATTTTTTTTACTTTTGAGTCAAGTTCTTTTGTAATTGTTTCTAACTCTATATTTTCTTTTTTAATTGAATCAGACACTTCTGATATTCTTTGTTGGATTTGAGTTTGATGTACTGATGTAACAGAGTTTAGGGTTAATGGTCAAAAGCTATATTTATCACCAATCATTGATCTTTATAATGGTGAAATTGTCTCATATTCAATTCAGACAAGTCCTAATTTAAACTTAACTAATTCTATGTTGAGAAAAGCACTTAGAAAAGTTAAAAATACTAATGGTTTGATAATTCATTCTGATCAAGGATTTCATTATCAACATATTAGCTGAATTAAAATACTAGAAGAAAATAACATAATTCAAAGTATGTCTAGAAAAGGTAATTGTTTAGATAATGCTATAATAGAAAATTTTTTTGGTCTGTTAAAACAAGAAATTTATTATGGTGAAAAATACAATTCAATACAAGAATTAATTAGATCAATACACAAATATATTTATTGATTCAATAACATAAGAATAAAAGAAAAATTAAAAAGATTGTCCCCCTGTACAATTCAGAAAACAATCCTGTTATAATATTGAAAATTTTTAGTCCGTGTTTATCGTAGCGGGGGGATTGCTAGTTTTAATTAAAAAAAATATGTATTTAATAATTATTTATCATAATGTTCTAAACAGCACCTGTTTCAAAAATATATTGACATTATATATATATATATATATATATATATATAATGTGTCTTATCAAAAGATAAACAACCAATTGTAAAGGACATTATATGAAAAAATTATTAACAATATTAGGATCAGTAGGTATGATTGCTACAACAAGTGCTGCAGTAATTGCTTGTGGTGATAAAACTTCAAAAAAAACTCCAGATACTAAACCTACTGAAGAAAAGAAAGAAGAAGAAAAAGAAAAGACTGAAGAAACTAAAAAAGAAGAGTCTAAAAAGGAAGAAAAGAAAGAAGAAGATATAGAACATAAATTTTCAGAAGTTAATGGCAAGCTTTTAGGTAATTTTGAACCAAATGAAAATAATATTGTTGAACAATCCAAAATTAAAAAAGAATTAGTTGGGAAATTAAAAGTTAAGGAATCTGAACTACAAAGTTTAGAAGTTGATTATGAGAAAAAGGCTGGGTCTGTTGTAATTCTTAAATTTAGTAAAAAACTGGATTTTAAATTTACTACAATTTATGACTTAGGAGAAATAGAGTCAGAAAATAAGAACGGTACAACAGTTACTTCTCAATTAAAAATTAAGGAAGCCTTAGCTAAGAAATTAAAAACAGAAACAAAAAATATACAAGGGTTAAATGTAAATTATAACAATAATACAGGTACTGCATATGGACCTAAATCTTCTAATTTATTAGAATTCAAGTTTTCAGTGAAAAATTCTTCTCCTAAACAATCAGAATAATATTAAAATCTCGGCACTCTCCCTCCCCCGAGATTTTTTTTCTATTTGTAGTAATTTTCATATTACTTTACAAAACTAAATAATAATAGTTTTGTTTTAATGATAGAAATAATCTATAAAGTAATTTATTCAAATACTAATAATCATAAATAAGTAAATGTAATATCACTTATTCAATGACCTCTATTAACAACAATTGCAAAACTCATTGATATTAAATGTAAAAAATATAAACTTAATAAAATAATTTTAATTAGTGTTAACTTCTGATTATTTGTTAAAAAATAAAAGAATGTGCATCCAATAATTAAAGTAGCAGCTACATGGCCTGATGGAAATGCTCAATCAAACCAGTGTTTAAACTGTACTGAATTTTTATCTGGTTTAAATAAACTTCCGTTAATTTTATATCAAGGTCATTCACCAGGTATATTATTAGCATATTTATTATCACCAATATTAAATCCATGTTTAAAAGTAGATTGATTTAAATAATGATCAACTCAATCATTATGATTATCTAATCTAAGTTGTTCTAATAAATCATCATAAATAATATTGTAATAATAAGGTCTAGAAGTCATTCCTTTTAATAAAACTATAATAGTATAAGAAACTAAAAGAATAAATAAAATCTTTACAGCTTGTAATCAATATTGTTTTACTAAATAACTAGGATCATTTTTAAACTTATAATGGATTATATAAAATCCAACAAATAAACCTACACAATGAATAACTAAACTAACTATTAAACAAATATTTCTATATTTACTACTCAATAGATAAATAGCATCTCCACCATGCCCAAATCCGTTATCGGCATTAAATTTAAAATAAGTAGTAATACATTTAATCACTACAAACATAATATAAACTGTTATATAGATTAGTTTTAATAACCATTTATTTTTCTTTCAAAAGTTATCTTCTTTATTTTTAGTTTTAAATAAAAATCAACTTTCAATGAGTACCATTATATTAAATAATATAAAAACTATTAACTCAGTAGTTCCTAAAATATCATAAAATATAGATCAATACTTAACTATTTCATACTTAAATCCTTTTTCAAAAAATATTGCCAATTTAAGATCGATTGTATAAAAAGAAGTAAAAATAAAGCCAATTAAAGATATTAAAAACAAAAAGCCAACAAAAAGCATAATTAAAATACTTACTGGCTTTATTTTTTTATTTCTAAACTTAAATTGGTTATTCATAACTAACTTCTTTTCTATTTAATATATTGCTTTTTAATATATTAAATACTTATTTTACTAATTAGTTAGTTTTGTTACATAATTTATTATTTTTTGTTCAAAAAAAGTTGTGTTGTAAGGAGCTGATGTTTGTGTTCTTATTCATAAAATAACTATATAATTTACAAAAATCTTATTTAATAAAAGTTTGTAAGAATCATAATCATTATACAAATATAAAAAGACTTTTTCACATTCACTATTCATATTAGAAGTTTCAATTAAATAAGCTAATTCAAAATGTTTATCACCCATTGTAGCATATTCTCAATCAACAAAATAAATTTTATTTTTAGTTTCAATCATATTAAAGGGAAATAAATCATTATGTAAAGGTGTTAAGTGATCCATTTTATCTAAAATATCATCAATTAAATTAGCATATTTATCTAAAAGTTCAATACCACTATTAAGTTCAATCATTTTTTGTCTATAGTGTTGAACTCTTTGTTTTAAATTGTTTTTTGGAAACTTTAAATTAGAATTATGTAATTGTTTAATTTGATTAGTAATTATTTTAATATTGTTTAAATCAACTACAGGTTCATTTCCATCAACATATTCTCAAACAATTTCTTTTTGATTATTACTAATAAGTTTAGGGACAAAATCAAAGTCTTTTAAAATATCATAATCAATTTGATGATTAAACCCATTATAATTTTTAATTTGTAAAAAGGTATTATCTATACGGTAAGAAACATTAGTTCCGCCTTTAGTTATTTTAGTTTTCATTAGTACTTAATCTCTCAAATATTATTTATTAGATATTTTGCTTTATTTCTAATATTTTTATTATGTTTTTGTCTACACATATAAGAATTTTTATAAAACATTTCAAACATTGAAATATCATTATAATCATCACCAGCGACTATAATATCATCACTAGAAATGTTTAATTTTTCTTGCAAACCTTTAATTGCTTGTCCTTTACTTACTTTAAATGCATGTATTTCATTAAATAAACGATTATTAATACTATTAAAAGTAATATTAACTTCTAAATTATTTTTGTTAATAAAATATTCTATTTTATTTCAAGTTTCTTGACTACATTCAATTTTTAAACATAATAAATCTTTATCGTATAAATAATCTAATGTTTTATTCAATTTTTCAAGACCAAAAAAGAATTTTTCTACATCTTTAGATCAATTTTTATGAAATAAAAAGGATTCATTTTCACTTGTTGCAAAAACTATTACATCAATTTGATTAACTATAGTTTTTAAAAAATCTAATAATTGAATTTTTATTTGATTATCTATAGTTTTTTTGTAAAAAACCTTTCCTTTATTATCACAAACCATAGCTCCAGTGTTCACAATAAAATAATCAGGTATTAAATTATATTCATTTAACAAATGTTCTTTTAGTTGCTTATAAGGTCTACCTGTTGAAATAATTAACTTATTGTTTTTTTGAAATTCATTGACAAAATCTAAATCTTTTTGATCAATTTTTAAACTATTTTTAACTTTTGAATTTCTTAAAGTATTATCAAAATCTGAAAATAAATATTTAGTCATATTTTTATACCTACAATATTATCATAATTTATTTATATTCTTTAAAATACAAAAAAAGAGAGTTTCAACTCTCTTAAATTATTTTAAATTCATTTTTTCCATTTGACGCAAACGTCTTTGACGTTCTTGATTGCCAGCTTTTCTTTTCTTTTCATTATATAAATAAAAAGCATAAGTTTGAATAATTTGTAATACTGAAGAAAAAATTCAATAAATACATACTCCTGTTGCTACTGAAACAATAATGATAATAAACACAAACATCATTACAACTTGCATAATCAATTGTTTTTTTCTTGATTTTTTTTGTGCTTCAGTTAGAGTAATTGATTTTTGTTTTTTCATTTGTAGTAGTGTTGGTAATAACATTGAAATAGCTTGTAAAGGTAAGTAAATTGCAAGAATAATAATATAAATATAGTTTCCTGCTGTAATTTGTTGTCATGGTCCTTCGATTAAAGCAATTGGACCAACTGCTGCTATTTTCAAAGCTCTTGTTGATCTAACTATTGCATAAATTGCAAATAAGAAAGGAAGGGGAGCAAATGAACCAGCTAATGCAGAAAACTGTGACATATTTTCTTTTTTATATAAAGCTTGAATTTCTAATTGTTGTTTTTGTTTAGATTGCATATCTTTTTTATCTTTATATTTAGCTTGAATATCTGCAACCTTTAATTGAATATCTTGCATTTTTTCTTGGTTAATTTGTGATTTTCAACCAAATGATAATGTAATTCCTTTAATTAATAAAGTTGTTAAGAATATTGCAAAAATAGCTGAAATTCCATAACTTAATTGAGAAGATTTATCTAATAAGGGATTTAGTGTTCCAGAAAATAGTTTGATCATTCCAGCTAATATTCATGCTGTTGGATAAACAAAGAATCCATAGAATGGAGATTGAGTTAATTTAAATGTCTCTTTTCAAGAAGTAATAGCATTATAACCATATTCAAAAAAACTACCTTTATCATAAACAAAGTGATGAACTTTAGAACCTTGTTCACCTAAAGAGCTTAAAATAATTTCAAATGAAACTCCTGGTGTATAAACACTTTTACCTGTCATATCAACTATTTGATTAACACTATATTGAGCTTGATACATCTGCACACAGCCTCAAAGCATTGAAACTAAAATAAATAAAAATCCAAAAACTTTTAATCATTTAATAATTAGTTTAAAAATTTCTTTTTTAGTTTTTGATGCTTTTTTGTTTTTTGAAGCGTTTAAATAACTCATAACTTTATCTGATTGTTTGTACAAAATAATCCCTCCTTTCTTTATTTAATTTCTTTTATTAACTTAACTAATGATTTAGATAATGTAGCATATTTTAGTTCTAAAACACTTTTTCTAACTAGAATAATGATATCTTTAGAAACAGTTCCAACTTCAGAAATGTTTTGTCTTAAAATCATTCTAATTTGTCTTTTTACTTTATTTCTAACTACAGCATTACCTATTTTTTTTCCAACACTAATACCATATTTTAAATATGATTGATCATTTTCTTTATAGTAAATAACAAAACAAAAATTTTTAATAGTTTTTTTATAATTAATTATTTCTTGAAATTCAAAATTTTTCTTAATTATTCTTTTGTTTTTCATATCCTATTAAGCAGATAATCTAACTCTACCTTTAGCTCTACGAGCTTTAATTACTTTTCTACCATTTTTAGTAGCCATTCTTGCTCTAAAACCATGAACACGTGCATGTTTTAGTTTTGATGGTTGTCAAGTTCTTTTCATACCACTTACCTCCTTTACAAAAAAATAAATAATTCACACCTAATTATATAATATTTTGTATTAAAAATACACTTATAAACTTAATTTTTAGCTTCTCTATTAAATGTATATAAAACTAAAAATTACTCACAAAAATATTAGTTAATTGTTGATAAGTTGATAAGTTATAGATTAGTGCAAATAATTAAGATTTCCTTTTTTTATATTCTGTTAATATAACTATAATATATGGATTTTGTCCACGTTTTCCACATTTTTAACAAGTCTTTAATTTATAATATCTTTGGAGATAAAT